>UQZX01000004.1 GCA_900545525.1 uncultured Prevotella sp.
CATCCTGGTCTTAATTCCGTGCCATCCGTGTCATGATTTAGCACGCTTCCTCCCTCTCCCCGAAGGCGTCCCTAATATAACGCGAGTTCGAAATAATACAATCTGCAGGTATCATCCTTTGTAGAGACATTTTGGAATATAAATATATAACTTGCTTATATCGAACTAACGTTATATTATACATTGATAAAACCTCATAAATATTCTTACTGAATTACCAGTAGACACATAAATCCAATGTAAAATAATTATATTTGTGGTGCTAACCCTTAAAGACGTATGATTATGAAGAGAAGTTTTCAGGAAGCATTGGAGAACCGCAGGAGCTATTACAGACTGTGGGACAAGTCGCCGGTGAGCGACAAAGATATAGTGAACATGTTGCAAACTGTTGCCAGACATGTGCCGTCGGCATTCAACTCTCAATCCACACGCATGGTGCTGTTGCTCGGAGACCATCACCGCCGGTTGTGGGACATAGTAAAAACAGAACTGAAAAAGATTGTATCACCCGAGTCTATAAAAGGAACGGAAAGAAAGATTGACAATGGTTTCCGTTCAGGATATGGTACGGTTCTGTTCTATGAAGACCGTACTACCGTGGCACGCCTGCAACGCGAAAACCCGTTATATAGCGAACGCTTCCCCACATGGTCGCAGCAAACATCGGGCATGCACCAACTTGCCGTATGGACAATGCTTGAGGATATGGGGTTCGGAGCATCCCTGCAACACTACAATCCTATCATAGACAGTGCCGTACGCAAGGAATGGAATATCAGCGGAACATGGGAGTTGATTGCCCAGATGCCATTTGGCTCACCGGCAGAAGACATGCTGCAAAAAACATTCTTGCCTATGGAAGAAAGGATTTTCACATTTGGATGCCAATAATGGAGTTATTGAAAAACGTCATTATTTCCATACCGAAATAAGATTGTATCAATAAGAGCTATATGTATTGTAGTATTGTCATCATGCTACAAACAAATAGTTTTGACATAATACTATAAACATTTGATATAATTCTGTAAATCTTTTCCGAATTACACATTTAACTTTGTTGCTGTGAATTAAATGTGTAATCCGGAAAAGATTTTTAAATGAGGCGGGCTTTAATCCTGAACAAGCCGTGTCAATGGAGATGAAGAACTGTAATCTTGAGGACAATCCTTATTTAGAGGCCGTTACCAAAGAAATAAAAGACCAGTACATGGCGGGAGAATACCTGTTGGTGGCTCCGATGTTTGCCGGACAGACCACCCGTAAGGTGGTGCTGCCCAAAGGAGACTGGTATGACTTCCATACAGGCAAGTATGCAGGCAACGGCGAGACAATAACGGTTACTCCGGGTCTTGACCGCATTCCCGTCTACGTAAAGGACGGAGGCATCATCCCGATGATGGAGCCACGGCTCCATGCTCCGGCTGCCGGCGAAAAAGTAAACCTCGAAATACGTCATTATGGCAAGGCGGAGGGAAGCTACCGCCTGTATGACGACGATGGTGAAACGTTCGACTATGAGAAAGGGGCTTTCAGCTGGCGCGAGCTGAAAGTAACGCGCCAAAAGGACGGTAAGCTGAAAGGCTCTGTCTCAAAAGCGGAAAAGGGCAAGCCCAATTCCGTGGCTTCAGTAACTTGGAAATTCATGTCAATACTGTAGGCAGCTTATGAAAAACATATTACTGACAGCGGCTGTTGCCCTGTGGGGCATGTGTGTGGCATGCCATGCGCAGACTGCCGACAGATGGCGCATTGAAGACAACGGGGCCATCCGCTGGGAAACAGACGGTACGCGCCTTCAATCCCGATTTTGACATACATGTCTCCCGCATAAAGGATAAGTTGGACGTGAGGGTTTACAAGGGAAAGAAGCTTGTTTATAGAAAGAACATAAAAGAGGGTGAAACTGTAAAGGTCGTTTTCAATAGCTGATGTTTTATCCGGCCGCCAGTAAATTATATTAACGTGGGTCTGATGAAGTTTCATACTAAGCATCCGGAAAAGGACCATTGCCTTTTCCGGACGCACTCATTTGTTTGTTATTAATTCATCGGACACTTATTATTTTAGCATATTTAATTTAGAGGGAACTTATAGAACTCACTTTTAAAAATTGAGAACAGGACATATCTCAATATTGTATCCGTTGTATAAAATCCTTTCTTCATTGTGATGGTTTCCGACGACAACGAGCAAATTGTTACAATATAGCTCCTCAGCGGCTTCAGCGAGAGCGCCGAGTTCACGTTTACGGGTTTTCTCAGCAGTCATGTCGTAACACACCTGTATCAGCCGGTCTATTTTCACGCCTTTACGTGTTACGAAGTCTATCTCTTTATCGTTGCGTGTACGATAGTAAAACAACGTCTGACCGGGAACGTATCCACGTCTAAGAAGTTCTACAAACACTTGGTTTTCCAATAATCTTCCGAGATTTTCACTAAGATTGAATGCTATGCTTTGCACAAAACCGTTGTCAACGACATAGATCTTGCTCGGAGCTTTATTCATAAGCTTCATTTTGTTGTTGAAGCGTGGAAGATAATAAAACAGATAAGGCTCAGCCAAATAACCGCAAAATTTCTTGGTGGTCGTTACACTTGACATTCCCAATTGCCCTGCAAGGTCGTTTGCAGAAATCGGATTACAGAAATTTGAAAGAAGATATGTGGCAAGATTGTATAAGTCTGCCGTGTTTCTGACATTATGGCGCTTAGCGACATCCTTCAGTAAGATAGAGTCGAATAGTGTTGACAGGTAACTCTTTGTGATGCCTCGGGCCGGAATTGTCTCGGGATAGCCACCGTTACGCATATAGTCATCGGCAATTACGGCAGCTTGTGCCAACTCTTCTTTCAATGCCGGATCAACGTTCTTCCAACGCATGGTTTCGTCAAGACTAAACGGCAACATCTCAATCTGAAGATAACGGCCGGTCAATACCGTTGCCATTTCGCTGCTTAACATTTTCGCATTGCTGCCTGTGATAATAAGATTTTTACCTCGCCGATATAATTTATTAATCCATAAATCCCAGTCTGGCAAGTTCTGCACTTCATCAAGCAGAAGATAACCGTATCCAGGATATACGTTGTCAAGCATTGTCATAACCAAATCCTCATCCCAGTTTTCCAACAGGAGATTGTCATCAAAATTGAGATATGCAAAGTTTTTTCCTTGCAGCATAAGCAAAGCGAATACAGACTTGCCGACACGGCGAGGTCCTGTAATAAGCTTGATTAACGGGTTGACAAGCAATTCTTCAGGATTATACTTCGTATATCTCTGCTGATAAGGACGAGCCATCAGCTCATCCCGCTCTGCTCTTTGATTTAAGATTATATTCTTCATAATGCGTCGTAATCAGATTACAAAGATAATCATTTTACCCAATAAATACTCTGTACTGGATAAAAAAGGCAATATTTTATCCAGTACAGAGTATTTATTGGATAAACTCCGGCTAAGAATTAGTTAATAGAAATAATATGTTATACTATACACGTTTACCAATTCAGCATACAAACATTGCATTGAGCATATCAAAGAAATGAGCCTTTTATCTATATAAACAACGTGAGTTCAACGAATTATATCAGTGCTGTAAGTCATTAATAAACACGCTCTTACGTTCGAGTGGATTTGCAATCCGCCCGCATGTGCATGTTGAAAGCTATAAAAACATGGCGCAGTGAAGGCATTTGAAATGCCTATTGATTGCAAATCCATTACTGATGGCGCTTAAAAAGCGGGCGGATTACAAATCCACCCGAACGTTGCAGGCTTACCGGTCCTACATACAAACATTGCATTGAGCACATCAAAGAAATTAACCTTTTATCTATATAAATAGTGTGTGACTTTTTACAAATAATCATTTTTTATTAATTTTGCGTGGAAAAAATTACTGTTCAACAGTAAAGGGAGTAAAGATAAAAATGCGACATGAGGATGCGTCCCATCTTTTAAACGTATTTATAATCCATCATATAATAAATATATAAACATGCTGACAATATATAAAGGAAAGCCGACAGACACCACCGGCAGGCAGGAACGTGAACTCAGGGTATATGAACTGCTTGACAGCATAGGCGTTGAATACGACAGGCTCGACCACAAACCGGCAATGACAATGGAAGTGTGTGCAGAAATAAATGCCGCTTTCGGACGGATGACATTAGAAGAGTTCAAAGCCGAAGACAACATAGAACGGACAAAGCACGCCATAATATGCAAGAACCTGTTTTTGTGCAACAGGCAGAGGACAAAGTTTTACCTGCTCATGATACCTGGCGACAAGAAGTTTCTTACCAAAAACCTTTCGGCACAGATAAACTCCGCACGCCTGTCGTTCGCAGGAGAGGAAGACATGCTAAGATATCTTGACATAACTCCCGGCTCCGTGTCGGTACTTGGACTGATGAACGACAGCGAAAACTCAGTGCAGCTGCTCATAGACAGCGATGTGCTGCAAAGCGAATATGTCGGCTGCCACCCATGCATCAACACGTCGAGCCTACGTATGAAGACAAAAGACCTTATAGAAAAGATTTTGCCGGCAATACACCACGAGCCCGTTGTGGTATCTCTATGACAATGGCATTTACAGTTCGTCTAAGTCTGCCCCACTACGCTCCATAATTAATTACTGAAAAAGAATATATACATCAAGCATGATACCCATTTGTAGGTATTATAACACAGGCTTTAATATACTTTGAAATATTCTTATTACCTTTGCATAAAACATTTTGCGCTATACAATATCAGTCTATATATGCCCTGTACAGCAGACTGCATATATAGAAAACGCAACGTTGTTGCAGGCGCAAGTCATTATCTTTGTGTAAGACAATAAACATAAAATATGAGACTATCAGAACTGAAGACCGGAGACAAGGCGGTCATAGTGAAAGTATCAGGTCACGGAGGATTTCGGAAACGTATTGTCGAAATGGGATTTATAAAAGGGAAAGTAGTGGAGGTACTGCTCAACGCTCCTCTGCGCGACCCCGTTAAATACAAACTCATGGGTTATGAGATATCACTTCGCCGCGACGAGGCGGAGATGATAGAGGTGATATCCGAGGAAGAGGCGAGAAAAGCCGGACAGCAGGTCGGCAACGACATGAATGACAGCGGATATACAATAAAAGATAATGACGGGTGCAACGATGCCCCGCTCACAGACAAGCAGTTGCAGGACGCGGCAAAGAAAAAGCGAAGGACGATAAATGTGGCGCTTGTCGGCAACCCTAATTGCGGAAAGACTTCGTTGTTCAATTTTGTATCGGGCGCACACGAGCGTGTCGGCAACTACTCCGGCGTGACGGTGGATGCCAAGGAAGGACGGGCATATTTTGAAGGTTACGAGTTCAACATAGTAGACCTGCCGGGCACTTATTCACTTTCGGCATACAGTCCCGAGGAGCTTTATGTGCGCAAGCAGATAATAGACAACACGCCGGATATAATAATAAATGTCATAGACTCGTCAAACCTTGAACGAAACCTTTATCTCACGACACAGCTTGTTGACATGCACCTGCTGATGATATGTGCCCTTAACATGTTCGATGAATTTGAGACACGAGGTGACAAGCTCGACCACCGCAAGCTGGGGCAGCTGCTCGGCGTGCCAATGGTACCCACCGTGTTCAAGACGGGTAAGGGTGTGGACCTGCTGTTCCATATCATAATAAACATGTATGAGGGTGTTGACTTCCTCGACAAGGACGGCAATATCAATCCTGAGGTGGCTAAAGATCTGCAAGAATGGCACAAGAACTACGAAAACAAACACGGCGGCGACCATGAGGAAGATTTTGCACACGGTGACAAGCCTAATAAAAACGTATACAGGCACATACATCTCAACCACGGAAAATATATAGAAAAGGCAATAGACACCATAAAGTCAGAGCTTCAGAACAACGAGCAGATACGCCATAAATATTCCACGCGCTACCTTGCCATAAAGCTTCTTGAAATGGACAAGGAGACGGAAAGGGTTGTAAACGGTCTGCCAAACGGCAAAAAGATAATTAAACTGCGTGACGAGGCTGCCGGGAACATCAGGAAAGACACAAAGGAAGACAGCGAGACGGCTATAATGAACGCAAAGTACGGATTTATACACGGTGCATTGCAGGAGGCCGGATTTGAAGAAGGAAAGAAACAGGACACATATCTTGTGACGCATATCATCGACAACATCGTAACCAACAAGTACATTGGCTTCCCTATGTTCCTGCTCTTCCTCTACGTCATGTTTCAGGTTACATTCTCCTTGGGACAATATCCCATGGACTGGATAGAGGCTGGAGTCGGGGCACTCGGCAGTTTTGTCAGTTCCACAATGGCTGACGGACCGCTGAAAGATATGCTCAGCGACGGTATCATCGGCGGAGTGGGTGCCGTAATAGTCTTTCTTCCTCAGATACTCATTCTCTACATGTTCATATCTTTCATGGAAGACAGCGGCTATATGGCACGCGTAGCTTTTATCATGGACAAACTCATGCACAAGATGGGACTGCACGGCAAGTCCTTCATTCCGCTGATAATGGGCTTCGGATGCAATGTTCCTGCCATTATGGCGACACGCACAATAGAGAGCAGGCGCAGCCGACTGATAACAATGCTCATACTGCCCATGATAAGTTGCTCGGCACGACTGCCCATATACATAATGATTACCGGCACGTTCTTCGCCGTTGAATATCAGAGTTTCATAATGATATCACTCTATGCCATAGGACTGTTGCTTGCCGTGCTTATGAGCCGCGTGTTCAGCAAGTGGCTTATAAAGGGCGAAGACACTCCTTTCGTAATGGAACTGCCACCCTATCGCATACCCACCGCCAAAGCCATAGCAAGGCATACATGGGAGAAAGGCAAACAGTATCTGAAGAAAATGGGAGACATCATCCTTGTTGCCAGCATCATTGTATGGGCTTTGGGATACTTCCCGCACAACGACAGGCTTAGCTCTACGGAGCAACAGGAGCAGAGCTACATAGGACAGATAGGCAAAGCGATAGAACCGGTATTCGAGGCACAGGGATTTGACTGGAAGCTTGATGTCGGGCTTGTTGCCGGAATTGGCGCAAAAGAGATTGTTGCCTCAACAATAGGCGTTCTATATGCCGGAGACGACAGCATTGCCGAAGACACGGAGAAGTATTCGGGGCTGTACCATAAGATGTCTGCCAACGGCATAACGCCGCTCATCGCCTTCTGCTATCTGCTGTTTGTACTGATTTATTTCCCGTGCATTGCCACCATAACGGCTATAAAAAGCGAGACTGGCAGCTGGCGCTGGGCACTGTTTGCCGCCCTCTATACCACAGTTTTGGCATGGATAATATCTGCCGCAATATATCAGATTGGACGCCTGTTTATATAAAGGCTAAAACGTGCAATCCGGCTCTGCCGCCATGCCCAAGTCCGATGCCATGTCTTGTATCTCATAGCTACGCGACCGGTCTTTCAGAAAAATGCGGTTAAGGGTATACTCCAACGATACGAGCGTAAGCTCACGCACTTTGGGCTTAAGCTCGCATTCCCACACGGTAATGCAGTGCCAGCCCATTTGTGCAAGTTCTTTCTGCACCCTTTTGTCGCGCTCTTTGTTACGGGCAATCTTTTCCTGCCAAAAGGCTGTATTGCTCTTTGGCATCTTGAAACAGCTGCATTCATCATGCCCGTGCCAAAAGCAGCCGTTAACAAATATACATGTACGATACTTACGCAATACAATATCAGGGTGTCCCGGCAGCCGCTTATGGTTAAGCCTATAGCGGAACCCGCGCGAAAAAAGATATTTGCGCACGATAATCTCCGGCTTTGTGTTGGCGGAGTGTATCGCCGCCATGTTCTTATGCCGCTGTTCCGCAGATAGTTTGTCCATGACTTACTCCTTATTTTTATACCGATTCCAGTTGTTTGTGCAACATCTTTATCGGATTTCGCTTATTGTTGTATATTGGGCATCGTACCTCGTTGTTGGAGTATATTTCATCTGATTTGGATGCAAGTATCTGCTATCAATCTCTTGAGTGTTTTCAAATTCCACTATCACATACATAGTCGTAGTACTAACATTACGGTAAATATCTGAAGAAAACTCATCGACAGATGCTATCTTACAGTTTTTTACTGCAAATAGATGTTGACCTTCATCCTTACGGGTGTGAAACAGAATATATCCGATTTCGTTTATATGCTCAACAATCTTCATACTGTCCATCGTATATTTAATGCCGACAGCCAATTCCCCTTTCGGCAAGAAGTTAATGCTCTTCGTCTGATAGTTTTCCATCATCACCATTAATATGCCTTGCTTCTTAGACTGTTCAGGAAGCGGTTTCAAAGAACCCACATTAGGAATATCCTCTATATGAAGTTCATTATCAAGCTCAAAAGACTCACTTATATAGAAATGGCTTTCTACTCTTTCCAAAACCTCTTTATTACCCGCTATTTCCTTTTCTATGGTATTTTGTTTTATATTAAGTTTATCCCATAGCTTTTTGCTTTCATCATCACCTTTCATCAAGGCAAGAATAAGATAATTCTTGTCGGACTTGGAACGATACAACTTGCCGTTGAGCAGGCTAAAGTTTTCTTTCAAGAACTGCATGAAACTTTAAGTGAATAATGGCGACCACATCAAGTGGTCGCCATCGCTGTT
This sequence comes from uncultured Prevotella sp., assembly GCA_900545525.1. GTDB lineage: Bacteria > Bacteroidota > Bacteroidia > Bacteroidales > Bacteroidaceae > Prevotella. Next base: position 8,702 of record UQZX01000004.1, read on the forward strand.
TAATTACTTTCAGCTATTTCTATTTTTTGTGGAGCATTGTTAACCTGTTGCTGATTCATCATTATCATATTTTGCACAACATTCGCTAAATTATGCTGCGCTTGAATATTTGTGAAAGACTCATAGTCGTAAAATAAATAATTGTCCCAAAGACCAATCTCTATTTCTCTAATCAAATCCTTAATCTTATTCGAATCAGCTCGCCCATTTTGAGAAAAATAGTCTGTATTTGCTAATTGTGTTCTCAGTACTAATATAGTTTGAAGTTCTCCTGGTGTAAACTGTTTATACCAATCTACAGGATTCACAATTGTATTTAGTTTTTCTTTCTCCACCCAACTTTTTGCATGAACTTCTTCAACATATTTCTTGCCCACATTTCTAACAGCATAAAGTCTAAGATTTGTAGTGAAATATGATTCTATATCAGTAAAGAATAGTGTATCGCAATTGCCTTTGTCAATTTGTACAATCATTGCTACTATTTCATCCTTATCTATGGCAACATCTTTAAATCTTATGTTTTTAATATCAAAAGTATCTCTGGCAGGAACTTCAAATGGAACTCCTATTTTATGTAAGGCTACAACAACTGCTCTCTTTTCAGAGACATTAAGCTTTGTGTTGAACTCATTTGCTGAATCAGCATAATTCTTTTTATGCTGAGCATATTCCTTGAAAATATCCAACGCTTTAACAGCCATAGAACGCACATTTTTGATTTTCTTCTCTTGCTTCCAATGCAAGAAATAGGATCCACCATAAGTGCCAATTAAAGCACCTATGGCTCCACTGATAAGTGGTGACAACCAACTCCAAACATTATATGTTTCCTGTATAACACCAACTGTTTCCATAATTACAAATATTTATCAAGGATTGCCTGTTTCTCACTTGCCGCATTTTCTATGGTTGTGCGTGCACTATTTATTTCCATTTCCAATGCCTCTATCTGAGATATTATACGCTTCTGCTCATTGATTGATGGCATAGGGATTCTGAAATTGTCTATATCATCTTTATTGATGCTTGGATATGCTGCTTTTGGCATAGCAATCTCCATTTGCTTCATTAGGTCATCGGAAAACATAAATAAGTAATACAACAATTTAGAGATATAGTTTTCTTCATTCTTAGACTCAAGCAAAGCAAAACCCGTTGAGAAAATTATCTTGTCTGGAACATTCTCAATATATGCAAAACCTTTCAAATAGGGACGAACCGTAGATATTATCACTGTTCTATCTTGTGCAATACGTCTTGCACGAGATGGAGCATATTTTCCCAATATTGTTTTGTCAAATGATATATTGCCATCACCTTTGCCTACAGAGTCAATATCCACATATGTAAAGAACTCATTTTCCCAATAAGATGCTGGATTTAATGCTTTTGTATTAATATTAAAATATTCTTTTATACTTACAGTAGCAGCTAACCCGTTTATGATTATTTTAATATCGGCAATTTTATTATCAATTACGGACATAGCATCACTTATTGACTTATCTACTTTGTCTATTTCTTCTACTATCTGCTTTTGAACATCAATAGGAGGGACAGGAATGCGTATTTCCTTAATGTTTGATATATTAACACTCGCTTGATTTGCGGCTTTTATTGCATACTTCTGAACTTCTGCCATGAAAACTGGCAACTTAAAAATAGCATAGCCATATTTCGGAATAATGAGATTGTTGGCTCTAAATCTAAGCAGATTTATTCCATGCACAACTTTCTCATCCGAGTCAAAAATACCTGTTTTACCTAAAAACTTCACACTATTAATATGACTGAAGAGAATATCTCCATTTTGTAAAAAGTCTTGTTCATCAACTTTATCCGTTGTCCACTTTGTCGCATTAATATCAAATTCAGCATTTGCTATGGATTCTATACGAGAAACTCGATATCCGCCAATTGAATCAGACTGCTTTACATTTTTACCATTCTTAATCGTGATAAATAAATCCGCAATTTTAAATTGTGGATATTGACTATCAACTATTACTTTTTTTTTTAGTGTTAACGAAATATTTTTTTCATAGTTATCTCTGTCAAAAGTAAGCATATCAATCAATGCAGAGCGAAAGACATGAGCCTTCATGTTTTCTGCAATAATAGAGTGATAATTTCCTTCAAAAGCTTGTCGAATGTAAGTACTTGCCTTCTCCGAATTATTATTATTGGTTATATCAAAAAGTTGAGTACATTCATCAATATTTTTACCTCTTTGAATAGCATGAATTCCCTCACTACCTCGACGGTTTGAAAATTCATAGCCTAAGAAGTGCTTTTCTACATTTTTTTCTCCGCTTTTGACAATAACAACCTTTTGAGGATATGCCAGAACAAAGTAAAATAGTTTTTCTGCCTCTATATTCAGTATATCCTCCAATAACTTTGCATCATTTTTTTCTGAAATTTTCTTTTTATACTCTGCATATATATCGTGTGCCTTTACCTTGTCATTTGGCGATTTCTGTAACAACGTAACATAATCAGCATAATCAATTCCCTCCCAAACATGAGTCACATATTTTGATGCAGGGGCTTCTATGCCGTTGATAGTAACATCATTTAAGGTACGGAAATAAGTGTCAACAGCAACCTTTGTATTCGTCGCAAAATAATTATCTCTACGGCGTAGAAACAGAACGACAGTGTTTATTGGAGTTGCCATAAACGTATTGCTACCCAACTCCGCAATAGCAACAATATCGAAGTATTGTAATATAATCTCGCGAGCCTTAGTGTAAACACCTGAGTTACTCAATATGGAACTGGGCAGAACAACTCCTGCTATACCTCCATCTTTAAGTAACTGCTTTGTACGCTCAACAAACAGACACTCTATTTCAGAACTATTATCTGTCAATGAGTTGTACAACTCAAAATCTTGTTCTGTATAATAATCGCGAGTTGTCTGTCGGAACGAAGATACAGAATACGGCGGGTTACTCAACACAATATCGAATTGCTGATTATCCTTTTGTCCGTCATTTACTTGCTTGCGTAGTTTTCCTTTATACTCCTGATTATTATAGAAATTAGCAAGTCCATCACTTAGGATAACATTCGCCAAACCGTCACCGTGCAAATAACAACCCACCTTACCAACTTTTACAAGTCGATAATCCTTTTCTATGCCATATACATAATCTGTAGCCCAATCGAAATGGCAATTCTGCCAATTGATAAGGTGCTTTCTTGTCTCCTCAATATACTTAGAGGTATCACAATCGTTTATGATGTCCTGTATTTCGTGCATAAACTCTGTGATAAAGTGACCGCTACCAGCCGCATAGTCAATCATATATGGCAAAATTTCACCATCCTTACGAGACAATTTTTCTGCCATAATAGAATCCAGCGGAAGACTCTTAATGATAAATTGGGCAATAGGCACAGGTGTAAAGTACTGTCCTGCCTCTTGCTTGAGACCAGTGGTAAGTAGCAATTCAAAGAAGTCGGATAGATACTGTTGGCGTTTATTGTAGCGGATCCGATATCCTTGTATCAACTCTACAACTTCTTTTACAACCTTTGCATTTTCTTCAAATGAAGCTTTATCATATACTTCCTTTATTGCAAACTCGTTATTCTTTTCAAGACGGAGTCTGTTTACCTCTTCTAAAAGATACTGTTTGGTATCTTCATTCAGATTGACACATCGTTTATCAAAGTTTTCTTTGTCAAAATCGCTAACAGTTCTGTTCAAAAATTTCTTCATACCTTTGCTGTAAAGGTCTGTCAAGCGAAGTTGGAAATCAACGTGGTTGTCGCGTCCCTCGAGCCATTGGAACTTTAACTCTTCTCCATCTTCTGTTGTCGTTTCATCATAAACCTTACACAAAAAGAGTGTGAAAATCTTATTGAATGCATTACCTTTATCTGAAACTACATGATGCCTTAATATCTCCTGAAAACGATTGAATATGAAACTTGAATCTTCATTTTTTATCTCTTTCAGTTGCTCTTTTGTTAAGGCCTTGCTTTGAAAGCTATATGGTTGTACCCAAGAATCAAAGATACCATTATCTTTGGTAAGTTTATTCCATTTTTCATAAATGTCCTTAACATCACCATTACGATAATCATCTTCGATCTTGATAATCTCATTCACATAGACAAACTTATCGCCTTTCAATTCTGATGCGTATAGCATTAACACATCAGCCTTGCCACCAGATAATTGGAAGTATGTAAATAGTTGTCCCCCATCCTTATTGATTTTTGTAAATTCTTTCCTATACTCTTTACCAAATGTCTTACATTCGATAAGCATATATGGTGTACCATCTTCGCGATTAACACAAATATCCAATCGTCCTGATGTACCATGCCCAGATGGCCAAGTCTTTTCTAAAATTATATTCTGAGGTTTATATCCTTTACAGAGTAATCTATCAACACACTCAAGCACTACAAAATTTTCGGGCTTTGAGAAATTTTGTGTAGTCTTGTTTTCGGCAATAATATCACTGCCATAGTTAATGCTTTGCTTTTCAAAGTCAACCTCTATGGCATAATCAACATATATTTTATGATAAATGCCATTCGTTCCGTTTTTAGGAACAAATCCTAATGCTGTAATATGTTTCTTAATATCCATAGAACTCCCAATTTATTTGCAAAGTTAAGAAATTTATTAGAGATTACCTCGTTTTAATTTGGTTTTCTCGGAAATATTAATAAAGACAAACTTTTGATTTGATGAGCAAACAAGAAATCGTAATTACGCTTACCTTATAAGCTCATTTGATTTTATTGTATACTTGAAATATAAATTGACTATATAAAACGGACTAAACTTGTTTTTGCTGAGACCGTAGACAAAAAAATCATAGCTATTTCGATGATTTATCTACGAATGAAAAATATAACCAAAAACTCAATTGGTGGATTTTGAAAAATTACAAATGTGTTTGATATATTCTCGGTTTTTATTGCTACTTTTGCACCAAAACGAGCGGCATTGACTGCTAACCACAGCGAAGCGCAGAAATAAACACAGTTGCCAATTCGTTACCTCGATTTAGCCCTTCTTTCAAACTTCCCAAAACAAAGTGAGTTATAAAAATTTTCCAAATATACAAAAAACTTATATAAAAAGTTATTTATACCTATTTAAATTTAGATTTACTAATATATCTATCGTTTTTAATGCACAACAATAGAAAAAGAAGGTGACTTAAAACATTCTCACGCTTTGAAAGCATCGTACTATATATCCCAATGGAAAGATAAAAATATATCTAAAAGAAGATATCCTATATGAAAAAATATTATGAACCCACCGGAATATTTGAAAACAAAAATTAACTTATCGGTCTTATTCTTTTAACAAATGAAGATGCTTTTTTGACGGATTCTCCACTCTTTTCCTGCCATTTCCTATTTTGGCGCAGAAATTTCAAAGGCTTGATAAGTTTTTCATGTCTGTGGTGCAAGGTTATGTTACTTGCGACACAGTTTATTTGTAACATCCTTTAAATAAAGATGTTACATAACACATGAAAGATATAGGATATGATATTGCTGTATATTTTATATCTCCTTACCCTGCATTTAATACCGTTTTACTCTGTAACGGATGCTTCCTTGCCAAGTAAGGGGATATTAATTGCAAGGTAAAACAGTATTAATTGCGGGATAAGGAATACTGTTTTATGAAGTAAGGGCATATTCATTGCTGGGTGAAACAGTATTAAATGCAATGCAAAACGGTATTAAATACTGTATGAAACGTGCCTGGGGCATGTTCCTCTGAGCGTAAAAATCGTGGAAAAATGTCGAAGGAGATGTTAAAAATGTCTTTTATGTCTTGAAAATGGCACAAATTTGACATGTTTGTGCATGTTTTACTCCCGCTAAAGTCAATGAAAATGAAAAATACATGCACGGATTATCGTTTTCTAATAATGTTTCTTTCTAAAACGAATAAAAATGTTACAGTAAAATATTGCCGCGATATTAACAAATGAAAGATATTTTTACATTTTGAGAGTTGTGCAGAATAATATTAGTATGTAGGGGTCATGCCGTAAAAGTTTAATGTAAGTCCGATGAATTTGTATTCTTTGTTATATTACAAAACGTCCATAGTATATAAAAAAACAATAAAGGCTGTGTCATAATGAAGTTTTATGACACAGCCTAATATCTTAATAACAGGACTTAGCCTACTTATTCACAACAAATTTCCATGCCTTGCCGTCTTGCTTTATAATGACAATTCCTTTTGCCGCAAGGCTGTTTATACGTCGTCCGTCAATTGTGTACATCTCGTAAGGACGTGTGAAGTCGGGTCTTGAAGACGAGGATACAGAGGGAGAGGTAACGGATGTCGCTATCTTCTTGCCCCTCACGGTCATTCTGTTTATCTCCCATGTGGCAGCAGCAGATGCGGTGCTGGTATAATGGAAGGCTATCCGTATCTTCTTTCCGGCAAAGTCGTTGAGTGAAATATCGCCAGATTCATTAAATGCCCACGTGCTTCCCGAAGGCCATTTTATGCCTTGCAGCACCGTTGTCTGCCCATCGCACACAACTTCCACAAAGAGTACGGACGAGGGAGACGTGCTGTAGTTAACGGCATGGTTGAACATAAGCGTCGCCGTGCTGTATTCACTCAGGTCTATCTCTGGTGTATACAATGTGGCGTCTGCCTTGTTGGCACCGCCATTAAATGCCGTTCCCTTCCAGCCATACAGGGCATCGAGCTTCCATACAGTGAAGCCGGAACTTGGAACATCTGTGTTTACAACCGTACATCCTCCGTCGTTAACAAGGAAATCTGCCTTATAAACATCCGTCTCGCCCGCCGACGGACCTCCACCACCATTATAATGGGACGACTGTTCCGTCTTGTCCGGATCGAAAGCATAGTCGATACTGTCACCCCATATATACTCCATAAGATTTGGGAAGTCTACATACGGATTGCGGTTGCCCTGTATCTTGTACACCTCGTTGTTACGTTTTATCTCTATTGCATCAACCTTGTCAGCCTTTGCCCACTCTATATAAAGCGTGTATGCCCACGGCTGCAACGTGGGATAATCACCCTGCTGCAATATCTGCAACGCCTGCGTACCGTCCCATGTGAGGTTCTGATAAGCCGTTGCCATATACATGTATCCGCGTGCGAAGTCTCCCTTCCACTTGTCGGCTGGTTCCCACAGCTGATAGCCGTTTCGTCCGGTTCCCACCTTTGTGCATCCGTTGTCGGTCTTGACGTTTGTCACCTTTCCCATAGGATAATTAGACTTTGACGAGTTTATCTTCTGCTCGCTCGGCATAAGATTGTAAAGGTCCTTATATGCCTGATTGGAAGATCCGCCCCACCAGCTTTTCGGAAAGGAATGCTCAATGTTCATTCCGCTTACAGACGAGCCTTTGCTTCCAAAATAACGCGTGTCATCACTGTAACGGTCTATCACCATGTTGTCATCAGTGCGGTCGGTGGTATAAAAGCCCTCCCAGGTATGTCCTGACCCGCTACCGTAGTCCAACACTTTTGCCGTCTTTATTATGTTATGTACGGCTGTCTTCAACTCTGCTCCCTTCTTACCGTTCAGCGACACATAGTATCCGTCCGGTATCTGTGCCACGACTGTCTGCACCATTGCCATGGCAAACAGCACTACACCTGTTTTTAACAAATATTTTTCCATAGCTTTATTATTTGCAGCAAATATAACATTTATATACGACATGAGCCGTTATAAATCAGAAAATTTCTTAATTCCCTTTATATAATACTTCCAAAGCAACGAATAGCGTGTGTGTTCCGCTACATTTTCCACCACACGCAACTTCTTAATTGCCTCCCTGTCGGCATCAAACTGTCTGCGCCACTTCCTGAAATCGTGCCTTGCACGGAACACCGCCTTAAAATCGCCTGCGCTCCGGCTTGCCAGCAGCATCTGCCATGCTGCAACATAGTCGAGAAACCACCGCACAATCATTACACGATGCAAATCCTTATCCGGCAAGTTCTTATAAAGCATAGTAAGATTATTACGGAAATTAAGGTATGTCTTCATCGGATTTCCCTTGGGAAGCGTCCCCCCTCCCACATGATACACCACACTGTCGGGTATGCAGTATATCCTGCGCCCCATCAGACGCAGGCGCCAGCACAGGTCTATCTCCTCATTATGTGCAAAAAAGCGTGCATCAAAGCCTCCTGCCTTACGATAGTCCTCAGAGCGTATCATCAGGCATGCTCCCGTTGCCCACAATATCTCTGCATTATAGTCATACTGCCCGTTGTCTTCTTCCACCGTACCAAAAATACGACCGCGGCAGAAAGGATAGCCATAACGGTCCATATAACCGCCGCAGGCACCGGCATATTCAAAAAAGTCCTTGTCCTTTACAGATAGCAGTTTGGGCTGACATGCTGCCACCTCCTTATGTGAATCCATAAATTCCACAATAGGATCGAGCCAGTGATGAGTCACTTCCACATCCGAGTTCAGCAGTATATAGTATTCGGCATCCACTTCAGCCAGTGCTTTATTGTACCCTTCGGCAAAACCGTAGTTACGTTCCAACCTTATGACACGCACTTCAGGAAAGTGTTCTTCAAGCATTGCAAGCGAATTGTCCGTGGAAGCATTGTCCGCAACATATATCACAGCATCGCCACGAGAGTATTCAAGCACTGACGGCAGATATGTCTGGAGCATGCTGCACCCGTTCCAATTGAGTATTACGATAGCCATCTTGTCCATCACAATGTTATTTTAAGAGCTGATTTGTCATTATTAAATTCACCGAGACGCACACTCACAATAGTGTTGTCCAATGTCCCGTCCGCCTGCGACGGCGGAAGTTCCACACGTATATAGTTACGCGTAAACCCGTGCATTGCCTTTCCGCGCACGGCTTTCTCAAGCAACACCTCTGCCGTCTTTCCTATATGGCGCCTGTAAAACTCTGTTGTCTTTTCGTCAGACAGGGCTATCAGACGCCTGCTCCGCTGTTTCTTTTCCGTATCGGGCACTACGTATGGTATCTTCAACGCCGCCGTTCCGGGACGCTCTGAATATGGGAAAACATGCAGATGCGTAACGTCGAGCGACTCAAGGAACCTGTATGTCTCCTCAAAATACTCCGGAAGCTCGCCGCGCGTGCCCACCATTACGTCCACACCTATAAAGGCATCGGGCATTTTCTCCTTTATCAGCCTTATTTTATGCGCAAACAAAGCGGTGTCATACCGCCGGTGCATAAGCTTAAGCACGGCATCCGACCCGCTTTGCAGCGGTATATGGAAATGCGGCATGAATGCACGGCTCGACGCACAATAGTCTATCAGCTCGTCTGTCAGCAGGTTCGGCTCTATGCTGCTTATCCTGTAACGTTTCACGCCGTCCACCTTGTCGAGTGCCTTTACGAGTTCTGTAAACGTTTCTCCTGTAGAAACACCGAAGTCACCGATGTTCACTCCCGTCAGCACAATCTCCTTTCCTCCCTCCGCTACAGCCTGTTCTGCCTGTCTTACCAATGATTCAATGGATGGATTGCGGCTGAAACCGCGCGCATACGGTATGGTACAGTATGTGCAAAAATAGTTACATCCATCCTGAACCTTAAGGAAATAACGTGTGCGGTTGCCGCGCGAACACGACGGAGCAAAGTTCTTTATGTCTTTGGTTGGCACCGAAAAATGGCGGTGCATACTGTCATTGCCTGTCCGCTGTGTCCACGCATCCGACAGATATTGTATCAGTCGCGCCTTTTCGTTTGCCCCAAGCACAAGATCAACACCTTCCATGCTGCTTATCCGTTCGGGTTCGAGCTGCGCATAGCACCCTGTCACCACCACAAACGCCCCCTTGTTCTCGCGCACCATGCGGTGTATTGCCTGCCGGCACTTATGGTCTGCCATGTCCGTCACCGAGCATGTATTTATTATACATATATCAGCCGGTTCGCCCTTGGCAGCCGTAACAACTCCCATTTCGCCAAGCATGCGCCCTATAGTAGACGTTTCGGAGAAATTAAGCTTGCATCCGAGAGTGAAATATGATGCTTTTTTGCCCTGGAATGCCGATGTATTTATCATTTGCTTAAACAAATTAACGGAAGAAACATCTTCCACATTATTATAATTATATATAAGGATAACGCAAGCCAAGCGCAATAAAGCTTATTTCATATTGCCGAGGCGAAGCTTATCTTATGCAAAGGTAGCAAAAAAACAACTAACATCTGCCTGCCACTTAATAATTGTTTAAAGGGTAAAATCATTAACAGTTATTTAACATTTGCAATACACTGTAATTCAAAGAGTTACAAAAAAGTTACAAAAATACACTAAAAAAAACTCTAAAAAGAGAACAACGTATCAAAAAAATACTTACCTTTGCAACGTTTTAATAAACGAAATGATTGTTTTACAGAAAATTTAAAAAGCAAAGAAAATGAAAAAATTGGTTTTAATGTTCGTAGCTATGGCAGCTATCTCTTTCGCATCTTGTGGTGACAAAACAGCTAAGACAGACGCTGCTGATACAACAAACGTTGATACAACTGCTGTTGTTGATACTACTGCTGCTGACACAGCTGCTGCTGACACAGCTAAATAATTTAGCTCGAACAGTAAAAAGAGAACAAGACCGTCAGACTCTAAGAGTTTGGCGGTCTTTGCTTTATATACCCATAACCACCGCCATTACACGCGTAAATCATGATATTATGATTTACGACATTTTACTATAACTTCACTCTAACTGGAAATGTATGGGGCTGTATCAATATCAGCTTCATGTACCTACATGTTGCTTTTTTACATTTGATGCACCTTCATTGCCTAACACGTCATTACGGACGGTTGCCAATATAAAAAAACTTTCCTGCCGTCATCGTTCTGACGGCAGGAAAGAATGTTTCTGTATGCTTAATAACAATGTTTATGAACGTTACTTATACTCCTCCCACGACTTTATGTCTATGTCTTCAAGCTTAACCTTGCAGAAAGCGTGTATGAAAGAGCTTGCAAGACGGCTGTTTGTTATCAGCGGAACATTAAGGTCTATCGCGGCACGGCGTATCTTATAGCCGTTGTCAAGCTCGCTTGCCGTCAGGTTCTTTGGTATATTAACAACCATATCTATCTCGTGGTTGTGCAGCATGTCGAGAGCCTGCGGTGCCTTTCCCTCATCAGAAGGCCAGTAAACCTGCGTGTTCTCTATGCCGTTCTCGGCAAGGAACTTAGATGTACCGCCCGTGGCATACAGGTTATAGCCGTTCTTAACAAGGCAACGCGCTGCGTCAAGCATTGCCGCCTTCTGCTTGGCACCGCCTGTTGACAGCAGTATGTTCTTCTCTGGAATACGGTGTCCCACGGAGAGCATGCTCTTAAGCAATGCTGTGTTTGTGTCATCGCCCAAACATCCCACCTCTCCAGTAGACGCCATATCCACGCCAAGCACGGGGTCTGCCTTCTGAAGACGGCTGAAAGAGAACTGGCTTGCCTTTATTCCGACATAGTCGAGGTCGAAAAGGTTCTTGCCGGGCTTCTCTACAGGCAGTCCGAGCATTACCTTCGTTGCAAGTTCGATAAGGTTTATCTTCAGCACCTTGCTCACAAACGGGAACGAACGCGAGGCACGGAGGTTGCACTCTATGACCTTTATATCGTTCTCACGCGCAAGGAACTGTATGTTAAACGGTCCGCTGATATGCAGTTCCTGTGCAATCTTCTTGCTAACGCGCTTTATACGGCGTATCGTCTCACAATAAAGCTTCTGCGGAGGGAACTGTATCGTAGCGTCACCAGAGTGGACTCCGGCAAACTCAATGTGCTCGCTTATGGCGTATGCGATTATCTCTCCGTCTTTTGCCACGGCATCCATCTCCACTTCCTTGGCATGCTCTATAAACTGGCTCACGACAACGGGATGGTCTTCGGACACGTTTGCGGCAAGCTTGAGGAAGCGTTCAAGCTCCTCCTTGTTTGAACAAACGTTCATTGCCGCCCCCGAGAGGACATACGACGGGCGTACAAGCACGGGGAAACCGACACGGTCGATAAAGCTGTTGATATCGTCCATCGACGTAAGAGCACTCCACTCCGGCTGGTCTATGCCGTTGCGGCTCAGCATTGAAGAGAACTTGGCACGGTCTTCCGCATTGTCTATATCCTTTGCAGACGTTCCGAGTATGGGCACGTTCTGCGCATCGAGACGCATTGCAAGGTTGTTCGGTATCTGTCCGCCGGTGGATATCACTACGCCGTAGGGACTTTCCATCTCAATGATATCCATGACACGCTCAAACGTAAGCTCGTCAAAATAGAGGCGGTCGCACATGTCATAGTCGGTAGACACTGTCTCTGGATTGTAGTTTATCATTATGCTGCGGTATCCCTGCTTGCGTATGGTGTTGAGCGCCTGCACGCCGCACCAGTCAAATTCCACAGAACTTCCTATGCGGTATGCACCGGAACCGAGAACTATCACCGAGCGTTTGTTGTCACCGAAGCTGATGTCGCTGGCAACACCGTCGTAAGTAACATACAGATAGTTGGTCTGCGCCGGATATTCGGCAGCCAGCGTGTCTATCTGCTTCACAACGGGAAGTATGCCATAGCCCTTACGCAACTGGCGCACAACAAGCCCTGCCTTGGACATGTTGCCAAGTTCCTGCTCAAGACCTACGGCACGGGCTATCTGGAAATCGGTAAAGCCGTATATCTTTGCCGTGCGAAGCAGTTCCTTGTCGAGCACGTTGACACTGGTACACTTCTTCAGCGTCTCGTCTATGTCTATGATATGCTTCAGCTTTTGCAGGAACCACTTGTCTATCTTCGTAAGCTCGTGTATCTGGTCTATGGTATAATCCTTGTGCATTGCCTTTGAGATTATGAAGATACGCTTGTCCGTAGGCTCGCGCAGGGCTGTATCTATGTCGTCTATCTCCAGTTCCTTGTTCTCTACAAAGCCATGCATGCCCTGCCCTATCATGCGCAGTCCTTTCTGTATAGCCTCTTCGAAGTTGCGGCCTATTGCCATCACTTCACCAACAGACTTCATCGACGAGCCAAGCTCACGGTCAACTCCACGGAACTTGCTCAGGTCCCAACGCGGTATCTTACATACAACATAGTCGAGTGCAGGCTCAAAGAAAGCACTTGTTGTCTTGGTAACGGAGTTCTTAAGTTCAAACAGTCCGTAACCCATACCCAGCTTTGCGGCAACGAAGGCGAGCGGATAACCGGTTGCCTTTGATGCAAGAGCCGAACTGCGGCTGAGACGTGCGTTCACCTCTATCACCCTATAGTCTTCGCTCTTCGGGTCAAAAGCATACTGAACGTTACACTCTCCGACAATGCCGATATGGCGTATAATCTTTATGGCAAGGGCACGCAGCTTGTGATACTCAGAGTTTGTAAGCGTCTGCGACGGAGCTATGACGATGCTCTCACCGGTATGTATGCCTAATGGGTCGAAGTTTTCCATGTTACATACGGTGATACAGTTGTCGTAACGGTCGCGTACCACCTCATATTCAATCTCCTTCCATCCTTTAAGGCTCTTCTCCACAAGCACCTGCGGAGAGAACGAGAAAGCCTTTTCGGCAAGTTTGTCCAGTTCTTCTTCGTTGTCGCAAAATCCACTGCCAAGACCTCCGAGGGCGTATGCGGCACGTATTATGACGGGATATCCCAGCTCGGCGGCAGCCTTGCGCGTCTGTTCTATGGTCTCGCAAGCCTCGCTCTTTATCGTCTTTACATCTATCTCATTCAGCTTCTCTACAAACAACTCACGGTCTTCCGTATCCATTATTGCCTGAACCGGCGTGCCGAGCACCTTTACATTATATTTTTCAAGAACGCCGCTCTGATAAAGAGCCACACCGCAGTTGAGTGCTGTCTGCCCGCCAAAAGAGAGAAGTATGCCGTCGGGACGCTCCTTCTCGATGACACGCTCAACGAAATATGGCTGAACCGGCAGGAAATAAATCTGGTCGGCAACGCCTTCGGATGTCTGGACCGTAGCGATATTGGGGTTGATAAGGACTGTCTTGACACCTTCCTCACGCAATGCCTTCAGTGCCTGTGAGCCTGAATAGTCGAACTCGCCCGCTTCTCCAATCTTCAATGCCCCTGAACCCAGGAGCAGGACTTTCTTTATATTCTCGTCTTTCATCTCTCTTTTTACTTCAATGTTTCCACAAACTTATCAAACATAAACTCTGTATCCACCGGACCTGAACAAGCCTCGGGATGGAACTGGCTCGAGAACCAGGGATTAACCTTATGGCGTATGCCTTCGTTGCTGCCGTCGTTCATATTCACGAACAGCTCCTCCCAGTCGGCACCCAGCGTCTTTGCATCCACGGCGTAGCCATGGTTCTGGCTCGTAACATAGCACCTGTCGGTGCCAACCATGCGTACGGGCTGGTTATGCGAGCGGTGACCGTACTTCAGCTTGTATATCTGCGCTCCGCCAGCCTTTGCCAGCAACTGGTTACCCATGCAGATACCGCATATAGGCTTGGCGGACATGCTCATCTGCCTGCGCACAATGTTCACGGCATCCTCGCACATGTCGGGGTCGCCGGGACCGTTGGCAAGGAAAAGACCGTCGAAGTCCATGGACGTATAGTCATGGTTCCATGGAACACGGATTACCTCCACGCCCCTGTTTACAAGGCAACGGATGATGTTGTTCTTCACGCCGCAGTCTACAAGGACAACCTTCTTGCCCGCACCTTCGTTATAACGTATGATTTCCTTGCAGCTTACCTTGTCTACGAAGTTCACGCCTTCATAGTCTGCCTCTGGTATATTGTCAGGCTCATCGTCAAAGAGAATTTTGCCCATCATCACACCGTGCTCGCGCAGAACCTTCGTAAGCTCGCGCGTATCGATACCCGTGATGCCAGGAACATGCTCACGCTTCAGCCATTCGGCAAGGGTCTCCACACCGTTCCAGTGGCTGTATTGCTCGCTGTAGTCGGCAACAATGATTGCGGAAGCATAAATCCGGTCACTCTCCATGAACGTTGCAAGCCCGTCGGCACCGACGGTAAAGGGCGGTACGCCATAATTTCCCACCAGCGGATAGGTGAGTGTCATCAACTGTCCGGCGTATGAGGGGTCCGTAAGGCTCTCGGGATAGCCCATCATCGCCGTATTAAAAACAACTTCTCCTGCTACCGGCTGATCATATCCGAATGACTTGCCATGAAATTTTGTTCCGTCTTCCAAGACTAAAGTTACTTTTCTCATCTTCTTATTTTATTAAGCCCCTGATGCAGCCGATATGCCTCCACCGCTCCAGGAGCCTATTGTTCAAAACTTTTGCTCGTATTGATAAACAGTCTCTATGAAATTTACAAATGCCTGATTTACGAGACGCACTCCGCCAGGCGTGGGATAGTTTCCTGTAAAGTACCAGTCGCCCTTATGACCGGGTATCGCCGTGTGCAGTCCTTCTATTGACTGAAACACGATTTCCACCGGTGCCGTCATGCCGTCCGGGCGCAACATCTCCACTATCTTGGTGTTTATCTCATCCACAGTGAACTCCCTGTATATGTCGCGTACACAGTTGCGCATCTCTGCCTTAGGCTTTAAAAGCTCTTCCTTGCAATTGTTGTACGTGTCTTCTATGAGTTTGTACATGCCACGGTCTTTCAAAAGCTCCACTGTCGCCCTGAAAGCGCAAAACTCTTCGAGCCTCGGCATGTCTATTCCGTAATAGTCGGGATAGCGTATCTGCGGAGAACTGCTGACAATCACTATCTTCTTCGGGTGCAGCCTGTCCAGTATTTTCAGGATGCTCTCCTTCAGAGTTGTGCCGCGCACGATGCTGTCGTCTATTATGACAAGATTGTCTACATACGGTTCAAGCGACTCGTAAGTGATATCGTACACATGCGATGCAAGATCGTTGCGCGAGTTGCCCTCGGTTATGAAGGTACGCAGCTTTATGTCTTTCCATGCTATCTTCTCACTGCGCACATACTGGTGGAGAATGCTCTCAAGTTCGTCGCTTGTAGGTATGTGATCCATTTCGGATATGCGCTTTATCTTCTGCTCGTTCACATATCTCTTAAATCCGCCCAGCATCCCATAGAAAGCCACCTCCGCAGTATTGGGAATAAAAGAAAAGACCGTATGCTCGATATCATAGCCTACCGCCTTCAATATGGTGTCTGTAAGCTGCTCTCCAAGCTTCTTGCGCTCCTTGTAGATGTCGCGGTCTGAACCGCGGCTGAAATATATGCGCTCGAAAGAGCACTTGCTGTCGCCCCGCCTGTCAAGTATCTTTTCTATGCAACTGTCGCCGTTCTTCTTCACAATCAGCGCATGTCCCGGCTCAAGCTCGTGTATGTCGCTGCACTTGATGTCGAATGTTGTCTGAAGAACAGGACGCTCGCTCGCAAGCACAATCACCTCTTCGTCCTTGTACCAGAACGCAGGACGTATGCCCCAGGGGTCTCTTACGGAGAACATCTCACCGCTTCCCGTAAGCCCGCACATCACATATCCGCCGTCAAAGCCCGACATCGTGGTCTTTAGCACGTTGGATATCCTTATGTTGTTTTCTATATAGTCCGTTATTGCGGCGTCTTTAAGCCCCCGTTCCTTTGCCTCAACGAAGTTACGCTCAACTTCACGGTCAAGACGGTGCCCCATAAGCTCCAGCGTAATATAGCTGTCGCTGTATATGCGTGGATACTGCCCCTGCTTTACCAGCTGTGCAAAAATCTCATCTATGTTGGTCATGTTAAAGTTTCCGCACAGACACAGGTTCTTTGCACGCCAGTTGTTACGCCTCAGAAATGGATGTACATAAGAAAGGCCACTCTTTCCGGTAGTTGAATACCGAAGGTGGCCCATATAAAGTTCGCCGACAAACGGCAGGTGCTGCTTGGCATAGCTGACATCGGCAAGCTGTTGCGACGACAGGTTCTTATACTTGTCGTGCACCTTGCCGAATATCTCAGTTATGGCATTGGAGCCTTCCGCACGCTCACGGAACATATATTCAGAACCGGGGACGGCATCAAGATTGACACATGCCATGCCTGCGCCTTCCTGCCCGCGGTTGTGCTGCTTCTCCATCATAAGATAGAGCTTGTTCAGACCATACATCCATGTTCCGTATTTCTGCTGATAATATTCCAACGGCTTGAGCAACCTCACCATTGCAACACCGCATTCATGTTTTAAAGGTTCCATCATAATCCCTGACCTGTTATTCTATGAATAAAAAAACAATCCTTAAGCTTACCTATATCCTCATACAGCGGAACCGGTAACGGTCATGCCGCAAACATACTGTCATATTCTAAAAATATACAGGAAAATGCTTTCGTAACCATAATCCTGTATATTTTGACTTTATCATAAAGTGTCTATGATATTTATTGTATCAGTTTCTTACGATATTAACAACCAGCGATGCCACGGAGGTGACTATTCCTATTGCGGAGAACCACAATGTCGTACTGGTGCCTATCGCCGAATTCTTGGTCTTGACGCTGTTCGGCTCCACATATATGATATCATTCTGCTGCAAGTAATAGAAAGGCGAGTTTACGACATTGGCATCGTTAAGGTTCAGGCGGTGGAAACATTTCTCTCCCTTTGCATCTTCGCGTATCAGAAGGATGTTGTCGCGCTTGCCGTATATCGTAAGGTCGCCGGCATGTGCCAAGGCTTCGAGTATGTTCATCTTCTCCTGATCTACCGAATACACTCCGGGACTGTTGACTTCTCCCGTAACCGAGACCTTGAAGCTTGCCATTTTAACGGTGACAATGGGATTTTCCGCCTCTGACATATAAGGCTTTATCTTGCCCTTGATGAAGTCTTCGCACTGACGCTTGGTCATTCCGTCAACCTTCAGCATTCCGAGAACGGGAAAATTTATGTATCCTTCATTGTCCACGAGATATGTCTGGAGTGAAGACTGGCTGCCGCCAAGCTGTCCCGTGCTGTTAATCACTCCGGAAACCGCAAGGTTAAAAGGTGTCGCAGCCTTCGGGTCTGTCGTGCTTACGGTTATCGTCAGAAGGTCTTTCGGCATGATTTTAGCATCAAAAAGCCCTGCGGACGCAGCACAACGCAAAGAGTCGGCATTTTGGAAATATGCTATCTTCTTAGAACTTCCGCAACTACCAAGAACAAGTACCATTGTTATAATGAATAATGGTAAAATGATTTTCTTCATAATTAATTATCAGATATATCGTTAAATCGTTGCAAAATTAAGCCTATTTTTTGACATTTACAAATATTTTAAGTATTAAATGGCTTAACCTCTGCAAGTAACGGAAGTTAAAAAAGCGGATGATGTAAATATATAATATAAGGTATTTCTTTCCTGTTATCCAGACATGGATGAAACAGACCTGAGACTTACAGATTGTAACCGTATGCTTTCGTACCGGAAAAGGACAGCTTTAAGCATGCTAAAGGATAGCTTTAGGCCACAAAAGCTGTCATCTCTGAACGCCGGAGATATCGGCTTAGAACTGTAAGCAAACAGGTCCGGAATGTAACAGACTGTAAGTGCCGGGCGAGATACTGCGGACCGGAGACAAGAAAAATCCCCTTATGACGCGAAAGGGATGCTTTCATCGTCATAAGGGGATTTTGTTTCAGTATTTATTTCCAGGTTTTCAGAACTTGAAATAGTTCTTTGCGTTGTTATAGCTGATATCCTCAACCATGCGGTAGAGGCTCTCCATGTCGTTAGGAAGCAGGCCTTTCTCCACGTCGTTGCCAAGGAGGTTGCACAACAGGCGGCGGAAATACTCGTGGCGGGGATATGAAAGGAACGAGCGGCTGTCTGTAAGCATGCCTACAAAACGGCTCAGCAGACCGAGAACAGACAGTGCATTCATCTGACGTGTCATGCCGTCGAGCTGGTCGTTAAACCACCATCCGCTGCCGAACTGTATCTTGCCGGGGCAAGAACCGTCCTGGAAGTTGCCGAGCATTGTGGCGATAACTTCGTTTGCACACGGGTTGAGCGTATATAATATTGTACGCGTGAGCTTGCCTTCTGCATTAAGATGATCGAGGAAATGGCTCATTGCCTTTGCCGTGTTGAACTCGCCGATTGAGTCGAAGCCTGTATCCGGACCGAGCTTTGCAAACATACGGCTGTTGTTGTCGCGTATTGCACCATAGTGGAACTGCTGTGTCCAGTCGCTGTCGTAGTCCATTTCGGCAAACTTCGTAAGCATGCAGTGCTTGAACTGGCGTATCTCCTGCTGTGAGAGCTGCTGCTCGCGCATTGCCTTTTCAAAGATTGTCTCTATCTGGCTGTCTGTGTAAGACTCGTCGTAGAACTCTTCTATACCGTGGTCTGACAGGCGGCAGCCGTTCTCATGGAAGAAGTCGTGACGCTTCTGCAAGGCTGTGATAAGGTCGTTGAACGTTGTTATCTCAACGTCGGCAACCTCTCCGAGCTTGTTTACGTATGCTGCGAAGTTGCTTGTATTATCAACCGCCATTGCCTTGTCGGGACGCCATGCCGGAATCATCCTTATCTCAAAGCCGCTTTCCTTTGTCTGTTTGTGATAGCGGAGGTCGTCAATGGGGTCGTCGGTTGTACATACGCACTCCACGTTGTACTTGCGCATGAAGCCGCGTGCCGTATATCCGGGCTGCTGCAACTTTTCGTTACACTCGTCGAATATCTCGCGTGCCGTCTTCGGACTGAGCAGCTTGTCTATTCCGAAAGCTGTCTTCAGCTCAAGGTGTGTCCAGTGATAAAGGGGATTGCGGAACGTATAAGGAACGGTCTCTGCCCATTTTTCGAACTTTTCCCAGTCGCTTGTCTCCGTGCCGGTGCAATACTTCTCGTCCACACCGTTAGTACGCATGGCACGCCATTTATAGTGGTCGCCACCGAGCCACAGCTCTGTAATGCTCTTAAACTTATGGTCGCTCGCCACCATCTCCGGTATCAAATGGCAATGATAGTCGATGATAGGCATCTTTGCTGCATGATTGTGATAAAGATCCTGCGCCGTAACGGTATCAAGCAGGAAGTTCTCATCCATAAATTGTTTCATGTTTTTCTTGTTTTATAAGTGTTTATTATAGTTTGTAATTTATGTATATCAGTTATGCAAATATACACGTTTTTTTTTGATTTCAGCATATTTTAAATTATATTTGCAGAAAATAAGCTACGCCTCGGCAATTTCAAACAAGTTTGATTGCGCTCGGCTTGCATTATCTTTGCACAAAATAAAAGAATACGACAATGCCACTTAACAAAAAGGAAGTTACGGAAGATATCTGCATGCAGCGTACTGACAAAGTGCTGATGATTTATACGGGAGGAACTATCGGCATGGGAAAGAACCAGCAGACGGGAGCATTGGAACCGCTCGATTTCAATCATCTGATAAGCTACATACCGGAGTTTGCATCATTGCCTACAGCCGTGGACTGCTATCAGTTTACTCCGCCGATAGACTCGAGCGACATGTCGCCGCGCCTGTGGGCACAGCTCGTGCGCATAATTGCCGACAGGTATGTGCACTATGACGGCTTCGTGATACTGCATGGCACCGACACCATGGCATATACGGCATCGGCATTGTCGTTCATGCTTGAGAACCTCACCAAGCCGGTGGTACTTACCGGAAGCCAGTTGCCTATCGGACAGTTGCGGACCGACGGCAAGGAGAACCTCATAACAAGCATCGAGATTGCGGCGGCACACCATAAGGACGGGACGGCAATAGTGCCTGAAGTGTGCATATACTTCAGCGGACACCTGCTGAGAGGCAACCGCTCTACGAAAACAAACGCCGACGGCTTCAACGCATTTGAGTCTTTTAACTATCCGCATCTCGGCGATGCAGGGGTAAACATTATATACCATGAAGAGTATATACTGCATCCCGACTTCAACAAACCTATGGTCCCGCATTTCGCAACAGACCCCAACGTCATCGTATTCTCTCTCTTTCCGGGCATACAGGAACACCTTGTCAGACACTTCACGGAGGCTCCGGAACTGCGTTCGATAGTGATGCGGACGTTCGGCAGCGGAAACGCCCCGCAGCACAAGTGGCTTATGCGCCTGCTAAAGGAGTGTGCCTCGCGCGGAGTTACCATTGTGAACATAAGCCAATGTCTCGCCGGATGTGTGGAAATGGCGCGCTACGACACAGGATACCAGCTTAAGGGCACGGGTGTTATAAGCGGTTTCGACAGCACGGTGGAAAGTGCAATCACCAAGCTGATGTTCTTGCAGGCTCATCATTCTGACTATAATATAATAAGAAAAATGATGAACAGGTCGCTTGCCGGTGAAATAACAATATCATAACACATTGAAACAAATCATTTTTTTTGTAAAATAGCAATACGCCGTTTTGGAAGTTAACCCGAAATGGCGTATATTTGCATCATAGACATTTAAACGTCTGGAGTATCGATAAAACTTATTTTAAATATTAATCAACCAAGTAAAGGAGAGAATTATGAAAGACCTAAAAGGAACAAAGACAGAGAAAAACCTGTTGGAGGCATTTGCAGGCGAGTCAATGGCACGTAACAAATATACTTATTTTGCATCAAAGGCGAAGAAGGACGGGTATGTACAGATTGCAGCTATATTTGAAGAGACGGCTGCAAACGAGAAGGAGCATGCAAAACTGTGGTACAAGTTCCTGCACGGCGGTAAGGTTGCAGGAACAATGGACAACCTTGCCGATGCAGCAGCCGGAGAGAATTATGAATGGACCGACATGTATGCGCGTATGGCAAAAGAGGCACGCGAGGAAGGTTTCGATGAGATAGCAGAGAAATTCGAGGGTGTACTTGAAGTTGAAAAGCAGCATGAGGCACGCTACCGCAAGCTTCTTAAGAACGTTGAAGACAAGAAGGTATTCTCAAAGGACGGCGAATGTATATGGCAGTGCATAAACTGCGGACACATCGTCATTGGCAAGCAGGCTCCCGAAAAGTGCCCTGTATGCGACCACGCACAGAGCTATTTCCAGATAAAACCTGAAAACTATTAACGGGATATACCATTACTGTATAAATATAAAAATTAAACCGCATGTGTCTTTAAACATTAAGCACATGCGGTTTTCTGTTTTTACATTTATGATGTCACCTTGTTTGCCAGCTGTTCGGGACGGTATTCAAAGTGCATCGTATCATAATGATACCAGCGGCCTCCCCATACAAAGCCATGCTTCTCAAATATACGCACAAGTTCGGGCGGTATGCGGTTCTTGTATGCAATCTTTGCCGTCTCGCCCTTTCCTTTATTTGCCCACAACCAATAGTCTGACATCTTCACATTTATGTCTATCGCTATGCCATAGCTGTGTGCACTCATGCGTTTGGCACCGCGCACGTTGCGCCAATAGAATGTCGAGGCGGGCTTAAGATATTTGGCAAGGTGGGGCTTTGTCTTCAGTTCGGCGGCAACTTTTCTGAGCTGGCGCGATGCTCCGTTGACTTTGGTAAACTTTATCTTCTGTCCGAACCAGTCAACCGTTTCCATTCGTGATGAAACCTCTGAGGCACTCTTTCCGTACATCTTCTTGAACAAAGCCTCGCACCGGCTTCTGCCGGCATCGGAGAGATAGCCGGGTTTGGGAGACACGGTGTCATAGCGCATGCTGAACATGTCTTCCACGTCCGAATTGTCAAGCATCACGGTAAAGCTCTTTTTCTTTCCGTCATCGTACAATATGCGCTCTCCGTCGGGAAATACGATATAGCCGTCTTTGTATTTCATTCCTGCATCAGGATAGACATCCATAAGGATACGGGCACCGGCAGGAACGGCGGTTACATTGCCGCCGCTCCTGCTTGAAGTGTCTTGCTTTAATGATGTTTCCTCACTGGTTGCAGCATCTGCCGGCTTTACACCCGGGTTGGATGAACAGCCCATGCAGGCAATGAAATACAATATCAGAAAGGCGTTCATCTTATTCATATTTCTTTATAAACGCCGCATTGTATTTTTCTATTCCCGACATCTTAGACGTTACATCGCCGTAAAGGGGCTTATACCACGGGTATTTGCTGAAATAAGCCTTAAGGTCGGCGCTCTTGAATATATAGCCGTGGCGTGCATAAATCTCATTGCGGAGAATGCGGAGCTGTGGTTTACTCAGCGAACGTATGTCGTTGTATGTAAGTTTTCGTGTGCTCAGCAGATTGCTCAAGGCTCCGTTGCTGCCTGCGGCTGCTGCTTCCGGCTGACTGTTGTCAGGCTGAAAAGCCTCATCCTCCTCAACAGGAGCCTCGCCGGCTTTATCTTCTGTTTTGGCAAGTGCACCCGCCGTGGCATTGTCTGTCATAAGCAGAGCCACTGCCGAACTGTTATTCACCACGACAATCTGCCTGCCGCCGCCCAAGTCATATACAGCATTGCCAGCCTCGTCTTTTACAAGTTTACCTAATTTTGCCACATAGGCTTTTGCTGCATCATAAATCTCATCCGACTTTTCAGAAAGCTTTCCCGTTGCAGGAATAATGACGCTCAGCACTTTGGGTGCGCTTTCAGAGAAGCGGCAGTTGCCGTTACTGTCGTAAGAAGCCATGTTGTCTGTGAACACGGCTCCCACCGTGACGCTGCATTTCAGTATGTTCTCGCCATAGCTGTCGGATTTCATGCCCGTATATCTTTCTGGCTTCACCCCGGCATCTGTACTTGATGCTCCGCATCCGGCTATCTCAGCAGCCTTCATGCCATACTTATACTTACCGAAACCGTCTTTTGTTATGCCTGCTTCCTCAAACAAAGCCTCGTATGAGAAATAATCCGAGCTCACCTTTACACCGCCGAAGCTTAGCCCGACGTTGTAGATGTCGGTTTTCTTGGACATCGTGTTGCCTTCTGTGTCAATGAATGCCCAGTCGTCCATGCCTTCCTTCACAAGCAGATATTTCTCGGCAAACAACCCATAGACCCTGCTGTATGTGTCGTCGAAGAGCTTGTTGCCCTGCAAGTCGAGCAGTCCCTGCTCCCCTTTCTCGTTTTCATATATCAGCATTTCATCGGAAGCAAACGAAAGGCTCTTGTACTTTGCACGTATAACAGTCTCGCCGTCGATATTCTTCAGTCCGCATCCGTCGCCGTCATTGAACACAAAATGACCGTTATAGACAAAGCCTATGCCACGTGTCTTCGATGATGGTTTCACAACCCACTCGCCCTTTTCATTCATAAGACCTCCTTTGGTCTTAGAACCCTCATCTTCAATCTCAACAGGCAGAAGACCTTCTTTAAAGACAGGTGCCATGTCTTCCATGTTCTTCACAGAAAACTCGGATGTCACGTTGCCACTCTTGTCAAGCACGCAATACTTGCGCTCCGATTTGCCGGCATCCTTATATTTGTTGTCCACGGCAATGAGCTTGCCCTCGCTGCATGTCTTTATGTCTGCATACTTAGGTTCTATCACCACCTCACCGCTCTTGTTTATACATCCGTAACCGGCTGAAGTGCGGAAAACGGCTATTCCTTCACTGAATTCATAAACATCCAAAACACGTTTTCCCTCAACTTTATCAAAAGTGCAAACCGTCTCGCCGTCAAGATTTATCAGCTCTATGCTTTGATTTTTGCGTACAACGGGAGTAACGTCCTCTCTGAACGAGACAACCTCGAGATATTCCTCTCCGAGCTTCTTCGGTTTCTCCTCCGCTGTATACAGTTCCCAAAGTCCGTCTCCGTTCTTTACGAAGAAGCGCCCATTCATCGCAACAGTCGGCTCTTCCTTAAATTCTCCTGAGAACAACACCTTGCCATCGGGTGAAATCATACCCCAATAGCCGTCCTTCTCTTCCTGAAAAGGAATATACTCTATGGGAGGGCTGAAAACGGAAGACTTTGAGCATGCGTTTAGAAGCATCACTCCACAAAGACAAAAGAAATAAAACAGCTTTTTCATGATATTAAGATTAAATTAAGATTATACCTTATTATATATAGGATTTATATGGAATGACAGCACCCCACGTTCCCTATTGCATCCCCCTACTCCTTACTACTTACCACCTAATACTTACTCCTTCTCTACTTACTACTTTCTCCTTACTCCTTCTCCCAAAAACTACATCCTGAACTTCAGGCACTCGCTTATGCGCTGCATCGTTGTAAGGCGCGTAGGCACAAGCGGAAGGCGCAATACGTTCTCTATCATGCCCATTTCGTTAAGCATCGCCTTAACACCAGCGGGATTTCCGTCGACAAAAAGAAGGTTGAAAAGGTCGGTGAACTTATGGTGTATCTTGCGCGCGCTCTCAAACTCTCCCTTCATCTCAAGGCGCAGCATGCGCGAGAACTCTTTCGGAAGAGCATTGCCTATAACAGATATCACGCCCACGGCACCACATGCCACCATGGGAAAAGTAAGGGCATCATCACCGCTGATTACATCAAAAGAGTCGGGCTTGTTCTTTATTATCTCGTCCACCTGCTCCAAATTGCCCGCCGCCTCCTTTATTGCCACGATGTTGGGGCAGTCGTTTGCAAGCCTTACGGTGGTTTGTGCTGTCATGTTCACGCCTGTACGTCCCGGCACGTTATATAATACAACCGGCAGTTTTGTTGCCCCTGCTATCGCCTTGAAATGCTGGTAAAGCCCCTCCTGCGAAGGTTTGTTGTAGAAAGGACATACACTCAGCACGCCGTCTATTCCCGCGAAGTCGCCGGTTTTCAGTTCCTCCACGACAGCAGCCGTGTTGTTTCCTCCGCAGCCGATGAGTATGGGCAGACGCCCTCCTACCCTCTCTATCACCAAATCCTTGATCTGCTTCTTCTCGTCTGCCGTCAATGTAGGGGTCTCGCCGGTCGTTGCCAATATGCAAAGAAAGTCCGCACCGTTCTTTATCTGATAGTCGAGCAGCCGCTTCAATGCTTCATAATCAACACTTCCGTCCGACTTAAAAGGAGTGACAAGGGCAATGCCAAGACCCTTGAATATATTTCGCACCATAAAAAATTAAATGTTTCTGATTATAATCAGCTGCAAAAATACTATATTTCAAGCTAAAAACAAAACAAAGGCAGCAGTTTTCTTATAGATTGTGAGTTTTGATTTATAAGAAAACATCCGGTACAAGAAAGTGTTCTTAAAAATTTCAGTAGTGAAATATATCTTGTCTCAATCTTTCTGGACGTCATACCATGACAACACAATTACATAAGCACACCTACCCTTCTTTGATTTAATCATTTTTAATAAAGTTTACGAAGATTTACACGGCTTGATTCATGTCCAATTTAATTGCAAACAATAACAAGAAGAATATTTATCTATAAAACAACGAAATCATACATTTTTAATAATCCGGTACTCGCCGTTGTGAACGGATACTCCATTACATACCAACGGATACTTCCTTTTCAAGTATTATATATCTCCTTACCATGCAAGAGTTGACCTTTTAGAACGCAAAAGGTCAACTCTTGCATGGTAACGGAGTATCTATTGAAAGTAAAAAAGCATTGGAAAAACATTATTTTTTGGAACCCACAAAACAAAATTATCATTTTGCTTAAAATGAAAAAAATGCACAACAGCATTCCTTCAAATACCAATCACTATCAGATTAAAATACAATCATGGCTCTTCTTATGCAAAGAAGATTCAGATCATACGCACTCTAATCTGTTTAAAATTACTGCGCCAAAATCTATCCGATGCAAAGGTAATAAAAAAACGAAACATTGTATTAATGATAAAGAAAATAATTATAGAAAAGCTGCAATCTATTTGCAATATAAAAGTTCTTTTCTATACCCGGATAATTTATTATACAAGTTAATCAAACCAGTCTTTAACTCTCTCCCATAAAGTTTTCTGACACAGCCCCGCCTTGCAATCTATCTACACATCTAAGCCAATGTTAGTATTACTGATATTGCCATTGAAGTATATCTTATATGAAGCATATAACTTTTTCGGATAATACATATATCCGAGATACCTTCTTTAAAGTAGAAGGGGGAAATCTTGCTATTTCTTATTATACAAATAATCTGGAATACCACAATTTTTGCAGTTAAATAGTACAATGTTTAGGTTCTGCAGACTTTTGTTTGCAATTGTTTTCATTTATGTGAAAAATTCTTCGTACCTTTGCGTTCGGACTATATTGCCTTAAATCCATTTTGTCGCAGTCAGACGAGTTCTTTCATGACATAAAGGTAAGGCGGCCTACGCCGGGCTGAGTGTGGCGGAGTCATAACATGACAATGCGATACGAAGCGGGCGTTGGGTGGGAAAAGTAGTGCAAACCGAATGCAGAATCACCAAGCTTGCTTGAGTGTTATGCAGAGGTGCCGCCTACTTTATTTAAATATAGTCCAGACATAATGAAGGCGTTTACTCGACGCTGTGTTTGAGACGAGTCGAATCTTGCAAATTCAAAATCCAGTCTTGAACGTAGCAACGGTAGATGTCCCGGGTGTGATTATATCCATCCCGTGGAGACCTTGTAAGCACGGATTGTACCCCCTTTTCGGGCGCAATGTAATTGTTTATATAGGTCTCTTAACGGTAATCGATTATTCATACCGGCGTGGGCTCTGACGTTGTCTGTTCAACATGATTAGGCAGTGGAAGAGCCTCGACTCGTGGGACGGACAACAGGACGATCTCACGCTTCTTTTTATGTCCATAACGGAGTTCTGTCTAGAATGAAGTTAGGTCATCGATATGAATGTAAATGAGCATACATCTGGTGATATAGACACCCATGGAGGCGGTGAAAGACCTCCCTGCACCGGGCTTACCCCCGATGTCCTCCCCAAAGTTCAAAAGCCGGTTTTGGCAGAGAATTCACAAACAGGGGTGTCCACCAGAAATGCTCTGTCGGGAACACCTCCTAAAACCATCAAGCGAAAGCCTAAGGACGTTCCCCATTGGTATGCTCTCCGAGTCACATACGGACGTGAAAAGAAAGCATACGATTACTTGGTTGGAAAACATGTAGAAGCATACTATCCAACAGTCACAACCATCAAAATTGTTGATGGGAAAAGAAAATCCGTTGAAGAATCTCGTCTTCCAAATATATTCTTTGCACGCGGAACAGAAGAAGAGATAAAATCATTTGTTTACGACAACGTAAACCTCCCCCACCTCCGTTTTTATTATCGTCACTTCCACGAAGGAGCACGAGTTGTTAAAGAGCCTCTCATTGTCCCGGATTATCAGATTGAGAGTCTCAAAATCATTTGTGCTTCCGAAGCAGAAGACATTATCCTCGTACCATCAGATGTCCACAAATTCAAGAAAGGTCAGACGGTACGCATCATTGATGGTGCATTTAAGGGAGTCATTGGAAAAGTTGCACGTTATCATGGTCAACAGCGCGTAGCTGTTATTATTGATGGACTACTGACCATAGTTTCTGCTTATGTTCCGAGTGCTTTTATAATAAATGTTGAATAATTAGGAAATAGGCTGTTTCCATGGACGTTAAGAAGATATATTCTGAAGACTTGCAAATTGCCAAATCGCTCATAAGGAGGGATATTGATATTACACGTAAGTTTTTCTATCAGCAGTGTTATCCTCTTTTCAAATCTATCTATGACAACTACTATACAGATTGTATCAACTGCAAAGAGTTTATTGATGAAATTTATATAGTGGTATTAGCCCCAAGCAAAATAACAGGGAAATGTCAAATGGAAAATTTCAGAGGAGAAAGTACACTGGTGAGTTGGATAAAGACAAGTTGTTTGTATTATTGCTACGGCAAATATAAATTAAAACAGCGAATGCCTATTTATGAACCATTACCTCATTCTACAGAAAAAGACGATAATGATGAGGACATATTCAGTGATAGAAAGAATGATGAACAGTTCTCTAATCAGATAGATTTCAGTGGTATGAACCGTGCAGACGTGGAAACATTGCTTGAAATGATGCCTAATGTCAGATACCGCACTATCATACGTTTGCTGTATTTGGAACAGAAGACCCATAAAGAGACCGCTGAGGCTCTTGGCATGACAATGGATAATTATTACAACAAGCGAATACTGGCAGAGAAGCAATATCTGAAAATCTGCAGAAAGGAGGAGGCAAATGTTTAAACATTCGTTACCAAGTATCGAACAGTTTGCCGCTTTCCTTGACGGCAACTTGTCGCAGAGCGAGATGCAGCAATTCTCACATCTGGCAGAACATGACAGTACATTACAGCAGTTATTGAATGCAAGTACTGTGATTGAAAACACCCAAAACAGTTTTACAGACTCTGATTTGCAGCTCCCGTCAGAAATCTCTGGTTTGGACTTTGTTCTTCCGCAAATTCCCGAAAGCGGAATTTCACAGTTTGTCAATCTGTCGCCAGAACCAATGGACGATATGACGATTGCTGTCTCGTGTGCAGATGAGGATGTCTCCATATTCTCATACGAAAATCAAGAGGAACATATAAACCTTGATGATGAAATCAATAATGAATCATCATTTACAATGCCTGATAACAACGGTTTTGACAATAACGATGATTTATCCAATTCATTCACCGATGACATATAAAGATTATTAGTTATGGATATACCAATAGCATCACAAAATATCAATTTCCCAGGCTACGGAATGTTTTGGGTAGCCAATTCCATCAGTTCCACCTTGATGGGTTGGAATAACAGGAGATTGCAAGAGAAGGCACATGAACGTACACAAGAGTTCCAGTTAGAAATGGAACGTGCCAGAAACTTAACAGAAGACCAGAAAATACAAGAGGAAATTGCTTTCAAGCGTCGGATGATGACCATTTCTCGCCAATATCGACAAGAAGAATCAACCGCAGCATTCGCAACACAAATGAAAGCAGTGGAACTCCAAAACTATCTGCAACAGTGTTGGCCGTTAGATCCACAGCTCCCTTATGTCTTATTGCAGGAAACGGAAAGGGGAAATGCGGTAACAAATTCTCGTCTGAATGTTGTATTGATGCGAACACCTCTTTTACCTCAAAAGAAATATGGCGGAGCTAATGACTTGGATTTTGCACTCTATAACAATATGGAGTACAGTATCATGCAAGAGGACGTTCCATTTATTGGAGACCTTAAATATCGTAAGGATGCATGTGTGAAGGAAGACTATAAGGGTGGAAATGCAAGCATTATGAACATTCATTTCTTGATGAGTCAATTACCGACACTTGTTGTTGTTCCACAATGTAATGGTGATAAAATGAACTTTAAGGGGGCTGTTTGGGAACCACAAGCCGCACGTCCCTTAATACGTACATTGTTCAACATTGACTTCTCACCGGAAAAAGCACTTGAAAGCAATGATTATCGAAATGAGGTGATAGAAAAGATACATGTGGCAATATCTATCATTACAGGGGCTGTCAGGGATTCATACATGCTCTTGACACAAGGAAAAGCTCCAACGCTTTCTTCTTGGCTTAATGACAATCAGCATCAGTCAATGAAGAAGATTGTGAATGAGGAAAGAGGAATACAAAACTTTATCAAACAGGAAAGTAAAAACGTACTTGATGCTCTTGATGAGAAAAACAACCCTCATTTGCTTGAAGTATTCAGTAAAGAGGATATTAAGGACATAAAGGAGCAAGTTAAGTCAAACATGTAATATCATATAATATGCCGATAGGAGCTATAACGATGATACTCACCAATGTTGGGTTACAGATATACAACAATTGGTGTGGCAGCAGGCAAAATAAACAACTCCAGCAAAAGCGAGAGGAGTTTGAACAGGCTGCGCGGGAACGAAACACCCAGCGCATGTGGCAAATCATGCGTGAAGGGCAGGAATTGACAAGGCAGTTGGAAGAAGAAAAACATCAGCAACGCCTGGAGGAACTGAAAAATGACATTGGCAGTCTTTTGCAGAAATTGACATACGCTGCAACCATCAACAACTGGCCTCTCAATGTTTTGCCAATTGTTATGAAAAATCAGGCGTTGGGAAATCTTCTTGCCAATCAGGAAGAGAGCATTGCCCTGCATTGCATCTTCACTCCGTCCAATAGCCTTGAATTCAATCGAACCGTGTTTCCCCGTATAGAGGAAGCGTTGGAGGCATACTGCAATCAGTATTGGAGCATGATGTCAGACCATCCTGTCTTGTTTTACAGTGGTGCGTGGAAGTCGCAACAAGCCCCTACGGAAGTACAGATAGATTCAATGCGCACAGCTTTGAGCAATCTGCCAACATTGGTTATTACACCTTTCTTTCGTCCAAATGATGGCAAACTTGTATTTCATGTCAGGATATGGGATGTTGGAGCGTCAAGCAGTGACGAGTTCAGCATCCCTGAGATTGAACCTACAGACTTTCAAAGGGTCTACAAGACAGGTGATGACTATGTGAATGACACAGAGTTAATGGACGAACTAATAGAAGACCTCGTCCCTTATCTGCAATGTCTTATAGGATATATGGCAGACACTTATTTCTGGTCATCTTTAGGAAAAGGCCCTCATCAGCCTTTGCTTGTTACTAATGGTACAATCAATACTGATGGGATGAAATATCTTGTTGATGATAGTCGAGAGTATTACGACAAGTTGCTTTTGACAAGTGAAGAAAATGCAAAAGAAAATCCTTTCATGCAAGAGAACCTTCTTAATCTGTATGAAGGTAGTTCTGAGTTGTGGGATGAGAACACAAAGAAGGGGAATCTTGAAAGAGCATTCTTGACTTATGTAAATAGTCGTAATGGTCAAAGTTTCCTAAACATTGAGGATGCCTTAACCCCACGTTTGTTTTCTAAAGGAGATATTCCTTTCATCGAAACATGTTTATCTCAATTTGCAGGTTCTGAATATGAAGCAAAACTAACATCTATAAAAAAAGTCTTAGATGTAATCAATTTTGATTACGACATTCTTGAATCTACAGACGTTGAATCCTTGAAGAAAGAGGCTGAAGATGGCAATGCTGTGGCATCATATCGTCTTGGAGAAATATATGAATACTCAATAGGTGTCAAATGGAATGAAGTTTTATCAAACCATTATTACCAAGATGCGCAGCAAGCGGGATTCATGTTAGCTAAATTACAGCGAGATATGGGTTTGTATCAACAATATAACAATGAAATAGAATGCCTATACAATGCAGATGTTTCACAATCTATAGTGGTAAAAGTTGAGTGGCTTTGTTCTCAAAATCGAACTGATGAGGCTTTGGCTCTTGTGAGTAATACACATTTATACCATCCTGCTATTCTTCTCAAGAAAGCAAAAATACTTATTGATCTGGATGGTGACGCTTCTATGGTTGAGAATATACTGACTACATTAGCAAACAAGGGTTATGTTAAGGCGCAAGAATTGCTATGTGGATTATATCAAAAAGGTGAAATACTACCAGAGAATCCTAGTAAACATGCAGAATATGCGGAGAAGGCTATGTTGCAGAATAGTCCTTATGCTACTTATACAATGGCGTTATGCTATCTTAATGGATATGGTGTACAACAATCAACCAGTGCAGGTATCATGTTGATAGATAAAGCGGAAAATCTTGGATGGGCTGAAGCTGAAAGAATAAAATCACTATTAAACATTGTATGAGAATATGATACTGACTATTGAAGAAAGAATGTGGTATGATAAATTTCAGTGTATAGGATTTGACGAGTGCAATGCTAATCTAATGGCCCGCTTAAAATGTCTTATTGATAATTTTAAGGAAAATACTCCTGACGTGATTATAAATTTCAAGGATTTTCTTAATAAAAGCGGTCCTTTATATCTGTTCTGCATAGATAGTGGGCGACTGACAAGTGATGAGTTAAATATAATCTTTCACCAATTGTGCCGTTCACTACCATCTATATATAATCCATTTGACAATCCTTTCTCCATTCGTTTTAATTTTGTTGAAACATTACGGGGATATTTTGATAATAATTTTAAATAATTAACGTTATGGCAGATTTACAATCAATTGGTATCACCAAGAAACAGGAAGAACTATTCTTGAAAGTAAAGAAGGCCGTGGGTAACTACCCGGGGCTTGAACGAGATTTAGAAGATGATCCTGATAGGATTTATCTTGCATGTAAGCGGAGTGGTCGCTTTACCGAGTCTGAATTAGATTTCTTAGAGGAAACATTCAAAACCCCAATAAGGAAAAAACTCATTCAGAGAATAAAAGAGTATATCGGCTTATGAATGAACAATTAGAACAGTCTCCATTAGTCCAATTTATGGAATACATGGAGAGTAAGCTTTCCCCAAAGGAATACCGGGAGTTCCGTGATAAAGTTCAGACGGAATTACTGGATCGTGCCCCTGTTGTCGCTATCATTGGAAAAGCAGGTGTCGGAAAAACCACAACAATTAATAACTTGTTTGATGTTGATGATTTCGTTGCTGAGGTTTTATCTTTTGAACAAAAAGGGCATATAGGTGATGTTCGTAGAGGTACCACTAAAGCAATAAGAAAACGTTTTGACTTAAAAATAGGCATTGGCTTAGATATCATAGATCTTCCTGGATTGGGAGATGATATACGTAAAGATAAAGAGTTTGAGGAAATCTATCGTCAAATTCTTCCTCAATGCGATATTATCCTATATGTTCTAAAGGCAGACAATCGCACTCTTGGAGAGGATGAAAGAATTTTACAAAATATTGTTCTTCCATCATGTGACAAGAAGAAAATAATCATTGCAGTTAATCAAGTGGACATACTTGGCGAAAATGAAGGTTTACATTGGGACACTAGAATCAATTTGCCTGATGAACGCCAAGAAGAGCTTATAAAAATAAAGCAAAAAGATATTGCTGCAATGTTTTCAGAAGATTTGGATGTTGATGAAGATAAAATTGTTTGTTATTCTGCAGTTAAACGTTATAATCTCTTAGAACTATTGCACTCAATTGTAAAAACCACCCCCTTGGGCTTTATTTTCGGCATTCTCGGGCTCATGCCTCGTAATTGGTTGGATGATGCAGAACCCGAATGGGGAGAAAAAGCGGAAAAAATCAAGGGGCTATCTAGAACTTAACGGAATTAGAATAATTATTAACATTTAAATTTTAAGCATATGGACTGGTTAGAAGAACAATGGAAAGGCAAGTTAAAGTCTATCGGCATGTCAGATACAGATGCCACATTGTTAGCAAGAATCAAGGCAAAAATGGAGAGAGACGAAGGTTTTAAGAATAAAATTCGAAATGAGGGTTTCTCTGGCTTCTGCCGTTGGGTGGAAATTAATTGTAAGGACATCTATTATGCAGTTAAGGATGCATTACAAAGTGCGTGGGATTGGCTGAAAAGTCTATTCTAATATTGATTAATTGGAGAGTGTGTCACAGAATTAACAATTTGGTGACGCACCCTCTTAAACTTATTTGTATAATTATGAGTAAGAGGTGGGTACAGATAAAAATAGGCAAGAAAGCCTTTGCTCCAGTTATGATTCATGATGGCATTACAGCATGTCATGCAAACACGATGCCAACACTATCATGCACACTAAGTATTCCTCAACGAGTTGTAGATATTCCTATTGAATTTATTTATACTAAAGGCGATGGAACAAGTGACAAAGAATGCTTTCGTGAAAGCATTAATATGTCGCGAGAAAAGGGATTTGTAAATGCTATTAGTATGATTCTTGGAAGAAATCGTACTAATATAGTTAAAATTGATATCTTCTTTAATGAAAACGAAGATGGATTATGTATAGGTTTTTTGGCTTCGCGATATCTTCCAACAAAGTATATTGTCAAAGGTGAATATTGGAATGGCAAAGACAATAAAACAAGTCGGGAATCTGTTTTCAATGGGAAACCAGCTAAGGATGTTTTTGTTAATAACTATCAAATGTTTAATGAATTACTTCCTTTGACGGCAGCTCATGCTGACATTTATATTGTAAATAAATGGGAAAATACAATTAAATCCATAGAAGATTCAGATATGCTTTTCACAGAATTCAAGAAATATACAGACAATCTTGATACATGGTTAAAACTTCTATGCGCCTGGGGATTAAAACAGGATGGATGCAAGCAATATCCTGGTATTCTTATAAATACAGATAACTACGCATCTGATGATATGATTTCCATAGAGGAGGAGCGTAATTACAAGGTTATTGTACCATGTTGGACGATATGGATTGAAGAAAATGGGAAAAGAATCGAAAAGTTAGTTTCTAAGGGGGTTGTTAAAGCAATATAATTATGGGTAAGTTATTAAAAGATTATAAGATAGCCTTCATGGGGCAGACAGGTAGAGGTAAATCTACTTTAATCAATGCTTTATTCGGGACTCAATATACGACCAACTCTGTCGTAGAATGTACTACATATATAAATTCGGCCACAATAATTAATCAGAACCCCAGAATTCCTTATGAAGCTATAACAATAATGGATACACCAGGTATAGGTGCGTCATTAAAAAAAGATGCTTTTTATAAACCATATTACTTACATGTGTTAGATAGTGCAGATTGTATTGTGTGGTTAACAAATATGGAAAGAACAGACTATGCAGACCAAACATTCTTTCGCGATTATAAAAATGAATTCAAGAAGGACGTAAGGCTCGTTGTATGCATTAATCATATAGATAAGTTTACACCTCAAAATATTCCAACAGAATTTCAAGGGATGGAAATCTGGGACGAGGTTAATAACTGCCCTACTTCATTGTTGGAATATTTTATTTATGATAAGGAGGATGGTCGAATTGAATATTTCAAGGAGAAGTTTGGTGATTATATTTCATTTCCATATGAAATAGTTGCAACAAATGGATTTAGAAAATATGGAATTGAATCTTTAAGAGAAGCCATTTTTAACAAATAAAGTTATGCATTCAGAATGTCCATTTTGCCATAAACGAATAGAAGGCACACCTATTAACAAGAGAGAAGTATCAATCCTTCGGTCTACATATAAGATATATTATTCTCTTTTAGTTCCAATTCCGTTTATCGGATCTTATATGGGAGGGAAGATATATGACATAATATCTTCTCCTGGTGAAAGATATTATCGATTTGTATGTCCGCAATGTCGTTGTAGCTGGGCATCTACTAACAATGATTGCGAAATCAAGATAGGAGGCAATAAACATTTGATTGCGTTCTTTTATCGTGATTCCTTTGTTATTGGATCTATAGAGAATGATTGTTATCTGATGCAAACTAAAGAGAATGGCAAAACAAAAGCGACAGTTGTTTCAAAGGCAGAAACAATATTGATTGAGAAATATGAAAATGGCTATTCTCTGAATTCCGAGAAAACGTTTGGAAGAGTAACATTATTCCATGGCTTGTACATTGGGGAATTAAATAATAATCAGCCAAATGGATGGGGCGTTTGTTTTCTAAAGAATGGTTATGTCTGGTACGGCAAGTGGCTGTGTGGCAAAAGAAATGGCATAGGTTATGAATGCGATTTTGACGGGAATTCTAATAAAGTTGGGTATTGGCATAATGATAATTTTATAATTTAGCGAGAAGAATATGGATAATAAAGAACTATTTGAAATGTTAACAAATACATTGTGGCAAGATTTTAAGGGGTTTAGACGCGAAGAGTGGAAAACTTGGAACAAATATTTTGACCTAGGTTCAGATTGGCTCTATATCATTCCAATTGTGAATTGTTTTGCCATAGCTTGGTACCTATTAAAATTGTTGTCGTTTATGATAATATATCCTTTCATGTATTTTGCTCATTGTCGCGTATCGAGTAATTCATATGATATAGAAGTTACAACATCAGAATTCAAATTGACTCGTAACAAAAAGGGTAAAATAGGGTTGTGCTATTGGCAGGATTGGTTGTGGAACAAGCAATTGCTACGTTCCAAATACTCTAATATTTCACGCAGTGAAGGGGATTGCTTTATCGTTATTAAAGATAACAAATATGGCTTATATAATGGAGAACGAAAAAAAATGGTTTTGAGATGCAAGTACGAAAAGATAAACCATTTACATGATAATGTATATATCGCAAAGATAAACGGAGTACAAAATAAGTTTAATTCTGAGGGCGACAGATTATTACAATAGTAGAGACCTTTATTAACAATCAAAAGAATCGCATAGCTATTGAGATGCTAAAAGTTATGGAGATGAAGTTTAGTCTGAAATTGATAGTGCAGTAAATTATTATGATGTCTTGTGCATAGCATAAATAGGACATCGTAAGCAATGGAGTTAGATCACATATTTGATAATATAGATGACAGTATTGACAGCATAAGAACTACTGATGAAGAAAAAGATTTCTATGCAGAGTTGCAGAAGTGTGACCTTCGTTGTGCCAAGGGGCATGCCATGCTCCGATTCATGACAAATGGAATGATATGCTGTTATCTATTCTACATAACTGGGATGCAGATGTAAAGATGAGTCCGTATGAAGCGGTTGACTATATGATGACCGTTTGTGGTTTGGGTTATCTTGGTGAAGAGACTTTTGAACTGGACAAATCGAATTTCTGGTTTCTACATTCAGTATAATACAAATCTCTTAACTTGGATGAGTCAAAGAGCAAGCGACTCTACCACATCACCATCGCCATATTTGAAACTATCAATTATTTGTGTTGGCATGACACACCTGTACAAATAATATTTGATTTTGAGGGATTGAAACAATATATATTGGAATTCATATAAAAAATGATGGGTGGTGATAGTTTTCTGTCAGAATTAATGTCTCTACCCATGTAGACCAATAAAACGTAAATGATATGGACGGATTTTTCGATTTCTTAAACATCGGTTTCCTGCACGACCTTCTGCCAAGCAGTTGGTTCGATGATGCACATCAGCACTTTGGAGCTGGACTCACAGACGAAATGATTGTACAGTCTGTACAGGAAGCAAGCGACTTCTTCAATATGAATGCACCGATGAATGTACATGAAGACTGGACCACAGGAGTTATGACAGGTATGTCGTTTACAGAGGATGATGACATACTCGTCTTCAACCGCGAACAGATGCACAGTATGGGTATCACTGACAAGGAGGGATTTGACTTAGTGATGACACATGAGGGTGCACATCGGGCTTTACAGGGATTGAACACTGACTTTGATTCTCATCAGGAGGAACTCTGCTGCGACTATATGGCCGGTGTCCGAGCTGGCTTAAATGGTATGGATGAAGGTAAATTAGCCGCTTCTTTAGTTGGGTCAGAAGAAAGTGAGACACATCCCAATGGGGCTGCACGTGTCCAGGCGATTGAAGAGGGCGTTGCCTTTGCTCATAGATATATGGATGAGCATAATGGAACACCGCCATCATTCAGTGACTGCTTGGAGCATTTTGAGCAACAATATGATATTGCGCAAACAAACACAGGAAACATTAATCTTCGTCCAGAGTCAAATGTCGGATTTGCCGGAATAAACATAGACACATCTACAGATGACAATCTGAACATTTCATCAGACGACATTAATCACTTGACAGAAAGAGCTGAAGGTGTTGAAAGAAAAGATGAGATAGACAATACTTTGAAAGGTATCAAGATTTGTGCTACAAGACATGGTTGTACAGGTGCTACAAATTGTGACTATTCATTAGGTGCACCAATAGGAAGATAAATATGATGGAAACAGAATGCAAAGAAATGCACAGTGATGAGGCAATAGGGTTGTTGATGACTTATAGATGCAATTTGGATTGTAAATATTGCTACATTCACACAAAGCGTTCGAAGGATATGACATTGGAAAAGGCTCAATCAATAGTTGAGCCTTTTCTGTTGAAGGGGAACAAACTTGACATCATCTTTGTTGGCGGTGAAACACTTCTTGCCTTCAATGTAATTAAGCCTCTGATAGAGTGGGTTAAGGGACAGGAATGGAAAAGTGATTACCGGTTCTTTGGAAGTACCAATGGGACGCTGCTGACATCGGAAATGAAAGAATGGCTGACAGAAAACAAGCAAGTGTTGACCTTAGGGTTGAGTTATGACGGAATTCCTGCAACTCAAATCAGTAACAGAGGCAATGACAACATTGATGTGGATTTCTTTATCAGAACATGGCCACATCAGCCTATTCAGATGACTATCAACCCGGAATCGGTTGGCAACATGGCAGAGGGAATCATTTACTTATTAGATAAGGGTGCTGCGGTTCATCCTAATGTGGCTTTTGAAGAAAAGGAATGGAGCAGTGAGGACATAACAGAATATGGGAGGCAACTGAACAAATTGATTCCATATTATATCGGTCATAAGGATGCCTATTTGATTTCTCAGTTTTCACATAATCTGAACAAATACGCTTACAATATAAATCACCCCCAAAAACAACTGGAAATGTGTGGTGCAGGACATGGCTACCAAGTATTTGACACGAACGGGATGTCTTATCCTTGTCATATTCTGTCTCCTTTGGTTCTAAATGGAAGTAAACTGCAGCGAATTAAGGAAGGGGCTTTGGCTGGAATGGAAAATTTTGCAGATGCAAGATGTTCCACTTGTCCATTTATATCATCATGTCCGACTTGTATTGCCTGTAACTATTTGTATCGCGGATGTTTTCAAAAAAGAGATTCCACCCATTGTAGGATAATGAAAACGGAGGTTCGAGCATGTATAAAGAGAGAAGTGCTAAGGTTGAAGAGCGAAAAGGTAATTTCACCAAAAGATGCGTCACTTATAGATTCTATTCAGAAACTCATAGAGTATGAAAAAAGGATGGCCTGATTTTATGCGTAAAAATATATGTTAGTGATAGGGTTGCAAGAAACTTCACCTCTATTAATATAGAAGTATTAAAGCGTAAGAGTATGACAATAATCGTAAGTTTGATGATTTTAGCCTATTGCATTATGGGCAGGGACATTCGTTCTCTTTTGGAAAAGGTGAAAGATGTTGATTGGAAAGACAAAGGCAAAGAGATTATGGAAAAGATTAAGCCGTATGCTCAGACCGTAGGACGTACCACGGCAAAACCTTTGTTGCAGTTCTACTATGTGATGGTGGATGAAGCAACACCTACTTTGGATAAGGTGTTAATATATGCAGCTATCTTCTACACTATCTCACCTGTCAGCCTAATTCCAAGTTCCGTGTACAAACTATTGGGGGTCTTGGATGAAGGTGCTGCTATCCTATACGTATATAAAAAGATGAAGGAGAGAATAACGCCAGAAATAGATTTAAAGGTGGAAAGCATCCTTGATGAGTGGTTTGGAGTACAATATGTAATCATAGAATAAATAATATCAATATAGGAATCTTGCAAGATGGGATGCTAACAATATGCGTCCCATCTTTCGTTTTATCCTAATGATAAAAAATAATGTTGAGTGATAGATATTGTTCGATTAATCGTTCTGCTTTAATATAACGTCATAAAAATACAATTATGAAAAAGTTTACATTGTTTGGAAAAGGTACGCAAAAAGACGGTACTGCTGTACAGGATTTGTACAAGATGCTTAATGTGGAAGAATATACTCATTATCCATACGAGAAGCAGAGTCTTGATGAGGATATGTATGTCATCAATCAGGTAATAGACGAGTATTGGAAACCACGTTATTTGGTTGATGAGAAAAACAAGACTGCAGTTGAATTTATGGACAGTTGGACAACGCTTCAAACTGTATGTGCTGATGACATTGATTGGAAATCATTGGAAGGCTTGCCGCAAGAAGTAATAGACAAGGTAAGGATTCTGAATGCGGTATTCCCAACTTTTGTGAGAAGATATAAGAACGGTGTGGCAGAAGTATCTTGGCAAATTAATCCTGATGGACGCTACTATATGGACGAAGATGGATATGGAATGACAGACGATGAAGAAATCACCATCTATAGTTACGTTGACAGAACAGGCAAGCCATTAATCAAATTTCGTACCATTAAGAATTTTAACGAATTGAACATGATGGAAAAAGAAGCAAGAAAGAACTTGAAAACACGAGGGTAATATGAAACGAAAAATCAAAATTACAGTATGGGTTGTTGCACAATTATCCTACTTGTAGGATGTGCTATAGGCGGGCTTCTCATTAAAAACTATCTGTACGAAATATTGAATCCGACATTTGAGGAAACAACGATTTATACAGATGACGAATGCCTTGAATTTGTTCATAAACTGGACTCCGTTTCAGGAATCAAGTTCTATATCCAATCTTATCAGGAGTGGTTATATGTTGCTCATCTTGGCGGCAGGAATGCGAATACGTCATATTATGACGATTGTTGGTCATGCCCACGCTTATCATCTTCGGAAGCATGGAGGCAACATTGTGGCTGTGTGGTGCAATGCTGACCAGTCCGCACGTGCAGAAGGCTCGACTATGTAGATGAGAATGGCAAAGTGACGAGAACAGATGAATTCGATTAGTAGGTATATATTTCTTAAAATGGGTGATAAATCCTAATAATATGGCTCATTTCATAACTGATAGTTTGGAGGAAGGAGAGCAGATAGTGCTTCAAGGCTAATTGCATTGAAGTTCTATTTTAAGTATTTTCTGTCATCTGTATTAAATAGGAAGTATTGAACTTTTGGGAACGGTGGAACCTTACATACAGTCAATTATATTGAAAAGCCATTGATATTAAGGAGGGCAATAGTAAATGCGATTAATAAGAATTAAAATAGTGAAGTATGATTTTGCTTAGGTTTATAACAAAATGGTCATTATATTTCGTTGCTTGTGTTGCTATATTAAGTAGTTGCAGGCATAGTAGGACTTCTTCCGAAGAAGAATATAAGGATGAGATAGTTCATGCTGATATGTTGTACTTCGATTTTGATAGTGTGAATGACCTATCACATTTCCTCGATTCTATTAGTAATGAACATGGGCTTCCCATAAGGAACTTTGTTTGGGAAGAATCAGCACAAAAAGAAATATGTTGCTGC
This sequence comes from uncultured Prevotella sp., assembly GCA_900545525.1. Taxonomy (GTDB): domain Bacteria; phylum Bacteroidota; class Bacteroidia; order Bacteroidales; family Bacteroidaceae; genus Prevotella. The sequence continues at coordinate 50,572 of UQZX01000004.1, forward strand.
ATCGACAGACTTGAAGAGTATCGGAATGGAAAATCTAAATATTACCCTGACAGCTTGATTCAAGAATGTATAAATACACTAAGCCATGAATGTGCCTTCCTCGCCAATCATGAGAGTGAGTTGGATATGACATATGCTGAATGGTTCCTTATGTTAGCGGCATACTATAGTCCGGATATTACTTGCTTGGTTCATATGCAAACCCCCGATCATAGCGCAGGCATTCATAATTTTGGTTCAAGATATAATTTTGCGCCATGGTGGGCATATCTTTTCCTTAAAAGAAAGAAAGGATTTGAAGTACGAAGGATTAAAGATGACTATACCAAAATAGACAGGATATATCAGTTTCAAGACGAACAGAACCGTCTTTATTATCTATGCTCCAATAATACGTCTTTAGTTGAATTCTTACAAGTCCTATTTTGGGTAAAAAACGAAGATGATATTCTTTGTGTTGCTCAATGTGATAGTTTAACCCAAAGTAGCAAGGTGGATTTCGAAGAGATATATTTTAATCCGACGCAAAAAGCCTGGTACTATTGCAATAAAGATAAAAAGACTGGTAATTTAAGACCTGTTTCAGAGGCATCAGCTTTAAAACTTTGTTTGGATGGAGAGAAATCACGTTTTATTCAGGAATCAATAGAATGAAAAGAGAACTATACATACAGATAAAGGATTTCCTGCGTGAGGTGATTTGCGGGACAGACTTCGAAGGGCATGTTATGACTGTCGGCGGTTGTGTGCGCGATGACTTGATGGGCTTAGAGATAAAGGACATCGACATGTGCGTTTCTTTGCCTGATGGTAGCATCCGCTTTGCCGAATGGCTTAAAGAGCAGGGACTGCTCACAAAAGGAGTGACCGTTTATCCAAACTATGGTACGGCAATGCTACATCTCAGGGCTTTCCCCGATGTGGAGCTGGAATTTGTGCAGACGCGCAAGGAGAAGTACATAGACCACTCTTGCCGTAATCCGGTGACGGCTTTCGGTAGTATTGAGGAAGACTGCTTGCATCGTGACTTAACCATCAACTCACTTTATTACAATATCTCAACTGATGAGATAATCGACATCACGGGCAATGGTGTGAACGACATTCGCGACCATATAATCCGCACTCCTGCCTCCCCCCCGACCTCACCTACGATGACGATCCATTGCGCATACTTCGTTGCATCCGCTTTGCCAGTTGTTATGGCTGGGATATAGAGGCGGAGACTATGGATGGAATGAAGCGAAATGCATTCCAGCTGGAGATTATCGCCAAAGAACGCATACACGACGAGCTGTGCAAGATGCTCACCTGCGCACATCCCGTTATGGCTATGGAACTCCTTTGTGAGACAGGCACCATGCACTACGTTGTTCCCCAATTGGAAGCAACTTACGAAATGACGCAGAATGAATATCACTTCGGTACGGTATGGGAACATACATTGTCAGTCCTTGGCAATTTGAAAAGCAATAGCCTCGAACTGCGTATGGCAGCTCTGCTACACGACATTGGAAAGATTCGGGTGCGTACGGTGACTGATGGAAAGGTGCATTTCCTGAAACATGAACTTGCCAGTGCAGATATGGTTAAGGATATTCTGCGTACTTTGCACTATAGCAATGACTTTATCAATGAGGTGTCTTTTCTTGTTCGGAATCACATGGTCTGCAAGACGTGGGGCTACGAATGTGAACACATCAAAACAAAGAAACTGCGCAAGTTGCAGTATCTGTGTGGCACAGAAGAACGATTTCTCAACCTTATGTTACTCATTGACGCCGACAATAATGCCCATGCCGCAGACAAGTGTATGGCGTCTATAATAAAAGACTTTGAAAAAAATGTCATCTTGGAATTTCTTTTCTCTGTATAAGTTCAAAATTACCTTTTAACATGCCATCAGCGGCACAAATGTAGTTGGATTTTTTTACAGCCATATCCCAATCAGCATCTTCTCCTAAAAAAATATCATCATATTTCCTTGCCATCAATAACAAAAAAACTTTTCTCATTTCATAAGATTTATGTTCAATAACAACATCCTTATCCAATACTATTTTCATATCGGATATCGGATATTTTGAATAGACAGTATCTTTCTTGTCTTTATCATAACGGACTTTTATTCGGGACAACAATTCACTTAAAGGGATATTTTCATGTAAACCTGCTTTTTTCAAATCAGTATCTCTCACCTTTATTCTGACGGTTGTCCAATCATGCGGAGGTAAAAGATTATTATTTAGTTCTTTTACGATACATATTCCAGATATATCAGCGCCATCAACATAAAGTCCAATTTTTGATTTATATTTATAATCCCATAATCCGTGTATCGGAATATACTTATAGTCAGAAGAATTATTCTTCAGTTTAATTTCAAATATAATTCTCCTGTCTTTATTAATATTTTCCTTTTGCAAGAGTGAATCTTCCATGAAGTTATCATAAATATAAACTATAGAACCGTTCACTGTAAGAGTATCCGCATCGGAAAATTCTTTTTTATAATAATGATTGCAAGAAAAGAATATATTCACCAAAATGCAAACAGATACAACTGCTATTTTGTTTATTGTTTGTTTTATCCTCATAGTCTTCAAGTTGATTATTGATCTCCTTTATTATTACCAACATAACATCAATCTATAATTTCTTTCCTGTTTTCATAAGATTTATAATTGATGACGATGTCCATCTCCCGCACTATTTTAATGGCGGATATCGGATATTTTGAGTAGGCCGTATCCCTTTCGTCTTTATCATAGCGAACCTCTATCTTAGACAACAGTTCCTCTAAAGGAATATCCTGCCGTAAACCGGCATTTTCCAACATAAACCTATTTACAAATACTCTCATACGTGTTGAATCGTTAGGAGGTAAAACTCTATGTGATAATCTTCTTATAGTATAAAAACTACATACGTCCATGCCATTTACATAAAATCCTAATTTTGAACTGTAGATGGAATCTTCACCATATCCGTGCATCGGAATATATTTGTAGTCATAAGAATTGTTCTTTAGTTTTAGTTCAAATACAATCCGTCTGACCTTATCAACGTTTTCTCTCTGTAAGATTGAATCTTCCATAAAATTATCACCAACATATAAAAAAGAAACTGATACAGCCATTGTATCATAATTAGAATCATTTTTCTTGCATTTATATGTGCATGAATGCAAAATATGACATAAACCGATAATTGATACAAGTACCAGCTTATTTATTTTTATTAATAACATCATTCTCATACTCTTTAAAATGTTTTGTTGTTTTTTTCCACGATATATGATTTTTTTGTATTTGGAATATTTTCTTGTGATCAGCACCTGTCAATCCTCTCTTAAAATGTCCTATATATTCATGTGCCCCCAATATATTCTGAACATTGGATATGGTACTTAACAATTCCCTTTCTTTCGTATCTTCTTTAGGAAATATAAAAGCTGTCATTAGTTGCTTTCCTTTGTATGGAACAATTGTTGCTATAGCGTCTCCAGCAGAACTCGGTTCGTTGAAATAATTAGTGGATGTCTTAATATTAGTATCTCTATTCCAAACTGTAACCGAGACCTTGCTATTATATAAGTTATTTACATTCACACCTTCCATTTTTGACAATATATCCGTGAATATATTGGAATATGCTTCTGCAGAGAGAGTTGCCTCTATAAAAGGAATATCCGTTACCATCCAACTCAGACCCGTTTTCTGCTTTACCCGGTATAGTTCTTCGTTCCTTATAATTATATTATCAGTTTCTTTATTATCTGAATACAGATAATTTCCAAATATAGTGTAATAATCATCCATTCCATCTGGATCAATCTTGTTCACGGGATTATCATGACAATAAACATACGGACTAATATCCGGATACTTCTCTGCCAGCGGGTCAACAGTATGCCAGCGTGCCAATACAGGGTCGTACCAACGCGCGCCATAGTCATACCAGTCCAAGGCAAGAAGACGCTCCAGCTCCTTGCCGTTGTATTTGTAGCGTTGCCTGTTGCTTCCTGCGCTCTCGCCGAACAATGCGCCAAAGGGATAGTAGTGGTTCGTTTCTTCTACCGTGCCGTCAGCAGAAGCAACCACGCGAACATTGCCCTGATGGTCCATGAGATAGAAATGGTACACTGGCTGCTTGTTGCTGAATTTTACATAGCCGCCGTCGAAGAGTATGCGGTTCGGAACGGGTTTAATATTCTCATAGATGATATCACCGCTATAGTCTATGCGGTGAACGCCATACAGCATGGCATACTCCTCTTCTGTAATTAGCAAGCCTGGACGGAACATCAAAGAGTCTCTGAGGCTGGGATCTATTGGTTCACCTAAGTCATCACGGTTATTGACTGAAACATATACATCTGAAGACAAAGGGGATATTAAAGGGTCGTGTATATGAGGAAATTTTAACAGATATTCAGAACACAACTTCTCACCCGTAGAGCTATAGGTAAAGCTATGTACTTGCCGCTGCTGAAACTGACATGTTCGGGAAGGTTCATGACATTATAAATTATCTGAGTTATTTCTTTATTACTATAAGTGAATAAGCAAGAAACTATATAGAATCAACTAATATAATCTTAGAATGGAATTTTAAATTTCGTCTACGATCCATTACACCTGCGTTATTCGATACAGAAGACCATACATTTTTGTGTGTCTTGGGGATTCCATATTTTTTTATCTCCGGGAAAAACAACAACAAATCTTTTTTGTCGAAATAATTATAATAACCGCTCAAAGATTTTAGCAAATAGATGATCTCACTATTCGCATAGACTATTTCATTTCTTGCATTTGCCCCATATTTATTATATGTAGTTTCAAAACTTACTGCAAACGTATCATATACAGCAACAATACGTGAATCTATACCAGGAACTCCTATTGTTGTATCACGAACAACCTTTGTACTGGATATATAATCTCTCAGTTTCACAAAATCAGAATGTGCAATACATATAGTGTCATATTTGACAAGTTCGGAATGCTTATCTTTCATAGCCATTTCTCTCATCACAGAGCATTCTTTAGAAATATTTGTATCTACAAAACCATGTAAGTAATATACTATTATTGTATCAGGACGTTCTGACTTACATCCTATAAAAAAAATGCAAATAAATGCTTGCAAAATAATTCTTCTTATACTCATAAAATCTTAAATTAATATACCTTTGTCGGGTCTGAAACATCATATGTTTCACCTTTATGATTATATCTAATATCCTCCTTATTTGCTTTTGCCGTTTTTCTTTCACTTCCAGTAATTACTCTTCTTTCTTCTTTATTTTCATATCGTTCATCCTTTTGTTCTTTTCGTATTCTATAATTATGAGGATTTGTCGAATGACCTATGGCATGGTCAAACTCGTGTTCTAATCGTGTTGCTGGAGACTGCCTGCCGCCATTAGATGTTTTAAGTCCTTTCCTTGATTCCCAATAAACATATGCATCACCATTATTATAATATTCAGTGCTAAATTCTTCATATAGTGTAGCGTCTCTTACTTCTATATTATATTTGTTATTAGTCACAGCTCTTATCATATTTTCTCCTCCACCATTTCTCGCATTATAGAGATATGATTTTATAAAATCAAGTATAAACGGATCTTTCGGCACTGATAATGATTTTTTCCCATGAAACCCTGTAAAGATAAAAGGTTTACATTCTCCTTGTTTATTTGTATACCATATCACAACTCTCTTTCCGTCCGGGTCAATGTTATTTACGGGATTATTCATGCAATAAACATACGGACTTACATCCGGATACTTCTCCGCCAGCGGGTCAACAGTATGCCAGCGTGCCAATACAGGGTCGTACCAACGCGCGCCATAGTCATACCAGTCCAAGGCAAGAAGACGCTCCAGCTCCTTGCCGTTGTATTTGTAGCGTTGCCTGTTGCTTCCTGCGCTCTCGCCGAACAATGCGCCAAAGGGATAGTAGTGGTTCGTTTCTTCTACCGTGCCGTCAGCAGAAGCTACCACGCGAACATTGCCCTGATGGTCAGTGAGGTAGAAATGGTACACTGGCTGCTTGTTGCTGAACGTTACATAGCCGCCGTCGAAGAGTATGCGGTCGGGTATCGAGCGGAGGTCTTCATAGATGACGTTGCCGCAATAGTCCGTACGGTGTGCACCGTATATCAAGGCATACTGATTGTCGCCAAGCTGAGGACGGTCTTTGTCTATAAGCGAATCTCTGATGCCGGGCCCCACAGGACCATCCAAACCTCCAAGACTGTTCCCAAAACCTGATTGTCCGGATGACAGGGTCCTTATACCCGGCTCATGCAGGCGGGGAAGCTCAAGCATGTAGTTGGCCTGCAATTTCTCGCCAGTGGCTGAATATGCAAGACTCATATACCTGCCCGTATTAAACCGTATGTGCTCAGGCTTGAGGATAATATTGTATGTAATCTCTGATATGCCCCTGTTCTTGTCACACACCATGTTACCGTCATCGTCATAGAGGTATTCCGTCTCCTCGTCTGCACCGTCTGAGAAGTGCATCGCTCCCTTGTAGCAGGGACTCTCCACGGCGTTGCTCACCTTTACAAGCCGGTTGCCATCATACTCATAGAACAGGTCGTCAACCTTGCCGTATGTGCCGTCGTCATGAAGACCGTTGCGGCTCAGCGACTCGATGTTTCCTTGTTTGTCGTAACTGTAAGAAGTGCTGTACCTGTCATTATTCTCATTGTTTTCCTCAGTATATATTGCCCCGCTCAGGCGCGACAGGCCGTCATACCTGAAGCTGTAACGCCGCGTAACATCGTTCAATGAGCTCCATTCAACAGATGCCATGTTCCCGTTGAACGCCGTTCCCTGGCCATCATGGTCCATACCATAGCACACCGACATGTTGAACAGGCTGCCGGTTATGCCGGTTGTCCACGAGCGTGCGTTGTACTCATAGCTCTGTAAAAGTCCCTGACCGCCGTTGCGGCTGTCGCTCCTTACATGGCCGAGTTCATCGTATGTCAGGTTCCTTATCGTTACGGGAGTGCCGCCGTTCACGCTGTGCGTGACGGTAAGCAGACGCCCGGCATGGTCGTATGTGTTGGACGTCTCTACCGTCGTGGTGGATAGACGTGGCTGTATTTTTGATGTATGCACATGCAAGTGTGCCGTCTCCTGTCCAATAAAATTATATGCATAATAGTGTGCATCGGTGCCCGACAGATGGTTTGTTGATTTTGTCTGTATTATACGCTGACGGTCATCATAATATATTGCCTCATGAAGATATGGCACTTTCATGTCATTGGAAGAAAGGCAGGCTGAGACGGTTCCCGTGAGCAGGCCGTACGCTTTGTTCAGCTTCTTGCCGTAGCCCTCTTTCCAGGTATACATCAGGCTGTCGTTTCCGGATAAGAAATCATATCTGTCATAATAACTTACTTTCAGAAGCTTTGGCGCAGACAGGCTTATGCCTTGTATCTCATAGCCCATGAATTCGTCTGACAATCCTGTATAAGTACAATATGGCATGGTGGATATGAATGGGGGATCTGCTTGTATCGGGATGTTGTATGAGCAGATTCCAGTGATACATTCCCTGCCGAATATGTCATATATATGGAAGGTGCTCTCGCCGCGTCTGCGCTGCCCGCCGGTCTGCACATACATCGGACGGTCTGCACCGTCATAAACGGTAAGTACAGGTTCTACACCTGGAAGCTTCGAATAGCAGCGGCGTCTGCGCCGGTCGTATCCATATATGTAGGCATAGTCCTTTATGTCTGCCGCATCCAGTGTGCCGGACGTGTATTTGTCCGACAAGGATGGAGGTATCACTGCCACAAGATTACCCTCGCCGTCGTACACATAGTATGTGTCGTATAATATTTTTGAAGCACCGGCATGATCTATGGAACGTGACAACAATATGCGCCCCATCCTGTCCTTGAACACCAATACCGCATGCCCGTCCTCATCCTCCTTGCGGGTCACCAGTAAAGAGCCCGCGACATGGCTGCCTGATATGGAAACATGCGGCAGTGTATTGCCGCTATTTGAAGTATTATATTGCAGGCAGTTCAATGTATCATTACCAGAAACATTGGTGAGATATTCATATCTTACAGCCTTGCCGAGAGCATGCCAGACCTCTCCCGGTCCGGTTGTGCTTGTCACCGCCCCGCCTGGCATCGGTTCATATTCACAGGCAGTGAAAGGATGCGTGTCATTCCACATACCGGCAGCTGCGGCTGAAAAGCCGCTGAACGGCGTGTACTGCCCCGGTGATGAAGGCGTTACGGATGTGGGGAGCCATTCACGTGCCTTGCGGCCATGTGCGTCATACTCATGAAATATAACCAAATCATTATGTGCCGTGGTCTCATCAACCTTGACCTCTTCTTTTAGCCTGCCGAAGCCATCATAATATTTTACGGCGAATCTTCCGTCAGTGTCTTTACCAGTAAGACTGGTAAACGACACGACATTGCTGGTATTGGCACTCACCGGAAAATGCACGGGTTCTGTGGCAAACTCATCTTCCGCAGTGGGCAGAAATATGAATACTTCATCAAACGGTGTAATCATATCATCATCCTGACAGTATGCTTCTTGCCCCAAAAGCAACAGGACCAATAACAGTATTCTCATTTCACTGGTTTTCATCATTGCTCTTAGTCTTATAATGATATTCATACTGGTTAAGTATTCTCTTTCTATCTTTATATGCGTCCATGTAGTATTTCTCGTATAAACGCCCGAGAGGGTCATACTTGCATACAGTGGCAGTGCCGTCCGGCAAAACAACGGCATAAAGCTGCATGTCTGAATTATATAAGTAAAAATGGAATATGGATGATTTCATCCAATTTCTGAAATATGTCACGCCATAATAAGGCTGGTCGTACATGTTTCGTATTTCATATTCTGATATTTCCGATTCTTTCCCTATACAAGTATCTGCTTCCTCTACAGTCGCATTTTCTATTTCGAAAAACAGTTTCTGACCTTTAAAGCCCCAATAGTATAAATTCTGCTTGCCGTCTTTTTCCACCACCGTCGGTTTGCCGTAAGCATTTACAGCAGTCACTTTAAAATCGGTTCTTTGGGTCTGTTCATCACCCCACGATGTTGTCTTTGACTTAATATATGGTATTTGTGTCGCAGTGGAACCATATTCATATTTTTCTGTAGTTACAGCATTGCCTTCCACCGTTTGTTTTTCCGATACCGGAGACAATATGTTAAGTTGTTTCATCCAGTCATATTCTGCACTTTCAGAAGCATATTTATATGTTATCATCCGTTCTTTACTGCCACTTATCAGAAAACGTTCTTTGTCTATTAACTTATTAGGATTGTAAGAATATGTATTATAAGAATTATATGCCCCGCTTTTTGTATATGTGGTGTCACGGGTAATCACGGGGAAATATCTGTAGGTATGCGTTGCGGCAAGCCATCCAGCCTTACCCGTCATCAAATTAAACGGTGAATTATTAATTATTATTTCTTGCTGGTATGCCGTCTTAATGGTATTGCCGACTGTTTTTGCATATTCGACGGTCTTTTTTTGTTTTAGATTATCATGGCTGTCGTAAACTTCTTCAGACAACAACTTTCCACGTTCATACGCATGGCTTGTATAAGGCGATATGGCATCACCTCCATTTGCCGTAGAATACGAATATTTCTCGTCTTTATGATAAATCCCGAACATGTCTTTGTCGTAATTGGAATACCGGTATTTAGTATACCCCAAGGATTTGCCCGAACCGTCAAGGGTCTCTTCTATTACACATGAATAGCCTACATCTGGTGTATTTTGATTGGTTATGGGCATCTGAAAACCATTTGCTGACTCCAAATGTAAAATGACATTGTTATAAGTGTAATCCATGACATGAACAGGATCGCCTCTGGATATACCGCTGCTTTTACCTTTTTTGTCTTCCCTATAATAATATTTCTTTGAAGAAACCAACATGTCGTTTTCATCAATGTTTTTTATTTCTGCTATACGCAATCCTCCCGCATTCCCGTTCTCTTCGATAATGGTGTTATGGTCTGAGGACATTTTTTTTGAATAATCGTGCAATTCATAAGTAAATTGTGTCCGTCCTCCCGTAGGATATGTGATTTCTGACAGGGTTTCTGCTTTTGTCGCATAAAAAGAAGGAGGCGTTTTTGAAATATTGGGGATGGCATTTATTTCATAATCAGAACCATTATAATAGCCCCATGAATCGGTTTTTGCCAATAAATATCTGTATGGTAACTTTCGCTCCAAATCATATTTGAATTTATATACAGGCATATCGTAAACGGATGTTTCATTGGGTACATCATATCCCCAAGGTTTTGGTATTAATTTAGGAATTCCTGTTCTCATACAAATTAACGACAATTTCATTCGTTCCATACCGGTTAAAAAATAATCAAAATAAATGGATTTGCTGTTCTGGCTATAATTATTAATTATAGATATACGGTGCAATATCTTTTTGGTTAGTCTGTTTGCAATGGCTCGCCGTGTCTCCATTTCTGTTCCACGTTCTCCGATATCCATATAAAACAAAAACTGGCCGGCAGGGTCTTCTATTGAGTTTGAATAGTTTGATCCTCTTGTTCCATCACCTCGACCTGACTTCCAATACAGAGCTTTGTTATCCCTGAAAAAACGTTCTCCATAATTGTTTTGCTCGAAATATGTAAATCTGATTGTTTCGTTAAGTGTTTCAATAGATGTGAGACAAGCGGGAAACAATAAGAAGCCGGTAAAACCTCGTAATCCATTTTGATATATACTTGGTTGTTCTGATGCTACGTTGTATAAAGTCTTTTTTTGTGGTACATATCGTATATCGCACATTATGGAAGATGTGTCATAATTGAATTTTATAACGCGCTTGTCTGTCGTGATTATCTTTGACAACCGCCATGTCACCGGTATCAATGGGTTCGTAGCACGTGCGTAATAGGGTACGCTGTATTCGGTGGCATTAATACCGCCGAACTCGTAACGGCAACCATCGGGCGTGACAAGCGTGAACTTGTTGAAAAATCTGTTATGGTCTTTTCTGTCTGACCAGCCTGACGTATCAAAACGTTTTTCAAGTTTGCTGCGGTTTATAAAGCCTTCACCGTTTGCAGGGTTGAACTCCACCTTTATGTCATGGTCGGAAGCAACAGTCCATCCTCCATCCTCGTTATAATAGAAATTCCCTGTATATCCACAGAAGTTGAAAGAGAACTCGTCGGGCGTAAGTTCAAAGAAATCATCTCCTCGCAACTTATCTTGAGTCATTTGACGAAATGACTCATTTGAGATATTCTTCATTTTATAAGAATGGGAATAAAAGCCATGCGGGACATTGTCTTCTCCGCATAACTCGTCGTACATGCAATTTACAGTACGCGTTATATAGCCGCCGGCAATAAGGTTCCAGCCTAAGCCCATTGAGCCGGATTGTGAGTGTGGCTTTACCGATGCCAGGTGATAATTTGCTGATAAAGGAAGGACATAATCGCCAACCTTTATGTCGTACAGAGGTATCGAAATATCGGGTATGCCTGTATAATGGCCTACGGGAATTGTACCAAACATGCCAAGACCGGCGACTTCGGGAGAGGGAACATTGTGTACCGGACCGACCTGGGCACAGGCAGGCAAGAATGCGAACTGAACCAACAGCATTAACTGTGCCTTTATGTTGTAAAAAAACTTTTGCATAGCCATCATTTTAATGATATGGTTTGTGTATATCTACATCCATCAACATCTACATAGACAATGTATATTCCCCTTCTGCACCCCGACATGTCAATGTTCTCAACGTATGCGCCTGCCGGTACCTGCCTTTTGCCGCTGGCGAAAACAAGTTTGCCATCGTGTGTGGATATTCCGTATGACACTTCCGACTGCCCGTCAAGACGGTATTCAACCGTGACAGACGAATTGCCTTGCAGATATATTTCGTAATCAACCAGCTTGTTACGAGTATCTCCGTTTGTCTCATCATCGGGTGCAAAATGCCGTGCGTAGCTGTATCCGGCATCATCGCCCATGCCTTCTTGCACGGAAGGCGGCAGATAGAAGACCTGTGCATAAGGTTTGTGTTCGCTTCCGTACACATAAGTAAGATGTGTCTCCAACACCGGATATCTGTATCCTGCGGCATACCATCGGTAAATGTCGGTTTTCAGGAGATAAGGTTTCTTGTCCAGCCAACGTTTTATGCTGTCTTCGCCCAACGGTGTTGACGATATTGCCATTATACTGTCCAACGGATAACTGGAACCTGCCAGAAAACGCTCGGTATGTATACGCGTTACATTGCGCAGGGTATCGCCTCCGGGAACAACAATGGCACCGCAGGCATCGGCCTTGACGCTGTATCTGCCGAAGCTCCTAACCGCCACCTTGTCACAATATGTGCCAGTACCGTGGAAAAAGCCCGAATATGAATCACCGTATGACATGGGAAAGCGTAAGAACACCTCCTTATCGTCATAGCATATCTTTGTGGAATTGTTTTCAAAACCGTCTATGAAAAGCGTGTCACGGCAGAGCTTGTAATAATATATCGTACCGTTCTCTGTGTACGCCACACGTGCTGTACTGTCGGAAACATCACGTATTTTCGCCTTGTTGCCTTCACTTATGATGTCAACATCGCTTATGTCCCACAACACACTTTTACCACTAACGCTCAGGTCTTTATAAGACAGCTCTTTCTTGACAAGCACATCGCCGTCGCGAAACATATTAGACATCATCCGTATGCCACCTTGACCATGGCAGACAATGGGCAGCATACACATCAGCAGAAATACGGCACACCTCATAGGCAGAACTATTTATGTGCCGTAAATATACGTAAAAATATTGAGAATAGGATAATTTATACAAAAATATATAAGTAAATTGTGCACAACACGCCACACTCCCTCATGTAAAGACGGGAGCGGCGGCAGTTGCTTAAAGGCGCTATTTGGAGCCGAAGTAAAGGAATATCATTCCGAGCAGCACAAGGGCAAGGTCGACAACCTTACTCTTAAGATTTTTCTCATGCAGCAGCGCGGCACCAAAGAGGAAAGACACTATCACGCTGCCGCGGCGCACCATAGAGACTATACTTATCATGGCACAGGGAAGGCTGAGGGCATAGAAATAGACAAAGTCGGCAACGCTGAGAAAGATGCTTACGAGAATTATTCCCCAGTCCCAATGGAACGGTGTGGTGTCTTTGCGCTTGGGATACCACAGGAGCATGAGCATGGCACCCATCATGAAACACTGGTAAATGTTATACCAGCTCTGCACAATCATACGGTCAAGCCCTACCCCACCATTATCCGCAGGTGCCATGAGATACTTGTCGTACAGACCGCTTACAGCACCGAGCATTGCCGCCGCAACGATAAAATAAATCCATCGGTCGTGCTTGAAGTCGATGCCTTCTTTCTTTCCGCTGCGGCTAAGCATGAAGAACGAGGCAACAGCAAGCGCCACTCCTATCCACTGGTAAAGGTTCAGGCGTTCGCCGAAAACGATGAACGCGCCGAGAAGTACCATGACGGGACGTGTGGCGTTGATGGGACCGACAATTGTGAGCGGCAGGTTTTTCATGCCGAAATACCCGAACACCCACGACGAGAGCACAATGCAGCTTTTCAACACTATATATTTGTGTACCTCCCAACCACCGGAAGCTACATGGAAGATAGAGCCGTCAAGCACACCTGAGCCTGCCGAGAGGATGATGAACGGAAGAAATATCAACGATGAGAACAGCGTATTCAGGAAAAGAATGGGAATGACGGCATTATCCTTCAATGCCTTTTTCTTAAACGAATCATAAAAACCTAACAGCGTTGCCGAAAGGAATGCCAATACCAACCACATTATTAATTAAGAATTATGAATTAAGAGTTAAGAATTAAGAGTTATGAGTTAAGAATTAAGAGTTAAGAATTAAGAGTTAAGAGTTAAGAGTTAAGAATTAAGAGTTAAGAGTTAAGAGTTAAGAGTTAAGAATTAAGAGTTATGAATTAAGAGTTATGAGTTATGAATTAAGAGTTATATAAGCCACAAATTATTAATTATAAATTATGAATTATAAATTAAAAATCAGAACTTCACTTCCTCAAGAAACAAGGCGTTGCCGGGCATGCTCTCGCCCGCGCCCGTGCGTTTGCGTCCCTCTACAATGCCACGGAAGTCGTCTATGCTTATCCGTCCACGCCCCACATCTATCAGCGTTCCAACAACGGCACGCACCATATTGCGGAGAAAGCGGTTGGCTGTTATAACGAAATGCCAGCTGTTGGATGTATCCTGCACCCAACGGGCTTCCATTACATTGCACAGCGTTGTCTTCACATCGGTGTTGCTCTTGCAGAATGCGGCAAAATCTTCGTACTCGAGCAATATCGCCGCAGCACGGTTCATAGCGTCAAAGTCAAGAGCGTAATGCAGTTCACATGAGTATGCACGTCTGAAAGGGTCTTTTGACAGATGTATATAATAATGGTACGTGCGCGAGGTGGCACTGAAGCGTGCGTGCATGTCACCGTCAACGGGTCTGATGCCACTCACCGATATGTCGCGCGGAAGCATCCTGTTGAGTTTATAGACAAGATTGGCGGTATCGAATATCTTTGCCGTATCCATGTGTGCAACCATCATGCGTGCATGCACGCCGGCATCGGTGCGCCCCGCTCCTACCACCTGCACATCTTCACGCAACAGGACGGACAGAGCCTTCTGAAGTTCTGCCTGAACAGAATTGCCGTTGGGCTGTATCTGCCAGCCGTGGTAACATGTACCGTCGTAACTGAATGTTATAAAAAAACGTTGCATCGCCTTACTCTACTGTTGATAAAACAGGTGCAAAGGTAAGGAATATTTCGGAAAGCGGGAAGAAGGGATGAGAAAAGTAGTAAGGAGGAAGGAGAAAAAGGAGGAAGGAGAAAAAGTAGTAAGGAGTAAGGAGAAAAAATGAGTAAGGAGGAATGTATAAGTATAGCTACACTTAAATAATGCTATTGCATTTACTCCCTATACTTACAACATTCCTCCTTACTCCCTTTTCTCCTTACTACTTACTCCTTTCTTCTCCCCATCGCCCTCATGGCATTAAGCACGGCAAGCACGGTAACACCGACATCGGAGAATACGGCAGCCCACATTGTCGCCAGACCCACTGCACCGAGCAAGAGGACTGCCACCTTAACGCCTATCGCAAAGACAATGTTCTGCTTTACAATAGAAAGAGTACGCCGTGCTATAGACATGCCCTGAGCCACCTTTGCAGGATTATCGTCCATCAGCACAACATCGGCAGCCTCTATAGCCGCATCGCTCCCGGCAGCACCCATCGCGATGCCTACATCAGAGAGCTTTAACACCGGCGCATCGTTTATGCCGTCACCAACAAAAGCCACTGTGCCTTGACCGCGGCGGCGCCTTATTATATCCTCCATCAGCTGCACCTTACCGTCTGGCAACAACCTGGCGTGCACCTCATCTATTCCAAGTTCATGCGCAACACTCTCCGCCACATCACTACGGTCACCGGTGAGCATCACGGTCTGTTCCACACCGGCACGCCTGAGAGCCGACAAAGCTTCTGCCGTCTGCGGCTTGACCGTGTCAGACACAACAACGTGCCCAAGATACTTACCTTCTGATGCCACATGTACCACGGTACCGACAACGGCAGGGGCGACAAACGACACACCGGCACGCTCCATAAGTCTGTCGTTACCGGCATATACAGGCTTGCCGTCAACGTATGTCATTATACCCTCACCGGCAAAGTTCTCTGCACCGCCAACCCTCGACTTGTCCGTCTTCTGCCGGCATGCCCCACGAAGGGCTGCGGCAACAGGATGGTCCGAATATATCTCGGCAAGGGCAGCTGTCTCCACAAGCGTTTCTTCTTCAACGCCTTCTACCGGATAGACACCGGTAACGGTGAAACTTCCATTTGTCAACGTCCCGGTCTTGTCGAACACCACGGTACGCACACGTGCCAAAGCCTCTATGTAATTGGAGCCTTTGAAGAGTATTCCCCGTCGCGATGCGCCACCGATTCCGGCAAAGAATGTCAGCGGCACAGAAACCACAAGTGCACACGGGCATGATATTACAAGGAATATAAGTGCGCGGTTAAGCCACAGCATCCATCCGCCATCGGCAAACAAAGGAGGCACAACGGCAAGCAGCACCGCTGCCGCCACAACAACAGGAGTGTAATATCGTGCAAAACGTGTAATGAACTTCTCTGTATGAGCCTTTCCGTTCTCGGCATTCTCAACAAGACTGAGAATGTGCGCCACGGTTGACTCACCGTATGTTCCCGTAGTCTTTATCCTAAGCACGCCGGTAAGGTTCATGCTTCCGCTTATCACACTGTCGCCGTCACCGGCCTCACGTGGCATGCTTTCGCCTGTAAGTGCCGAAGTGTCGAGCGAAGAGTTGCCTGACACAACCGTTCCGTCAAGCGGTATCTTCTCGCCCGGCTTAACCACTATTACCGTACCGGCAGGCACTTCTTCAGGAGCCACACGACGCAATGTGCCATCCGCATCCTCCACATTTGCATGGTCCGGACGTATATCCATAAGCCGTGAAATGGAGTCGCGGCTGCGGTCTACAGCCACATCCATAAAAAGCTCGCCTATCTGATAGAACAGCATAACCGCCACCGCCTCGGGATACTCGCCTATGGCAAAAGCGCCGATTGTTGCCACCGACATCAGGAAGCACTCATCAAACACCTCACCGCGGAAGATGTTGCGCACCGCCTTTACCACAATATCGCCACCTATTATTATATAGGCTGCCACACACAACGCCACCGTCACAATCTGCGTAAACGATGTTACGTATGACAATACGAGCAACAAGCCACTTGCCAATATACGCACCAAAGCTATCTTATGTTCCTTTTCCATATCTCTCCTTTATTTTTAGTTTATGCAAAAATATGAAAAAGGACTTGCAACTTGGTTGCAAAAGCACGTATGAAAACTTAGAATATAAAATGTTCAGGTTTTATAACATATTTGTTGTAAGTTCATTGAGACAGCCATTATGATCTTACAACCATTATACTTACCTCATACAGCAGATATAATGGTATTGTCACGAGTACCAGCGTCATAAGGTCCGGAGGTGTTATGGCTGCAGCCACGACCATGATAACCATGAATGCGTGCTTGCGATAGCGTGAGAGCATCCTTGATGTTATCAAGCCCATTTTTCCGAGCGCATAAGCTATTACGGGCAGCTGGAACACCACGCCCATAAGCAATATCAGCGTGGTAAACGTGGAAATGTAGCTGTCGAGCGTTATCGTGCTGTGCACCTTTTCGGCAACGCTATATGTTCCAAGAAAACGAAACGATATAGGAAAGAGTACGTAATAACTCATCAGTATGCCGAGGATGAACAGGGCATATACAACGAACAGGGTATACACGGAGTATCTGCGTTCGTTTTCATAAAGTGCAGGCGATATGAAACGGAACATCTCATATAATATATAAGGTGACGCGCAAAGCAGACCGAGGTATACCGACGTGGTGACATGTGTCATAAACTGGCTGGAAAGATTGGTGGCTATCAAGTCTACATGATATTCATTGAAGTGAAAATCCGAAAACCCGGCGGCGTGCGCTGTACGTTCTATCAGCCTGTAGGTTACGAATTTCCATTCGCTTGGAGCAAGGAGCAACCGCCATACCGTGTCTTTCATGCAGAACACAACGGCGGCTGCCACTCCTGTCACACTGAGTATGCGAAAGAGCATGAGGCGAAGAACTTCCAGATGCCCGCCGAAAGTGAGCAGCCCGCCTGTCTCTTCATTATTCTTTGCCATCAGTTTCCCGTTCGTTTATATTGTCAGCCTTTGGCTTTTCCACGCCATCTTCACGACTTTCATCTTTGGTAAAATCCGAAGGACTTTCCATACCTTTCTTAAATTCCTTTACGCCCTGGCCGAGTCCGCGCATCATCTCTGGCAGTTTCTTGCCGCCGAAAAGCAGCAGTGCCATGCCACCTATGAGTAACAGTTCGGTCGTTCCTATGAATAATAACTGGTAAATCATAATCGTCTTTTTTGTAGTATTTTTTGGGAGTAAGGAGGCAAAGGAGTAAGGAGGTAAGTAGAAATGCTATTCTACCTTTACTCCTTTAACTCCTTCCTCCCTTTACTCCTTACTACTTTATATCCTTATTCTTAATTCGTAACTAAATATATCTCACACGTGTCAAAGTTTATCTCCCAACTACCACTTTCGGTGCTTTCCCACTGATACTTCTCAGCCATGCGGTCCCACCACGACTGGAACTTAGTACCTGTTTCTCCAAGGTCTTTAACCAATTTCTCATACAGCTCGCTATTGTCCGCCGTGAGAATCTTTGCAAGCTCGTTCAGTCCGTTGCGACGCTCAAACAGCGTCTGGATTTCGTTCTTTTCCTCGACAGTCACCTGTCCTATAAGTTTTTTTTCCATAATGTCATGTATTTATTCACCATTCATCCTTTTTATCAAAGGGATCCAAGTAATCAATTTCCTTTATCTCCTGTTGTGGCAGGAACGCACCGTGTTTCCGAATAGCAGCCAGCAATTCACGGCTTGCATTACGTTCAAGATGAGCCACCACACACTGCTCATGGCTTGGAGTGTTCAACTCGTATGTAGTCTTGCGGTTCAACCATACACAACGCTTGCATTGGCAGGCATCGCAATTACGGCAAAGGGGTGCATAATCCAACCTGTATAATTGCGGATTCTTGATGTCAAGCCCTGTCTGCAAGTCACCGATGCTGAACTTTACCTTGCCTAAGCCATAGTCTTCATCATCACCGGCGAGATAGAACGCGGGACATATATAGAACTTCCCGTCGGGTGCAAGCGTAATATTTGCATCGCCCGCACAGCAATTGTTCATCTTGTCAAGCATCATACGGTCTGTAAGAATGTTCAGCTGCGGAGACTTGCCGCCGGCATATAACCTTTCCAACTCTTTTGACAGTGATACAAGGAGCGAACGGTATGCCACGAAATCATCTTCCGTGAACTTTTCCATGTCCTTTATCACGACATTCAGTCTTGCTGCTTTCTCCAATGCGGCTGATATTACTTCGTGTTCCCTAAACAATTCCGTCCTGTCCGTGCGTACCACATAGACACAATCTTTGACAAAGTCCATATCCTTTAGCGTATGGCATCCCTCCACAACAACTACATCAGCATCTGTGCCGTTTCCGGCGGGCATTATCTTCGTGTGGTCTATTGTCTCTATAAGGTCATTGTACTCCTGCGGCAATCCATAATCAGGATAGATAAACTGGATATTGAGGTTCTCTTTCATGGCGAAAAGGATACCGGCCTTCAGGGCGTCAAGACCTATAAGGCGGCGTTCTTTTTTGACATTGTCATAGTGACAGAACGAAACGGAAGTATCGTCCAATAATATAATAAGGTATTGCAGCATGACTTCAGCAGGTTATTTCATTAGACTTAGGCTTGTTTCTCTCATACTCCTCACGCTCGCCCTCAAGCTCCAGTTTGCGGAACAGTTTGTTCCAGTAGTAGTTGTTGGCACGCACACGGGCTTTGTGCATCTTGCAGATGGCTGTGCTCCTTTGGAATATGGTATCCGTATCGGCAGCGTCGTAGTTCTCGCCTTGACACCACGCACAGCCGCTTGCCACCTCGCAGTCCATGCACTCCTGCGGAGACTGCGTGCAGCGGTCGAGCGTGAGGAATGGACGCAGCCTGTTCTTGTCTATGCCATCATGTACGTTACCGATAACCCACGCTTTCTTGTCACGCAGAGAATACTGCGCGAAACGAGTACAGGGATAGAAAATACCATTAGCATCTACAGCCAACATACGTCCGGCTCCACACCAGTTGTTATTCTCCAACACCTTGTCCATGGGCTTGCCTATGCTCTCAGAAAAGAAAGAGCAGGCGTAGTCCTTGTAATATCCGCCGTCAATGATTGCGTCAGCCAGCTGCATAAGCTGCTCCTCAAGCAACGCGTCGTCACCGTCCTTCCACACGTTCTCGAACACGCAGTTGATATTTACCTCATGGATGCCGAGGGAGTATAGGTGCAGTACGCTCTCGCATATATACGGGAGGTCGGCACTGCTTATCGTAACCTTTGTCCCGGCACTGGGAAACTGTTCAAGCCACAGGGGGATGTTCTTCACGACGTCGTCGTATGAGCCGCGCTCATCTTTTGGCTTCGGCATAATACCCTGTTCCATTTCCGGTGTTTTCCAAATACGGTTCATGTCGTGCTTGCGGCGTGTACCGTCGATGGTGATGCCGATGGACAGATGTTCGCGGTTCTTCTTTATAAAGTTTTGCACCTTTTCCGTATGATAGTTAATACCATTCGTAGAGAAAGAAAAGCGGTAGGAGTTAAACCAGTGATGGTTTCTCTTGAACATCTCCGTTTTCAGATAGTCGCATATCCTGTCTATCAGGTCAATCTCAAGGAACGGCTCGCCGCCGATGAAGTCCCAAATGACACTTTCTTCCTTAAAATCGTCCTCATGTCCCAGAATGTAGTCTATAGCCTGCTTTGCCACTTCCCATGACATGCGCTCTTTTGTGTTTTTGCCCACGAGATAGCAATATTTGCAGGCAAGCTGGCAGTCCTTTGTCACGATGAATGTGATGCTCTTCGCAAGTTCTCCCCTCCATTCAGAAGACTTCGTTTTTAAGTTTTTCATAAAAGTAAATTAACAGATGGAATAAGGCATGACAGCGGTTATCAAGCCTTATCCCGAATCCAGTTTGTTTAACGGGAACTATGACCACAGCCATACGCACATGTTCCTGTACAGGTTCCGCTGCAATGATTCAGACAGGTTCCACGACATGATCCCTGACAAGAAGCATTGCAAGTTGTGTAACATGAACCTCTACAATTCCCGAGGCAACTTGCGCTGCAACCATAACGGCATCCCATAGGGGATTCTTCCGCAGCCTTCATAATAGCAGGCGTACCAGCCAGAACGATAGCGCCAAGAATGGGCAATGCGCCTTTGGCTGCTTTTTTGAAGAACTCTCTCCTGGACTGAAGTTCCTCCCTTTCTTTCTTCCCTCTCATAAGAATTAGAATAGATACCTATCGACCTCCAAGCTTCGGTGTGAATAAAAGATTTATTGATGAACTATACAAAAAAGCGTGGAGATCCGTGCCTGTTGCCCGTCCCACACTCTGAGGCTTCTCGCATTGCCCATCTTAGTTGAACGAGCAACGCGAAACCCACGCCGATGAGTTTATATAATTATCCTTACACTCCAAACATCAAGCTCTTTATTATACGGATATAATAAAGGAATGACATACGAATATAAGGATGCCTATAAAAACATCCCATGAGCATCTACCGTTGCCATGTTCCGACTAAGATTGAAATTTTGCGAGAATTTCAGAGTGTCAAGAACAAAGCGCTTAGCAAACGCCTTCTATATATAGTGACTCCCGCCCCACCCATTTGCCGCTGTATGTACGATAAGACGTCCATAAGCCCGGCGTGAGAAAGAACTCAAACTTTTATGAAAGACTTTTGCGGACACGTCCGCCATGCCTTACGAAGCATGAGACTTCGGAAATCGATGCAAAAATAATGAATTATTTTATAAATACATTAAAAAGAAATAATAATTTGACAAAACTTCTTTGCAGCAATGATATATTGCCACATTATAAAATCAAAATGTAACATTTTCAGAGATAATCATGACTTTTTGAAAACTAAAAAGACTCAAGGGAAAAGAGTATTCTACGTGTTAACGGATGTGAAAGCTGGGCTATGCTTCAGCAAAAAGACATGATTTAAGGTGTAAGACATGCCACTTTGCATCACAAAACACGGCACTTTACACTCCTTTCTATGGCTTTTTACGCTCCAATATGCCGCATTTTATAGTGAAAAGTGGCGTATTTCAGGTAAAATAACGCCATTTTCGGGTGCTTTATATGTGCAGCATACTGCACAAAACGATATATATAAATCATAAATATCTTATATACAGCATATTAAAGTTGCACACTCATACATGCCGATTTTACCCTCCAAGAGTCTGAAATTTTTATTTCTCGCTTTCTCAGAGAGTCATATAATATCAAGAAGAAAGTAAAATGCGGTAATAAGTTACACTCTTATATAAACAAACATCCCGCAAGACAGATGTCTCTGCCTGCGGGATGCAACGTATATTATTATTTTAAACGGCTCTTTATGAAGCCATTGCTATCCAGTCGTAAACACAGCTGCATACGCCAAAGAGGGCGATGCCTGCCGTACATATTGCCAGTGCCAGCTTTGTGTTGCAGTCGCTCTTGAACGTGGGAAGAGCCTTGTCGCTGTCTTTTATGTACATCGCCTTGACGATGAGCAGATAGTAGTAAAGGCTTATCACCGTGTTTATAAGTGCTATGAACACCACTGCGTATGCTGCCACAGACCCTTGCTGTGCCGCTGCCATGAAGATGAAGAACTTGCTGAACATTCCTGCGAACGGAGGTATACCGGCAAGAGAGAAGAGGGCAAGCGTCATAAGGAACGCCAGCTTGGGGTTTGTCCTGTAGAAACCGTTATAGGCATCCATGTCCGTAACACCGCCGTTGTTCTCCTCAACCACGCTGATTACCGAGAATACTGCCATGTTTGCCACAACATATACAAGCACGTAATATGACAGTGCTGTCACTCCGGCCGCACTGTTGCCGATAACCGCCAGCATTATATATCCTGCCTGTGATATGGAGCTGAAAGCCATGAAGCGCTTCAACTCACTCTGACGGATGGCAAAGAGGTTGGCAATGGTGATACTGAGCACTATTACTATGTAAAGCATATTTGTCCAGTATTCTGTTAGCGGCGCAAAGACCTTCATAAGTATTGCCATAAGGGTAAATGCCGCTGCTCCCTTGGATATTACGCTAAGATAACCGGTTACGGTTGTAGGTGCTCCCTGATAGGTGTCTGCTGTCCAGAAGTGGAAAGGCACAAGCGAAATCTTGAAGCCCAACCCGCTGAAGAAGAACACCATGCCCATGATGCACATCGTAAGGTTGCCGGTTCCTGCTGCAAGCAGTTTGGCAACATCGTCAAAATAGAGTGTGCCCACCGAACCGTAAAGGAACGATATGCCATAAAGCATCACGCCGCTCGAGAAGGTGGCAGTAAGGATGAACTTGGCAGCAGCCTCTGCCGAATGATGACGGTATTTGTCGAGTGCCACAAGGCATGCCATCGGCACCGATGCCATTTCCAGACCTATGAAGAATAGCAGGAAGTGTCCGGCAGACATCATCATGTTCATACCAAGCAGTGTAGAAACCACCAGCTCATAAAACTCTCCCTCCTTGAAGCTTGTATCAGGACGGCTGAGCCAGTTGCGGCTCTGTATCAATACAATAAGAGTGCCGGCAGCAAGGATTGTCTTCATGACGTTGGCAGAAGGCGATGTAACATACATTCCGCCAAATGCCGACACTGCATCGGTCTGCACAAAGCTTACAAGCACCTGTGCGAGCATGAGGAGGCATACAAGCGGATTGAACCACCTGCGTTCTTTCCTGCCTGCCGAAACGAAGTCGGCTACAAAAACGATAACAAGGACAGCCATAAGCGTGGCCTCGGGAATCATATTTAGGAATTGACTGTAATTCATTGTTGAAAAATTAAATTATATTATGCAGTCTGTATTTAACTCATTAATCGTTACAGGATGTTCTGGAGTATCGGTCCGACAGCATCACCGATGACATTGCTTGCCCACAGCGGCGCAAGTCCAAGGCCAGCAACGCAGAAGATGAGGCAGCAAACAGAGAAACGCTCATCCCATGTGGCATCGGTAAGTGTTTCATAATGCGGGTCGGCAACCTTCTGGAAAAGTATCTTGCCCACAACACGCAGAATGTAAACTGCCGTAACAACTATACTTGTACATGCAATGATTGTTGCCGTGCGGTGGAATGTGTCGGCATTCTCAAACGAACCGACAAAGATTGTCATCTCTGCAATGAAGCCCGAGAAGCCCGGCAGACCAAGGTTTGCAAGACCGGCTATGACATAGCCTACACTCAAGAAAGGCATAATCTTCATCAAACCGCCCAGCTTGCGTATGTCACGAGTGTGCGTACGACCGTAAATCATACCTATCAAGGCAAAGAAGAGAGCTGTCATAAGTCCGTGCGAAAGCATCTGCAGTATGGCACCGGTACATGCCGTGCGTGTCATCATGAGCAAGGCAAAGAGCACCAGTCCGCAGTGGGAAACCGAAGAATAGGCGTTTATATACTTCAAGTCGGTCTGCACACATGCCGAAAGGGCACCATATACAACGGATATCGTGGTAAGTATAAGGAATATCCAGCTGAGTTCACGGGCAGCCTCGGGCAGCAGGAACATTGCAACACGGAAACATCCGTAGCCTCCAAGCTTCATAAGCACACCGGCATGAAGCATTGACACGGCAGTAGGTGCCGAAGCATGACCGTCGGGACTCCAAGTATGGAACGGGAAAAGCGCGCCAAGAACACCGAATCCGATAAAGATAAACGGGAAGAAAACCTTCTGCACTTCAACCGGAATATTGTGCTTTGCAGCTATTTCAAGCACATTCATGGTTTCTGCGCCACTGAAGAAATAGATGCCGAGGATACCGAGGATAAGAAGAGCCGAGCCTCCCATCAACATCAATGTAAGCTTCATTGCGGCATATTCCTTGTTGCCGCTGCCCCATACACCTATAAGCAGGTACATCGGGATAAGCGCAACCTCATAAAACACGAACATAGTGAATAGGTCGATGCTTATGAAGAAACCGTAAACCCCGGTGCTAAGTAATGTGAACCAAAGGAAATACTCTTTTGTCATAGGCTTCAACTGCCATGAAGCAAAAGTTCCGGTAAAAACGATGATGCTTGAAAGAAGCAGCATCACGACAGATATACCGTCTACTCCCACAGAATAGGCTATGTTAAGCGGCTTAAACCATGGAACTGAATATGTAAACAACATGGCATCGGTGTTGCCTGCGCCACGCATCTGTACAAATGTGACTGTAAGCCAGACTGACAGCAGGAGCAGACATGTGGAACCTGCCACCATCACGCCACGTACCTGATTAAGGTTGCGCGACAACCACAAGCCGAGCAACATCAGTACGGGAATTACAACGAATAAACTTAATATACTCATCTTATTATTATATGCAAAGTAATACTAATGTTAATGCCACTGCTCCTGACAGGAACCATACCGCATAATGACGAACGTCGCCGCTCTGCCACCCGCGCATGCTCTCGCCACCCTCGTTTGCGCCCCATGCAAGGAAGTCGAACGTTCCGTCAACCACATGACGGTCGAACCATGCAATGGGAGTTGAAACCAGCCGGAATATGATTTTATGTGTAACAAACATATAGACCTCGTCCATATAGAAGCGCTTGTAAGCCGCGCGGTGAAGTTTCGGGAAACGGCGGTAAAGCATATCGGCAACAGGCTGCTTTTCACCTTTATATATATAGGTGGCAAGGGCAATGCTGATAACTGCTATAACACACGACGTAACAGCAACCTGCGTATCGAGGTGTATCTGATAATCCTGTCCGCTTGCACTTACAAATGAGCCGAAGTTCACAGCCCAACCGCATGTAATGGTTATCACAGAAAGTATAATAAGGGGTATCGTCATTGTGAGCGGAGCCTCATGTGGAGTGTGCGCCGCATGCAGTTCCTTGTTTTCCGTGCCCCAGAATATACCGTAATACAGACGGAACATATAGAAAGCCGTCATTGCCGCAATGCCTGTCATAATCCATCCCACAACAGGACTATATGCAAAGCATGCCGTTATAATCTCGTCTTTTGAGAAAAATCCTGAGAAAGGAGGAATTCCCGATATTGCAAGACATGAGATAAGGAACGTGATGTGTGTAACAGGCATGTACTTGCGCAACCCTCCCATTGCCGACATCTCATTAGAGTGTACGGCATGGATTATACATCCGGCACCAAGGAACAGACATGCCTTGAACATGGCATGTGTGAACAGGTGGAACATAGAAGCCATATAGCCAAGTTGCGCATGATTGTCGAGCACAGCCTCATGACCGGGCAGGCAAACACCCAAAGCCACCATCATGAATGCAATCTGTGATATCGTAGAGAATGCAAGAACACGCTTGATGTCGCTCTGCGCACATGCAACAGCGGCTGCATAGAAGGCCGTGAACACGCCTACATATACCACAATGCTCATCTGCTCCGGAGCGTATTCTATCCACAACGGGAACATACGTGCTATCTGGAACACACCGGCAACAACCATGGTTGCGGCATGTATGAGGGCACTGACAGGTGTAGGACCTTCCATGGCATCGGGCAACCATATATGCAACGGGAACATGGCACTCTTACCTGCACCGCCGATAAACATCAGCACAAGGGCTGTAGGTATGATGAAACCACCAGCTGCAACAGCCTTGACAACATCAACCGGGATGAAAGGCGCAGCGCCGTTACCCATAACGATGTCTCCCGCGAACGAGAAACTGAACGAGTTAGTATAATAACCGAACAGCAATATACCGATGAGGAAGAACATATCGGCAAAGCGCGTCACGATAAATGCCTTCTTAGAGGCTGCAACCGCTGCATGCAGAGGATAGTAGAAGCCGATGAGGAGGTATGAACTTACACCTACAAGCTCCCAGAATAGATACATCTGGAAGATGTTTGTAGCAACAACAAGTCCGAGCATCGACATCGTAAACAAACTGAGGAAAGCATAATAACGCTGAAATCCCTTCTCGCCGTGCATGTATCCAAAAGAATAGATATGCACCATAAGGCTGACCGTAGAGATAACGATGAGCATCATCACCGATATCGGGTCGAGCAATATACCGAGGTCGAAATTAAGCGCGCCCAATGGCAACCACGTAAAGTTGTATGGCACCAAAGTGGCAAAGGTGCCGTCGGCACCACGCCCTGCCGTGAAATAGCAGAAAGCCGTATAATAAGAGAGCACGGTAACGATACCAAGCGAAGTGGTGCCGATAAGCCCTGCAACCTTATGAGACATCTTCATGCCGGCAAGTCCCAACACCACGAATGTGAGAGCAGGCAGCAGAAGTATCAAAAATACAAAACTATAATCCATAATCCAATAATTAATTTTTCATGTTTTCAATACTGTTCACCTGATCGCTGTGGTAATTGCGGTAAACATTTATAATAATAGCTATAGCCACTGCCGATTCTGCCGCACTTACACCAATACTGAACAGTGTGAAGAAGAAACCTTCAAACTGACCTGGGAAAAGAATGCGGTTGAAAGCAGCAAAGTTTATGTCTACAGAGTTGAGAATAAGCTCCACGGAAATAAGCATGGCTATCAAATTACGGCGCGTTATAAAGCCAAATACACCGATAAAGAACAACAGTGCGGAAAGCACAAAGAAACATTCTACTGGTACCATACTTATATTACTCCTTTCTTGAAATTACTATTCCACCTATTATACATGCCAGCAGGAACACCGAAATAAACTCGAACGGGAGTACATACTGGTATTTCTCCGACCCCATGAGCGCCGTTCCGACTGTTTTCATCGGCACTTCGACATCAGCCATCTGTGCCGACATGTCAATAAACTTGTTCTTAAGGAACACGCCAATAACCGTAACCAGACCTATGAGCGTTATAAGCGCGTATGAAACAAAACGTCCTGGCTTGACACGCTCTGTAAGCCCCTGAAGAGTACGCTTGCTTACAAGCTGTATCGCAAAGATGTAAATCATCGTGACACCTCCGGCATATATGCTTATCTGAGCCGCCCCAAGGAACGTATAGTCAAGCAGGAAATAAAGTCCGGCAACACCAAAGAGCACAAAAAGCAAGAATGTCGCCGCACGCATAATCCTCGTTGTAGTGACACACATCACCGCCGAACCTAGGATAACAACGGCAAGAACTGCAAATACTATCAAATTAGCCATATAATGTAATCCTCCTTATTTTGTACCTGTATTGAATTTACCTATCTCCATGTCAGCACCACCTTCTATAAGTTCAGGAAGCACAGGCTCGAACTTCTCCTTGTCAAGGTGCAGCACGAGGGAGTCTCTGCTGAAAGTGGAGTTCTCAAACTCGTTCACAAACTTTATGGCGTCTTGAGGACAAACATTTACACAAAGCTGGCAGAACATACACTCACCGAGGTCGTACTGATAGTCAACGAGCTTGCGCTTTTTCTTTCCGTCAACCTCCACCATTTCCGACTTTATCGTTATAGTTCCGTTGGGACATGCCTTCTCACAAAGCGTACATGCAATACACTTGTTGTTTCCCTCCGCATCCTGCGGCATGATGAGCCTTCCGCGGTGGCGGCTTGCAACATGCAGCACAGTCTTGCGGTTTTCAGGATACTGCTCTGTCACCTTAGGCGTGAAATATTCGCGCCAGGTAACCCCCAGTCCGGTAAGGAGCGACTTAACCGCATCCTTTATACCTCCGAAATATGATTGATTATTTTCCATTTTCCAATATCATTTAAAAATGAAGCTCCAACGCTGCCACCACCGTCATAAGCACAAGATTGATAAGCGCCAGCGGCATAAGATATTTCCACTCCAGTTTCAGTATTTGGTCGATACGCAGGCGCGGATATGTCCACTTTATCCAAAGCAGTATCCACACAAGCAGGAATGTTTTGCCACAAAACCAGAAAAATCCAGGTATATAGTCAAGAACTGTATCTACCGAAGCAACACCAATGTGCAGTGGCATCCAGCCGCCGAGAAATACTGTAGAAGCAACACCTGCTATAATAAAGAGGTTAAGATATTCGGCAAGGTAGAAATATCCAAAGCCCATACCCGAATATTCCGTATGATAACCCGCCGTAAGCTCGCTCTCTGCCTCGGGAAGGTCGAACGGACCGCGGTTTGCCTCAGCATTACCTGCGATGAGGAACACCACCAATGCTATTATAGCAGGTATATGTCCCTTGAATATCAGCCAACCGAAAGCATCACCCTGAGCCTCGACAATGCCCGACAGCTGCATAGTGCCGGTAAGCACTACAGCAGAAATAAGGCAAAGGCACAAAGACATTTCATAAGAAATCATCTGCACGGCACCACGCATTGCAGACACAAGGCTGTACTTATTGTTAGAACTCCAACCTGCAAGGAACACTCCAACAACACCTATACTCGATATTGCAGTAAGCAGGAAAATACCCACATTAAAGTCAAGAACGGCAGCACCCTTGTTCCACGGAAGAAAAGCAAAAGCACCCACCGACCCTATAAGCACAAGGAAAGGTGCGATGATGTAAAGCAACTTGTCGGCCTTGTCTACAAAGAATATCTCCTTGATAAGCATCTTCAACACATCGGCAGGAACCTGCAACAGTCCCCAAAAGCCCACGCGCATCGGACCGAGACGGCACTGGAAGTAAGCACAAACCTTACGTTCCATAAATATAAGCACGATTGCTATGACGGCATAAGCAGCAAGTATTATTACGCCCACAAGCACGCACTCAATCAGAATTGACAGGAAGTCACCGAGACCAAGAGTCTCACGGAGCAACGAGTCAAACCATGTTGTTATTAAACTGAAATCAAACATATATTTTCATGTTTTAAGGTTGCCCGCCGCACAACAACCAAGTGAAGCCATGCAGCGGCATTCCGTTTATCTATCAATATCAGGAATTACGTAATCTAATGTTGCACCCACAGAGATAAGGTCGGCTATCTTCTCACCGCGCAAAATCTCGTCCATAGCTGACACCAGCGGGAGTCCCATCGGGCGGAACTTCAAGCGGTAAGGACTCTTGTCACCACGGCTGTCAAGATATACGCCAATCTCGCCACGGCTTCCCTCACAGCTTGTATACCACTGTCCTTCCGGCACACGTATTATAGGTTTCTGCTTTATATAGAAATCGCCCGCCGGGATGTTGTCAATAAGCTGCTCTATTATGCGTACGCTCTGACGCATCTCGTCAAGACGCACCTTGTAACGCGCAAAACAGTCACCCTCTGTATATGTAATCTCATCAAAGTCAACCTTGCCGTACATATCATAAGGATGGTTCTTGCGCACATCATTATGCCATCCGGCAGCACGCCCTGTACCACCGGTACATCCGTAAGAGATAGCATTCTCCTTTGAGAGCACGCCTACATTCTTAAAGCGGTTTTGAAGTATTACATTGCCTGTAAATACATCGTCATACTCCTTGAACATAGGTTTGATATACTCGCAGAGTTTCTTTACATTCTTCACAAAGTTGACATCAATGTCATCCTGCACGCCACCTATTCTATAATAGTTCTGTATGAGTCGTCCGCCCGTTGTCTCTTCCATGCAGTTGAGTACAGCCTCGCGGTCGCGCATACCGAAGATGAACGCCGTAAGCGCGCCGAGGTCCTGCGCACAGCATCCGTAAAACAGCAAGTGGGAATCGAGACGCTGAAGCTCATCCATTATCGTACGGATGTACTTGATACGGTCGGTAAGCTCCACGCCCATAGCCTCTTCTATCACAGAGCACAGCGCGTGGCGGTTCATCATCGCGCTCAGATAGTCCAGACGGTCGGTCAGCGCAAGTGTCTGAGGATATGTATATTCCTCGCACATCTTCTCCACACCGCGGTGAATGTACCCGCAATGAGGGTAAATCTTGCGTATTGTCTCACCGTCGAGAATAGTCTGCAAACGGAGCACGCCGTGTGTTGCCGGGTGCTGCGGACCGATATTTATTACGTAGTCGTCATCCGTGAACAACTTATGTTGTGTTGCCACCAACGTACCGTCCGGCTTCAGGCTGTATTCCACCGTGAAGTCGGGTTCGTTGTCGTCTTCCAAAGAATAGCCTTCTTCCGCTTTGAAGTCCTTACGGAAAGGATATCCCTTAAAGTCTGAACGCAGATACAGGCGGCGCATGTCTTTGTTGCCGAGGAATATTATGCCGTAGAAGTCGTAAACTTCACGTTCAAGCATCTCTGCACCTTTCCACAAATGGCTCACAGTCGGAATATATGCCTTGTCACGGTCGGAGGCAACGACCTTCACAGACATACGCTCATGTGTGGCTGTGTTCTCCAATATATAGATACATCCAAGCCCCTCTTCACCGAAGTCTTCTCCAACGACAGTAACAAGGAAGTCGAAATGTTTCTCAGTCTTAAGCTTCGCCATCTCCGCAGCGAAATCTTTCAAATCAAATACTTTATGCTCTAATTTCATGTCTCGCCTCCATTATTTGTTAAAATCCTTGGGAACATCGGTCACAATGATAGGTTTCTTTTCCTTGCGGTTCGCCCCGCCGAAGAACTTCTGAACCTTAATCTTACGCTGCAACTGCATCATTCCGTAGAGTATAGCCTCTGGACGCGGCGGGCATCCCGGCACATAAACGTCAACCGGCACAATCTCACCGATGCCCTTAACTACATGATAGCTGCTCTTAAAGGGGCCTCCGCTTATGGCGCATCCGCCAACGGCAACCACATACTTTGGTTCAGCCATCTGGTCGTAAAGGCGTTTGAACACTGGTGCCATCTTGTGCGTAATCGTTCCGGCACACATTATAAGGTCTGCCTGACGAGGTGAGTTGCGGCAAACTTCAAAGCCAAAACGTGCAAAGTCGTAACGCGCGCACCCCACAGCCATGAATTCGATACCGCAACAGCTTGTGGCAAACGTAAGAGACCACAGCGAGTTGCTTCGCCCCCAGTTTACAAGCTGGTCCAAAGAACCGGTAATAACGTTCACGCCGTTATCGTTCAGTTCATTTACTAATTCCTCAAGACTCTCATTGTCCTTAAACTCCCCGTAAGGAATACTTTTGATTGACGGCTTCTTTATTTCCATTCCAATGCTCCTTTCCGCCATGCGTATGCAAGGCCAAACACCAGTACCAACAAGAAGAACCCGATGCTGGCAAGAGCCATTGCACCAAATTCCTTAACTACTACAGCCCATGGATAGAGGAAAACGGTTTCCACATCAAACATGAGAAACAGTATCGCAAAAAGGTAATAGCCCACATGCACAGGTATCCACGATGAGCCGCGTGTAGGAATACCACACTCGAAAGGCTCGCCTTTTACCTTATTATATGAGCGCGGACCTATGATTTTAGCAATAACATAGGCTGCCGCTACCAATACGATAGCCGTAATCAAAACGGTAATTAACAAGAT
Organism: uncultured Prevotella sp.; assembly: GCA_900545525.1. Lineage (GTDB taxonomy): Bacteria > Bacteroidota > Bacteroidia > Bacteroidales > Bacteroidaceae > Prevotella. The sequence continues at coordinate 82,843 of UQZX01000004.1, forward strand.
AAAATACATATATATATTGTATGATGATATTTAGACTTCTCTAAAAACGAGTGCAAAGGTACACATTTTATTGTAAATAAGGCATTATTAACATTGTAAGTTTCTTTGTTTTTTGATTTATCTGCCGTTTGCTTTCAATATTTCCACATCATTACCATTAAAATGAAAGGTTCATCCGAATTTTGGAGTGATACAAAGTCATTCCATCCTGCGGGCTGAAGGCCTGCAGGATGGTGCGCAAGGTTTCAATCAGTGTTGTATCACTCCGAATTTCGGATGAATCTGCTCTTTGTCCTTATTGTCGTGTGGAGGCGTAAGTCTCTGAGGCGTCTTGTCCATACCATAAGAATATGGGCATAACTCATAGGTTTACGTGGCGTAAAGCAATGGTTTACGTGGCATGAAGCTGTGGTTTATAATACCATAATGGCTGGATATCAATAACTTATAATTCCACGGCGGTCATCATGGCAAACTGCACGAAAGTGTGAAACGTTGCAACGCTCCAGACAAATTCTCCAGAAGTCGGCATGTTGAAAACTTACGCATATACTCACCGGGCATTTAAACACAAACACCAGTGAAACGCTGCCCCATATTTATTCTTTAATACTTCTGTTTAAATTTCCACTTCTTCCAAACATCTACATCTGTCCACATCCACTTCTTCATTTGCATTTTATTTTTGGATGACGGCATTATGTCTGAATAATAAAATCTATATTTCACAATTGTATCATGTTGGCATACTTTCAGTGGCTCTGAATTCGTATCAAATTCCAATCTTATTTTCAATGGCGGTTCTTGTTCCTGTCCACTTTATGTCTGAAAGAGTCTTTATATTTTTCTTATTATCTTTAAAAATCTTATTATTTAGATAAAATACAGGAACGCAATTTATTAATAACATTGTCAATGACGACAATAATATTATTGCTGTATGTTTTTTAGTAGTTCCATAATGTGAAAGTGTTTTTAGAGCCTGAATAAAAAAGCCCCACTGTTAAACTTATCGTAATCAAGAAAATATATCCTTTCATTTTATATTCATGTCAAATTTGCCTTCCGCGTTTCTTATTACAATCCATTTACGGAATATTTCCTGTTTATGTATTTCGTCCCATGAATATCTCTTCGCATCTTTCCATCTTACCAAGAAGAAATAACAGGTGTCACAATTGCCGAACAAGTATTCAGCATTTATTGCACAAGTCGAATCAGGATATACAAAAGAATCGCTATTGGCAAATCCCCCTTTCCACAGAGAAACATTAGCAGTGTCGATATCGTTGACAGATAAAACATATGCCGGCTGTACAAGTAATTTCACACTATCAATATTATTATAGTGAGACGCCCCAATGAATAATGTATCATTAGTGCAATTTTTGAAGGTTGCAACAATCATTGTGTCAAACCCTGGTATACAAGACGATAATAGACAAAGGATTACGAAAGTCGCCTCTGACAGTTTAGCAGTCTTCTTTTTTATGTTCATACATCAATTAAATATGTTTTTGTTTTTATTCTGCAGCTTCAACTCTTTCTTTTTCTGTTTTATCAATTTCTTGTGAGCCTTCCAGTCTTCCTTGTTTTTCCAGAACCATTTCTTTTGTTTGATAAATGAGAATTCAGATGGCGGGAGTTCTGTTGCCGGATAAAAATGATATATATATTTATTCTTGCTTGCCACAGAGTGATCCGTTATTTTGCTTGCATTCCACTCGATGTCAGTTTCATCATAGAACTTTACCCTTATCAATTTAATAGTCTTTTCATCAATGATTTTAAATTCCAGGAGTCTCATTTTCCAAGCAAATTGCATATACTCAAAATCTTTTATGACAATGGTATCATTCTTCAATGAATAAAATCCATGAACTGCCCCCAAGACTTGCGGTTCCATGTATCAATATTTTGCAGCAGCTTTATGTTTGCCATATTCTGAAGGGTGTCTAAGACCTCTCTTTTAAATCCAAAACGGATAAATGTCCCATCCTTATAAAAAAGTAAATTGTAAGGTAACATACGTTGGTCACCCCAAACGCTATCAATGTAATTTTCGTCTACAAAATATCCGTTAATATTCAATTGGGATGACAGTCCTGTACTTTTCACTTCAAACATTTCCTGTTCTTTGATGGAAAACGTATAAGGATTAAACAACAGACTGATGCAGCCGTTCAAAACAGGTATAATCAGAAAACATGCAAATATCTGTATTGATTTTTTCATTTCTTTTTCTTATATGTGGTGTCCTAAAAAAGTCCAAAAACAAGAGATGTAATATAATCTAATGCTTAGCTTGACTTTCTTAGAACACCCGTTATTCATACTATTACCAAAGACTTAATGGATTATTATATCCGCTATATGAAAACATTCCTTTGTAGAAATTATTCGTTCCTAAAAAGAAAGGGGTCTTAACAAGATATTTGTGTACCGCATTCTGGGTCAAGCTTTGTACATACTGATGACTATAGCCAATACGATACATATTACCATTGTTATTATATCCTATCCAAAAGGGGGCAGAATATATATTCCCATTTATCCAAGCTTTTTTATTTTTGGATGATGGCATTATGTCTGAATAATAAAATCTATATTTCACAATTGTATCATGTTGGTATACTTTCAGTGGCTCTGAATTCGTATCAAATTCCAATCTGCGTACAATGCTTATGGTATTGAATAGTTCCATAATGTAAAAAGGTTTAGTGTATGAATAAAAAAGTACATATATCACATTCAATAGATTCTAAATGAAAAAAATATCCACATTCTTTTGCAGACATCTATCCTCTTTCTTTTCCTATAAATCCCAATTCTTTCAACATAAGAACTTATTATAATTATTCCATCACATCATCAAAGTAGATGCCTGATATTCCGGCTTTTCGCATTTTGCCAGCTGTCTTTAAACCTACTATGTAAGTAGGTTTCTTTTGATTATAACAGCCAAACCAATAATCTGTACAACAAATAAAGTCATCTGTTTGAAGACAATAATTCTTATATTTATACAAATGTCCCCTTGTAATATAGTCATACTGGTTGCAACAGCTACGTTTAGGACCAAACTCGGAACGTCCTTTTATTAAATCAACTTTAAATGTTTTCTCTGACTCAAAATAATAATACCCCGGAGATTTTGGCAATACCGTGAATTTTAAACCTTCATATCTATTGGTTTCGCAGAATTTCTTAAACTTTTCCGTGACGATGCAAAACATGTCATAAGTATAAAACACATCACCTTTCCTTCTTTGCATACGGTAATCCAAATTGGGTATCTTTTTTAACACATTATGACATACAGGACAAATGCCGGGGTCTTCGTCTCCATCTTCATACATAAACTCTACATCATAGCCTCCTAATATTTTGGCTATGACTTTCCCTTTGGGTAAGGGCTTATAAACTTTTTTTACTGGGGATGGTTCCTCAACGCTCTTTTTAAGCCCCAGTTTTTCTAATAATTTTCTAAACATAACTTTCTATTTTGAATGATTATTCCACGGTCGCCAAAATCTCAACATATTGTTGTTTCTGTAAAAGTCAAACTTAGCATCTCCATATTTAAAAGAATTTATATCATAGAAATTCTTTATTGCATCAAACCTTCTTTCAGGTTTAAAGTTATTAATAATGTTTTCTCCAGAATTTCCCCGTTGCGGTCTCATGTGGAAAGAACCATCTTCACTTCTCTCGTTATACAAATGCTCATTCAAATCCCGATGCAAATTTCTGTGACGATGTTCAGACATAGGTGTAAGGGACTGAGCTTTTTTTCCTCCTATAAATTTGGGATGCGAATGATGATTCTGTGTCTTCTCACCGGTCCATGGACTAACCTTATTATCTCTTGAATATTTTATCCCAGACACACTTCCAATGACTGCTCCAATTGTAATTCCATTAACAAGCCCCTTATAACCAGCATCAAGAGCATCATCAAAATCTCCCGTCATCATTAAACCAAATGTAAAGCCTCCAAGTGCCCCACTGCTCATTCCACCTAAAGATCCTGATATCAAGCCTTTCAGTATTGGACTATTGGTACTTATTCCACTTATTATAGCACTGTCTAAATACTTAGCGCCCCATTGTCCAAAGGCTCCTCCTGCAAAAGAAGACAAACCACCCAATATTGCACCGCAGAAAATATCGGTTCCAGTTCCTCCTGACAGCCATGAATTAGTACTTCCCAAAACGGCACCGCCCCATAACCAACCACCTAATTCCGGATATAATCCTCCCCAACCGGCTACAGCACCGGCACCAAATGCAGCAACACCTTTGCCTATTAAAGACCAAAAATTACCTGTTATATAACCTTGACTGATATTAAAACCTAAATTTATGACACCTCCTAAAAATGCAGCAATAATATCATCCAATATAGCATACTCCCCTGTCGGGTCCGTATATTTCAACGGATTATTAAGACAATACGAATACCTATTGAAGCTCTGCGTGTTCTCCGGAATTTGCACATAGTTGTCGGGACTGAGGAAACGTGACACTACAGGGTCGTACATGCGTCCATTCATGTTTATAAGTCCGAACTCAGGAAGCATCTCATGTCCTGTGTAGCCACGGATAAAGCCTATGTTATTTTTTATGACATGTTGCTTCCCCCAGGCATCGTATGTTGCCTCAAAGACTTTCTTCCCGGCTTCATCTACTATACACATTATACTGCCTTGGTTGTCCGTCGTGGCATAGCATATCATGTCCTCCTTGCCTGTCTGTCTCACATAAACGACATTGCCGCCGAGATAATAAAACTGTCTTATGACATCATTCTCCCTGACACACTCGTAGTCATCGGAATAGATAATCGTGCGCTTTTCCTCACCGTCTATACTTAGCACACTTTTCCAGCGTTCCATGTCAGGACCGTATATTATGTTAAGTTCACGGTTCTCTTCGCCGCTCCACTCACTTACAGTCTCCGCCTTGCCAAAGAAGTTATATACGACATCCTGTCCTCCAGGAGCATATTTGTTGTCTACAACATCTATACCAGTCAGGGCATGAATCTTTTCATCATGATAACGATATGTGCCTACATTTGTCTTGGACTGAATATTGCCGTTGGCATCATATTCCATAGTTTGGAATATCTTATTGTTCCTGTTTACCTGTGTAAGCCTGTCTGAACTGTCATATAAATATGTTTCCGTCCAGCCCATAAATGTCGGTTCTATCTCCCAGCCTGGTCTAACAACCGGATCATGTATGTCAGCCCATTCAAGACCGAGAGGATTATATTCAAAGTCGCCGAAATCTTTTATGGGACCTACAGATATTGCCGTATCTATACTTAAGGTGTCATCTCTGAGTACATGAATAAGATTTGCCTCAAGTTTCTTAAGCGTCAGGTTACCTGTGGAATTATCATAAGTACATGATGTCCTGAATATGCAATCTTCCCAATTGTCTGCATTATTCTTTTTCAAGCCTCGAGATATTATCCTTCCGCTATTATCAAACTTTGAGTCCTCTGCAAGACCGTTACTTAATACGGATGAAATGAACTTGCCTGTATAGTCGCCAACACTCCAGACCGCCTTTTCGCCAACTGCTATAGTTATATTGTTACCGTAGCAGTCATAAGTATAGTCAGCCGTAACCCCACCGGGATAGACAACGCGTGTAACCTGCCCCAAACTGTTATATACATAATTATACGTGAGAATTTCAGTGCCTACATGCCTTGTCTTCGAGGATACACGCCCATACTCGTCGTATGAATACACGGTATACAGGTCTCCTCTCTTTTCCTTTATAAGTCTCTGTGCGTCATTTCCTGTATCCCCGTAAGTGTATTCGGCAAAAACAGCATCGTTGCCTGATATTACTGTCTGCCGTCCGAAACAGTCGAATGTGTACGAAGTATTGTTGCCGCGTGCATCTGTCTGTGTCCTTACGCGCCCGAGGGCATCATAAGTATATGTCGTACGTCCGCCGTCAGGGTCGTTAAGTGCCGTACGGTTACCCATGTCATCATATTCCATTGTCAATATAGAATTGTTTGAAAGCACATTTACCTCAACCGGCTTGAAGAACGAGTTGTATGTATAATACACTTCTCCCGCCGGGTCTTTAACCGACCTTGTAAAGTCCCAGTCGCCATATTCTCTGAGATATTTGCGGCCGTTGTCGTCTGTGGTCACATGCCTTGCACTATACGAATAAGTAACAGTTCTGCCATCACTGCCTGTCTCGCTTATTATACGTCCGCGCCTGTCATGCTGCTTTGTCTTGGTTATAATGATGTCTCCAGTCTGTGATGTAACCTTTGTTTCCTGCCCGTATTTGTCATATTCCGTCTCGGTCCTTACATCTATGTCTTTCAACCCGACACTTTCTTTAAGGACCTCGCGTCCCATACTGTCGTACCATGTCTTAACCCACGGTTCTCCGTCTGCCTGCCTCAACACATAATACCTTTTGGATGTACTGCCGTTCCAGCCGCGCACAATCTCTGCCTTCGCACCGGTTGGAGATGTCACAGACTGTTCACATCCCCATGTGTCGTATGTATATGTGGTGACGAGCGGGCTTGCCGGGTTTGTCATGTCTGTCTCTGTAAGTATGTTTCCCCATATATCGTGGGTGTATTCTGCCACGGATGATGCCGGAACAGTATATTCTTTTGTGACGAAACGCCCCGAATTGTCATACTCCATTACACTTTTAACCTGTTCAACCCCGTTACCAAGCGTTGAAGATGAGATAAGGTTGCCTAAGTCATCGTATGAATACTCTTTCGTAACGGGCATGCTTGAACCGTAGTTCACACACTCATACACTTTATGTCCTTTTCCGTCATATTTTATGCGTGTCTGCCTTTCTATAGGGTCGTCATCAACGTGTCCGTCGTTGTATGTCAGTGTCTGTGGCAACCGCATCCCAGCTATTTCAATAAAATCGCCATATACTATCTCATGGAAGTTGTCCAAGCAGTCACCTTCTTCTTTTTCAGACAACAAACATCCGTTTTTAGGGTCATAAATCTTGGTTGTAGTCTTATAAAACAAATCCGGGTCTACCACCTCTGTTACGGTTTCTTCCAAAGCAAAAGTTCCGTTACTGTAAACAGTGTATGTGTTTGTAGTCCTTGCTGTCTCAACACTGTTACCCATGGTCTTTTTCACAAAGGTCTTTGACGGGGCAAAGCATTCCGCATTCCATGCCTCCGTACCTGTTTCCACCTTGTTCCCCGTAACGTTGTCAAGAATTCGCACGGAAGACATTCCAAGCAGACCGCGTCCGGCAACATGCAACTTCAGTCCAGAATAACTATATACCGATTCCGCATCTCCTGCTGCCCCGTTGTCTGTAATCACATTCCTCACCACATGAAGTGGAATAGCACATTCTGTCACCGGATAATCGCTGCCCGTACCGCATGAATACACGTTTTCGTCTGTAATCGAAGCGTATGCAATATCAACCGTGTGTCCTGTCTCATCTGTCAAGGATGTAACCTTTCCGCTGGCAGATGTATACCTGTCATTGTGGTATATATGTATTTGCGGCTCTTCACTTGTTTCGTTTCCGTTGTAACAATCATATCCGTAATTCATCAATTCCATCTGGCCGCTGCCTGTAAAGCATCCGATGGTATATCTTGATGAAAGCGCATCATCGGCATTTGACGACAAGGCTTGTTTCACAGAGACAAGCGATGAGCCAGTAGAGCGCATCCAGCGGGTGCGTGCAGGCTGTCTTTCATCCACATAATTTGTCATTACGACATCTGTCTTGCCGTCGTTATCAAAGTCGAAGACAAGGCACTGCATTTTGTTATCGTCCTTGCCATTATCATGTTTATACAGGTCGGAAGAACATGCAAGGATCCTGTTGAAAGTACCGTCGCCACAACCCAATGCGAAATACCAATTGCGGTTGTTCGTGCTGTTCATCAGAAAGTCCATTAGACCGTCACCGTTGAAGTCGCCCTGAAACATGCGTACAACATGACCTATCGTATTCCCCGACTTCACACTGCCTTCAGAGAATATACTACCGCCCTCAAGATTTCCTCCACGGTTAAAATATATTTTGTATCCACCATTATATAATACTATAATATCCTGCATCCCGTCGTTATTGAAGTCGCCTGTGTATATATTTTCCGGAACACTTGGAAGTGTTGCCCGAAACTCATAACGGCTGATGCCATCCTCACTCTTATGCCCCAATATCTCGCAAATATATGCGCCGTTATACAAACTCTTTTCAAGCACAATTATCTCAGAGCGTCCGTTGCCGTCAACATCGCAAGATGCAAAATGCGGATTTTTGTTGCTGCCTTTCAACTCATGATAGAAATACTTATAAGTGGAACTTCCCGACGAGGCTTCCTTACCACGTACAAGTGAGAACTTGATGAACTTGCCGTTGTGACCGCTGATTTCCACATTTTCAGGTACACATATATCCGCAAGACCGTCACCATCGAAGTCGAGTTGGTATGAGGCAAGCTTATTGCAGTCCAGTCCGAGAATATTACCTGATACCCCAAGACTGTATTCCGCGACTTGGCTATAGCTTAAAACGCCATTATTTTTGCTCGCCTTGTATACAAAAAGCGGTGTGTCTAATGTTTTACGTGTAAATCCGGGAGAGGTCTCAGTCACAGTTAAAGACGCTATCTCTATAATATCAGCAAGACCATCACCCGTCATATCACATGCCAGAAATATTTCATTTTCTATATCAGTTCTGACTGTTCCTATACCGTAATGCTCTGTAGAGCTTTTTGGGAGGTCTATATAAGGCGCGACTGCCTTTTGTGAAAACGCCGGCATGCGGTTCCAGTTGAGAGTTACCGGAGACCGTTTTTCACCAGTACCGTTCTGCTCGGTTATTTTACACATGCGTGAATATGGCATCCCAGACAAGTTGTCGGAAACGTATGTGAAGTCATAATGTCTATACACACTGTTATCCGTACCGCTTTCAATGCTTTTCAGTCGAAGAGACAACTTCATCATGCAGTCTTCGATAAAAAATTCCTGCTTATCAGGGCGTTGTTCATATTCAAACCTGACAAAGCTGCATGTCCCGGTTTCCTTACCTATATTCATGCCATAAGTTATTTCGGAGGGATATATCATGCCGTTGTCTGCAAGATAGCGGTATGTCATATAGTTTCCGTTACTGTCTTCTGTTCTGTTTATATACCAAGCATTTATCCTTGTCTGCCCTGTTTTGTTTGTATAAATCTGTTTGGAGTCTTGTGTGTTGCCGTATGTAAGAGTTATTCCATTTGCTGTTTTTACATCAATCCATACTGAATTGCCCATACCGTGGAAAACGACCTTTGTTGACGGTGAATTCTCCAAAGTATATACGGCACCAGAACATCCTGCCTGCCCAGAAAGAAGCACAAGCCTTGTACCGTCAAGAGAATAAGCATCGTTTTCTGTATGTGTCACACCTCCGGCTGCTCCGTCATGGAACACGGTTTTCATGCCACGTGTAATGACAGACTGTCCGCTTGTATTACATCCCCAACCGACAACACCATTACTGCCCTGACTGTTGTATACTACGGACAATGAGGGTTGCATGCCTCCAATGCCTTGCGGTACGGCAATGTTATAAGTATATGTTGCCGCACCTGTCTGTGATACGTTAAATGTACCGTTTGAACCGATGACAGGATTATTTTCCGATGTTGATATGTCGGGCTGTCTTGTATATCCAAAATCATTACCAATAGTCCCCGATGTATGTCCGTCACCGTTGGCATACGGATGTATACTTTGTCCATTGGCATAAACTACTGTTATGCCAATAAACAGATATATTGTCAGTATATATGGTAATTGCAGATATTTGTTCTTCATGGCAGACTGTTTATTTTACATGGAGCAAACAATAAACACCACATTCCTTGTATCTTCCATAGTAGTTATGTTTTTATATTACAAATATAATCATTAAAATGATACCTTCTTTACTTTCTGGTAAAAAACATAACTGATTTCTAATTTTACAGCCTGCATCCTAAATATCAGACATGAAACGCCACAAGTCCTTCCACTGGGCTTTTCATCACCGTTCCAATCCTCATGCCCTCCGCACGCGCTGCCTCTTCAAGACATTCGCGGTAGTGATAAGCCATGCTGCCTATGGCGTTGACAGGAAGGTCGGGACGATTATAGGGACGGACGTTTCGGACTAAGAAACTGCGGAAGTTGTCTACGACAAGACGATGCAGGTCCGGTTCGTCAAGATGCCGGGAGATAAAGAGGGAGAGACTTGCAAGAAACCGGTTGGGCATGGACATGCGGTACACCTTATTTATAATATCAGACATTGTGAGATGTGTCTCTGCCTCAAAAGCCTTACGGACATTTTCAGACAGGCGTCCTTTGAACAGGGCGTTTACAAACAGCTTTCCAAGCACGGCACCACTTCCTTCGTCGCCGAGAATATATCCGAGGGCGGGAGTATTTGCCGTTATACGTTCGCCGTCATAAAGACATGAGTTTGCACCGGTGCCCAATATACAGGCAATGCCCTCATCCTTACCGCAGAGCGCACGTGCTGCGGCAAGCAGGTCGCTATGCACACAAATAGTTACGGCAACTGGAAAGACCTTATGCAACAGCCTTTCCACCACGCCAATCATATCATCGCGGCATCCTGCTCCATAGAAATAAATGTCCGTAATGTCCGAGGCATGCGCCATTTCAGGAACAAGTTCTGACATGAGCACACGTTCCGCCACGTCCACACCCTGCACTATAGGATTTATGCCCTGCGTGGAATGTCTCCACAACATCCCTCTGTCATCCGCCAGACACCAGTCTGTCTTTGTGCTTCCGCTGTCTGCTATAAGTATCATGATTGCATCTCCTTAATAAAAGAACGGCATCCGTCCGCGCCGTAACTCCTGCAAAGTTAAATAATATATATATTATAAGCCAACAAAAACGAAACAAACAGCATAATCTGTCATTGCGTCAATGCTTATTATCCAACATTCCCCTAATTTGTTTGTCGAAGTCAGAGTCTATCCGTTGAGTTTTATTGAAAACATCATATTCGTCTTCTGCCTTTGCCTTAGCTTGTGCCGCAGAGATGCACCCTTTGTCAGGTAATATCTGATAGCGGCGGAATGTGAGGAACTCATTGACGCTCTCCGAAAATTGGGACATATTGAACGTGTTCTCACGCTCAATAAGATCTTCTATGTAATCAAAGAAGCCAGTAACAGCACGTTCCAGCCTGCGTATCTCATTTTCCTGCAAATAGTTCTTTGCGATTGACACATCAGATTTCAATATACGCCCGTCAGGAGCATTCTTCCATGTTGTCAACCCCATGTTTTCTTTGCTGTGGTCTGCCTTTGTATAGATAATTTCAGCAGCCGTCTGCCCTGTAATGGCATAATGAAAACGGTTTTGTATCATTGCATAGAAATCATGTGTTGTGGGCGAGTTCTTGTCATAGTCAACACTACATTCTGCGTATATGTCGGTAATTTGCTGCCAGATGCGCCGTTCACTGGTACGGATAGAACGCACCCTTTCCAGCAGTTCACGGAAATAATCTTTACCGAATACCGCCGTTCCCTGCTTTAAGCGGTCGTCATCAAGGACAAATCCTTTCTTGATATACTCGTTTAGTATCTTGGTTGACCATTGGCGAAACTTTGTTGCTTTAGGCGAAGAGACGCGATAGCCAACGGAAATAATCATATCAAGATTATAGAAATCGACAAACTCTTCAACCTCACCTCTTATACCCCGGTTTACGACAGTTGCAATTTTTGCAACTGTCGTATCTTGTTGAAGTTCATCATCCTTAAATATATTTGTTATATGCCGACTAATACCCGATTTATCTATACCAAACAACTGCGCCATTGCCTTTTGCGTACACCAAATGGTCTCGTCTTTAATAACGACCTGAACCTTTCCCTGTTCATCAGGGAGACTATATAGCAAAAACTGTATTCCGTTACTCATCGTTTCTATTTATTTTCTTGTTAATAATTGAGGATATTGCAAACTCAATTTTTGATGTTCCTATTATATGTGATAAATCAGAAATTACCGACACTTTACCATTCAAATGATAATTGTTCGTAATCTAAAAGCATTCTCATCCACTGTCATTTTGTATAACTTTATTTGTGGGTTTAGCTTCTTTTGAGCATATTCAATAAATTTTTCTTTATCTTTTTGTTCTATATTGATTCCAAAATAGATAGATTCAAAACATTCTTTTTTCAACGGTAAATAATGGTGTATCTCACGCCAATCCCATGTTTCCTTTTTCAACTTTGCCTGTTTCGGAGTAAATGCGGCATACATAGAACCTGGTTTTGGCATGACTAATCTAACTTCCTGTTCATACTCCCAATCCTTTGCCTTTGTTCCCCATTGGTAGCTGCATCTATTATTTGCGTTATTATATGCGTTTGGACGCTCTATTATATCCTGATATTGAACATCGATAACAAGCGGTTCAAGATATATTGTACCAAACATTGGCGGAACAGATTCCAACACTTTGTCTATGTCAAGTCCTATACAAACACCTTTGTGATTATAGCAATAATGACTCCACATAAGTAATGAATTATTGACTTTAGACAAACTACACAACCATGTATCATTGCGTAGATTTAGAGCATCGTTTTCTTCTTTTTCTATCCACCATTCCTTTGGTATCCATCCTTGAAGTTTTATATCAGGAACGTTCGAATAGTCAATTAATTTAGGATGACAATCGAAAGGATCGTTCAGTTGAGACGCATTAGTAAATTGAAGATTCTGGTTTCCTATCATACACTTTGCGCCAACTATATCTAAATATTTGTAGAGTATGCGAGACATTTTTTATTCTATTGTTATTTGTCCATTCATTAAAAGTAATAAAAGTTTGTCATTGATGTTTTGTACAATCCTCATTTGATATTTGGGTGATATTTTATCCATTATAACAATCTGTTTTGGCTTTTAAGATTATGCTTTTATTTGCTCTTCAAGAGATTTCCAAATAAGCTCTCGATGATTCTTTTCTGCTTCTTGCTGCTCTTTAGAGGCATAAGGGTTTTCTTCTACTTCCTTTTTATGAAGAGCAATTATGTATTCAATTCCATCATGCAAATCCTTTTCTGATATAACCTGATTTTTTACTCCGAATAAATGATCAAGAGCAACATCCGTCAACCGATAGCAGTTCCACGATTTTGAAAGCATCGTAGCCACGTATTCATTTATCCTATCGTAATCTATCATGCTTATTTTTATTTATTGTTTTCATTTCCCAACTTAGCCTCCAGTTCTTCAATAGTGGGAATAGTACCTTCCACCTTTTCGGGGTAGAGTTTAGATAACTCATATTCAGATATACCTAATGGAAGATTACTACCTTCCAAAGCATATTGTGCAAGTAATGAATCTTTTTGACGACAGATAAGCAAACCGATTGTAGGATTGTCTCTTCCCTCTTTTTTAAGGATATGATTACAAGCGACCACATAACCACTTAATTGTCCCAAATCTTGAAAATCAAACTCGCCTATTTTAACCTCTATCACCACATAACATGATAAATTCAAGTTATAGAAAAGCAAGTCAATGAATTTCTCCTTTTGCCCAATCTGAAGCCTATATTCTTTGCCAACGTATGCGAAGCCAGTACCAAGTTCCAACAAGAATTGTGATATATTGTCGAGTAGCGCATCTTTAAGAATACGCTCGTTATATGGTTGAGCTATTCCTGTAAAAGCAAAGTTATATGGGTCTTTCGTCAATTCTTGTGCAAGGTCACTTGCCTCATCCGGCAATGTACGAGTGAAGTTTGTCAGAGCCTTGCCCTCACGTTCATACAAATCCGTGTCCATGAAGTTGAGCAGTACATCACGGCTCCAGCCTTCTTCCATTGTCTTTCTAACATAAAAAAGAGCCTTTGCCGGTTCTGTTCCATATCTGTCCATCAAATAACGATGATGTCCCCAAGGTATAGAGAAAAGCATTTCTTCTAATTGTTCCACAGTTTGTGGGACAACTTCAGAAGAATGAACTTGTGCCACGGGTTGTGGCACTTTTTCATCTCCTAAAAGTCCCACAGGTTGTGGGACAACTTTCAGGCATTGGGAATATAAAAGATAGAATTTCTTTGCATAATAGATATTGGTACGTGAAAGTCCTGTTGAATTAGGGTTTCTATGCTTCAAATCTGTAGAAAGATTTTTAATAACACTTTCACCCCAACGCTCCTCTACATGCATTTCTTCTATGTCACGACCGAGTTTCCAATAATACTTGAGCATTTCACGATTTACCTTGACTGCGGCCTTGACTTGGCTTCGGCGATAACGCACACTAAGGTCTTCCACCCATCGAGTGTAGTCCTTGTCTATGATTGTCAGTCCTTTACTCATTATTCCCTACTTTTACATTGAACTTTAAAGCATCCAACTGTTTCATAATTTCTATTTCCAACTGGTGGCTCTCTTCAAATTGTTATATTTCGTCGTATGTAACAGTTACAGAAAAAACAAACTTTATGCAAATATAAGGAATTATATTATATAATCATAATAAAAAAATGACTTAATTCCGTTCATCTTTACAACATATACGGCATCAGTCTTTGCATGGATATTTCCCGTTAATACGCCCAAAAACATGCACACGCATTGCATGACACTATGTCGGTATTCGTCCTGTTTCTCTTTCTTTCTGGCATTGCGCAACCCTTGAATACGGGGCAGGTTTGAAAAATAAAAGTTCACGGGCACAAATATGCGCAGGATTTGTGTGCAGAGACAATCTATTATGTATCAAGACGTTATGTAATCAGTGACAACAGTGTGCAATTAAAACATGCTTTTAACGGGCAAAAGATGCCGTTTCGGAGTGCAAAACACGGCATTTTATGATGCAATAGCAGTGCTTTTAGACCAGAAAAGGGCTTGTTTTACTATGAAAAGTACGTAACTTTCAATGATAACACGGCATGCTTTGCTATATTTTCCGCCGTTTTCGGCATACGGATATGCTGCGAAAGATTTTTTAACACCTCGTTCATCAAAAAGGAGCGACGTAATTCCATTGACACCTTGCTGCGTATTATCCATTTCAGATTACATTTTGACACAGTGAAAACAGATATCGCTGGTATCGGGAAAGGAGATAAAAAGCGGTATGCGGGCAGGTTTATGCGGAACGGAAAAAGGAATAATAGAAGACACGAAGGCGGGCATGTATGGACAGGAGAAAACAAAAGGGGCACGCCTTGCAGCATGCCCCGGATATTTAAGATAAGGTCCCTATACTTAGAACTTGTAGTTGATTCCGAACAGGATGTTTGTTCCGTCAAGGTCAAGACCGAAGGAATTAACCTTTGTATCATGAATCTTATCATGCTCATAACCGATGAAACCTACATGGGTAACAAAGTTCAGGTGGTCGGTAAGCTTAACTGCAAGACCCGGTTTGAAGCCTACAGTGAATACATCCGTATCAATATTCTCACCGCCATACAAATGCTCATAGCCCAAAGTGCCGTCTACAAAGACATCGACAATCTTGGAATGGATGAAAGTATAACGTGCGTAAGGAGCAATGCCCATAGCTTTTTCACCGCCTTTATTAGAGCCTTGCCAGCCGAAAGTAACACCCACAGCCCAGTCATCGTTAAGGTTGTAGCCCACTTCAGGCACAAATTTATATGTCGTAACCGACTCTGCTCCGTCTGCATCAACCTTTGAGCTGCCGATACCTACGCCGCCTCCGACATAAACCTGAGCGCTTGCGCTTACTGCCATCAAAGCCACGACCATGCTTAAAAATAACTTCTTCATTTTAATTCCCTTTCTTTTAAAATTAATATTGTTAACTAACTCTATCGTTGTGTTATGTATTACAAATATATAAAATATATTTCAAACATCCAAAGATATATGCGTTTTTTCTTATTTTACCGTAATATATATTAAAAATTTGGAACAATGGAACAAATTACATACCTTTGCACGCATTAAAAACAACATGGACAAGAGACTATGAAACCTGTATTTATAGCAGGTCCCTGTGTGATTGAGTCACAGGAACTACTCGACATAGTGGCACAAAAGCTTACGGAAATATCCGCCGGACTTGGTGTCGAAATAATATTCAAGGCTTCGTTCGACAAAGCCAACCGCACATCGGTACATTCGTTCCGCGGTCCGGGACTGGAGAAAGGGCTGCGGATGCTTGCCGGAATAAAGGAGAAATACGGTCTGAAAATACTCACCGACATACACGAGAGCTGTCAGGCTGAGGCTGCCGGAGAGGTTGCCGACGTGCTTCAGATACCGGCTTTTCTCTGCCGTCAGACCGACTTGCTTGTGGCTGCGGCACGCACCGGACGCATAATAAACATAAAGAAGGCGCAGTTTCTCAGCGGGCGCGACATGCAATACCCTGTTGAGAAAGCGCGCGAGGCAGGCGCAAAAGAAATCTGGCTGACCGAACGCGGCAACATGTACGGCTACAACAACCTCGTCGTTGACTTCCGCAACATCGCGGACATGCTCGACATAGTCCCCCGGGTGGTAATGGACTGTACCCACAGCGTGCAGCGTCCGGGCGGCGGAGGAGGCAAGACATCGGGCGACCGCAGGTTTGTTCCGGCAATGGCAATGGCGGCAAAAGCCTTCGGAGCAAACGGATACTTCTTTGAAGTGCATCCGGATCCGGACAATGCACTGAGCGACGGTCCCAATATGTTGTATCTCAAGGACCTTAAAGGGGTTATAGAAGAACTGTGCCACCGGTGATGCGGCATGGGAAGGAGAAAGGAAAAAGCATGGAAACAGACGGAAACAAACTGAAAATAAGGGAATACGCCATACAGTGCATAAGGGAGGAAGCGCAGGCTGTGCTCGACCTTATACCACGGCTCGACGACAATTTCGACCGTGCGGTGGACATGATACACCGTTGTCACGGCAAACTTATAGTGACAGGAGTGGGCAAGAGCGGACATATAGGGGCAAAGATTGCGGCGACACTGTCAAGCACGGGCACGCCCTCGTTCTTCGTCAACCCGCTCGATGCGTATCACGGCGACCTCGGTGTGATGACCCACGACGACATAGTGCTCGCCATAAGCAACTCCGGACAGACCGACGAGCTGCTGCGCTTCATACCGATGCTGCTGCACAACGGTGTGCCCATAATAGGCATGAGCGGCAATCCCCAGTCGCTTCTTGCCAAATACAGTTCAGTCCACCTTAATATAAAGGTGGACAGAGAGGCATGTCCGCTGAACCTTGCACCGACAAGCAGCACCACGGCAACGCTTGTAATGGGCGACGCCCTTGCCGTGGCTCTCATGGAAGTGCGCCACTTCAAGCCGCGCGACTTCGCACAGTTCCACCCCGGAGGCGAGCTGGGACGCAGGCTTCTCACAACGGCACACGACGTGATGCATACCGAAGACATGCCCGTAATAGACAGCGGCATGCACCTGGGCGAGGCGATAATACACGTAAGCAAGGGCAAGCTGGGGCTTGGAGTGGCTGTGGAAGACGGCAGGATTGCCGGTCTTATCACCGACGGAGACATACGCCGCGCCATGGAAAGGTGGCAGGCGGAGTTCTTCAACCACACCGTAAGCGACATCATGACGCGCGAGCCGAAGACGGTAAGACCTGACACTAAAATCACGGAGATACAGGGCATCATGCAGAAATACAAGATACACACAGTGCTCGTGACCGACGGCGACAGACATCTGCTGGGCATCGTGGACCACTACCGTTGCATGGTGTGACACGAAAGCCACTTACACACATATATTATAAAGGTATAAAGGCATCACATCCTTACGAATGAGAACATTCACAGCTGCATTATTTCTACTCATATCCGTATTGTCTGGGGCACAGACGTCCGACTCGCTGATTGTAAATTCTCTGCGCGGGGAGGGCATAAGGTTTTCTCACGACAACTCGCTGACGCTTCTCCTCAACGGACAGGAGAAGTTTGACGACATGTTCTGCGCCATACGACAGGCAAAAAGCAGCGTACATCTGGAATATTTCAACTTCCGCAACGACTCCATAGCGTCGCTGCTCTTCGACATACTGGCAGAAAAGGTCGGCGAAGGCGTGGAGGTGCGCGCTCTGTTCGACGGCTTCGGCAACGACTCGAACAACCGTCCGCTGAAGAAAAAGCACATCTCGGCACTGCGCCAACGCGGCATAGAGATATACGAGTTCGACCCGCTGCGCTTCCCGTGGGTCAACCATGTGTTCCACCGCGACCACCGTAAAATCGTAATAATAGACGGCAAGACGGCATATACGGGCGGCATGAACGTTGCCGACTATTACATAAAAGGTACGGAGGTCGTAGGCGAATGGCACGACATGCACTGCCGCATAGAGGGAGAAGAGGTCAACACCCTGCAGGCAATATTCATTAAGATGTGGAACAAGGTGACAGGACAGGACCTGCACGGGGCAAAATATTACCGCGGAATACACGGTGCCGACTACATAACGGGGCTGAAACCCGACACATGCCCCACGGCTGGAAACAAGATGCTGGGGATAATAAACCGCGAGCCGCGGACAACAAACGGCATAATAAGGAAGTTCTACACCGATGCGATAAACATGGCACAAGACAGCATAAAGCTTGTCAATCCTTATCTTACGCTTAACCGCAAGCTGAAAAAGGCGCTGCGCAACGCCGTCAGGCGCGGTGTGAAGGTGGAGGTAATGGTTTCGTCGAAGAGCGACATCCCACTGACGCCCGACTGTGTTTTTTACAATGTCCACAAGCTTATGAAACGCGGCGTGGACGTATGGATATACGAGAAAGGATTTCACCATACGAAGGTGATAATGGTCGACGGCAGGTTCTGCACCGTGGGCAGCGCCAACCTTAATGCCCGCAGCCTGAACTTCGACTATGAGGAAAACGCTGTGATAATAGACCCTTGCACCACAAAGGAACTGAGCAACCTCTTCGACGGTGACAAGAAATATTCCTTCAAACTTACGGAAGAAAGCTGGGACAAATGGCGCACGCCGTGGCAGAAGTTCGTGGGCTGGTTTGCCCACCTGCTCACGCCGTGGCTTTGATGGAGAAGGAGTAAGGAGAGAAAGGAGTAAGGAATAAGGAGTTTTGGAGTAAGAAGTAAGGAGAAAGGTGTTTAGGAGGTAGCGCGGGTGCCGTCTCCGGCATCGACAAGCGACACCATGAGCCTGTATCCCACTGGCGTTATGCCGTTACGCTCAAGCATGTGCCAGTCGTTTATAAACACCGTCTCTGTCGTCAAAGGCTCTCCGCCCTGCCCTTCTGTGTCTTTCTCAACTTCCTTATACTTTCTGAAAAGGGTAACCGCCGCCGACAAGTCGCCGCGGAACCACTTGCAATATCCGGCATTCAGCCAGTCGCTGCCCGTCACCTTGTCACTGCCGAGCAGCCGTTCATATTCCTTTTCCGCCTGTTCAAGCCTGCCCTGCCCCATCAGTCCCCATGCCAGCACACGCACCGTCTCAAGCGATTCCGGGTGTTCATAGTTCAGTTTATACAGCAGAGTCACGGCTTCGTCGTATTTATCCGTCTCGGTAAGCGCCACACAATAATTCAGCGCATATCCCATATTGTCAGGATTGAGCATGCACAATTTCTCATAGTGCATCTCCGCCTCTTCCGGCTCACCCTGCACAAGACACGCCTTTGCAAGCATTGCCGTGGCACGCTCGTTGTCGGGCTGCAGCTCGAGAATGCGGTCGAAGCGGTCCATTGCCATGTCCGTCCGCGCCGTGTCAAAATAATAGATGCCCTCTGCCATGAGCCATTTCACGTCGTCATCGTCATGATAGCTGCCTACGAGCACCGACAGGGAGTCGTAGTCCTTGCGCTTAAGCATGAAAGAAGCGAGTTCCGCCATGTGGCGGTTTAGTCCCTCGTGCCTGAACATGGCACCTGCGACAAAGACATGCGACGGCGATGAGAACGCCTTTGCCAGATAGTCACGCTGCGGGAAAAGACGGAAAAAGCGAAAGAGGTCTTGCAGATACATGCGCCGGATATACGCCGGACTGGACTTGTCCATATCCGAAACGGCATGTCCTATAGCGTCTCCGCTGCCGAGCATTTCGCGCATGCTGTCGGGCAGTTTGTCTATTATCGATGCCATTGCAAGCACAAACGAATATTTGTCACTGTCGCAGAACGGACCGTTGTCGAGCAGAAACTGCATGAAACGGCTGTTGTCAAGCTTGTCCGCCGTATATGATATGTCAGCATGTTCGGTAAAGAAAGGACAGAACCAGTTGGCGATGCTGCTGAAAAACGTAAATCTCTTCATCTGCGAAAAGCCTCCGAAATAAATGTCCGAACCCGCCTTCTGCATGTCCATCATCTTCCTGAAGCTTGCCTCCATGTCTTCCATGGCATGTTCAGAGGCACCCGAGTCGAAGACATCCTGCATGGGGTCTTCCTCCTTTTCCGTTATTCCGAAGCGCGTAACGCTGAAGTTGTTGTTCTTGAGCAGTGTGGGCATGATGTCCTTCTGTATCCTGTCGTGGTCTTTTTCGGCATCCATGCAGAATGCTATCTGCTTCTGCAGGTCGGCAATCTCGCGTGCCGTACGTTCGTCGGCACATGCCTCGCGCACCATGCCGTCACACCCGGGGAAGAGAACAAAGCCAAGGTCGGCATCTCCAGGGAAGCCGGTAAGTGCAAACACCCACCCTACGAGGGCACGCTGACGCAGATGCTCGTCGTGGCTCTTAAGATAGACATTCATCATCACCGAGAACTTGCGCGGGTCGAAACAGTTCATCGCCGCAAGCATCACGGCACTGACAATAAGCCGCGCGTCGACGGTATCGACGACGGGAGACAGGAGAATGTCTTCCATAAAGGCGGCATCGTTGTCGTTCCACTGCGGTGATATCATGATGCGGGCAAACAATGCCTGCATTGCCTCGTTGTGACGGCTGTATACCGCCCGTGCCTTGGTGCGTCGCGTTTCCTCGTTCTCAAGACCGAGGAGAGCAACGTCCGTAACATAGTTCTCAAGCATGGAGCGTATCTCTTCATTGCCCTTGGGGCAATATGCCGCACGCCTCGAGGCCTCGGCAAAAGGAGGACATACGCTTATAAGACATGCCATGCGCATGTTGCCCACCGTACGGTAAAGCCTTTGCAGCAGCCCGAGATATACGTTGTCGCGCTCGGGGTCGTCATATCCGAGACTGATATAGTCAACCATGCGTCTGTAATCTTCCGCTATCCTGTCCACTTCGTCCGCATATCCGGCAAGGATGTCCCTGCCGATGACATCGCGCACACCGCGCAGGGCACTCTCCATATTTAGCGCGGCAATGCCAGCGAGCGCCGCCTTAAGTTGTTCTGATGCTTTCTTCATGTCTTCCTCACTTGTTTTTCAGCCACTGTCCGGCTGCCTCCAGGTCTTTCGTCCGGGGCTGCGCGGCGTGTCTGTACTTCATTTCCGGCAGGGCTGCGACGACCTTCCCGTCCACCTTGCAGTATTTTCTGATTGTTTCGGCATAGTGTCTTACGCCGTTCTTGTTTATCATGTCGCATGCCCTGTCGTATGCCTTGACAAAAGCCTCCTCCTGCCTGCGGCGGTGCACGTCGCGCGGAAGAGACCCGTAAAGCGCCACCACGCCCAGCCACAAGTCTTTATCGCGGCTGTCCATCAGCACCACATGCTTGTGCATGCGCGCCGCCGTAGCATGCGGTTCAGAAAGGAACATGGCATCCATTTCGTTGTTGAGCAGCATCCCAAGCCTCACACCGGGGTCGTTTATCTGTATCCTGAACACATGGTCGGATACGAGTCCGGCGCTGTCAACAGCATAGTCTCCCAGCATGTCGGTTGCCGAAAAGCGTGTCATCGCCATCATTTTGTCCTTCAGCTGCTTTATATGCCTTATGCGCGCCTGACGGTTGGACACCAGCTGCCAGTATGCGTTGGTGGCGGCGGCATACCTCAGCGGCACCCCCTGCCCCGCCATCCGCCGGCAACAGACAAGGTCGGTGACAGCTGCCTGAAGCTGTCCTGCCCGGAAAGCGGCATCGCAGTCTATCGCTGCACCATACGGGCGCAGCCTTACATCGACACCGAGCGAGTCGAAAAGATGTTCTTCATGCGCCACATAGACGGGAAGGCAGTCGAGCGTTGGCTGCACGCCCACCTTGAAAGCAAGCGAATCAAGAGTTTTCAGGCGTGCACGCTCCTGCGCGGAAAGACGCTCCGCCTCGTCCTTAGAAGGTCCGCATGCAATGACAAGCACCGCCGTCAGAAGCGTCAGAAATATGCTGTTTATTTTCATCATGAAAGTTGTTTTATTAAAAAAAGGCAGCCCGATGCCGTTAAACACGAGTCGCCTTTGCTGATTGTTATTAATGTGCGATATTAGCCATGAATGTTGTTTTGTACGGGCAAAGATAGAAAGTTTTTCCGACTGTGACAAACTTTACAATGAAAAATACGCCTGTACGGGGCAACTTGAATGCCGCGGGTATATATAAATATGTGACACATGGATGCAATGTCGATATTTTTGCGTACTTTTGCGTACAAACTAATTAAAAAATGGCAAAGGACAAGACGGTATACGTGTGCTCCGACTGCGGGCAGGAGTCGGCAAAATGGATAGGGAAATGCCCTGGATGCGGACACTGGAACACATTCAAGGAGTTTAAGATATCGGCAGACACGGGGCAGGCTGCGGCGCGCTCAGCGGCATATACCATGCGCACTGCCAAAGGCAGGGGCGGTAGCCGGCCGCTCTTCCTGCATGAGATACAGGCTAAGAACGAGCCGAGGATTGACATGAACGACGCTGAGCTTAACCGCGTGCTGGGCGGCGGACTGGTGCCGGGGTCTATAGTGCTGCTCGGAGGCGAACCGGGAATAGGCAAGAGCACGCTGACGCTACAGACGATATTGAGGCTGCCAGGGCAGAAAATACTATATGTAAGCGGTGAGGAAAGTGCCGGACAACTGAAAATGCGTGCCGAAAGGATTGAACATCCCGACAACGGCAACTGCATGATACTGTGCGAGACATCGCTTGAGCGCATCTTCGACAACATAAGGGAAACGGTGCCCGACATCGTCGTCGTAGACTCGATACAGACGATAAGCACGGAAAACGCGGACAGCCCGGCTGGAAGCATCACGCAGGTGCGTGAGTGTGCAAGCGCGCTGCTGCGCTTCGCAAAGTCGGGCGGCACGCCGGTGATACTGATAGGACACATCAATAAGGAGGGCTCGCTCGCAGGTCCCAAAATTCTCGAACACATAGTGGATACCGTAATACAGTTTGAAGGAGACCAGCACTACATGTACCGCATACTGCGCTCGATAAAGAACAGGTTCGGCAGCACGTCGGAGCTGGGCATATACGAGATGAGGCAAGACGGGCTGCGGCAGGTCAGCAATCCTTCGGAACTGTTGCTCACGAAAGACCACGACGGACTGAGCGGCGTGGCAATTTCGTCGGCGATAGAAGGTGCAAGACCGTTTCTCGTCGAGACCCAGGCGCTTGTCTCGTCTGCTGCCTACGGCACGCCGCAACGCTCGGCGACGGGCTTCGACCAGCGCCGTCTCAACATGCTGCTTGCCGTGCTCGAAAAGCGCGTGGGCTTCAAGCTTATGCAGAAAGACGTTTTCCTGAACATCGCGGGCGGGCTGCGCGTCACCGACCCCGCAATGGACCTAAGCGTGATTGCTGCCGTGCTGTCGAGCAACGTGGACACGGCAATCGAAACGGGCTGGTGCATGGCGGGAGAAGTGGGTCTGAGCGGCGAAGTGCGCCCCGTAAACCGCATAGAGCAGCGCATAGCCGAAGCCGGTAAACTGGGCTTCAGCCACATGATAGTGCCGCGGTATAACATGCAGGGACTCGACAGCCGCAAATACGGCATAGAGCTTGTGCCTGTAAGAAAAGTCGAAGAGGCGCTGAGAGCACTCTTCGGATAGGCAGGGACATGGCAACAGAAAATCATTTATACACATATACACTATGAAAAGACAGCTTACAGCATTACTGATGTGCCTGCTCATCATCTCTTCCGGCATGGCACAGACAATGTTGCCACACCCCTGGCAGGGCAGACGCGTGGCTTATCTGGGAGACTCGATAACCGACCCGAACCACAAAGCGGCAAAAAAGAAATACTGGGCGTTCCTTGAGGAGTGGCTCGGCATCACTCCCTTTGTATATGCCATAAGCGGCAGGCAGTGGAACGACATTCCGAGACAGGCGGAGAAGCTCAGGTCAGAGCACGGCGACGACTTCGACGCAATCATCATCTTCATCGGCACGAACGACTTCAACGCCGGAGTGCCCACGGGAACATGGTTTACGGAGAATGAAGAGGACATCGCCACAAACATCAACGAGCCGCAGGCAACGGAAAAGCGCAGGAAGCTGCATCCCGTCATGGCAGACAGCACTTACTGCGGGCGCATAAACATTGCGCTGAGCACCGTGAAGAGAATGTTCCCCTATAAGCAGATTGTCGTAATGACGCCCATACACCGTTCCGTATACGTGTCAAAGACCGGGAAATGGCAGCAGCCGGACAACTGCTGCAACAAGAACGGGGAGTATCTGTCGGCATACATCGAGGAATCGAAGGCATGCGGCAACATCTGGTCGGTGCCTGTAATAGACCTCAACGCCCTTTGCGGACTCAACCCGTCGCTGGACGAACACCGCCAGTACTTCAAGGACGGCGGTACGGACCTGCTGCATCCCAACGACAGGGGGCATGAGAGAATTGCGCGCACGATGATGTACCAGCTGCTCACCCTGCCCTGCACGTTCTGAGGTTGCAACCATACGCTGTGCCTATATATGATATATATGTACGCGTACATATATTAATGTGAGTTTTACGTTCGGACGGGTTCCTTCGTTCGGATTGTTCCATACAGTTCGTGCCAAGATATAAAATAGATCTTATATCTTGGCACAACATTTTCCACACAATATAGCATGGAATTCCATACTACCTATTAAAGAATTCCGTACCATATAGCATGGAATTCCATCCATGCAAGACAATATTCCATGCGGCATCTTTCCGCGTCCAGACAGCCATGATGAAAATCACGGATTTCCGTTATTGCAGATAACAGGCTGTTGATTATTTTTGCAATGTGCGTACGCAAGACATGGAATAACTGTAAAAGTAATTATATCCTAAAGACGAATAACATGAAAAAACATCATTATCTTATTGTCGCATCTGTGACATGCGCATTAATGGCTGGGTGCAGGAAAGGCGGTCCGTCTGTATCGGGACCGCTCGGCGAACTGCCACAGATTGTAAAAGAATATGACGGAAAGTTGGAAGACACGCGCAGGAAACTGGAGAAGGCTACAGACACCGACAAGATGCAGGCGCTGTTTGCAAAGGGTAGCGCCGTGAAGGAGGAAATGACGGCGCAGATAAAGAGCCGGAAGGAAAAGCTCATCGGAAAGGACATCGCGGGAGAGGTTTCTGGCGATGTACCCTTAAAGATAGTGGTGCCATTCAGGATAAAAAACGTTACCGACAAGGGCAATATCGAGGTTACCGCAGAGGTGGAACTGACGGAAACAGGGACATACCTCAGCGACAACTCCGCCTTCTGCCTTTCGGACATACGCGTGATAGCCGTGGGCGGAAACGAGAACGAAACGTACGTGCATGGCGGAGGGGCTTTCAGGACCGACGGACTGCCATACGCCGACAAATATGTCCTCGGAACAAAGGGATTTGTCACGATGTTCCTGCGGATAGAGCCGTGGAATGCAGACATGATGGGCAGCCTTTCCAAACTCGTCATCGCAAACAAGAAGAGCGACAGATACGGCAAGGCGAAGGAGTACACCAAGAAGGCTAAGGAAGAGTATGAAAACATGTATAACAAATAACGTTTGACAAATGAAAACAAAAGTATTGACAATGGCGTGCATAATGGCATTCGCATTCGGCGCGCCGCAGACGGCAGGCGCACAGCTGGGGAAAATCATCAGTAAGGCGAAGAAAGCCGTGAAAGACGTGAACAACATCCTCGGCACACAGGACACGGGCACGGGTAACAAGGCGGCAGACGACACTCCTGCCGTGGCAGCGGTACCGATACCGGGCGGCGGAGAGATGCAAAACCCGCTTGCAAAGGCTATGGACGTGGAGCTTGTGGGTGCATACGGCAAGAGCTCTTCCCTGAACTACGGATCTGTTTACCTTGTCCTGAAGGTAAGAATGAACCTAAACATGACGAAGGCTTCGTTCGGGAGCGCAAACAACGTTAGGGGTATGGCTGTTGACGAGGAAGGAAACACTTATCCCCTGGACACCATGGGGGCATATCCGAAGGACATGACCGAGGGGCTGTTCGTCAAGGTTGTGCTTGACGATAAGGATCTTCAGTTCAAAGACGTGAGGAAAACGGCAAAGAAGATGCAGATGATACGTCTTGGCGTTTACATCGATGCAAACCACCGCGGGGTGATAACATTCAAGGACGTGCCGATACAGTGGGAGGAATAGAATATCGGGAAGTTAAAGGAAGTCAGGAGAAGTCAAGGAAGTTAAAGGACAATTGTCTCGTGGTGTAAACCGCACCAGTGCTCTGCAACAAAGCATACGTCCTTTAACTTCCTTGACTTCTCCTGACTTCCTTTAACTTCTTATTCTCACTATTCCTCCCCCGCATAATCCGCCGGCATGATATACCCCATTGCCACCGCTTTCATCACAAGGTCGGCAATGTTACGCGCCTTCAGCTTTGCGAACAGGCTCTTGCGGTGGCTCTCCACCGTGTTCTCGCTGACAAACAGATGCGACGCAATCTCCTTCGACGTATATCCGCGGGCAATGTCTCTCAACACCTCTATCTCGCGCAAGGACGGGATGTCGTTGCCCGTGTCAAACCTGCGCAGCGTCTTTCTGTATTCCGGACAGAAATAACGGTCGCCGTTAAGAACGGTCACGATAGCCTCTATGATGCGTGAGAAGTCGGTCGTTTTATAAAGAATGGCGTTGACGCCGCGGTCGAGCATCTGGCGTATGAGCCATATCTCCTCGTGTATGGTATTCACGATGATGCGGGCGTCGGCATATCTCGCCCTTATGGCGTCTATCAGCACAAATCCGTTCACATCGGGCATGCCTATGTCTACAATATACACATCAAAGCCATGCGACGGAAGAATGTCCATAAGCTCGGAAGACCTGCTGAAAGCAGCAACATTCCTGACGCCATACTTGTTCAGAAGGCTCTTAAATCCTTCAAGAACCAGCGCATGGTCGTCAACGATTGCAACAGACAAGTCCCGCAGCCTGTACGCAGCGGATATTTTTATATTGTCGTTCATAGGCGCAAAATTATACTGCACGCCGCAACAATCAATCACGGGTTTCCGTGATTTTATCATATCACACACGTATATTTACGTCAAATCTTACAACCGTACCGTCATCGCCGCCCTCCACGCTTATCCTTCCGCCGACAGCCTCGGCACGCTGACGCATCGTGCGGACACCTATTCCCGACGACTTGCCGCCACCGCGCCCGTTGTCGCTTACCTCTACCGTCACACAGCCGGCGTCTGCCGACATCCTGACGCTTATCTCCGTTGCCCCCGAATGCTTCAAGGCATTGGACAAAGCTTCCTGAACTATTCGGTAGATGCCGAACGACACACCGTCGGGCACTCTTTTCCATGAAGCGTCATGCGGCTGCGACCCGTATGAGACACGGCAGGGAGCTGCGCCGGCGGCAATCCTCTCCACATAGTCGGACAAAACCTCGTCAATAGTGGCATAGCGGAACTCAGGAGGCATCAGCTCATGCGATATCCGCCGTGCCTGCTCACGGCATTCGGCAAGCATTCCGACCGACGGCGAGGAAGGCTCCGATGCCGCAAGCCTCAGCTCTATAGTATAAAGGTCGTTGCACAGACCGTCGTGCAGCTCACGTGCCAGACGGTTGCGCTCACCCTCAAGCCCGCTGATATATTTCTCGGTCATGCGGCGGTCCATGTCATTGCGCAAAGCGGCGAACTCCGCCTCGCGTGCATGCGCCCTGTGCCGCGAACGCAGCACATAAACATATACGCCAACAGAAATAATGACAAGCAGGGCGATGACAGCGGTAACATAAAGCTGCATGCGCGCCAGCCTCGCACGGCTCTCCGACAGGGCAAGCTCCTTTTCCTTTGCATCATATTTCACCGTAAGCTCCCTCAGGCTTTCCGCCTTGTAAGCTTCGTACAGGCTGTCGCGCACGGCACCAGCCTTCATCAGATAGTCATACGCACGGCGGTAGTCTCCCCTGCGCGCATATATTTCATGGATGTTATTATAACAGTCATAAACTACAAAAGGCATTCCAGCAATGCCGTCGAGCGACATTATTTCGTCAAACATGGCAAGCGCCCTGACGTCGTCTCCCTTGTTCAGTGCCAGTCCGCATTCCACCTGATAATATGTCAGACGGCTCATCATCTCCTTTGCCTTCGGCAGAAGTGCGGTACAAATTTTCTCCCATTCGGCACGCTCCGCCGCCTTGCCAGCCTTTTCGCTCAGCATCACCATATTGGCGGCTGCTGCAAGGGCAGGGTCCCACATTCTGAGCGATGCCGAATATTCATAGCTTTTGGTCAATACGCGCCTGCCGGAGCCTATGTCGCCGCACATCACGAATATCGTTCCAAGACGGCTGAACAGCTGCGCCTTGAACTCCTTGTCATTGCAACGCCCCGCCCACTCGTCAGCCTTGCGCGCATATACGGTTGCCTGCTCCTTATGCTGCATGTCTACATGCAACGTGGCAATGTTAAGATAAAGCACGGCAACCTCCTGCCTCGCATCCTCATCCGCCGTCTTCATAAATCCGGCATCCGTACACAGTTCAAGAGCCTTGTTATAATGCCTGAGGGCATCGTCGGTCCTGCCGAGCGTACGAAGATACACGCCCATGGAAGAGTGCACGCCCAACTGTGCATTGCGATTGTCGGAAGCCTCAGCCTCATGCAGCGCCTCTTCTGCGACAATCAGCGCCGAATCGTTCTTACCCTGCGCATGCAGCGCCTCAGCCTTCTCACGTAAACAGCCTGTCTTGTCTTCTGCCGCAACCGCACACGAAATAAACAGCAGGACAGTTATAAGTGCCTTTCTTGACATTTTAATCTTTCTTTTTATCTGGTTCAATAAATATCTCCTCTGCATATCACGGCTATACGCCATCCACTGCCGTCTGTATATCCACATACTCCGTGGTGTCGCGCAAGCCTGCATAAGCCATTGCCTCCTTGCGCTCGACGCATGTGCCACATCTGCCGCAGTGCTTCTCGCCGCCCTTATAGCAGCTCCATGTCTCGGCATAGTCTATGCCCAATGCCTTGCCCCTGAGGGCAATGTCTCCCTTTGTGATGTCCTTATATGGAGCGAGCACCTCCACACCCGGATAGGTTCCGGTCCTTGTCGCCTCACTCATCGACGCTATAAACTCCGGACGGCAGTCGGGATATATGGCATGGTCGCCGCCGTGATTGGCTATCATGACATACTTAAGCCCGTTGCTCTCGGCTATTCCCGCGGCAATGGCAAGCATTATGCCGTTGCGGAACGGCACGACGGTCGACTTCATGTTGTCGTCGGCATAGTGCCCTTCGGGTATGGCAGCGGCACCGTCGAGCAGCGAACTTTTAAAATATCGCGGCATGAAGTCAAGGTTTATCACTACGTGCCTTATGCCCAGCCGTTCACAGTGCTTTTTTGCATAAGGAATCTCACGGGCATTGTGGTTGCTCCCGTAGTCGAAGGATATGCCGAGGGCAATGCGCTCGTGCATGTCGTATAGCAGCGTGATGCTGTCCATTCCGCCGCTGACAATGATGACTGTGTCTTTCATATTCGTCTGTTATCTTTCATCGTTTATTTTCAGAAAACAAAAGACCTGTCCGCATACCTGTCATAAGCAATAATACCATAATTGCAGGCAGATATGAGAACAGATCTCTCATACTTATCACACTAAATCAAAGATTTCTTATCCTCTCAAGGCTGCAAGCGACTCTTTTATGGCTGCTATCTTCTCCTCGCTGTCGCTCTTCTTCTTGCGCTCGAGGGCGACAACCGCCTCAGGGGCATTGGCAACAAATCGCTCGTTGGACAGTTTCTTCATGACACCGGCAAGGAAGCCTTCGAGATGCTTCAGCTGTGCTTCCAGTTTCTCAATCTCCGCCTCGACGTCTATCATGTCGCCTATTGGTATTGCAAATTCATCCGTACCTATCATGAACGACACTGCCGTGGTGTCTTTCTCTGCAACGACATCTATGGAAGCGAGGTTTGCCATTTTTGTAGTCACGCAGTTGTATGCCTCATACTTATTTACCCCCACTGCCTGCATCGCCAGCATCTCCTTGGGTGACATGTTCTTCTGGTTGCGCACCATGCGGACATTGCCCACCAGTTGCTTCACGTTCTCCATATCTGCAACGAGTGTCTCCTCGGCACCAGTCATGGCTGGTACGTTCAGGCTTTCGCGCATTATGGACTCGCCGTCCTTGCGGTCGCAGATGTGCTGCCACAGCTCTTCCGTGATGAACGGCATGAACGGATGCAGCATTTTCAGCAGTGTATCGAAGAAGCCTATAGTGGCATCATATGTCGCACGGTCTATCGGCTGACCGTATGCAGGCTTTATCATCTCGAGATACCAGCTTGAGAACTCGTCCCAGAACAAGCGATACACTGCCATGAGAGCCTCGGATATGCGGTACTTCCTGAAAAGATCGTCTATCTCGGCATTGGTCTGCTTAAGCTTGGCATTAAACCAGCTTACTCCAACTGCACTTGCCTCGGGCTGTGCAATGTCTGCAACCTCCCAGCCCTTTACAAGGCGGAAGGCATTCCATATCTTGTTGTTGAAGTTGCGTCCCTGCTCGCAAAGGCTCTCGTCAAACAGGATGTCATTGCCCGCAGGTGCGGAGAGCATCATGCCCATACGCACGCCGTCAGCGCCGTACTTGTCTATAAGCATGAGCGGGTCCGGAGAGTTGCCGAGACTCTTTGACATCTTGCGTCCGAGCTTGTCACGTACAATACCCGTAAAATATACATGCTTGAAAGGCATCTCACCCATATACTCGTATCCCGCCATAATCATGCGTGCCACCCAGAAGAAGATGATGTCCGGTCCGGTAACGAGGTCGGCGGTGGGATAATAATAGCTTATGTCGCCGTTGCCAGGATTATTTATACCGTCAAACAGCGATATAGGCCACAGCCATGATGAGAACCATGTGTCAAGAGCATCCTCGTCCTGTCTCAGGTCGGCAGCCGTCAGCCCTGCATTTCCGCTCTTCGTCCTTGCCAGTTCGAGAGCCTCGGCTTCCGTCTCGGCAACGACAAAGTCGTTCTCTCCTTCAGCATAATAATACGCCGGGATGCGGTGTCCCCACCACAGCTGGCGGCTTATGCACCAGTCCTGTATGTTCTCCAACCAGTTCTTGTACGTAGACTTGTACTTTGGCGGATAGAACTTCAGCTCGTCATTCATCACTGGCGGCAAGGCAATGTCTGCAAAATGCTGCATGCGCAGGAACCACTGCAGTGACAGGCGCGGCTCTATTGCCGTGTCAGGGTTGCGCTCCGAATATCCCACCTTGTTTGTATAGTCTTCTTCCTTCTCCATCAGACCAGCGGCTTTCAGGTCTGCGGCAATCTTTACGCGCACGTCGAAACGGTCCATGCCCACATACATGCCGGCTGCCTCCGCCACCGTGGCATCAGGATTGAATATGTCTATCGTTTCAAGATTATGTGTCTTGCCCAGCATATAGTCGTTCGTATCGTGTGCAGGCGTAACTTTAAGACAGCCCGTACCGAACTCGATGTCCACATACCTGTCTTCTATTACTGGGATTACGCGGCTTACGAGCGGCACGATAACTTTCCTGCCCTTAAGCCAGTGGTTCTTGGGGTCTTTGGGGTTGATGCACATCGCCGTGTCGCCCATTATCGTCTCCGGACGTGTTGTTGCAACCACTGCGTAATAGCCTTTGTCGTCCTTGTTTATAACGCTTCCCTCTGTCTCCTCCGGTACAAAAGTCTCACCTTCTTCAACAGCCACATAGTATTTAAGATGATAAAGCTTTGAGCTTTCCTCACGGTATATCACCTCCTCGTTGCTGAGAGCCGTAAGAGCCTTCGGGTCCCAGTTTACCATACGCAGCCCGCGGTATATCAGTCCTTTGTTATAAAGGTCCACAAACACCTTCACCACGCTCTTCGAGCGTTTCTCATCCATTGTAAATGCCGTGCGGTCCCAGTCACAACTTGCTCCGAGACGGCGCAACTGCTTCAGTATTATTCCCCCGTGCTCGTTCGTCCACTCCCACGCATGCTCCAAGAACTGCTCGCGCGTAAGGTCGTGTTTCTTTATCCCTTTCTCAGCAAGTCTTTTCACAACCTTTGCCTCCGTGGCAATAGAGGCGTGATCCGTACCCGGCACCCAGCAGGCATTCTTGCCTTCCATACGTGCACGGCGCACAAGTATGTCCTGAATGGTATTGTTGAGCATGTGACCCATGTGCAGCACTCCCGTCACGTTTGGCGGCGGAATGACGACGGTATAAGCCTGGCGACCGTCGGGTTTGCTACTGAACAGCTTGTTGTCAAGCCAATACTGATACCATTTCGACTCCACTTCCTTGGGGTCATACTTGCTTGCTAATTCCATTGTGTTACTTTGCTTTATTATTATAATAATGTAAGACGCTGCAAAATTACGAAAAAACAGCGTAAAACAGTTGCTTTATATTCAAAATGTATAAAGACTGCCACGTTTTATGCTTACAAACACAAAGGCTCCCACAACATTACTGTTGCAGGAGCCTTTGTAGTGGATAGGGGAATCGAACCCCTATGCCAAGATTGAGAATCTTGTATCCTAACCGTTAGATGAATCCACCGTTAGTCTTACAATAGAGAGACCCTGCGGAAGCTGGGGGATTCGAACCCCCGGTACGTTAAACACGTACGGCAGTTTAGCAAACTGCTGGTTTCAGCCACTCACCCAAACTTCCAAACGGTAACGTTTACCGCGACATTTTCTCTCAAATGCGGTGCAAAGGTAGCGTTTTATTTTTACACATGCAAGCTTTTATTTGAAAAAATTGCGATGACATCATAAAAAAGTGCCTTTCTAAGTATTCACGATACAGTTTCATGCCCTCTCATGCCGCAACGCACAATACGAATTCTCATGTCCGACGACACTACACACCGTCATTAATGCCATATATAATAAGGTGTGAAAAGCTTCAAACATATAAAGAGGCGGAGAGTGAAAGGACGCATGTCCCCTACTCTCCGCCGATATATTTCATCGTCACGCCGATGTCCGGCGTTCATTCCACGCTTCTATCAGTCAAGATTAAGGCTTTTCTTTATAGCCTCTATCTTGGCTGCGCCCTCTGTAAGACAGCGTTCATAACAGCCGGCACACTTCATTGTGCCCTTAACCTCTGTATAGAACTTGATCTTAGGTTCTGTTCCCGACGGGCGCACGCTTATCTTCGTGCCGTCCTCACAGAACCACTGGAGCACGTTGCTTGTGTCGGGCATGTCGATTTTTGTTACATTGCCCTCGGCATCACGCTGCTCAAGCGTCTTGTAGTCTTTCCACAGAACCACCTTGCTGTCGCCAAGAGCAGCTGGCGGGTTGTTGCGGAAGTCTGTCATCATCTGCTTAATCTCGTCAGCACCAGTCTTTCCGGGCTTAACAACGTTTATCGTAACTTCCTTCGAGAAGCCGTATTCCAGATATATGTCCATAAGCACATCGTAAAGCATCTTACCCTGATCCTTTGCCCATGCACATATCTCAGCGAGAAGGCAGCATGCAGACACAGCGTCCTTGTCACGCACGAAGTCTTCTGCAAGGAAACCGTAGCTCTCCTCACCGCCGCCGATATACTGCTGCTTGCCTTCAGAAAGTGCAATCTCCCGTGCAATCCACTTGAAGCCTGTATAACAGTCGCGCATCTCTATGTTCTGCTTGTCGGCAATCTTCTTTATCACCTCTGTGGTAACGATAGTCTTAACAATGAAGTCCGTGGGCTGTATCTTGCCTGTTGCCTGACGGTTCTTTATTATATAATAGAGGAAGAGCAGACAAGTCTGGTTTCCGTTGATGAGTATCCATTCGCCCTTGTCGTTCTTGCATGCCATGCCAACACGGTCGGCATCGGGGTCACTTGCCATGACGATGTCAGCATCCATAGCCTTGGCATCGCGGAGAGCAAGAGTAAGCGCCTCGCCGTTCTCGGGATTTGGACTTACAACTGTCGGGAAGTCTCCGCTCTTCACCATCTGCTCTTCAACGCAGTGAACGTTTTCAAATCCCCACTGCTTGAGAGAGCGCGGTATCATCGTCATACCCGTACCGTGCAACGGCGTATATACAATCTTGAGGTCTTTCTGTCTCTTTATAACCTCCGGATCTATCGACACTCCCTGTACGAGATCGAGATATACCTTGTCTACATCCTCACCGATGATTTGTATCAGATCCTTGTTTCCTTTAAAGTTTACATCTTCTATCTTCACCTTGTTGACCTCGTCGATGATGCCCGTGTCGTGCGGAGCAAGCACCTGTGCACCGTCTGCCCAGTATGCCTTATATCCGTTGTACTCACGCGGGTTGTGGCTTGCCGTGATGTTTACGCCGCTCTGACATCCGAGGTGGCGTATTGCGAACGAGCATTCAGGCGTCGGACGCATATCGTCGAAGAGATATACCTTGATACCGTTTGCAGAGAATATGTCAGCAACGGTCTCGGCAAACAGGCGGCTGTTGTTGCGGCAATCGTGGCATACAACAACAGAAATCTGCTCCATGCCGGCAAAGTTCTTCTTCAGATAGTTTGCCAGTCCCTGTGTGGCAAGCCCTACGGTATATATGTTCATGCGGTTGCTTCCTGCGCCCATGATGCCGCGCAGTCCGCCCGTACCGAACTCGAGGTTCTTGTAGAAGCACTCTATAAGGTCGGTTTTGTCTTCTTTTTCCAACATTTCTTTTACTGCGGCACACGTATCAGCGTCGAACGCAGGCGACAGCCATTCCTGAGCTTTCTGCTCACACTGCTTAATCAATTCGGTGTTATTTTCCATATTATTATATAAATTAGTTAAAACAATTCTTCCTCATCGTATTCCAAGCAATACAATAACTCAACGCAAAGATAATGATTTTAATCGAAAAAATCTGTAGCTGTGGTATTTTTATTTAACATTAAACACGTTTTTACCTATATATCACATCTCAACAAGACAACAACGACAAGCTAAACATGAAGGCAGGACATGACACTTGACACCGTGAAAACGACAGGACAAAACCCAAAAAAGCACCTTTTGAGAATTATCATATACATGTGAAATAACTATTTTTATACAAATAGACATCCTTCACCTATATAATGTAAATCAACAGGATATAGAAATATGAATAAATGTAATGTAAAAATGCTGATATTATTACAAATAATCATTTGAAACCATTAAAATATTACTTTTATTTGTACTTTATTATAATTATTCTTATATTTGTAATATGTAAATAGGAATGGAACAAACATATTCAATACAACCTCAACAGATTTATTGATGTGTAGCATATTTACAACTTAAAATTTTCTGCCATGAGGATATTTATACAAATATTGAC
Source organism: uncultured Prevotella sp. (assembly GCA_900545525.1). Classification (GTDB taxonomy): domain Bacteria; phylum Bacteroidota; class Bacteroidia; order Bacteroidales; family Bacteroidaceae; genus Prevotella. Next base: position 118,615 of record UQZX01000004.1, read on the forward strand.
TTTATTACCGTTTGTTTCTGCTGCATCACAGAATGCGGTTACATACAGGCAGAATATACCCATCCATGGAGATGAAATTATTAAAGAACAAGTTGAATTCATTGAATGTGGCGATTCCGGCAAAGACATTTTATGGGACTTTAGCAATGCTAAAGTCATAAAGTCTGGATATAAGCTCAGTTATTCATGCGATTCAATTATTACTGCAACCTCTCCCAATTCCATATTCAGATATAAATGTGACAATTCAGGATTGAAGCTTATAGAAGTGGAATGTCCGCTAATAACAATGAACTACAATGTCCCACTTGTACAAACCAAATACTCTATGGCTTATGGCGATACTGCATCATATATTTTTGATGGTATTGGAAAATACTGTAACCTTTATAAATTAAGACGGACAGGTATCATTATTCATGATGCAGATGCCACAGGATCAATCTCATTGACCGAGAATGATACACTTAGAGATGTCATACGCATACACACTATCAAGACATGCACAGTTTCCATGAATACAAATTGCTCTGATATCGATACCATAAAAAATGCCAGACAAGAGATAGAGGAGTTATATACATGGTATGCACATGGCTGTAGATACCCGGTTTTTGAAACAATCTCACGCACCACATATAATAATATGCAACCAGTGTCAATGTATCAAGCTGCGTTCAGATGCCTGCCAGAAGGACAAGGAGTATCGAAAAACACTCTTAAAGCATTTAATAAAAGTGACATTTCACGAAACAGCCCACCACATAAAAGACCAAACGCTATGACATCACGAACCGTGACTGTACGTGGAACGGTGATAAATATTACATACGACATGGAAACAAAAGCACATGTTACATTTATAATAGCAAGTACATGGGGATTACTTTACAAGAAAAAAGAACTTGTTTGCGAGAAAGGGACAGGTTATAACATATCCATTGACTGTAGTAATCTGCACAATGGAGAATACATCCTATATATAAATGTGGGCGGAACTGTAGTTAGTAAGAAAATAGCTATCAAACCATGAAAAAAGTTTTTACAGTTTTATCTTCATGCGCATTAGTGACCCTACTGCATATTACGGCGCATGCAACAACAGACAGCATATCTGTTGGTAAAGATAGTGTAGCTGTAAAATATAACAATATAAGAACGTTTTCTTCATCGGCATTCACCGAAGAATTCAATCTCCAAATACCGCAATATACGCCCAAGGCCCCCAATACTTCAAGTCTTGTAAGTCACTTGGACTACCCTGTATCCCTTTATACCGGCATTCCACAAATATCCATTCCAATATACGTAATATATGCCGATAACATACAAATCCCCATTACCTTAAGTTATCATGCTTCCGGAATACGCGTAAACCAAGAAGCTTCGTGGGTAGGATTAGGCTGGTCTCTCAATGCAGGTGGAATGATTTCACGTACAATAAGATGCGGTGACGACTTTCATGAATATGTACCTCCTGGGGGAACATTAACCGAAGGATATATCACATCACCGGAAATTACTGGCAATGAATACGACAAATACATCGGATTATCCGATGTCAAGCCTGTTTTGAAGAAAGACTCCGAACCGGATATCTTTTTTTATACCATTCCGCATGCAAGCGGAAAGTTCATAATAGACAAGTCACGCGGAGCCGTACTTGTAGACAAAAACACAAACCTAAAGATAGAATATTTCAGCCATGATCTTGTAAAGAAATATTTTACCATTACATCACCGGATGGAACTGTATATACATTTAAAGAATATGAAAAGACTTCATCTTATCACAGACCGGGATATCTGAACCAAAATATGAACAATGCTACCAAGTTTGATGAATATGAAGACAAGTTGAACCTTATTTATTCTTCTCCCTTTGAATACACATCCTGCTGGATGCTTACAGACATCTGCACGACAAATGGCAGGCACGTAACATTCACTTACGAAAAAGAGACTTATCAGGCACCTGTACACGAAAGTGCCGAGAAGTATCATATAACGACATTCGGCACTGGAAATATTGCTGGTCCGTCAGAAGGCGAAGTAAGATATTCATGCTGCAAGACAATATCCGACACATGGAGGCTGTCTCAAATTACATGGGACGGCGGATATGTTGTTTTTGATACAAACACGAGAGAAGATGAGATAGGGATTTCAACCAGCACAAATCCGCACAAACTTGTTTCCATAAAAATATACAATAACATAGATAAATTAATAAAGGAAACATACTTTGACTATGAATATTTCAACAATTCATATACAGGAGCATATCCACATGTTTTCAAACGCCTGAAATTGGTTGGGATATCAGAGCCGTCAGCCGAAGGATGTAACTATAAGTTCCAGTATTATGAGGGTACTCTTCCTGCCAAAAACTCGCACGACACGGACTATTGGGGATATTACAATGGCATTTATCAGGGTGCTAACTACTATTGTCCTATCATATATAATAATGTGGCTTTTGAAGGAGCAGACAAGTCCTCACAGTTTAACTATATGATTATAGGAACACTTAAGTCCGTCACCACACCAACAAAAGGAATGACAACTTTTGTCTATGAAGCAAACCGTTATAAGACGACGCCAAAGACAAGTATTGTAACACATCACAAGAAAGAGGGAATAAATGTGTTTAATGAATATAACTATGACACATACAGCCAATATCCCAAAACAACTACAAAGACATTGACGCTGTCTGTGCCAACATCAATGTCTTTGTACGGATTTGCTGAAAATGAAGGATGCACAGAAGACAAGGAGGTGCGGTATGACCATGATGAGAATGCCACACTAAAAATAAGCAAGATAAAGGGAGACGGAAGCAAGCAGCTTGTATTCTATTATCCTACGCCTTCCGAAATGAAAACAGAATGTTCATACACATTTCCGTTTCGGACTATAGAGCTGTCCGAAGGCGACTACATCATCGAGGCAGAGGCACATGCAAAGGACACATGGTATTCTTTCTCATACGAATATTCCAAGACCGAGGCAATAACATCCGACTCCATTATCACAGGAGGAGGGCTAAGAATAAAGAGCATCTACGGTGCGGAATATAAAAGCTATGAATATGATGACGGAAAGCTGCTGGTCGATCCTGTTTTTGGAATAAAAAGGATATTTGAAGAATATTACCAACAGCCTTACAGCACACTTCCGGTCCTATGTCGTACAGGCTATATGGTACAACAGTCTGATGCCACAATTCCGATGAGCACATTAAAAGACGGTAACATCTTTGGATACACATTAATAAAAGAAAAGACCGGCGACACAACCGTCTCACACTATTTCCATAATGAAAAAGAAGAGAGTCAGGACGAAAAATATCCGTACACACCGACAAAATACGACGCCTTTAACGGCATCGAGGAAAAGACGGTGCAGGACAAAAGGACAACGGCATATAGCTATGACACAAGAAAAGCAAAAGATATAAAGGCATTTATATTTAACGAGGAAAATGGTGAGATTTATCCATACACATACGAAATAGAATGGCCTTTGCTTTCACAAGTAACCACAACAACAAAAGAAGAGAACGGAAATATTATAACAACCAACGCTTATACATATAACGACAATTTCATGAAAGAAACTGAGAGTATAAGTGACGTAAGCGGAACTTACACTAAAAAACATATATATCCGAAGAATGGGGACACCGGTATTCTCGGTACGATGGCAAACAGATATATGACAGGTGTTCCGGTTGAAACATTGCTGCTTCTTGACAATAAGGTCATCGACGGACACAGGACATCATATATCAACATTGGCGACTTAATATTGCCCGACGAAGAATACAGGATTACAGGTATTTCCGGTTTGTCTTTATCCGAATACGACAGTTCCTATATTTCTGAGCTCAAATATTCTCATTATAATTCATACGGCAAGCCTATGCAACTCGATAGTAAAGGTATTTCTACTGTATATCTATGGAGTTATGACGGCACCTGTCCAGTGGCGGAAATCCGTAATACTACATATACAGAAGTATCTGCAGCACTGTCTGCAACTTTCATTGACAACATAACAAAAAAGCATGTACCAGCCGACAGCGACATGTCCATATTAAATTCTCTCAGGGAAAAGCTGCCGCATGCAATGGTCTTTACATATACTTATATTCCTTTGATTGGAATGACAAGCATAACTGACGAACGGGGTTTTACTATTTATTATGATTACGATGCTTCCGGCAGGCTTTATGAAAAGTACATCATGACAGGCGGCAAGAAGAGCGTAATGGAAAGATACAGATACAACTACAGACGATGAGAAGCATAGGGCACATATTATCACTAATACAGGCACTGGTGTTCCTTGCACCGGTATACGGGCAGCACGTGTCAATGAATTATGTCAGCACTGAGAAGATGCTCGACAGCATCGGCAGCACGTCGGCGGTGAACGTGACGACATACGACGGATACGGTCGCCATGAATACACCGTCGTGCCATCAGGGAATGGCATGTATTCAGCCGTACTGACACTGCACGACACGGCGGGACGCGAATGCGGCAGCTGGCTCCCCGCTCCCGTGGCAGGGCTGTCTGACGTCGCAGACGGATTTGACATCGAAAGCCCGGCAAGGGACTTCTACGGTGACGACGACCCGCTGACAACCGTCATGTACGACGGGCTGGGGCGTACGGCAAAGGAATATGCCCCGGGAGAAGTCATGCGTTCCGAAAATATCTGCGTACGCCACAGCTACAGGACTAACGCGGCAGGGAGCGTGAGAAAATATGCCGATAACGGAACGGGAGTGACGCTTCTTGGATTTTATGCAGCCGGCGACCTTGCCTCCGTACTGAGCACGGACGAGGACGGGAAGACCGTCGAAGTGTTCCGCGACCGCCTGGGACGCACGGTGCTCGAAAGGCGCGGAGGACTTGCCGACACATATTATATATACAACGCCGCGGGACGGCTGAGCCATGTGCTGTCACCGCAGTATGACACTGACAGCGACTTCGGCCTATACGGCTACCGGTACAGATACGATGCGCGGAAGCGAGTGATAGAAAAGAAACTGCCGGGATGCGGTGAGACAAGATACTGGTATGACAACGGCGACCGCATGACATACATGCAGGACGCACGGCTGAGGGAAAGGGGACGGTACAGGTTTGTCTTCTACGACCGCCTCGGCAGGGAGGCGGTACAGGGCACATGCGGGAGCTTCTGTAACGGCGGCGGGTACGGCTTCGTGGATTACAACCCGCAGGAAGCTTCCGACGGCAGCCTGTGCGGCAGCGGGTATATACCCACAGGCACACAGAGCGTGACAGACGCGCGGCTTGAAGCGTGCACGTTCTATGACAACTACCTGTTCCTGTCTTCACCTGCCGTGCCTGAGCAGGTGCGCGCGGAACTTGCCGGGCTGTCAGGACATTGCGCGCAGGGACTCGTCACGGGAAGCATCACGGCGTCATCGGGCGGAGGATATGTCTACAGAGCCGTCTATTATGACGCACGGGGACGGGAGGCGGCCTCAAGGGAGGTACGCCCCACAGGGACCGTAATTACAAGGCACGTCTCATACAACTTCAGCGGCACGCCCAAAGAGATAATACAAGAAGTGAAGACTCCAAAGGGGCAGCGTATCACCTCTCTCACAGAACATGTGTACAGCTGCCACACGGGGCTTCCTACGGACACATACCTTACGCTCGGCGGAGGGGAGCGGCACAGGACGGCGTCGCTGTCATACGATGCCGTAGGGAGGATTGCCGGCAACGGGCGCGGCGGCAATGCCGGGAGCGTCACATACGGGTACAGCATGAGGGGGCTGCCCGAAGTAATATCAAGCCCACAGTTCACCGAATGGCTGGCGTATGACAACGGACCGGGCACACCGCTGTACGGCGGCGACATAAGCAGCATGCGGTGGAAGACGGGGGACGGCAACATCGTCAGGGGATACATCTTCTCATACGACGGCATGGGCAGGCTGGTATCCGGTGCCTACGGGGAGGGCGACAACATCGCTGACAATGCGGGGAAATACACGGAGACCGTGACGGGATACACGCTCAACGGGGCTATTACAGGGCTATTGCGTTGCGGCAGGCGCAACGACGGGACATTCGGGACCGTGGATGAGCTGGAGGTGGAACTGGAGGGGAACAGGGCGGTCAATGTGACCGACCGTGCGGGAAACATGATATACAACGGCTCCTCCGACTTCAGGGACAGGAACGGGGCTGAGCCGGAATACACGTACGACGGCTGCGGCGCGCTGACAAGCGACATCAACGGGGACATACAGGCGGTGGAATATGACGATGCAGGCATGCCGCGGCGCATACGCTTCGGAAGCGGGAGCGTGACGGAATATGCATATTCCGCGACGGGGCAGAAGCTCGGGGTGACACACAGGACGGCTATAAGGGACATTGCCGTGTCGAGGGACACGCTCATAATGGAAGAGCCTGTACTGCAGCTGGATGAAGTGATGCCCGCATGTACGGATGGTACAGGAATGATGGCACGGGAAATCAGGGACTATGGGCTGGTTTCGCCGGGAAGAATAATATTGTCGGAAAATACCGAGTATGCAGGGGACTTCATACTGAAGGACGGCATGCCGTACATGCTGCTCTTCGACGGAGGCTGCTGCCTCTATGAGCGGACTGCTGCCACCGGGAGCACGCCGGAGTTCTTCTTCTACACGAAGGATCACCTCGGCAGCAACCGCACGGTGGTGTCGGAGGCGGGAGAGCAGGCACAGGTGACACACTACTATCCATTCGGGGGGGAGTGTTCGAAGACGAGGGGATGAACGCGGTGCGGATTTCAAACGCTTTACACTTTACTCACATAAACGGCATTATTGCTTACATTATGATTTCACGCAACCGCCCATGGCTGCGTTTTTCGGCAGCGTGAGGCTCCGAGGAGGTAAATATGCGACAGAATTGTGTGCAGTGATAATATGCTGTAAGCGTGCAGCTTACGGTTTACGGAAGAACAAGTGTGCAGCCAAAGAAGGCATTACGACTTGTAAAACACGGCACTTTGCATTCTAAAGTGCCGTGTTTTGCATGATAATATGCGGCATTTTGAAACACAAAGTACCGTATATTACGGCATAAAACAGGCATCTTTGCACTTAAAACATGTATTGTTTACGACAGAAAAGGCATATCTTTATCCTCCGGAAACACATTTCGGCCCTTCCGGCAACATAGTTTGAGAAAACAGAAAGGGGGTTCCCGGATGACATATTGAACAGGAAACGGTCAAAAGCCTTACACTATGAATATGCGGGAATAACGTGATTTAGACAGATTATACCTCTGGAGTAAAATATTAGGGAGTTAAAGAAGTTAGGGGAAGTTAGAAGAAGTTAAAGGACAAATGATTAAATTGGGAGTAAAGGGAGGAAGGAGGTAATGGAGTAAGGAGTTAAAGAAGTTATGGGAGTATTCCATAAACATACATATTATATATCTTCATGTGATGCCTGCACAGCGTCCCATCCTTTTTCAAAGGAGGGGCAGGGGTGGTTTGTATAATTATCCGAACCCATGTCAAATACATGTCATGCACCGCATTACATGGGAATATACGCCACACACATGCCGTCTGAAACGGAAATATGTAGCCCTGCAACGGTGTCATTCCGCGCCCTTGCATGCCGATGATATTATAAAAGGGGCACAAACAGCATTACTTTCTTGCTATATTGCGCTAAAAAGTGTAATTTTGCAACATATTTACAACAATAACAAATAAAATGTTACGAATAGCAGTACAGTCAAAAGGACGTCTCTTTGAGGACACAATGAGGTTGCTCAACGAGGCAGACATCAAGATAGGTTCAGGCAAACGCACGCTTCTTGTGCAGGCGTCAAACTTTCCGTTGGAGGTGTTATATCTCCGCGACGACGACATTCCGCAGAACGTTGCCACAGGTATTGCCGACATAGGCGTGGTTGGTGAGAACGAATATGTAGAGCGCGGCGAGGATGCCGAGGTGGTTTGCCGGCTCGGTTTCAGCCGCTGCCGCCTGTCGCTCGCCATACCGAAGTCGGAAGAATACGGCGGTCTGGCATGGTTCAACGGCAAGAAGATTGCCACGTCATACCCCAACATCCTGCGCAAATATCTTGACAGGAACGGCATAGACGCCGAGATACACGTCATCACCGGCAGCGTGGAGATATGCCCGGGCATAGGTCTTGCCGACGCCATATTCGATATAGTAAGCAGCGGCTCGACACTTATCAGCAACAACCTGCGCGAGGTGGAGCGGGTAATGGACAGTGAGGCGCTACTCATAGCCTGCAAAGGCATGGACAAGGACAAGAGGGCACTGCTCGACGAGATGATGTTCCGCTTCGAGGCGGTACGCAATGCCGAAGACAAGAAATACATACGCATGAACGTTCCCAACAACCGCATAGACGAAATAGTGTCGGTGCTGCCCGGACTGAAAAGCCCAACGATAATACCGCTTGCGGACAAAGACTGGTGTTCGGTGCACACTGTGCTGGGCGAGAAGCGCTTTTGGGAGATAATAGGCAAGCTGAAAGAGCTGGGGGCACAGGGAATACTGGTGACTCCGATAGAGAAAATGATTTTATAACGACATGTCCGAAGGATGAATATAATAAGGTATCCCGGTATAAACGACCGGGCACGGATAACGGAACGCCCGCATATCGACCTGTCGGGGCTGAATGCCGCCGTGGAGAAGATACTCGGCGACGTGAGGGAAAACGGCGACAGTGCCGTGATAAGGTATGAGAAGATGTTCGACAATGCCGACCTGCAGTCGCTTGCCGTAACGGAAGAGGAGATTGAAGAGGCTATGACGCTGGTATCAGAGCCGCTGCTCGATGCCCTGCGCCTTGCCCACGGCAACATAGAAAGATTTCACCGCGCACAGGCGATGACGGCAGAAAAGGTGGAGACACAGCCCGGCGTGACGTGCTGGCAGAAGAGTGTGGCAATAGAGAAAGTGGGACTTTACGTGCCGGGAGGAACGGCACCCCTGTTCAGCACGGTGCTGATGCTTGCCACACCCGCGGTGATTGCGGGGTGCAGGGAGATTGTCCTGTGCACTCCTCCTGGAAAAGACGGCAGGATAAACCCCGCCATTCTTGCGGCTGCGCACATTGCCGGGGTCAGGAACATCTTCAAGATTGGCGGCGTGCAGGCTATCGGGGCAATGGCATACGGCACGGAAAGCGTGCCGAAGGTATACAAGATTTTCGGTCCGGGCAACCGCTATGTCATGGCGGCAAAGCAGATTGTGAGCCTTCACAACGTTGCCATAGACATGCCCGCAGGACCGTCTGAGGTGTGTGTAATAGCCGATGACACGGGCAATCCCGAGTTTGTGGCAGCCGACATGCTGTCGCAGGCTGAGCACGGAGCCGACTCACAGGCTGTGCTGATAACCACTTCTGAGAGATTGCTCAACGAGGTTATCGCGTGCATAGACCGCCAGACGGAAGCACTGGAGCGCAAGGAGTTTATCCGGAAGTCGCTCGACAACAGCAAGATGATACTTGTCGGCAGCCTTGAAGAGGCAATGGAGCTGAGCAACATATATGCACCGGAGCACCTGATAATTGCTACAGAAAATTACGAAGAACTTGCAGGAAAGGTGATAAATGCCGGAAGCGTGTTCCTCGGGAGATATGCCTGCGAGAGTGCGGGCGACTATGCCAGCGGCACAAACCACACTCTTCCCACCCACGGATATGCGGTGGCATACAACGGGGTGAACCTTGACAGTTACAACCGCAAGATAACATTCCAGCACATTACGCCCGAAGGCATCGCCAACATCGGTCATGCTGTGGAGATAATGGCTGAAAACGAACAGCTCGACGCGCACAGGAATGCCATGACGGTGCGCATCGAGGAATGCAAAAACATTGACGGAGAAAAGAGATGAAGACACTTAAAGAACTGACACGCCCCAACATCTGGGAGCTTGCGCCATACAGCAGCGCACGCAACGAGTACAGCGGACACGCTGCACACGTGTTTCTCGATGCCAACGAGAACCCGTACAACGCTCCGCTGAACCGCTATCCCGACCCGATGCAGGTGGAAATAAAGAAGGTACTCGCAAGGATTAAGGGGGTCAGCGACGGACAGATATTCCTCGGGAACGGCTCTGACGAGGCGATAGACCTTGTATACCGGTGCTTCACACGCCCCGGCACAGACAATGTTGTTGCTATTGAGCCTACATACGGCATGTATAAGGTGTGTGCGGATATCAACGACGTGAAATACCGTCCCGTGCTTCTTGATGAAAACTTCGGCATGTCTGCCGACAAAATGCTTGCCGCATGCGACGGCAACACGAAGGTGATATGGATATGCTCGCCCAACAACCCCACAGGGAACAGCATCGACCGCAACGAGATAATAAAGGTTCTCAACGGCTTCGACGGGCTTGTGGTCATAGACGAGGCTTATTCTGACTTCTCACCGGCAAGCCCCATGCGTCTCAAGCTTGCCTCCCATCCCAACATGATTGTGCTGAACACATTCAGCAAGGCATGGGGCTGTGCGGCAATACGCCTCGGAATGGCATTTGCACATCCTGACATCATAGGTCTTTTCAACAAGGTGAAGTATCCTTATAACATCAACCTGCTTACACAACAGCAGGCTCTCGAGACGCTGAAAGACCCCTACGAAGTGGACAAATGGGTAAAGATGCTTTTGCTTGAACGCGGGCGCATGATAGAGGCTTTCAAACTTCTGCCGGTGTGTGAGCACGTCTACCCCACCGATGCAAACTTCTTCCTTGCCCGTATGACGGACGCACAGGTGATATACGACTATCTTGTAAGCAACGGGATAATAGTCCGTAACCGTACACGCGTGCAGCTATGCAACAACTGCCTGCGCATCACCGTTGGCTCGAAGAGCGAGAACAACGAGCTTCTTGCGGCACTGAGACAGTATAAATAACGTGAATTTAACATTATACAATCCGCAAGTGACATCCTCCTGTAGGGACTTTTTCTTGTAAATGTCCGTAAAGACTACACATAAAAATTTCTTTAAATAGGATAAAACACGGACATTTACAAGAAAAAGTCCCTACAGGAGGATGGATTTATAACTGTAATTATAGAACTTGCTTATATCGAACTCACTCCAACTCTAACATCAAATAAAAGCAGACAAGGATACTAAATCTTGCCTATGTCCACATATCCGTGCATGACGGCATATATCGTCAACGCGGAAACGCTGCGCAGGCTCAGTTTATCCATGATGTTGCGTCTGTGGGTCACCACTGTGGCAAGACCTATGCTGAGCTTGTCGGCAATCTCTTTGTTGATATATCCCTGCACTATAAGCGACATTACCTCTATCTCACGGGCAGACAGCACATTTGCACCGGCTTCCTTTGGTACGGGAGGAAGATTGTGTCCGTTGGCATGGGCTTTCTGCTCAAGGGCAAGAAGCGACTTTATGAACTCGTGCTCAGGCATGCCTGTGCACAGACAATGGAAGCCATTTATCTGCGCCTGCGGATCTGGCGAGGACACAAGCACGATTGTCTTGCGCCTGTTATCTAAAAAGAAAGCACGGTTGTCCAATAATATGTCGGCAGTGACGAAATAGTGATAATAAATGTCACTGCTGTTGCACAGAAGTTCATCGAACGAACCGAACGTGTCGATGCTGATTACAGGCATTATGCTCTGCAATATATTTTTTAACCCCAGCACGGCAAGCGTGTTGGGGTTAATTATTGCTATCTTAGGTTGTCCGTGCATACAACAGACGTTTCTGTTATGACAGGAAACCGAGCAGGGTTCCGGCTGCAACGGCAGAACCAATCACACCTGCAACATTCGGTCCCATGGCGTGCATGAGAAGGAAGTTGTGGCGGTCGTACTCAAGTCCGAGGTTATTTGATATACGTGCACTCATTGGCACGGCACTGACACCGGCATTTCCAATAAGCGGATTAATCTTCTTATGAGCCGGAAGGAACAGGTTCATGAACTTAACGAACAGAACACCCGTAGCCGATGCAATGATAAACGCCATTGCACCTACAGCAAAGATAAAGATTGTATTCATCGTAAGGAACTCGCTTGCCTGCGTGGAACATCCTACCGTAAGACCGAGAAGCACCACGACAACATCGTTAAGTGCACTTCCCGCCGTCTTGGCAAGGCGTGTTGTCTTGCCTGATTCTTTCAGGAGGTTGCCGAAGAACAACATTCCGAGCAACGGAAGTCCCGAGGGAACAATGAAAGTTGTGAGCAACAAGCCTATGACCGGGAACAGTATGCGCTCGGTCTGACTGACACGGCGTGCCGGCTTCATGTGTATCACACGCTCTTTCTTTGTTGTCAGCAGGCGCATAAGAGGCGGCTGGATAACAGGAACAAGAGCCATGTACGAATATGCACACACGGCAATGGCCCCCATCAGGTTGGAGCAGAGCTTGGAAGAAAGGAATATTGCCGTAGGCCCGTCGGCTCCTCCGATGATTGCAATACCTGCTGCCTGATTGGGTTCAAAGCCCAATGCAAGGGCAAACATGTATGCTCCGAATATACCGAACTGTGCAGCGGCACCAATAAGTATGAGCTTAGGATTGCTTATAAGCGCAGAGAAATCGGTCATGGCACCTATGCCGAGGAACACAAGGGGAGGATACCAGCCCTGACGAACGCCCTGATAAAAGATGTTGAGCACTGAATTGTCCTCATATAATCCTATTTCAAGACCGGCATCTGCCCTGAAAGGAATGTTTCCGAGAATAATACCAAGCCCTATGGGTACAAGCAGCAGGGGCTCGAAATCTTTCTTTATGGCAAGCCATATAAAGAATATGCCCACTATAATCATTATCAGGTTGCCTGCCTCAGCATTCGCAAAGCCTGTATAACTGAGAAACTCGTTAAAGTTACTTATGATGAAATCTGTAAATCCCATTGTCCTGCCTATTATCCGATTGTAACAAGTACGGCACCTTCCATCACCGTATCACCTTTGCTCACCACCACCGACGTGATTGTACCGGCACATTCTGCCTCGATGTTGTTCTGCATCTTCATTGCCTCAAGGATGACAACCGTGTCGCCATTCTTTACTACATCGCCGACATTCACCTTTATCTCTGTGATTGTTCCGGGCAGTGGCGCCAGAACTTTTGTACCCGCAGCAGCAGGAACGGGGGCAACAGGAGCCTGCGGCTGAGCCGGTACCGGAGCTGATGCGGCACGTGCCGGAGCCTGAACCGGAGCCTTTGGCTTATGATGAGCGTGTGCAGACTTTATCGGCTGCTTTATCTCCACCTCAAAAGGTATTCCGTTTACACTTACTTTGGCTATGTTGCCGTCTATATCTTCAATCTCAACGTCGTAATCAACGCCCTGAACTTTATACTGATACTTATTCATAGTGTTATGTAGTTTTATTGTTATACGAATGATGATTTTATGAAATGACCGGCTCGTCGGGATGAGGCAAGGTCCAGTTTGTATGATGAGGCTTTATCGTAATGACGTTGCTCTCGATGTCATGCACATCGTCTTCATACTCTTTAAGTGCCATTGATATCACGGCAATGTATATCTCCTTGTCGATACCGGCTGTCTGCAATCCGTCTTTAAGTATGACCTTTGTCTTATGCCCTGTCTCTGCAAGTTTCTCGCCTGTCTTCACAGCTGCCTTTATAGGCTGTATCCTGCCGGCTTTCTTTATAGCCTGCTTATGCGCCATGAACAGTCCGAGGATACGGAAGAAGACATAAAGCAGGGCAAGACACGAGAACACGATGCCCATTGAAAGCACTGTAATGCCGAAACCATGAGGGTCTTCACGCTTCAGACGGGCAATCTTTGTCTCGTCTGTCTTTATAAGGTTCTTTATTCCCGGCGTAACTTCATCGCTTGCCTTAACTCTCCAAACAGGGGAACCGTCTTTCTCACGTGCATACGACATGTTCTCTTTCATCACGGGCACACTCACAGAGTCTATGATATCTATGGCATTGCCGTCGTAAAGCGCAATCCACACAACATCCTGCGGGTCTGCTTTCGCAGAAAGATGCAGTGTTCCGTTGGAGGGATTGCTGTTGAGGAAGAACACGATATGCTCCTGTGCCGACATCACCGTACGTGCATCGCCGTTGGGAATGATGCTCATCATGGCAACACGCTGCGGTATCGTCAGGTTCTTGTCAAGCACACGGCGGTCTGTTGTTATGTACATGCCGCGCACATTATACGAGGAAAACGACGTATTTGCCAACTCGACCCATGCCTTTCGCCTTCCAAACTCGTCTTGTAAATTGTTGGTATTGTTTGTCAGCACCTCATTTATCTTTATGTTCCTGGCACCTTGCCCGAACATGAGAGTGCTGCTCATAAACAATAAGACCAGCAACAGTCTGTTTTTTTTCATGTATTATTATATTATAAAGTTTATCTGTCAATAAATATTATCCGCAAAAGAAAAGGACTATCAGCTGTGCAGTGAGGATGCGCAGGAACATACTTAGAGGATATACCGTAGAATATCCGACGGCAGGAGCATCCTTTGAGCACACCGAACTTGCGTATGCCAGCGCAGGAGGATCGGTACACGTACCGGCAAGCATACCCATAATCGTGAAATAATTGAACTTGTATTTAAGCCTTGCCAGCGTACCAACTATAAGAATAGGTATAACTGTTATCAAGAAGCCGGTATACACATATTTTATACCGTCACCCTGCACAACAGTCTCCACAAAGCCGGCACCCGCCTTTATGCCCACACTTGCAAGAAACAGCACCAGACCTATCTCACGAAGCATCATGTTGGCACTCGTCGTGGTATAAGTCACAAGGTGGAACTTATAGCCGTATTTTCCAATAAGTATGGCTATTATCAGCGGACCGCCGGCTATACCGAGTTTCAACGGCACAGGCATTGCCGGAATTGCAATAGGCAGGCTGCCGAATAATATGCCGAGAATTATTCCGACAAATATTGTTGCTATGTTGGGGGCGTCAAGCCTCTTTATAGAATTGCCCATAACACTTGCCACACGGTTCACAGCATCTTCCGGACCTACAACCATTATGCGGTCACCAACCTGCAAAGAAAGGCTGTTGCTTGCAAAAAGCTCCATACCCTGACGCGTCACACGTGTCACATTGACTCCATATACACTTGAGAAGTGCATCTTTCCAAGCGTCTTTCCATTCATCGACGAACGCGTGACAAGTATTCTCTTGCTTACCATCGGCTCGTCCTGCTTTTTCCAGTCAACTTCTATCGTAGGACCTATGAATGCAATTATTGCCTCGGCATCCACTTCCGCACATACAATAAACAACTGGTCGTCTATATGGAACACCGTATTCCTGTTAGGTATGCTTACATGACCTTCATGCAGTATCCTCGAACACACAAAGTCGCGGTTGAGAAAGTCATGAACCTGCAACAAAGTCTTTCCCTCCAGATAAGAGTTTGTAACCTTCAGGTGCATAAAATGCGGCTTCACAGAACCGTTGTCGGCTTCTTCCTTCTCCAGTTCTGCCTCTTCCTTGGACATGGAAATCCTGCATATATACTTTACCGCAATGGTTGCGCCGATGATACCCAGCACTCCGAGAGGATAGGCACAGGCATATCCCGATGCAATCTGAGGTGCCGTGCCGTCCTCGAACACGGACGAAAGAGCCTCGTTGGCAGCACCAAGTCCCGGCGTATTTGTCACGGCACCATAAAGGGTACCGACCATCATGGGAAGATTATTGGGATTTGAAGTATCGAAGAAAATATAGTAGCATGCAAACATCACGCCTATATTAAGAAATATCATTGCCGTAGACAGGCCGTTAAGCGTCACCCCGCCTTTTCTGAAGCTCTCAAAAAAGCCAGGACCGACCTGAAGACCTATCATAAAGACAAAGAGTATAAGACCGAAATCCTGAATAAAAGTAAGGATATTGACCGGAGCCGTAAAACCAATATGACCGGCAACAATGCCCGAAAAAAGCACAAAAGTCACGCCAAGAGACACTCCGCCTACTTTTATTTTTCCTAAATAGACACCTGCTGCTATCACGATAGCATACAGCAAAACGATATGGGCAATAGAATCAGTTGTTGTAAATAAATTTATAAGCCATTCCATAATAACAAGCCACTCTAAACATGAGAGTGCAAAATTAGGCAAAATATCGCTCAAAGAACAATATTTATACAAATATTTTAAACCCTTATATTAACTTTTTGCATTTTTATATGCCAAAGGGTAAATTCCTTTTATTTTTTATAACAAGGTCAAAAAAATGAGTTATCTTTGCACGGAATAACCCGAACCTTGGCAAAATCAAACATGTTTGATTGCCGGATACTGCATTTTTCGGGGAATTATCATTGCCGGACAACCGGAGATACAGGAAATATTAGAAACTTATTATAATAATAACACTATGTCAAACTGTAAAGAAAAACTCTTTACCGAGTTTCAGGCACCGTCCACTCAAGAGTGGTTGGACAAGATTCAAGCAGACTTGAAAGGTGCTGATTTCAACAAACGTCTGGTATGGAGAACCAATGAGGGCTTTAATGTACAGCCTTTTTACCGTAAGGAAGATTTGTCAAAGTTAAAAACTCCCGACGCAATGCCCGGCGAGTTTCCGTTCGTGCGTGGAAACAAGAAGGACAACAACGAATGGTACATACGTCAGGACATTGTTGCCGATGATGCACAGGCAGCCAATGCCAAGGCACTGGACATCCTGAACAAGGGAATAGACTCGCTTTGTTTCAGCATTCCCGGCAAAAAGATAAGCATGGAATTTGTCGAGACACTTCTTGACAACATCCTGTGCGACGTTGTGGAAGTTAATTTCACTACATGTAAGCGTCACACACTGGAACTGGCACAGACCCTAACTGCATATTTTGACAAGAAAGGTTACGACAAGACTAAGATTGTAGGCTCAATAGACTGGGATCCGATGGAGAAGATGATCATGAAGGGATGTGACATGACACAACTCCTTTCCATAGCTCCCGAATTAGTAAACACCCTGAAAGACTATCCCCACTTCCGTTGCATATCGGTAAACACCGTTTCACTGAACAACTCCGGAGCATACATCGTTCAGGAGTTGGGATATGCACTTGCATGGGGTAACGAATATCTTAACATGCTGGTAGAGGCTGGTACGGATCCGGCTCTTGCCGCTTCAAAGATAAAATTCAACATGGGCATCTCCGAGAATTATTTCATGGAGATTGCCAAGTTCCGCTCTGCACGTATGCTTTGGGCAGAAATCGTAAAGCAATATGAGCCTAAGTGCGAATGTGCATGCAAGATGTGCGTAAACGCCGTGACATCAAAATACAACATGACGATGTTCGACAGCTATGTAAACCTGTTGCGTTCTCAGACGGAGACGATGAGTGCCGCCCTTGCCGGTGTCCACTCTATTGTCGTAACTCCTTTCGACTCTGCATACGAGACACCAAACGAGTTCTCAGAGCGCATAGCACGCAACCAGCAGCTTCTGCTCAAGGAAGAGTGCCACTTTGACAAAGTCGTTGACCCTTCTGCCGGAAGCTACTACATAGAAGAGATTACATCACTTCTTGCCGGTGAGGGTTGGAAGATATTCCTGAGCGTTGAAGAAGAAGGCGGTTTCCTCGAAGCAATAAAGAAGGGAAGCGTTCAGGACTGCATAAACGAAACAAATGCGAAGCGTCATACCGCCGCAGCCAACCGCAAAGAGTTCATCCTCGGTACCAACCAGTTCCCCAACTTCACCGAGAAGTCCGACGGGAAGACACCGGTATCATGCGGTTGCGGATGCGGACACAAGCACGAAGACCACGAAAAGCCATTCAAGGCAATCAGCACATCGCGCCTTGCAGCCGACTTTGAAGACCTCCGCATAGAGGTGGAGAACAGCAAGAAGGTGCCTGTTGCGTTCATGCTCACAATAGGAAATCTTGCCATGCGTCAGGCGCGTGCACAGTTCAGCTGCAACTTCCTGGCATGTGCTGGATACAAAGTTATAGACAATCTCGGTTTCAAGACGGTAGAAGAAGGCGTAGACGCCGCACTCAAGGCAGGAGCCGACATTGTTGTTCTTTGTTCAAGCGACGATGAATATGCCGAATATGCAATCCCTGCATACAAGTATCTTGACAACCGCGCCATGTTTGTTGTTGCCGGTGCTCCTGCATGCATGGACGATCTTAAAGCCGCAGGCATAGAAAACTTCGTACACGTAAGGTGCAATGTGCTCGAAACACTGAAAGAGTATAACGCAAAGTTAATGAAATAAAGCTATGAGAAAGAATTTTAAAGATATAGATATATTTGCCGGTATAAACGCCGTGAACGGAACCGACTGGCAAAAAGAAAACGGTATTGAGGCAAACTGGAAGACTCCGGAACACATAGAGGTTAAGCCTGTTTATACCAAAGAAGACCTTGAGGGCATGGAGCACCTGGACTTTTCAGCAGGTATCCCCCCGTTCCTGCGCGGTCCGTACAGCATGATGTATCCGTTCCGCCCGTGGACCATACGCCAGTATGCAGGTTTTTCCACAGCAGAAGAGAGCAACGCCTTCTACCGCCGCAACCTTGCATCGGGTCAGAAGGGACTTTCTGTAGCTTTCGACCTCCCCACTCACCGCGGTTACGACCCCGATAACGAGCGCGTTGTAGGCGATGTGGGCAAGGCTGGTGTATCAATCTGCTCTATTGAGAACATGAAAGTGCTGTTCGACGGCATACCTCTTAACAAGATGTCCGTGTCCATGACAATGAACGGCGCGGTGCTTCCGATACTTGCATTCTATATTGTGGCAGGTCTGGAGCAGGGAGCAAAGCTCGAAGAAATGGCAGGAACTATCCAGAACGACATTCTCAAGGAGTTTATGGTGCGCAACACCTATATATATCCGCCTGCATTCTCAATGAAGATTATCGCAGACATCTTCGAGTACACTTCGCAAAACATGCCGAAGTTCAACTCTATTTCTATTTCAGGCTACCACATGCAGGAAGCCGGAGCTACGGCAGACATTGAGCTGGCGTACACCCTTGCAGACGGTATGGATTATCTCCGTGCCGGTGTGAACGCAGGAATAGACATTGATGCGTTTGCCCCACGCCTGTCATTCTTCTGGGCTATCGGCATGAACCACTTCATGGAGATTGCCAAAATGCGTGCCGGACGCCTGCTATGGGCAAAGATTGTGAAGAGTTTTGGCGCAAAGAACCCCAAGTCTATGGCACTGCGCACACACTCACAGACATCGGGCTGGTCGCTTACAGAGCAAGACCCGTTCAACAACGTTGGCCGTACATGTATAGAGGCAATGGCTGCCGTGCTCGGACATACGCAGTCGCTACACACAAATGCACTTGATGAGGCTATAGCACTGCCCACCGACTTCTCCGCACGTATTGCACGTAACACGCAGATTTACATACAGAACGAGACAAAGGTATGCAAGCAAATTGACCCGTGGGCAGGTTCATACTATGTAGAGTCGCTCACTAACGAGCTTGTACACAAGGCATGGGAGCACATACAGGAGATTGAGAAGCTCGGAGGTATGGCAAAGGCTATAGAGACCGGTCTGCCGAAGATGCGTATCGAAGAGGCTGCGGCACGCACACAGGCACGTATCGACAGCGGTGTGCAGACAATCGTGGGTACAAACAAGTACCGTCTGGACCACGAAGACCCGATTGACATTCTTGAAGTTGACAACACTGCCGTAAGAAAGCAGCAGGAAGAAAGCCTCGACAAGCTGCGCGCATCACGCGACGAGGATGCCTGCAAGAAGGCTCTTGCCGAACTTACGGAGTGTGTACGCACAGGCGAAGGCAACTTGTTGGCACATGCCGTTGAGTGTGCCAAGCTTCGCTGTACGCTGGGAGAGATAAGTGATGCCTGCGAAGAAGTCGTAGGGCGTTATAAAGCAATAATAAGAACTATTTCAGGCGTGTATTCATCAGAAAGTAAAAACGACACAGACTTTGACAAAGCGTGTGAGTTGACAGAAGAGTTTGCAAAGAAAGAAGGTCGCCGTCCACGTATCTTCGTGGCAAAAATGGGACAGGACGGACACGACCGCGGTGCAAAAGTGGTTGCAACAGGATATGCCGACTGTGGCTTTGACGTAGATATGGGACCGTTGTTCCAGACTCCGGCAGAAGCAGCGCGCGAGGCTGTGGAGAACGACGTGCATGTTATCGGTGCAAGTTCGCTTGCTGCCGGTCACAAGACACTGATACCCCAGCTTATCGAAGAGCTGAAAAAGCTCGGACGCGAGGATATAATGGTCATCGCAGGCGGTGTAATTCCTGCGCAAGACTATGACTTCCTGTACAAGGCAGGCGTAGCAGCAATCTTCGGTCCGGGTACATCCGTTGCCAAAGCTGCATGCGAAATGATGAACATCCTTTTGGATAAAGAATAACAATTACATACAACTGACAATTAAAATGGCTGCTGTCCAATCGGACAACAGCCATTTTTCTTTTATTGCAACCCTAAATCACGGAGGCTTTAACACGTCACTTTACATATTGACACCATAATATCACAAATGCTTTCATTATGATTTTACAAAACCGCTGAGAATGCCTTGTTTTGAAAAATATTGGTCCATGACCCGAAAAACGCGCAAAATGAGCGTGCATCGTTAAATGACATGACATCAACATGTTACATGTTAACAGCAAAAAGTGTGCAGCTTTCTAAGAACTAAAAAGGCTTATTTGCCGGTGAAAAACAGCATAAACAGCTATGAAATGCGCCATTTTACAGTGCAATATGCGGCACTTTGAGGACTGAAAAGCGGCACTTCAGGGTGTAAAAGGCATAGCTTTACGCATCAGAACAGGCATCTTTACGATTTTTCATGCACATCAGCGGCATGCGGACATCCCCGTTGCATATTTTTCACAACAGTTTTTAATCTTACAAAAAGAAAGGATTTATCGTGTTTTAATATACAACAAGTTCTTATTACAATATAAGTTCTGTTAATTATACAAACCACCCCTGGAGGGTTTGTAATATAACAAGGAAGATAAATTCGTCGGGCTAACGTTATTATACTATTTTTTGCATTGCAAAGCATGCTGTCTTGCAAACTTTTTCTATCTTTGTATGCAAGCGGAAGATACACCTGCTGAACAAACGACAAACACATAACCCACAGACATGAAGTTTAAAGACTTATTTAAATCAGAAAGAAAGAAAGACAACGGCGCACAGCCGCAGGCGACAAGACCGGCGAAAAACACCACGGACACCAGACCACGCTACACGCCCGAGTATATATCCTCTCTTAAAGAAGGCGAGATATTTGTCTTCGGCAGCAACTTAGGAGGGTTTCATGGCGGAGGGGCGGCACGCACAGCCCACCGTTATTTCGGCGCAATATGGGGAAAGGGCACAGGACTGCAGGGACAAAGCTATGCCATACCGACGATGCAGGGCGGCGTAGACACGATAAAACCATACGTGGACGAGTTCATCGACTTTGCCCGCAACAACAGACAACTGTTTTTCTACGTCACACCGATAGGCTGCGGCATAGCCGGATTCAGCGAAAAGGACATCGCCCCGCTGTTCAGGGAAGCCGTTAACGTAGAGAACATCTGTCTGCCCAAGTCGTTTTGCGATGTTCTTGGGGAGGAATAGACATTATCTATATATAATAATGTAAGATATACAAATTTGTATAATCCGGCAATCCCACGCCCCTATATAAAACAGCCGTCTTAAAATAATGCAATAAAGCATCGAAGGTTTTAAATATTTTACGTACTTTTGTCAGAGGAAGTTACGAAAAGAGTGTAATTTATTGGAAATGAGCTTAGGTTAATTGCTCATAATAGTAATAGGTTACGATTTAGTTAGTTATCTGCTGCATTATTCTTCTGCGCATTGCGTAACCTTCAAAGAACTCTTCGTATGCAAAAGTAACAATAAAACGGGAGAT
>UQZX01000005.1 GCA_900545525.1 uncultured Prevotella sp.
TCATTATAATCCATAACCATTACCTTCAGACTCGTAACCATGGCATTTAGCAGCAGTAAATGCCACATATAGAAGGCCGGAGCATAAAAAAGGGTGCATCACTCCAAATTTAGGATGATCCTCATAAATATACTTCGTTAACCTTCTTGTTCATAATAATAAGAATAGTCGATACCCTTCATGAACATTTCACGGTCGGCAATCTTGTCTGTCATAGCTTGCTTCAGCAATGACCGTATCTTTTCGCTGCTCACCTGACTCTCTATCATAGCATTTAAATAATCTTTTTTATTGATCTTACTCCAATCCACGCACAATCCTAACCGTGTTTTGAAAATCAAGTCCAACCATATACGGGTGCTGCGCCCATTTCCCTCCATGAAAGGATGGGCCGCATTCATTTCTACATATTTATCCACTATCTCGTCGAAAGTCGTTTCCGGCATAGCCTCCACCATCTTCAAGTAACTGTGCAGATGCTCAGCCAGACAAAAGACGGTATTTCCCTTTGCAATGGTCTTGGTACGTATTTTCCCGGCAAAGTCATACAAACCACCGAAGATATAAGCGTGAATTTGTTGTAACGCCTTCACCTTACCCACATCCCTGTCCGCCACAATATTGCTCTCCATAAAAGTATACGCTTTCTTCCTACTGCGACCATCAATGGTGTTATCGCTATAAGTAAACCAATCAAGAAATTCAGCAGCCTTGGTATTTGGGAAGTTTTTTGCCAACAACTCCACACCACCTTGGTCGAGCACATCAGACGGATGTTTCTTTCCATCAGGAGCTACCAGTTTCATCTGGTTAGTAACACTAACCACTTCACTACCTTCACGCTTCAGTTTTGTCTTCAAGTACTTCCAGTAGTTACGGTTTTTATTGTAATCTGCCTCATTGTTTATTGCTCTTATAATATCAATGACAGAGAACCACCATTTGGAATGCCCCTCATCCCAAACCGCCCTGACCTCATGGTCCTTATAAAAACGAATTGAAACTTTGCCCATATCTGTACTTTACAATAGATAATCAAAATTAAGAGACGGTTGCAAGATATAACCTGTAAACTTTCCGATAATATCTTTATCCTTAGATGAAGGACTTATAAAAATTCTTTTATCTATATTTTTATAGAAAGAATGTTCTATCTGCTCCTTTATGATTGCCTTACATTTAGATGCAATATAATAAATATCTTCTTTCATCGTATAATTTTCTTATCTCCCAATATTTATGCCAAAGGTTATAGTTATGATAGACTATTTCTTGAATTATCAAATTCAATTTATAAAATTACAAAAATAATTGCAGCCCATCGCACAAATGGACGAAATTCTGCAATAAAACAGTGAAAAACAAGCGTTTTTAGTTTTATTCCAGTTCAAGAAATGACTTTCTGTCAACTAATATCGCTTTATGACTGTTTGTTTCTATGTATTCTTTTCTTTGTTTCTCAACGGCAAGTCTGATATTTAGCCTCCACCACCTGGAGGCTAAATGAAACTGAGCGGATACACCCGCAGACAACTAAAAGGCAACTCGCAAAATGTAAAAATATCTTTCATTTGTTAATCTCACGTCAATATTTTACTACAAAACTTTTATTCATTTTAGAAAGAATGCTTATGAAAAACGGATAATCCATGTATATATTTTTCATTTTTATTGACTTTAGCGGGAACAAAACATGCACAGATGGGTTGGATTTGTGCCATTTTCAGAATGCGAAAAGCCTTTTTAACATCTCCTTTGCCATTTTCGCTCAATTTTTATAGCCCAACAAACATCTTTTTACTGCGCTTTATGTGGTATTTAATACTGTTTTATATGGCAATTAATACTCCCTTACTTCACAAAACAGCATTCCTTATTCTGCAATTAATACTGTTTTACCTTATAATTAATATCTCCTTACTTCGCAAATAAGCATCCGTTACAGAGTAAAACAGTATTAATTACGAGGTAAGGAAATATAAAATACATGGCAACATAATATTGCATATTTTCCAAACGCGATGTAACAGCTTTATTTAAAGGATGTTACAAATAAAACATGTCACAAGTAACATAACCTTGCGCCACAAACATGAAAGACATTATTAAGGCTATAAATCTATGCGCCGAAATGGGAAAACGGCGGGATGGAGCGGAAAGACTGTCAAAAATGCGTCTTTATTTGTTAAAAAGACAAAGCCGTTATGTTAATTTCTGTTTTAAAATATTATGGTAATTTTGTAGAATTGATTTTTATGAAATTAATTGTTGAAAATCAAATATAGAAAAAATATCGGTACAAATATCCTTTGGAGAAGGGAGGGAATAAAAAAAGACTTTTTTAGGGAGTGAAAGGATGAGAAAAGACGCTAATTACAACTCTGTCGTTAAAATCATATCAACAAGATTAAAACGGATTTTGCGAAACAGCATCATACTCCTTATTCCGAGATTATTTTCCTCCATATAGTTGCCATGTTGTTCAGTTTGAACGTCAAATGATGGAACTATTACCGAATTACCTCCAAGTGTCATAGTGGCATTAGGCAATTTGTAACAGAGCAACGACCAAACGCCTCCAACTCCAGCCATATTGACGGTGTCACTTGGGCAGTGAGATGTAAGGTATTCTTTATTGGCATCGAAGAAAGACTTATTGAGACTACCAAAATCGGCATCTCCGCTGTCAAGTTTCATCATTAGTACCTGGCTGTTGATTTCGGATTTGGTCATAAGATTCATCGCAGAAGAAAAACACATATTAGGGCGCACATTTGAGGGGGCTGCAGCAACCGCCGGTACTTGTATCTCTTTGTTCGAGAAGTCGAGTGTCACGTCCTTAAGCTGAAGCATTAGCTCACTGCCTACAATAAATTCAAGTACATCAATATATTTGTCGGCTTCTTCATTATGGCTCCTTATATCAATGACATAGAAAGGAACATCATTTATTTTGATATTTCCTAACACCAGTTCTTTGGCGATGGCATATCTTCCTGCTGACGATGCAACGCCGGTAGCAACGACATTGGCATCAAGGAATTCCAGTCCGTAGGCTCGTGCCAAAGAATCGGTTATCACATTTACACCTGCTCCTGTATCAAAAGTTATTTTCACGGGATTGCCATTGATCCGTGCTTCCGTGATTTGCATTAAATATTGCTGACTGCCGGTTTTGCCTACACGAGCTGTATCAAACGGGATTATGCCCTTATCTCCAGCGATTGAGATTTGATACGGAGAATACTTTGTCAAAGACTTGTATTGTTCAGCCCTGTCTGCATACGGCGCAAGATTAACAGAATCAGCCATTCGGTAAGCCGATGACAATACTGCGGATAACAGATTATAAGCTTCTTCATTTTTGCCGACCCTACTTAAATCCATTGAGAACATTACAGAACTTGACAGGAGCAAATTCAAATCAAGTTTATCCGATTGCGTTTTAAACAGTTCATCAAAGGCAGGTATAGAAATATCAGGGCGATTAAAGCGGTTGCCAATCATGCAGCGCGAGAATACCTCCAAGAAAGGATTTATCGAATCCTTTGGGGTGTTATAATAAATATCATACAGACCAAAGAAGTCAGATGAGTTCATGGCTGTTCCGAGACGTTCGTCTATGCTTTGTGCCTTTGCCGCAAAACATGACAATGCTATTGTTATAATAAGAATAAGATTTTTCATAAGTGAGTCGGTTTTTATAATTGCAAAGTTACGCATTTTTTTGAGACTTTGGTTAACAAACAACTACCCAAATAAATGTTTTGCAACACCTTCCAAAGGATGATTTGTAATATTATAACGAATATAAACAGGACTCATCTTAAAATACCGTATCTATACACCATTGCCCTACCTTATTGTCATACAATATTTCTAATCTGTTTTTTTGTCAGAATTATTGTTTGGCAAATTCGCTATAATTCAGTACTTTTGCTGCAAACTATCAATAAAAGAAGATTTTAAGAAACAGCCATTCATCAACAAAGACATATTACAGACAACTTGCAGGCAATTGAAAGTCAAGGATGTGTCTTTTGGGGATGCCTATTCAATTATATATGGTACAAACTAAAACCGAACCGCATTGTTTCCTCAATCGTGATTACACATGTTTATTGCGAGGGATATGTATGATTATGATTGTTGTTTCACACACAGTAAACGAATTTACAGAACTTTTAATACAATACCATCTCAACAGCATTTGGATATGCGGGAAATTTGCTACAGGAATATTCTTTTTCTTAAGTGGATATGGATTGACTCTATCCATAAAACGGAACAAAGTTGATTCTGTCTATATATTCAGGCATATACGCAACCTTATATATCCATACTTTATATTTTGGCTATTTTATTTCCTTACCGGATTATGTGTCGGACGTTTTTCGTCAGGTAATATCCCATACATAGATTTTCTATTCTTGAAAATGCCGAATGCAGACACTTGGTTTTTCAGGACAATATTGGGTGTATATATAGTTTATTTTGCCATGGCAAGATTTATAAAGCCATTTGCTAATATCTGTATAGCCGTAATCATTATTCTTTACGTTTTTGTTCTTGCATATTTGGGCGTTTCTTCTTGGTGGTGGAATACAATACTTTGTTTCCCTGTTGGTATTTTATACGCGAACTATTCTCATCTCTTAGCCAAGAGCGCCTCGATAAAGTCTTTACTATTCATTATATGTCTATTCATCATATCTTATAAATATGTTCCATCCTATT
The DNA here is from genome assembly GCA_900545525.1 of uncultured Prevotella sp. Taxonomy (GTDB): domain Bacteria; phylum Bacteroidota; class Bacteroidia; order Bacteroidales; family Bacteroidaceae; genus Prevotella. The sequence goes on from UQZX01000005.1 coordinate 4,738, forward strand.
ATGTCAGGGAGATATGCCCAGCTGTTATATGCTGCCTGTTTTTTGCATATCTTTCACTAAGAGTGAGTATTCCCCTGAAGCAATCAATTATACCAATAAGTATAGTTTCATTCATCGGTCAGAATAGTCTGTATATGTACTTTATGGAGACTATTCCCATTGATTATATGAATTCAAAGGAAGCAGGATTTATCGTATTTGTCTTCGGTAGCATTATCGCCACTATTGTATTGACTTACCTTGGAAAAAGAGTTGAAACATATCTGTTATAGTTCAGCTTAAATTTTTCAAAAACAATTAGAAAAGCATATTTGCCATAAATGTCCCGAAGTAGCAGTATTAAGCGCATTCCCTCTTTATGTACTGGATTATTTGGGATGTGAAAGAACCATTGCGAAGTTAAATTCTTAATCAAAGGTTGAGTTTTAATTATCAGTAAAGCCTGACATAATTCACTGATAATAATATTTAACGTGAGTTCGATGAATATCACAAGAAAGATGAATTCATCGAACTCACGTTATTTATTTACCACACAAAGACCGTTGATGTGATGAATAATAGTAACCATAAACAGCAGAATTAATGAATTCTAAGTTCCCTCTTACTTGATACATATCAACAGGAGGACATAGTAACTCTATTCCCTAATAATATATCATTTACTTTTGGTATTGTCAAGTAACATGTTTAATTGTGCCTGAAGTTCGTCCCGGTTGGGGAGATACAACTGATAACGTGCAGCAAAAAGTTGGTTATCTATACCTTGAAGGGCATACTCCATTAGCAGCTCGTCTTTTTTTGCCCCAAGAACAATACCAACCGGAGGATTATCGTCTGACTGACAGATTTCATTCTTAAAGTAATTTAGATAAAGATTCATCTGACCTATATCACCATGCTTTATTTCTGCACGTTTCAAGTCTATAAGAACATAGCACTTTAGGATTGCATGGTAGAAGACCAAATCCACCTTGAAGCGTCTCGAACCAACCTGTACGATATATTGACGACCAATAAAGGCAAAGCCTCTGCCTAATTCCAACAAGAATTGCTCCATATTAGCCTTCAAAGCCTTCTCAAGTTCCGTTTCTTTGTAACGCTTCTGCTGGGGTATACCTGTAAACTCAAGTACATACGGGTCACGAATAATGTCTGACGGTGATAAGACCTGATGCCCTTTATTAGCAAGTGCAAGAACTCCCTCTTTGTCTGTACTGAGAGCAAGCCTTTGGAATAATGACGAGTTAATTTGGCGTTTCAGTTCTCTGACCTTCCAGCCTTCTTTAATACATTCTTTCATGTAGAATTGCATTTCCATCGGGTCGTCACACTTGAGCAGTTCAATGTAATGACTCCAGCTCAATTTGTGTGACACTGTCGCACATTTTGGGAAAGCAAGATAAAATTTGCGCATGTATGTCAATACAGAGCGGCTGAAGCCACGTCCTTTCAGACGGGTCAAATCTTTAGACAGATTAGCCAACAACTTATCACCATACTTAGCTTTTGCGTTACCACCTTGCTCGAACTCCACGATATACTGACCTGTCTGCCAGTTTGCATCAAGCAGTTCCGTGTTAACAGCAATCGCAGCCTTTGCTTTTGCATCCACCCAAAGATTTGAAATAAGTGAGACAAGTCTCACATATTCGGGATCATCAGATGGCAATTGACTTATATGTCGCATTTTAATGTCATTCATATATTGTTAATTTTATAACTTAGTACTAATTAACGCAAGTCCGATGAATTATACATATCTGTATATTTTATATGACTAACGATAATTGTTGTAACTTTAAGGTACTGGAACTTAATAAAATACAAATAATAATCACTATGTTCACCGAGTACAAAGTTACAGAATTATTTTATATGGCAGATGACTTCTACAAGTTTTTTTATACCATGATGGTAAAAACATGTTCAGATACAACAACGCACAGCCATGGTTCGTAAAGAAAGATATTCCAGCACAACCGGAATAGTGATATCAAAAGCCGTCACTGAGGTTACGGTATAAACAAGCCTTTGCAGCAGTGAGTGATATCACTGCTGCAAAGGTAAATAATACTGTTTCAGTCATAAGCCTTTAAAAGGCACAGACAGAAACAGTATCACATATTTTATTTATGAAAAACAAACGTCAATTGACGGGATTTAGTTCTTTGGCGTCATTATCAGTTCAAAGCTGTTGCCTTTCAGTACAACATCGTTTACAAAGCTGCGTATGTCGTCCGGTGTCACCTTCTCGAATGTCTCGATGTATCCGTTGTAGAAGTCGAGACCGAACTTATGATACTGCTTCAGCACACTTGCCCAATATCCGTTGTCGTCAAAGCCTTCGCGCGCCGACTTTATGGCATACTTCTTAACCTTCTCCAGCTCATCGGCTGGCACTCCGTTTATACCGATTTCTTTCAGACGTCCGTTTATTATGTCAACACACTCCTTCTCATGCCCCGGCTCTATCGGGCAGTTCACCGGCATATTGAAATGCGGTTTGTCGTCACCGTTTATGTCGGCTACGACGGAACAGTGTGAGCGGATAGAATAAGCCCAGCCTTTCTCCTCACGTATCTCACGGCGATAGATATTAGACATTATATTTCCAAGAAGACGTGCCGTGACAGCAGTACGAGGGGTATATTCCACCTCCCCGTCACGATAAACATACACTATGCTCTGCGGTGTCTCCATTGCACGGCTGAACTCTACATGCGAAGGTTCTGTGGCAAGATGATATCCCACGTCTTTTGCCTTCTCCTTACGACCGGCAGAGGGCAATGAAGCAAGATACATCTCAACAAGAGGACGCAGCTTCTCCTCATCAAAGTTTCCTGCTATATAAAACGTAAAGTCTGAAGCATCGGCAAAGCGGTCGCGATAAATCCTTATTATATCATCATAGTCAACACTATTAAGTTCATCTGCGGTAATCTTGGCTGCCAGCGGATGATGTGAATAAACATAGCGGAAAATAGAGTCAGCCATTTCCACCTTCGGGTTATTACTCTGGTTCTCTATTGAATTGCGCTTGGATGCAATAAGATTATCGAACGCCTCGTCATCGCGGCTTATTGCTGTCATCTTAAGATGTATCAGCTGCATTGCAACGGCAAGGTCATCAGGAGTTGCCGAGGCATTAAGCCCCTCTTCCGTTAGTTCTACAAACGGAATGACGCTGACCTTTGTGCCCACAAGCAGTTTCTGCAACTCATCCTTCTTGTAACCTCCCCATGCACCGGCACTGATCACATCATTAAGAACCTTCAACGACGCAGCACGTTCAGGAGTATAGTTCTGAGAATATCCACCGGGACTTGTGGCACTAATCCTTATATCGTTGGGCTTTACGGACGAATGGCGCAGGTAAACCTTTATACCGTTACTGAGCGTCCACACTTTTGCATCGAAACGGTCGAGCATCTCTTCACTTACAATCTTTCCGGCATCAGGATCTTGACTTAATATGGAACCATGAACATCACTGTCCACGTATGGTCCGACATCAGATGAACGCCCCTCATGGAACGCATCTATGATGTCCTGTCCCTGCGGCAGCGGTTCGTCCTTATCTACAGGGCAAAAAGCCGTAATCACAACGTTCCTGTCCGTCTTGCTTATATTGTCCGCCACATACCTGTTTGCCTCTGCAAGCGTCATGTCCTTCTCGACATTTCCTATAATATCCATATAGTCCTCTATCGAAGGCAACGGCTCGCCGTCTATGAAGTTACGTATATATTCCTGCGAGAACTCATAGTTTGAACGGCTGTCACGGTTGGCATAATAGTCGTCTATCAGCGCACGCACTTTCTTTGCCGCACGGTCATACTCCGTCTGTGTGAAGCCATACTTGTGCAGGCGTGCCACCTCACGTGCCAGGACTCTTGCGGCACTTGCCATACTGTCGCGCTTAACAACGGCGCGGAGCGAGAAGGCATCCTTTGAACCGGCAACAGAAAAGCCCTCATCATGAACCGACACCGATGTGAACGGCGAGGTCTTGACACGCGAAATGTCTCCAAGACGTTCGTTGAACATCATCTTGACCACCGATTTTACATAGTCGTTGCGGAAGAAAGCCACAGTGGGCACATCACTGTCCGCAAGCCCTTCGTGCTTGAAATATACCGTAAGCAGGCGTGTACTCTGCTCAAGATCGCTCTCTACGGCACATATAATATCCTCATTGTCGGGCACATCATACTTATCAGGCACACCGGCACCCTTCGGTGTCTTTATCGGCGAAAAGAGTTTCTTTACCATCTTCTCCGTATAGTCGATGTCAACATTGCCCACAACCACTATTGCCTGATTTGCCGGATAATACCATTTGTGATAATATCGGCGCAAATCATCATAGGCAAAGTTCCTGACAACGCTCATCAGTCCTATGGGCATGCGGTAACCATAGCGGCTTCCGGAGAATATCACAGGTGCACAACGCTCAAGCATGCGGTATCCTGCACCGCTGCGCATGCGCCACTCACTCTCTATGACGCCGCGCTCCTTGTCTATTTCTGCATCCTCAAGCAACAAATCATGACTCCAGTCGTGCAATACAAGCAGACAAGAGTCGAGCGACGACTGATTGTCTGTCGGAACGTTACATATACGATAGACTGTCTCATCTGTGGATGTATACGCATTGAGGTCTGCGCCGAACTTCACTCCAAGTGTCTCCATGTATGAAATAACACTGTTTCCCGGAAAGTTTTTAGTACCGTTAAAACACATGTGTTCAAGAAAGTGTGCCAGTCCGCGCTGGCTTTCATCCTCATTAACGGAGCCTACTTTCTGCGCTATATAGAAGTCGGCACGGTTCTCGGGGCGGTTATTATACCTTATATAATAAGTAAGCCCGTTCTTCAGTTTTCCCACTCTCACGTTCGCATCGGTCCTTATGACCTGCGCCGATACCGCAAACGGCAACAGCACTGCAAACAAAACAACAAATACTTTTCTTAATCTCATTATCATTATTTTTTTAAGTTATCTCCTATTTTACATCATTTCGATGAATATTACAAACACCCCTGCCTCTCCTTTTCCAAAGAAGGGGACGCAGCACAGGCATTTCCTCAGAACACAAGTCCCGCACTTATGCAGAACACATTGCCTCTTTCAGATGCCGCATAACTGTCGTGCCTGTAATACAAAGAAAGCTGCAACGCGTTGTTCCTGCTTACCGCATATCTGATATTATATTTTGCAGAATAAGAACGCCTTGCAGACGAGGCATACATGAAATCCGAATAAACCGTATCCAACAGTCCGCTTTCACTGCTTTCAGGATTTTCTACAGTCAAATGCGAAGATACCGGACGATATAGTGCCCATGACAATTCCGCCATTCCATGCCAGCGCCGGCAATACAGGCTATACATCCTGACGCTGTGTTCCATATTCCAGTTGTTTATAAGCCACTCCCTTTGCGGTTCGGCATATATCTGGCAACGGTGAGAATACCCTAACAACGGTTCGTATGACAACACTACATTTCCAAACTTATGCTCTATAAGCCCCCTCAACGACACCATATAGGCGTTGTCGGCATACATCTCTACCGCTCCTATCTGAGGATAAACGGACGACGCTGCATCACCGAAAAGATTTTCAGTGCCATGACGCCGGTATATCTCACTTTCCAAAGTTGCTCCCCACGATGTCCGTCCGACATGCCTATAGCCTAACCCGGCTTCAAGACTGTTATGCCAGATGCTGTTAAGGGGAAGCTTGTTCATGTCGTCAAGAACCGTTTCAAGCGTCATGCGCTGCAGATGCAGGGAGGCTAATATGCCGTTGCCTTTCTCCGGAGTGACATTTACCTGCACCCCATATTGCTCCCCGTCATAATGCGTTGTAAAGCCGTTGCCGCGGAACCTCACATAGTCCGTGCCGAGACCCGTAAGATGATATACCGTTGTCTGTCCAAGCTCGCTCATAAAATCGATGTCTCCCGTCTGCTTGTATTTCATAAAGTCGCCGCCAACGGCAATAACATACCGCCCGGCAATCCTATATGCCACACCGGCAGACAAATCAAGGCGCCCTGTAATATTACGCGGTCTTGGGTCCACATCCCTGTAATGATGTCCGGCAGTATAACCGAGCATGGCACCCCATGCCAGTCTTCCGTTATACGAAGAATAACCTCCCAGGAACCTGTATATCTCATTGTCCATGTCGCCGCCAACGGCATCTGCCGTGATATAAGGATACACAAGTTCCGCATCAGCCACCTCGTTCCAAACAGGCGAGTGCCTTTTCCCTGCCGTATACTCACCTTCGCCCCACAATGTAGCATTATTATGCTTTATATACGAACCGACATTGAAAGACATCGCATCACTGCCTTTGCCGTACATGCTGCACACGGCATCACTTTTATTATCTAACGCATATCCGACATTGACAACGGTATAGCTGTAAGCCTGCATAAACTGCTTCAATGCAGGATTGTCATAGACCGATTTTCCTATATCCGTCATCCGGCTGTCGTGGCGTTCAACACGCTCGAGCACGCCGAGCGTATCCGTACGTTGCGCAACGGCATGTTCCGCCGCAAGCAACAGAGCCATACAGGATATTATGTATGATGTCCTCATGCCCTTCACTGTTTTACTACGGGTGTCACACCGTCATACGTAACTGTCGTGCACTTGCTTCCGCCTGCATCCATAGCCGTGCCCTGCCTTTCTATTTCAGAGGGAATACAGTCGGGGTTGAAGTCCTCGGTGCTGTTGTTTGTATCTTTCAACACCGGATGCCCCTTGTCGTCGAGATAAAGCATCTTGCGCCTTACACTGCGGAAAAACCTCGTCTTGTCCTTGTCTATCTTGCCGCAATGTGTCCACCCCATATCGAGGGAGGGGGCACACAAGTTCCACACATAGTCTGACGCCACGCTGCAGTTGACAATATCGACCACCCACTCATTTGGCATCATATATGCCGACTGTGACATCGGGAACGTACCAGCCTCAAGCACCATGGTATAGTTGTATGTATACCGGTAGTCTTTCAGATAGGTTTCCTTTGCCACCGGTATGCGTGCAATGCCGTAAGCCTTAAAGCCCCTGTTGTGAAGCATCCAGAATGACTGGGTGTAACAATACCATTTGTCAAGGTTGGGCACGTCGGGATTGTCAATATCAGGATGTGCCGGCGAGTTTGAATCATCATACCATTCAAAGTCGGCACCCGACAAATCGAACGAGTTTGGGTTTGCCACGCGGTGGTCTATTGCCACATCGGCAAGCATAAAATACTCTCCGGGCTGCACAGGGTGTTCCCTTCCGTTGCCCGGAACAGTATACAGAGCCTGCACGGTTACAGCCTTGTCCATAACGCCAGGTTCATAAATGTATTTCTGTGTGGTCAGGAACTTTGTCTCAAACAGCGTTATTCCGTCGGCATAGACCACATGACCGGTATTGTTGTAAAGCTTCACATAGTCGTCACCATAATATGAGTTGCCCGACGACTGCAATGTTCCGGCAAAGAACACCTCGGATATTATCAGGTCGTCATTCTGTATATTGTGATGTGCCTTCATCTTCACCAACGTATTGTCTGCCGTAATCTGCACAGACTGTACAAACGCCCTTACCTCAGACACGGCACCGTTGGGCAGCAGTGCCTCGGCTGTATATGTCACATCATACAGTCCGGTCATCAGCTTTATGCCGTCTGCCGAAGCGAATGCCGCCGTACGCTCCGTAGATATATTCTTAAAAACGTATGTCTCATTGCTCAGTCCGGCATTCCGCACGTCATCGGGCAGGTCTACAACAACCTCCACGCCGCACAAGGGGATGCTGCTTTTCAGCTCATCATCGCAGCTGCACACAAGCATTGCCACGACAACAATTACAAAGTATCTAATGCTTCTTCTCATAACATATTTATATTTTATTGTTCATCATATCCTTACATTAAGCTCCATGCCAAAATACGGACTGCTCGACCGCCGTACGGTAAGCCCGTTGCTCATATAGTCGGGCAGGTGGTCTATGATACGGTTTACAAACACGGCAAGCTTCATATAGCGCCCTATCGTCTTCGTGGCTTTAAGGTTTACGTATATTGCCGCCGGTATGCGCTGCGGACGGTAGACATCACCATTGTAAGTCTTGACAAGATATCCCAATAAATAATTACCCGCAACAGACTCATCGCTGTAATCATGGAGTTTTCCATCGGCAACGTCCATGTACTGAGCCGGAACACCGTCCTGCCACAAGCGCGTGGTCTTGACATACCACATACACTGCACCGTGGTGGTGAAGATAAGTCCCCAACGTGGCACCTGCGTGTCAAACATAAAATTGGTGTTGAGCTGCTCGTTCACTCTCCCGTCATCGGTATCATAAAGTCCTACATACCTGTTGCTCACGACAATATTGTCAACGACGTCGCCCACAGTAGAGTAAAGCATCTGCGAATTGCTGTATGTTGAGCGGAACCATGCGCCCGTTACGGTGAGCGCAGTACGCAGGGCTTTCCACCTCACCGTGCTTATCTGCAACTCCACGCCCTCCTTTTTCAGCCTGCTCCCGTTAGTAACACGGCTGTATCCCCTCAACACCCGCTCTACGGTATACGGAAGTGAGGCTATGTCGGGCGGTGCCGTAAGCGACGGCGCATCTATCGCCGAGGCATCATACTTGTTGTATTCGTATGGTGCATACACGGTTGAATAGCGGAAGCCGTCGGTAAGGTTCTCATTGAAATATGTTACGGACATTGTGTTTCCCGCAAGCTCCATACCAAGACGGAACTCCAGTTTATGGTTGCGGGCGGGACGGATGCCATAGTTGGCGGCATCGTTTATATATGTCCGCAGGTTCACGCGACTCAGCTCCTTGGGGCGGTTAATGTCATAATAGCCAAGCTGTACAATGTCATCATAGTGGCACTGAGGATACAAATAGTCTATTGTCGGCATCTTTGTTGTCATGCCATATCCCCCTGCCACAAGTATCTTTAAGCCGTTGCTTCCGCCTATCGCGGGGAAATGCCACACGGCGTTGACACGCGGGTCGGCGAAAACACGGCGGCTCATGTCATAACGGCTACCGAGAGAGGGCATGGTGACGGCACGCACGCCAGCCTGAAGTTCTATCCTGTTGCCCGAGAATGCGGCGGACATGTTTTCTTCCATATAGGCAGAAAGCACCTGAAGCCCCGGGATGTCCTTATATGCACGGGGACGTGTTGTCCACGATGCACTCAGCGGACGCGTAAGATCGTAGACCTGACCGCGTCCGTAGTTCTTAGAGAATGTCCATTCGAAGCCTGCTTTATAGCTGTTTTTCACCTTATTAATATAACAGGTGCCGTTGGCTTTGAGCTTCATAAAGACATTCAACGGTTTGCCGTCGCAAAGATAGTCGGCTATATATTCGCCGAGAAGATACTGCCCGTCGTGCACGCCGGAGTACATTGTCGTCGGGGCAACCGATGCACGCTGAGGAGCAACCTGCTTATGGCGTTCAAGCCGGTCTGCCTGATAGCTCACGGAAGTGTTAAGGCTCAGGCTGGACAACCACTCCGTATCCCTCATCCCAAGGTTCAGTTCGTTTGTAAATGCAAAGCGGTTGTATGACGACTTATATTCGTTGAGCTTGTTATACGACAGGTCCGGATCAGTCTTATAGTCGTCAAACGAACCCGTATAGTCAAGTCCTGCATTCCATGTCATAAGCATACGGCTCATGCTTATCCGCCTGTTCATACGCGCGGATAAGGTAAGCCGCTTGTAGTTCTCAAGGCTGTTGCGGGGATCTGTCTTTGAGTCGAGATAGCTGAGGTCAAGGTTTATAATTGTCGCCCGTGGCAGCGCAAATCCTTTTCCGATGCTGAACAGCTTGCTATATTCATCGGTCTTGAAACGTGCCGTCAGCGGTGTTTCCCGCTTTATGCGCCTTATGTTTACCATTCCGCTTGTAAGATTTCCATATTCCACGGAGGGTATTCCCCTGACAATCTCCACACTCTCGATGTTATCCGTCGGTATTGTGCGCATGTCCACGCCGCGGTTAGTCATGTCTCTTGAGTATTCGGGCGAGGTTACATCGCTTGCGGCATTTGGTATTCCCTGCATGTTTGCATCGCCGTTTATAGGTGCGCCGTCGACAAGGAACAGGGTTCCGAGCGATGATATGTTGTAGTCGGCATTGGAGGTCTTCGTCCCCGTGGCGCCAAGCGTGCCGGTTTCGCGCAGCGAAATGGAGTTTACGGCTCCCATGCCAGGGTCTTTGGATATGTTGCCGGGCAGCAGTTCGAGCAGGTCCGTGAAACTTGTCGGCTGAAGATGTTCCATTGCCGAACGGCTGATACGCGAGCTGCTTGTCATTCCGCCCGCCTCCCGCGCCGTGACAATTACCTCTTTCAACGTATCTCCTACAATGGTGCCGGCATTTTTCTCTTGCCTTTTCTGTGCCTGTGCTTCAAGTACCGATACGGCACAGATGACTATTGCAATACTTATCCTTACTGACATAAATGCTATATGCTGTTTTTTGTAAAATGGTGTGCAAAAATATGAAAAACATTTATCACGAACAATGTTCTATTAGTGGCTGACATGCGAAATACCCACTAATGATGATGTTGTGTATCAGGCAGTTTACCGACAATTAAGTATTGCCGTACCCGACTTATAGCTATAACTTTGCAGCCGACAAATCATTAAACTTTTAAACAAATTATGAAAAAGATTTTTACATTATTGTCTGTATTTCTCATGGCAACGGGTATCAATGCCGGGGAAATAGACTACCAGTTCAACTGGGGTACGTCGATTGAAGGCAATGTCAGTCAGGCTGCCAACGTGATAGGCGTTAAGAAGGCGTCGGACGGGAACTACTTTGTATCGTTGGTCTGGGGCGGAACGACGGCTGCTGGAAAGACCATATCGTGGGGAGGACAGAACCTGCAGGACGCAAGCGGTGCCGACATAGAGGGCGCAGACTACAGCAGCGGCAACAGCTATACGCCAAACCTGCTGTTTGCCAAGACCGACAATACGACAGGAAACCCTATATGGAAGGTGTATACAAACTTCGGATATGTGAACAACAGCAACTGTTCTTTTACATCTACAGCTGACGGCGGTGCAATATTACTGGTATCAGTACAACAGTCGGAGGGTGCAGACTATCGTCTTGCAAATATTGTAGGCTCCGACGGAACTGTGACTTATCTCCAGCACACCGATGCAGACAAGTGGTCATACCGTTCGGTACTGATAAAGATTGATGCCGACGGCAAGGTGGTATGGACACGGACAATAAATGCACTTGACGAGACAAAGGAGGGAAAGGGCGCATCGACACCGTTCTATACATACGACATCGTGACAGGAACAGACAACAGGATTTATGTGTCGGGGCGCATGTGCACGACTGTCTATTTTCCCGGAAAGAACGGAAGGCTCGTTGCCAAAGACGCCATATACAACGACGGTTGGACGGGAGACTCGCAGGTGGCATGCGGCAATGGCTTCATAGCCGAGTTTTCAGAGGACGGATATATAAACAACGTGATGACATTTGCCGGCGAGGACTATAAGTATACACAGATACAGCAAATGGTAATAGACGGCACAACGATGTATGCCGCGGGCGTGGCAAAGAAGTCTTCTACAGGCATCATGCCTACACTGAGCGTCATCGACCTGAAAGACAACTCTTTGAAGGTTTATAAGGAATATGCGGTGGCTGCTAACAGCGGCGGCAAACAGAACTTTAGAGTCTACAGCCTGTCACTTGCAGACGGCAGCCTCTACATGACAGGAAATCTTGCAGGCAGCATGACCGACAACAACATTACGCTTACGGCTGTAGGAACGGCTGCGACACTCGACGGATTTATTGCAAGACTTGACACTGAAGGCAACCTGCTCGCCGCAAAGAACTACGGAACGCTGAACACCGGCATAATGGGTACGGCGGAAGTTAACGGAGGTATCGTTGCATTGGCTTATCAGATGACAGGTGCAGGTGCCGTTGCCTTGGCATACGACAAGGCACTGAGCAGCGAGCTTTCACGAACAACGCTTATGACAAGCGGGACAACGGCAACAGCATCTGCCCCGCTCTTCGACGGCGAGAACATTGTTGTACTTGCACGGGGAGCAAAGGCGGCATCGGCATTCTACGGAACAACCGAAGTCAAGCCCGCCCTTAAACAGAGTTTCGGTGTTCTCCTTGGCTCATGGAAGGTTACGGGCAACGTTTCATCGGGCATCAATGCCGTAAGCGCTGATTTCAGCAACGGCAGTGAGACATACAGCATAAACGGAATAAGAATGACGGACCGGAGAAATACAGGCAACGGCATATTGATTTCAAACGGCAAGAAAACAATCGTCAGGAAATAACTCCTGCATATAGTACTCTTAAAACAAGTATTCGGAAAGATGAAGAAGATACGTGTATTTGGCATTATAATCCTGTCGGCGGCAATGATGTCGTTTACCGCCGACAGGGTTATACGCAAACAGAACGACGGAACGGCAGTTGTCAACACAACAACCCTCGCACGGGACGTGAAGGGATACAATGGTCCGATACCACTGGAAATACATATAAAGAACAACCGCATCGTAAAGATAGTGGCACTTACCAACTCGGAAACAAGAAAATATATGAACCTCGTGAACCAAAAACTTATTCCGAAATGGACAGGCATGAAGGTGGACAAGGCTCTTTCAACAAACATGGACGGTGTGAGCGGGGCGACAATATCATCGGATGCCGTTAAAGAAAATGTAAGGCGCGGACTTAAATACTACAGGAAAAAGAAATGAATGGCTGTGTAATCCCTACGGTAAAGACAACAAAAAGAGCGTGAAGTAAAATCACTTCATTATCAGCTAATTGCACCACGCCTGTGATAACCCATAGCTTTACGGTCCGTAACCCATAGCTTTACATGTCCTAAAGCTATGGGTTACGGACCGTAAAAATATCCTTTATGACCGGAAGCATCATAAGAAATGGAACATATCTGTATAACAGGACTTACGGATGTTGCCGCCAAAAACTACAACAGACGTTGAGATGCCTAAACAATATTTACCTCCGGATGTATTTCTATTCCGAACTTGTCGCGCACATCCCTGCGTATTGCCTCGCAAAGGGCAACGATGTCGTTGCCTGTGGCACCACCGCGATTGACCAGCACAAGCGCCTGCTTGTCATGAACGCCTGCCCTGCCGAGTGTCCTTCCTTTCCATCCACATACGTCAATCATCCATCCCGCAGGTATTTTCTCATGGTCTTCGTCCACGGTATAATGGGGCATACCAGGATACATGGCTGCAATCTCCTTGTATTTTGACCTCGGAACGACAGCATTCATAAAGAAGCTGCCGGCATTTCCCTCTGTCTTGGGGTCGGGAAGCTTGGCATTACGTATATCTATTATAATGTCACGCAACTGGCACGCCGTAGGCTCCGATATTCCTTTACGGGCAAGTTCGCCACGGATATTGCCATAGTCGAGGCACGGTTTATAGACAGTGGACAGGCGATATGTAACGTGTGTTATGATGAAACGGTTGCGCCACTCACCTTTAAAGCGGCTGTTGCGGTAAGAATAACAACAATCGGCATTTGAAAACTCAAACATACGACCGGTGGAAATCTCCACAGCCTCTACCTTATATATAAGGTCTTTCGCCTCGACACCGTATGCCCCGATATTCTGAACCGCGCTTGCGCCCACCTCGCCGGGTATAAGAGAGAGGTTCTCCATGCCATGCCAGCCGTTTTCAACACACATGTCAACAATGTCGTCCCACGTCTCTCCGCTGCCGCAACGCAAAAGCACGCCGTCGGTGACCGTCTCATACGTAAAGCCCTTTATAGCTGAATGGAACACCGTTCCGGCATAATCGCCGGTAAGGAGCAGATTGCTTCCGCCACCAATGACAAGCTTCGGACCGGCAACATTGCCACAGTTACCAAGAACAGACTTTAGTTCGTCTACATCATCGAACTCTATAAAACGACGGCACTTGGCGTCTATGCCAAATGTATTGTGAGCGGCAAGGCTATAGTCCTTTATATCTTTCATAAAAAATCCGGATTAAGAAAAGGCGGAGCACGGTCTTTTACTAACCACGACCGGCACGCCTGTTATGAAAATCATTCCGACAGCTGCATCAGTTTCCAGTCTCCGCCGACACGCTTGAACGTGAGTTGCATCTCCATACCGTTGGAAATGCCGCGCATCAGGAATATCTTCTGGTTTCCCGAAGCCCTGCCATGTCCGTAGATAATGTTATATATGCTCCCTGAAGGAAGCTCTGGTGCGAATGCCGGCCATGTCTCTGGTGCAATCTCACCTGTCATTGTGCTGAAGTCGTCGTCAGGGTCTTGTCCTGTAAAAGTTACCGGATTGTTAAGGCTCCGCTCCTGAAAAGAGGCATCGGTGGCAAACTTCTGGTAGAAAGAGAGGAATGATGAACAGGGATGCTGCGACATCTCGCATTTCCTTATGGCAACAAGCATCCATGTTCCGTTTATTCTCTTGAAAACATAATCCTTGACCTTTTCACTTACAAGGTTTATCTTTTCAACCACAACATTGTTTATTGTGGTATCCTTAACGACATTCATCTGTTTCTCCGAGTCAAAGATAAGGGTATAAAAACCTTGCTCCATGAAGAAATGTTCCATTTTCCAGCCCGACTTTGCAATAGAGGTTTTCTCACCGAAGTCGTCCACCTGCAGGGGGAATTTAATCCTTTTCATCTGCAACTTGTGGTTGGCGGCAAAGTTAAAGATAAAGTCATCGAACAGCTCATCTGCCGCAACAGGCATCGGCTGTTCCTCTATCAGCTGCTCCATTGTATCGACATTAAGCGTTGTATCGATAACCGAATCAACTGCCAAAGAGTCTGCTATAGGCTTTCTTTCGGTGCATCCCGTTGTCCAGAACATCATGCACACACAAACCGCAATGGCTGTTAAAAAGCATTTTCTCATATCCGGAAACAAATTCGTTTACGTATTACTTCCTCTCAAATTTGCGCAAAAGTACAACTTTATTTTGATTTGCAACCTATATTTAATACAAAAATATTACCTTTGCACAAATTTTTAATGTCGCATTAATACTTATTATCCGATATGATACTTGAGAAAATAGAAAGCCTTTTGGCAGAAATCAAGACTCTTACAGCCTCTAACGCAGAGGAAGCCGAAGCTCTGCGACTGAAATATCTCAGCAAGAAAGGTGAAATCAACGCACTTATGGCAGACTTCAGGAATGTTCCGGCAGAACAGAAAAAGGAAGTCGGAATAAAAATAAACGAGCTGAAGCAAACCGCAACGGAACGCATAAACACCTTGCGTGAGCAGTGCGAAACGGCAGATACACAGGAGGAGGGAATGGACCTTACGCGTTCGGCATACCCGATAGACCTCGGCACGCGCCACCCGCTGACCATTGTAAAGAACGAGATAATAGATATTTTCTCACGAATGGGCTTTATTCTTGCCGACGGACCTGAGGTGGAAGACGACTTGCACGTATTTACGAAGATGAACTTTGCTGCCGATCATCCGGCACGTGACATGCAGGACACATTCTTTGTTGAACAAAATGCAGACGATGTGACAAAGAACATCGTATTGCGCAGCCATACAAGCTCTGTTCAGGCACGTTACATGGAAACATCCCAGCCGCCTATCCGCATAATAAGCCCCGGACGCGTATACCGCAACGAGGCAATTACGGCGCGCGCCCACTGCTTCTTTCATCAGGTAGAAGGACTTTACATCGACAAGGACGTGTCGTTCACCGACCTTAAGCAGGTGCTTCTTTCATTTGCCCGCGAGATGTTCGGAGCTGACACGAAGATACGTCTGCGCCCGAGCTACTTCCCGTTTACGGAACCAAGCGCGGAAATGGATATATCATGCCACATCTGCGGCGGCAAGGGTTGCGGTTTCTGCAAGCATACCGGCTGGGTTGAGATATTGGGATGCGGAATGGTAGACCCCAACGTGCTCGAACAGTGCGGAATAGACAGCAAGGTTTATTCGGGATATGCTTTCGGCATGGGTGTGGAGCGCATAACAAACCTGAAGTATCAGGTTTCAGACCTGCGCATGTTCTCTGAGAACGACACACGCTTCCTTGAAGAATTCAAGTCGGCAAACTAAGTGTTTCTGAACACAACGTTATACGAACGCCGGAACACTGCCCAACAGTGTTCCGGCATTTTTTTAATACAAACACCACACATCATGGCTAAAGACAAGTTATTCAGCAAAAGCTACCTGTGCATATTGGCAGCCAACTTTCTTCTCTTCTTCGGCTTTTGGATTCTCATCCCTGTCCTGCCGTTCTATATAAAAGAGACATACGCATGTCCGGAAGCCGTTCTCGGTGCCGTTCTTAGCTGCTACACCGTATCCGAACTGTGCATACGCCCCTTCTCGGGATACTTTATGGACTCTTTCCCGCGCAAGCCGCTGTACATCTCGTTCTACTTTCTATGTACAACAGCGTTCGTCGGATATATGCTTGCCTGCACTCTCACCTTATTTATAATAATACGCACGCTCCACGGAGCGGCATTCGGCGGCGTGACCGTCGGCGGTAACACCCTGTGCGTGGACATCATGCCAAGTTCAAGACGCGGGGAAGGCCTGGGTTATTACGGACTTACAAACAACTCGGCAATGGCTCTCGGTCCCATGACGGGCTTGTTCATGCACGGAAAGATGCCATATGAGCAGATTTTCCTTGCCGGATTTGCTGCAAGCATTACCGGACTTATCCTTGCTTCCATGATAAAGACAAAGGTAAAGCCACAGGCTAAACGTCCGCCTGTATCGCTCGACAGGTTCATACTGCTCAAGGGAATTCCCGTGAGCATATCGCTTTTGCTGCTGTCTATACCATACGGGGCGACGACAAACTTTGTGGCAATGTACGCCAAAGAAATAGGGATAACCGCCGCATCGGGCTTCTTCTTCACCGTCATGGCTGCGGGAATGGGCATATCGCGCATATTCGCAGGCAAGCAGGTTGACAGGGGATATGTCACACGCTGCATACACCTTGGCTTCTATCCCGTAATAACGGCATTCATGCTTCTGTCCTTATGCCGCTTCATAATTGACTACAGCCATTCCGCCGCAACTGTATGCTTCTTCATCGTACCGCTGCTGCTGGGCATCGGCTTCGGCATAATGTTCCCGGCGATGAACACCTTATATATAAACCTCGCCCCTAACAACCGCCGTGCAACCGCAACAAGCACTTATCTCACGGCATGGGATGTGGGCATTGGCATCGGAATTGTAAGCAGCGGCATCATTGCACAGCACTTCACGTTCTACATGGTGTACCTTACAGGCTCCGTGCTTTGTGCCATATCACTCATATTCTTTGTGCTGAAAGTCACTCCACATTACAACAAGAACAAGTACAGATAACAATATGAGTATTTTGACACACCATCAACACTAACCTTCATCTACAATCATACCGAGGAACTCTTCCTCATCCACAATGGGTATTCCGAGTTTCTCCGCCTTCTGCAACTTTGCCGGTCCCATGTTCTCACCTGCAAGTATAAACGAGGTTTTCTTGCTTATGCTACCCACGTTCTTGCCTCCGTTCTGTTCGATAAGCAGCTTGTACTCATCGCGGCTGTGACGGCTGAACACGCCACTTATAACAATGCTCTTTCCCGCAAGTTTGTCAGAGACTGATGACATCTGCTCTTCCGACAACGACATCTGCAGACCGTAGCCACGCAGACGTTCCACTATATCACGGTTTACGGGGTCAGCAAAATACGCCATTATACTGCCTGCCATAACGCCACCTATGCCTTCAACGTCCATCAGTTCCTCTGCCGTCGCAGACATAAGAGCGTCCATATTCTTGAAATGGCGTGCAAGAAGCTTTGCCGAGGTCTCGCCGACAAAACGTATGCCAAGCGCAAAGACCACGCGCTCAAACGGAACGGACTTCGACTTCTCTATACCGTCAACGATTTTCTGCGCCGATTTCTGCCTGCTGCCGTCACCGTTTATCTGCTGAACGTCTATCCTGTACAAGTCGGCAACGTCCTTTATAAGTCCCTGGCGGTAAAATCCGTCCACCGTTTCCGGTCCAAGACTGTCTATGTCCATTGCCTTTCTCGATATGAAATGCTCTATCCTGCCCTTTATCTGCGGCGGGCACCCTGTGTCGTTAGGACAATAATATGCCGCCTCTCCCTCATAACGCACGAGCGGAGTGCCGCATTCGGGGCACTTACGTGCAAACATCACGGGCTGTGACATTATCGGACGCTGCTCTATGTCAACGCCTACAATCTTCGGTATTATCTCCCCTCCCTTCTCAACATACACATAGTCGCCTACGTGCAGGTCAAGAGAGCGTATAAAATCTTCGTTGTTAAGCGTGGCACGCCGCACCGTAGTGCCGGCAAGCTGCACAGGTTCCATGTTGGCAACAGGGGTCACCGCACCTGTGCGCCCCACCTGGAATGTCACTTCATTAAGCCTCGTACAGGCACGTTCTGCCTTAAACTTATACGCGATAGCCCACCGGGGGCTCTTTGCCGTGTATCCGAGGGCACGCTGCTGGCGCATGGAGTTTACTTTCAGCACAATGCCGTCTGTTGCAACGGGAAGGTTCTTGCGCTCCGTGTCCCAGTATTTTATAAAGTCGTATATCTCCTGAAGGGTCCTAACCTTCTTCATTCCCTCACTTATCTTGAAGCCCCACTGCCGCGCAGCCATAAGGTTTTCATAATGACCGTCGCACGGCACGTCGTCTCCCGGCATATAATACAGGTACGCGTCGAGCCTTCTCTTTGCCACGACGGCAGAGCTAAGACTTTTCAACGTTCCGCTTGCCGCATTGCGGGGATTGGCAAACAAAGGCTCCTCCGCAGCCTCCCGCTCGGCATTAAGCTGTTCAAAGACGTTCCATGGCATGAGAATCTCACCGCGTATCTCAAACTCCTCTGGAAATGAAGAATATGGAAATGAAGAATGAAGAATGTAGAATGAAGAATTTGCTGCCGCCATTTCGGAGGGTGTATTGCCTTCTGTTCCATCGGGCATACTTTCATTCTTCATTCTACATTCTTCATTCTTCATTTCCCATTCTTTCTTCAGAACGAGGGGGATTGAACGTATCGTCTTGACATTGTCGGTGACATCATCGCCCTGCACACCGTCGCCGCGTGTCACGGCTCTTACAAGCCTGCCGCCTTCGTATGTCAGCGATATTGACAGACCGTCGTACTTCATTTCGCAGCAAACCTCAAAGTCCTCGCCGCCAAGTCCTTTCCTGACACTCTCATACCAGTCGGCAACTTCGGCTTCATTATATGTGTTGGAAAGCGACAGCATCGGGTATTTATGCTTCACGTGGCGGAAGTCCTGACTGAGGTCACTGCCCACACGGCATGTCGGAGAGTTGGGATCGTCCATTTCCGGATGGCGCGCCTCAAGGTCCTGAAGCTCCCTCATCAGCATGTCAAACTCCATGTCGCTCACAACAGGGCGGTTATTTATATAATAGTCGCGGTTATATCCGTGCAACAGATCCCGCAGTTGCAATATTCTTTCTTTATCGTTCATAGTTGTCAAAAAAAGCAAAAAAGCGGTGCATATAAGAAATTTTTTCCTTGAAATTCAGTCATCTTTTATATCCGGGG
Organism: uncultured Prevotella sp.; assembly: GCA_900545525.1. Lineage (GTDB taxonomy): Bacteria > Bacteroidota > Bacteroidia > Bacteroidales > Bacteroidaceae > Prevotella. The sequence goes on from UQZX01000005.1 coordinate 24,458, forward strand.
ACAATCTGTCATCATCTGCAACACAATCGTTCTCCCGTCTATAAATCACTTTTCCCCTACGGTTTATATGGTCTATAAGGTCTTTGTTGTTTATTTTACAAAATATAGATATATCGAATTTATACGGCAGCAACGACTCGTTGACGTCCGTATAGAGCCTTATCAAATCATCATGCGACAACTCCTTGCCTATCAGAGTTATGTCAACATCCGAAAACGGCTTGTAGTTGCCCATGGCACGCGAGCCGAACAAGACAACCTGCTCTATGTGCCTGTTTGCGGCAAACATGTCTTGCAGCATCTGGCATTCCTTCTCTTTCAGCCCGTATTGCAGCATATTTACAGAATGTTTATTGCTAAATAAGTTGTAACATCTTACGTTCAAACTTCACGAACAGGGGATAATACTTCTTTACGATTGCCTCGCATACCATTTCTGCGGTATCTTCATCATAGTTATGCGATGTCAGATTGCGGTCCTCAATAGAGTCCATCCATTCGCTGTCGTCTATTATGCCCATCTGCAAAGCCTTGCGGAAGGCATCCCTTGAGCCGCGTATATCAGTATAGCCCTGATATTCTGCATAGTTTTTCATCACGTTCCAGGCAAGTTCATGCGTATATTCAAAGCGCTGTATAAGCCCTTCTTTCAGCAGTTCGTCTATATCATCGCCCCAGTCCATCTTATCTGCTATGATGTCCACAGCCTGCCCCAGCTTTGCCAACGCCCTCCGGTAATTGTCAAATCGCTGTATCCAACGTATGTCCCTGTCTGCCATGTGATGTTAGTTTGTAACCGTGTTTAATGCTAATAAATTACACAAAGTTATTATTTTTGCCTGACATGTGAAAATAATTAATCATAATTTATCTGTCAGCCTACAACATTCTTGCTGTTGTATATAGCCCGGCAGCAAATTGCCGGACCGCCGGACATTCCGCCATAAATATTACAAACTGTCGTCAAACCGGTGTTACAGGCAATAAAAAGGTATGGTAACAGTTATATATACATATAATACAGGCATCTGTACTACGCACATACCGATTGTATATGCAGACATATATACAAACACATTTTACTATGGACATTACCTACAAAAACGTAAAGGACATTGACAAGGATGAACTTGAGGAACTGTTCTTGTCCTTAAACTGGTCGTCGGGCAAATATCCCGACAAGCTGGCGGAAGCCCTAAAAAACTACGGCTCGGTGTTTACGGCATGGGACGGCGGCAGGCTTATAGGACTTATCGGCACAATGGACGACGGTGTGATGACTGCATACGTCCACTATCTTCTCGTCAACCCCGAATATCAGGGCAAGGGCATCGGGCGCAAGCTGGTTGAGATGACAAAGGAATACTATGCCGATTACCTGAAAATAGTGCTTGTGGCATACACCAATGCCATTGACTTTTATGTGTCTTGCGGCTTTGATGCTTCGCACGACGGGCTGCCGATGTACATAACAAGCATGGACGACTGACGGCAATGTGGGTGCTTTATTTATACAGTTAATGCCGTTTTACGATTATTTGCATTATCTTTGCATAAGATAAAACTGTCTTTGCAGAATATATGAGAATAGATATTTTAACCGTTTTGCCCGCAATGCTCGAGGGATTTGTCAACGAGTCGATACTTGCGAGGGCACAGAAGAAAGGACTGGCGGAGATACATCTCCATAACCTGCGCGACTATACGACCGACAAGTGGCGCCGCGTCGACGACTATCCGTACGGCGGTTTTGCCGGAATGGTGATGCAGTGCGAACCCATAGACCGCGCCATTTCGGCTCTGAAAGCCGAACGCGACTACGACGAGGTGATATTCACGTCGCCCGACGGGGAGCAGTTCGACCAGCACATAGCCAACGACCTGTCGCTGAAAGGCAACATCATAATTCTTTGCGGGCACTATAAGGGCATAGACCAGCGCATACGCGACCATCTCATCACGCGCGAGATAAGCATCGGCGACTATGTGCTGACGGGCGGCGAGCTTGCCGCCGCGGTGATGGCTGATGCCATAGTGCGGATAATTCCGGGCGTGGTGGGCGACGAGCAGAGCGCGCTGTCCGACTGCTTTCAGGACGACATGCTGTCCGCGCCGATATATACAAGACCTGCCGACTACAAGGGCTGGAAGGTTCCGGATATACTGCTGAGCGGCAACGAGGCAAAGATAAAGGACTGGGAGATAGAGCAGAGCTATGAAAGGACCAAACGGCTGCGCCCCGACCTGCTGGATAATTTATAATTCATAATTGATAAGTTATAATGGGCGGGATGACGTTTCATTACGCATAGGGCAATACGATTATACCATAAACAATATTAACCAAAACATTAAAAATCATGGAACAAAACTTCAAGGAACTGCCACAGCCCAGCTTCGGCGAGGCAGTAAAAAAGAACCTAAGCAGCCTAACTGACTTCAAGGGACGCTCGCGCCGCTCGGAACTGTGGTGGAACGTCCTGCTCTACTGCATCGTCGGATTGGCGGCACTAATATTTTTAGGTGCCTTCCCCGTGGCACGGAGCATTGTCAGTATTGTCGTTCAGATTGTGCTTCTTGCTGCCGTAACAACACGCCGTCTGCACGACCGCGGTCAAAGCGGGCTGTGGGTGTTGGCTGCATTCATAATCGGCATAGTAGAACAAGTGCTCATACAGCAGTCCGGATTTTATGAAATCGCAGACAGCTTAAATCCAAATCCGGAAAAAATTCTCGAAATCGTGAGCCGCCCGGAGTTGATTGTGACATTGGTTCTGGACTTCATCGTAAACATAACGATATTTGTTTTCTGTCTTTTGGACAGCAAGCCGGAGGCAAACAAATATGGTCCGTCGCCTAAATATGTCATCGAAGGTCAGGAATAAGATTTAAAAGGAGGATGGAGAAAAGACAGTCCTCCGCCCTGATATGTAACATCATGTGGGTTCGGTGAATTCTAATTAAATATATGAATGCGCCCTGAAAGGGCAGTAGGCACATAGCCCGGGGCAGAGCGTAGCGGCACCCCGGGTGTCTGCGACACAGGCAATACGCCGCCCTGAAAGGGCAAAAGATTTAATATAGCCCTCCGTGTAGCAAAGCATTACGATAATTTTGCAATCTCACAAGACAATGCTTTTGCCCTTTCAGGGCGGCAGACCCACACGCATTATACCCCCGGGGTGCCGCTACGCTCTGCCCCGGGCTATGTGCCTGCTGCCCTTTCAGGGCGCGAAGCATGAGCTTTTTATCAAGCTCGCGCTAACATAAGAACCGGGCATGAAATACGGCATGAAAGCCCAGACATGCCCCGCAGTTTTCCGGAAGGTGTCCTTTTGCATTCCAAAAGGGCACCTTTTACGTTCCAAGAGATGCCCTTTCAGGGGCTGAAATGCCGTCTTTTGAAACGTAAAAGGTATCATTCTGATTTTCAACAAGTTGCAGACTGGAGTCTTCAACCAAATAAACTGCGGTTTTACATTAAAGATATTCGCAGCAAAACTTCTCTCCAAGGGCAAATCCCTCCTCGTAAAGAGCCTCGAGCTTTGCCACGTCTTTCTCCATGCGTCCTACCTCCATGGGACGCTCGGGGCGTATGCAGACCACCTGCCCGGCACGCTCCATTGCCTCCACCATTTCCAGCTGGCGGTCGTAAGCCTTGCACCTGTTACTCAGGACAACGCGCAGACGTGGATAGTTCTTATACACGAAGCGGGGTATCTTATGGTCGTGCTCGGTGCTCCGGTATCCGTAATTGCGGGTCAGGACAAGCACGTTCTTATGGTGTCCCTGCTGCATCGAGCGCATAACGGGTATGCTGTCTACAATTCCCCCGTCGAGCATGGGGATGCCGTCCACAGGCACAATCTTGCTCACATACGGCAGACTGCTGCTTGCACGCACAATGTCAAGCAGCCGCTGGCGGTCGTGACGCTCGCTGAGATAGCACGCCCTGCCGGTGAGACAGTTTGTTGTGACCATCTCAAACTCGCCCTCATTGCCGAAGAAAGTGTCATAGTCGAAAGGCAGCAGCGTGTTGGGAAAATCGTCGTAGAGAAGCTTGCGGTCAAAGATGCAGCCCTGTGTGACAAGGTGGCGCAGCCCTATATATTTGTAACGCGTAAGATAGTCGATGTTGGAAATACGTGCCCGCCGCTTCTGCCGGCTTATATACGACATACCGTTGCAGGCTCCTGCCGACACAGCCACGACATAACGGAAGTAGTGCTCGTGCTTCATAAAGGCATCAAGCACGCCGCTTGTAAACACGCCGCGCATGCCGCCGCCTTCAAGGACCAGTCCCGTATTTCTGTCGATTTGCATAAAAACTGATTAAAACAGCTGCAAAGGTAGCGATTTTACATTATAAATATGTATCTTTGCAACATACTTTAAATATTTTAAAACACTGACATGTTTAGCAAAGAAACATACGTGAACAGGCGTGCCGAGCTGAAAAGGCTTGTCGGCAACGGCATCATCGTGCTCTTCGGCAACAACGAGTCGCCTGCAAACTATCCTTCGAACGGATATTATCCGTTCCGTCAGGATTCTTCATTCCTTTATTATTTCGGACTGAACCACGACGGACTTGTGGGAGTGATAGACATCGACGGCGACCGCGAGATGCTCATCGGCGATGACATAGACATAGAGGACATCGTGTGGTTCGGCTCCGTAGACAGCGTACATGACATGGCGGAAAGTACGGGCGTACACAACACGGCACCCATGGCGGCACTTGCCGAAATATGCGGCAAGGCATGCGAAAAGGGACAAAAGATACACTTCCTGCCGCCATACCGCTTCGACACGAAGATACAGATACACGACCTGCTTGGCATACACCCTTCGCAGCAGAAAGATGCTGCCTCTACAGAACTTATAAAGGCTGTGGTAAAGATGCGTTCGGTAAAGGAACAGCAGGAGATAGAGGAGATAGAAAGGGCATGCGCCATAGGATACAGGATGCACACCACGGCAATGCGTCTTACAAAACCCGGTGTGACAGAGAAGTTTGTAGGCGGGCAGGTGGACGGAACGGCAAACTCTTACGGGGCGATGGTGAGCTTTGCAACAATATTTACACAGCACGGCGAGATTATGCACGGCAACCCGTCGATGTCTGTACTTGAGGACGGACGGCTCGCACTGTGCGATGCTGGAGCCGAGACGATGATGAACTACTGCTCGGACAACACGCGCACATATCCGGTAAACGGCAAATTCACACAGAGACAGCTCGAAATATACAGCATAGTGGAGGCTTGCCACGACTATGTGCTGAATGTGGCAAGACCCGGAGTGAAGTGGTTCGACGTACACATGGCTGTATGCAGGCACATGACAGACGGGCTGAAGGAGATAGGACTGATGAAGGGCGACACGGAAGAGGCTGTACGTGCGGGTGCGCATGCCATGTTCCTGCCCCACGGACTGGGACACATGATGGGCATGGACGTGCACGACATGGAAGGTCTGGGACAGAACTTCGTGGGCTTCGACGAGGAGACACGCCCCTCGACACAGTTCGGCACAAACTGCCTGCGCATGGGACGCCGCCTTGAAGAGGGCTTCGTGATGACTGACGAGCCGGGAATATATTTCATTCCGGCACTCATAGACGACTGGAAAGCCAAGGGGCTTCACAAGGATTTCATAAACTACGGCATGCTTGAGACGTATAAGGACTTCGGCGGGATACGCATAGAGGACGACATACTGATAACAGCAGACGGCTGCCGCTTCCTCGGAAAGGAGCGCATACCGTATCATCCGGCTGACGTGGAGGATTTTATGAGGAATAACTAAAACACAAACAATAAAATAAAAACGATGAAAAAACTGATGACAATGGTGCTCATGGCTGTTCTCGCCACAGGCGCTTACGCACAGGAAAAGAAGGACTCTGTAAAGAGCAACAAGCCTGTGTTCACCACAATCAAGGAGAACAAGATTACAAGTATCAAGGACCAGAACCGCAGCGGCACATGCTGGGCTTACTCTACACTGAGCTTCTTCGAGAGCGAAATACTGAAGAAAAGCGGCAAGACATACGACCTGTCGGAGATGTTCGTGGCAAGCAAGGACTATATGGACCGCGCAATACTGACGGTGCGCATGCACGGCGACAGCCAGTTCTCGCAGGGAGGCTCGGCGTATGACGTATATTATGTCCTGAAAAACTACGGCATCTGCCCGGAAGATGCAATGGCTGCACCGGGAAGCATGACGGGCGACTCGCTGGCAAACTTCAATGAGTTCTTCAGCGTAATGGAGCCGTACGTAGACGCAGTGGCACGCAACAAGGCAAAGAAAATCAGCCCGCAGTGGAAAGTGGGACTTCAGGGCATCCTCGACGCATATCTCGGCAAGTGCCCCGAGAGCTTCAAGTATGAGGGTAAGACATATACTCCGAAAACATTTGCAGAGAGCCTTGGTCTTAACATGGACGACTACGTGACGATAACAAGCTACACTCACCACCCGTTCTGGACACAGTTTGCCGTTGAGGTGCAGGACAACTGGCGCTGGCCGCTGAGCTGGAACATCCCTATGGACGACATGATGCGCATAATAGACAATGCCATTGAGAACGGATACACCGTTGCATGGGGCGGCGACGTGAGCGAAGAGGGCTTCACACGCAAAGGTCTCGGCATTGCATACGACACGAAGAAGGTGCAGAGCCTTACGGGAAGCGACGCTGCACGCTGGCTCCGTCTCACACCGGCAAAGAAATCTGAGAAGTTCGACTCGCTGGGCGTAAACGCTCCGGAGATTGTTCCTACACAGGAAATGCGTCAGGAACGTTTCGACAACTGGGAACTGACCGACGACCACGGCATGCTGATCTACGGCGTGGCAAAGGACCAGAACGGCAAGGAGTATTACATGGTGAAGAACTCATGGGGCGAATATGGCGACTACAAGGGTACATGGTACATGACAAAGGCATTCATCGCAGCAAACACTATGGACTTCATGGTTAACAAGAATGCCATTCCCAAGGACATCCGCAAGAAGATGGGAATTTAAACAAAGATATCTGCCGCAAGGCAGGACATAACGCAGCCGGCTGCCGTCAGAATACGGCAGCCGGATGTTTTATTATCAGGACATATATTAAAACTGAACACACCTTAATAATATAGGCATGGCGACTCCGTATGGCGTTTGGGTTAAAAACTACAAAAGTTATATGGGGATATTATCTTTTCTTGTTTTTTATTAGTAACTTTACAGACTAATTGCGCTACATACATCTTTGCCCACACAGCATAACGCGCAATAATACCTTTCAAGAAAATAAAAAACAATATATAAATGCACTTCAAATGGATTTACGAACCGCCTGCACCGGAACATGAAAACGCCGCCAATGAACTGGGAAACAAGCTGGGAATAAGCCCATTGTTGTCTTCCGTGCTCATCAGAAGGGGCATAAGAACCGAATCGGCGGCAAAAAGATTTTTCCGCCCGCAGCTTAATGACCTCATCAACCCGTTCCTTATGAAGGACATGGACACGGCTGTGGACAGGCTGAACGATGCCATGGGGCGGAAGGAACGCATCATGGTATACGGCGACTACGACGTGGACGGATGTACGGCGGTGGCACTTGTATACAAATTTCTTCAACAGTTCTATTCCAACATAGACTATTACATACCCGACAGGTATGACGAAGGGTACGGCGTAAGCATCAAGGGGATAGACCATGCCCACGAGACGGGCGTGAAACTCATAATAATTCTCGACTGCGGCATAAAGGCTATCGAGGAGATAAGCTATGCGAAAAGCCTCGGAATAGACTTCATCATCTGCGACCACCACGTGCCGGACGAGACCATGCCGCCTGCGGCTGCCATACTGAACCCCAAGAGACCGGACGACCCCTACCCTTTCAAGCACCTCAGCGGATGCGGCGTAGGGTTTAAGTTCATGCAGGCATTTGCAAAGAACAACGGCATACCGTTCTCACAGCTCATACCGCTGCTCGACTTCTGCGCCGTAAGCATAGCCGCAGACATTGTGCCGGTGGTCGACGAGAACCGCATACTTGCCTACCACGGGCTGAAACAGCTCAACAAAAATCCCAACATCGGGCTTAAGGCTATAATAGACATCTGCGGACTGAACGGCAGGGAACTGTCGATGAGCGACATCGTATTCAAAATCGGACCGCGCATAAACGCGTCCGGACGCATGGAGAACGGAAGGGAAAGCGTGAACCTTCTTGTGGAGAAAGACTTTATTTGCGCGCTGAAAGAGGCAAAGCACATAAACGAATATAACGAGCAGCGCAAGGACATCGACAAGCAGATGACCGAAGAGGCAAACCTTATTGTGGAGCGCATCGAAAGTCAGGAGCGGCACTCAAGTATCGTCTTGTACGACGAGAACTGGAAAAAGGGCGTGATAGGCATCGTGGCTTCAAGACTGACGGAGATATACATACGCCCCACGGTGATATTTACAAGGGACGGAAACTTTGCCACTGGATCGGCACGCAGCGTGACAGGATTTGACATATATTCTGCAATAAAGAACTGCCGCGACCTTCTCATCAACTTCGGAGGGCACACCTACGCTGCCGGACTGACCCTTAAATGGGACGATCTGCCGGAGTTCAGAAGGCGCTTCCAGCAGTATGTTGACGACAACATATTGCCCGAACACACGGAGGCTATACTGAACATCGACGCCATGATAGACTTCAGGGATATCACACGCAAGTTCCATACCGAACTGAAACGCTTCAGCCCGTTCGGTCCGGGCAATCCCAAGCCGCTGTTCTGCACCACGGGAGTATACGACTTCGGCACGAGCAAGGTGGTAGGACGTGAGCAGGAGCATATAAAGCTTGAACTTGTAGACTCTAAGTCGAACAACGTAATGAACGGAATTGCCTTCGGACAGAGCGGCTCGGCACGCTACATACAGTCCAAGCACAGCTTTGACATAGCATATACGATAGAAAACAACATCTTCAAGCACAACGACGTGCAACTGCAAATAGAGGATATCCGACCCACCGACGGCGACGAAGACTGGGAGGGATGACCGTAAAGGCACAGCCGAAAGCCGTCTGCCGCAACAAAGAAGACAAGCAACACATACATGCAGCCTACCGAAGACAAATACAGGAAGATACTCCGTAAATACTGGGGATTTGATGATTTCCGCGGCATACAGCGCGAGATAATAGACAGTATTTGTTCCGGCAGGGACACACTCGGGCTTATGCCGACGGGCGGAGGCAAGTCGCTGACATTTCAGGTGCCTGCTCTCGCCATGGAAGGGGTGTGTATTGTCATCACACCGCTTATCGCACTGATGAAAGACCAGGTGGTTCACCTGCGCAGACATGGCATCAGGGCTGCCGCCGTTTATGGCAGCATGATGCACAACGAGATAATAGCGACACTCGAAAACTGCATATTCGGAGGCATAGACCTTCTATATGTATCGCCCGAAAGACTTTCTTCCGAACTGTTTCAGACCAAGCTGAAGCACATGAAAGTGAGCTTCATCACCGTTGACGAAGCCCACTGCATAAGCCAATGGGGATATGATTTCCGGCCGTCGTACCTGAAAATAGCAGACATACGTAAGCTTAAGCCGGACGTTCCGATACTGGCACTGACAGCCACGGCAACACCGCTGGTCACCGACGACATACAGGAAAGGCTTGCATTCAAGGAAAAGAACGTGTTCAAGATGAGCTTTGAACGCAAGAACCTTGCATACATAGTGCGCCGTACTGCCGACAAGCAGGAAGAAATGGTACACATCCTGAATTCTGTCGGCGGCAGTGCCATAGTGTATGTACGCAGCCGCAAACGGTCAAAGGAAATATCCGGGCTGCTGAACAAAAGCGGAATAAGCTCCACTTTCTACAATGCGGGACTGGATCATGTGACAAGAGACAGCCGGCAGACTGAGTGGCAGAACGACAGGGTGCGCGTAATGGTTGCCACAAATGCCTTCGGCATGGGTATAGACAAGCCCGACGTGCGTGTGGTAATACATATAGACTGTCCTGACTCCATAGAGGCTTACTTTCAGGAGGCGGGACGTGCGGGGCGCGACGGCAAAAAAGCGTATGCCGTATTGCTGTATAACAACAGTGACAACGGCAAGCTTGAAAAGCGCATAAACGAGAACTTCCCTGAAAAGGACTATATAAAAAAGGTGTACGAGCATCTTGCCTACTATTATCAGATAGGCATGGGAAGCGGCATGGGGCACAAGTTTGAGTTCAACATTGACAAGTTCTGCTACACGTTCAAGCATTTCCCGATACAGGTAGACTCGTCTCTCAAAATCCTGACAAGGGCTGGATACATAGACTACGAAGAAGATTCCGATACCAAGGCACGTGTAAGATTTCTATTGAGCCGCAACGAACTTTACCGCCTCAACACGCTTTCGGAGAAAGAAACGGCTGTGATAACGGCATTGTTGCGCACATACGGCGGACTGTTCACCGACTATGTATATACAGACGAGGCGCTCATAGCACAGATTACGGAAATGGAAAAGCCGCAGATATACATGGTTCTGAAAAACCTGAGCGAGCGAAGTATCATTCATTTCATACCACGCAAGAAGATACCGCACATAACATACGTATGTGAACGCGAGGAAACGGAACGTCTGGTCATTGCACCAGAGGTTTACGAGGAGCGCAAGGAACAGTTCCGCAAGCGCATCCATGCCATGCTTGACTATGCAAGAACCGGCTATGTATGCCGCAGCCGGCAGCTGCTGAGATATTTCGGCGAGGAGCGTTCGTCCGACTGCGGTCAGTGTGATGTGTGCATCGACTGTAACAAAAGGGAAACTCCGAAGAAACTTCTTGATGCTGCCGAGAAGGCGATAACAGACATCCTGAAAGACAGGCGCCCGCACTCCGCATCCGAACTGAACTCCATAAAATTGGAGCGCGACGTGATAGGCGAGGCTCTGCAGTGGCTTGTCAGTGAGGAAAAGATTTATATCGAAGACGGCATGATATCGCTATGGTAACCCCGTCTCTGCATTCTGCAACCACTAATACACTGATAATGCCTGCATCTTCACCAAACAAAATATGCGTATAAATCCCCGTCCGGGAATATATACGCATATTATAAATCATAGTAAAATAACGTAACCGCCTGTCATGGCACGCAAGAATGCCCGCATCAGTTATTCTCCGGACGAAGCTTACGCACAGTGGCACCAGCCTGCCACATCTCGCTTTCACGCATAGCCTTAAGCTCCTCGTTCAGCTTCTCACGATAGTCTTCCTTCGAATTGCTGTCGATTGAGATCTGTGCTTCATTGCCCGACTGTACTGAAAGGTACAGCCACTCCATTACAGGCTTTATCGCATCGCGGAAACGGGGTGCCCAGTCGAGGGCTCCGCGCTGTGCTGTCGTAGAACAGTTGGCATACATCCAGTCCATTCCCTTTGCCCCGAACAACGGACCAAGGCTCTGTGTAAGCTCCTCAACAGTCTCGTTAAACGCCTCGGAAGGAGAGTGTCCGTGCTCACGCAGCACCTGATACTGTGCTTCCAAAAGTCCCTCTATGGCTCCCATAAGCGAGCCGCGCTCACCTGTAAGGTCGCTTGTCGCCTCGCGCTGGAATGTCGTCTTGAACATATAACCAGCCCCGATACCGATGCCGAAGGCTATTGTGCGCTCCTCAGCCTTGCCTGTCGCATCCTGATAAACGGCATACGAGCAGTTCAGACCGCGCCCCTCGCAGAACATTGTGCGGAGAGATGTGCCCGAACCCTTGGGAGCAACCATTATAACATCTACATCCTCAGGAGGAACAACGCCCGTACGGTCGCTCCAGTTTATCGCAAAGCCATGCGAATAATACAATGCCTTGCCCTTTGTAAGATATTTCTTTACCTTCGGCCATGCGGAAATCTGTCCTGCATCCGACAGCAACATACATACAATAGTACCTTTTTCGGCTGCTTCCTCGATAGAGAAAAGCGTCTTGCCGGGCACCCAGCCGTCGGCAACAGCCTTGTCATAAGTCTTGCCGGGACGCTGACCCACAATCACATTGAAGCCGTTGTCGCGCAGGTTGCAAGCCTGACCCGGTCCCTGAATGCCATAACCTAATACCGCGATAGTCTCATCCTTCAATACCTCACGTGCTTTTTCCAAAGAGAACTCCTTGCTGGTAACAACCGTTTCGAGCACTCCTCCAAAATTCATTTCTGCCATAATTGCTAAATGTTTGTTTAAATGCGCGGGCGTATCATATACATATATCATATCCGTCTTACGGCAGCCATGCTCTGAAACGCCCTCTTATTTCTATTATATTATCTTAAATTATCACTAAAACCGTATGCAAAGATATGGAATTAAAACGATATTAACAAAATTACTTACAATCTTTTACAAATTTAATTCCGCATCTGCACGTTTCCGTTTCCCCTGTTTCGTCCTCGCGATGCCTTGTCACGCGCACCAAAAAGTCTTCTTCCGACAACTGTTCCACATAGAAAGACAACTTGTCTCCGTAATAACTTTCCGCCACATAAGCCACATCTATGCGCCTGACAGCATATTCCTTGTAACGCGAAAGGGGAAAAAGATCGAGCACATGCTCTATGTATTTCACGCTGTTTATATGTCCGTTGACATCAACATCGCCATAATGTGTATCTATAGTACGCACAAGCCGTGCATCATCACTGATGCGTACACGTGACAACGCCCCTGCAGCACAGTGCCTGTCCGCATCGACATACTTCATTATCTCCCCGTTACGTATCTCCATTATGTTCTGAGGGCGGCGCGTTTGTGTATCTATCATCGCCCACACACTGCGTCCGTAGCCGTACACATGGCTGTCATCATCAGTATCCACGATGCGGAAATTACGGTTGGTGAAGTATCTCATGGCACTCTCCACCCATGTCTCCACGGCAAATGTGGAATACTGCAACGGCATCTCATCCATCTCTATAGCCAGACGCGACAGCACCCATGTCTTATGAAGCGGGTTAAGATACGGCATGCCGAAGCCCCTATGGCTCGAATGGAAGTCTGCGGCATTAAGAAGATGATTGCCGAGATGTCCCATAAACAGCCTGTGGGAGAAATCACAATGGAAAGGTTCCGCCAGGAACTCATACTTCCCCACTTTATTCTTATCTGTCTCCATGTCCTGTTGTATTTTCTTCCTGTTTCTTTAGAAAGTCGCTTACTTCCTCGACCGTACTCCTCGTTATGGCAATGCGCCCGCTCCGGGTATACTGCAAAAGGCAGTTAAACTTGTCAAGAGCATAGTACAGTCCGGTAATCTCATCGGTTATCCCGCTCATTATAACGCTGCAGAACGTAGGGTTAACCTCTATTATACGTGCATCTGCCTTACGTATTATACGTGATATCTCAGGATTGTTCATCACCTCGGGCGTAGACAGTTTGTAAATGCCCACTTCCCTGATAAACAGCTGGTCGTCTGTATAATAGTCTGCCTTTATTACGTCTATCTTCTTCTCTATCTGCTTTGTTATCTTCTTTATCTGGTCTTCGGTGCTCCACGCGGTTATGGTGTACTTATGCACACCTTCTATGCTCGAAGCCGACACGTTAAGACTCTCTATATTTACCTGCCGCCGCGTAAACACCGCAGTAATCTGATTTAATATTCCCGCCAGGTTTTCCGAATATACAAGCAATGTATATAATGTATCCATTTTTTTATTACAAGTTACAAACAACTAATGCGACACAAGAGTATATAATCATCAGTCAGGGCGAAACAAAAAAACAATCTTTCATCACAACGCCCGGCATCCGTCATCATTATATTTCCAGCATCATCTCGTCCACCGACTTCCCGGGAGGTGTCATCGGCATAATATTATCTTCTTCCTTTACGGCACACTCCAGCAAGAACGGTCCCTTGACCGACAGCATACGGTCTATCTCTGCATGCAGTACGGCACGGTCGGTCACCACACCATAGGGTATTCCATACGCCTTGGCTATGTCGCAGTACATGGGATTGAGCATGGAAGTGAACGAACGGCGCCCGTCGAAGAACATGTCCTGCCACTGCCTCACGTTGCCAAGATAATTGTTGTTCATCAAAATCATCTTTACCGGAGCCTGCCTTTCCATTATTGTTCCAAGTTCCTGTATGCTCATCTGAAATCCTCCGTCACCGCAGAACATGCACACCGTGCGATCGGGAGCACCGAAGGTGGCACCTATTGCAGCCGGAAGTCCGAAGCCCATTGTACCAAGTCCGCCGCTGCTTACCATTGAACGCTTCTTGCCATATTTGAAATAGCGGCTTGCAAACATCTGGTTCTGACCTACATCCGTCACAAGAACAGCATCGCCTTGAGTGGCAAGGGCAACGGCATTGACCACCTCCGCCATAAGAAGGGGACCGCTTTCAGGCAGCGTTGCCGGACGTATCACCTTCTCATACTCCATGTCATAAAGCGGCATGAAGCTCTCACGCCACTCCCTGTGGCTGTTCTTACGCAGAAGACGCGTTATAGCCGGGAGAGAAACCTTGCAGTCTGCGACCACAGCCACGTCTGTCATCACGTTCTTGTCTATCTCCGAACGGTCTATATCCAGATGTATAATCTTTGCCTGACGCGCGTATGTTGCAAGATTGCACGTAACGCGGTCGCTGAAGCGCATGCCAATGGCTATAAGTACGTCACACTCCTGCTCCTTTATGTTTGGCGCATAATTGCCGTGCATGCCGAGCATGCCAACGTTGAGCGGATGATCGGACGGCAGTGCGGACAGCCCAAGCAATGTTCGTGCTGCCGGTATGTCGGCTTTCTCCAAGAACTCTGTCAACTCGTTATGCGCATTTCCCAACTCCACGCCCTGCCCTACAAGAGCAAGAGGTTTTTGCGCATTGTTTATTATCTCAGCGGCACGTGCCACCTGCCTGTCGTCAAGGACGGGATATGCCACATAGCTGCGCACAAAGTCAACCTTTGCAGTATGATATTCGGCTGAGGCAACCTGCGCGTTCTTCGTGAAATCGAGGACAACCGGTCCCGGACGCCCCGAACGTGCGATGTAGAACGCACGGCTTACAGCCCATGCCACGTCTTCGGCACGGCGTATCTGATAGCTCCACTTGCTTATCGGCTGAGCCACGCCCACGAGGTCAACCTCCTGAAAAGCATCGGTGCCGAGCGCATCCACGCCCACCTGTCCTGCTATTACGACAATGGGAGTCGAGTCCATCATGGCATCGGCAACGCCCGTAAGGGTGTTTGTCGCCCCCGGACCGCTCGTAACAAGGCATACACCTACATCACCGCTCACACGGGCATAGCCCTGTGCGGCATGTACGGCAGCCTGTTCATGTCGTACAAGCACATGGTCGAACGTCCTGTTCTCACCTCTCGTATATCCATAAAGAGCATCGAACACGGGCATAATAGAACCGCCCGGATACCCGAATATGGTCTTCACACCCTCAAACTTCAACGAGCGCATCAATATCTCTGCTCCTGTTATCTTTTCCTTACACATTGCATTGTTCTTTTAGTCTGCGATACTTGCTCCTATTGCACCTTATCAGACTCACCGGTCTTATCAGTCATACATGTCATACAGACCATATAACTCACAACACTCTCACTCCTCCCTTGTCTGCCGAGCTGACACTCTGTGCGTATGCACGCAGAGCCTTGCTCACATTGCGCGTCCTTGTCACCGGTCTCTGCCCGCGCGAGGCAAGCTCTTCATCTGTCAGCAATACGTTTATCGAGCGGTTAGGTATGTCTATCTCTATTATATCGCCGTCCTGTATCTTTCCGATATTGCCTCCGGCAGCAGCCTCCGGCGATACATGCCCGATGCTCAGACCCGACGTTCCGCCGCTAAAGCGGCCGTCGGTGACAAGGGCACACTCTTTTCCAAGGTGCATGCTCTTTATATAAGATGTGGGATAGAGCATTTCCTGCATGCCCGGACCGCCTTTAGGTCCCTCATGAGTGATGACGACACAGTCGCCGCTCTTGACATCTCCGCCGAGAATGCCCTCGCAAGCAGCCTCCTGCGAGTCGAAGACCTTAGCCGGACCACGGAATTTCCATATACTTTCGTCCACTCCGGCAGTCTTGACAACACAGCCGTCCTGCGCTATATTTCCAAAAAGCACGGCAAGTCCGCCGTCTTTTGTATATGCATGTTCAAGACTGCGTATGCAACCATGCTCCCTGTCGGTGTCAAGTGTCTCCCAACGTGTGTCCTGCGAACCCATTACCGTTGAGAACCTGCCGCCGGGAGCACTGCCATATATGCGTGCGGCATCGCCGTCCACACTCTCTTTTGTTATATCATACTTCTTCAGCTGCCTGCCCAGCGTTACGCCATCCACGCGCATTGCCGTCTCATGCAGCAGTCCGCCTTTGGCAAGCTCGTTCATTATGCCGAAGATACCTCCCGCACGGTTACACTCCTGCACGCTGTATTTCTGCGTATTCGGGGCAAGTTTGCACAGACACGGCACCTTGCGGCTCAGCGCGTCTATATCCTGCATAGTGAAATCCACGCCCGCCTCCTGTGCCACGGCAAGCAGATGAAGCACTGTATTGGTGCTTCCGCCCATGGCAATATCAAGCGTCATGGCATTGAGAAAAGCCTCGCGCGTGGCGATACTGCGCGGAAGTACACTTTCGTCACCGTCCTCATAATACCTGAAGGCATTTGTAACAACCTGTCTTGCAGCATCCTTGAACAGCTGTATGCGGTTCTTGTGCGTGGCAAGCACAGTTCCGTTGCCGGGCAGTGACAGTCCGATAGCCTCCGTAAGCGAGTTCATTGAGTTGGCGGTGAACATTCCGGAACAGCTTCCGCACCCCGGACAGGCGCAGCTTTCTATCTCCGCCATTTCATCATCGCCCACACTCTTGTCTGCACCCTTGACCATAGCCGTTATCAGGTCGGCGTTCTCGCCCCTCCAGCGTCCCGCCTCCATAGGACCGCCGCTGCAGAATACCGTTGGAATATTAAGCCTCATCGACGCCATGAGCATTCCGGGCGTCACCTTGTCACAGTTGGATATACATATCATGGCATCTGCCTTGTGGGCGTTAACCATATATTCCACCGAGTCAGCAATGATATCGCGCGAGGGTAATGAGTACAACATGCCGTCATGCCCCATTGCAATACCGTCGTCAATGGCTATGGTATTGAACTCTGCGGCATAGCATCCCATCTTTTCAATCTCACTCTTTACTATCTGACCTATCTCATGCAAGTGGGTATGTCCGGGCACAAACTGCGTAAACGAGTTGACCACGGCTATGATAGGCTTGCCAAACTGACCGCGCTTCATGCCCGTTGCCACCCACAACGCCCTGGCTCCTGCCATGCGTCTGCCTTCCGTACACACTGCACTTCTCAACTGATGTTTCATATAAATATGTATTTTTATCCTTACTTGCATTTATACTTTCCTTCACAGACAAGTCTCAAGCACAACTCCGGCGGCTTGCCATGCCCGGCAGGAACGCATATCCTTCCTTATTATATACCCTTGCAAAGGTAGTCTATTTTAGATTAACAGGCAATAATTTAAATAATTAATTTGCCTGTTTGTTACAATTTGCAACACTTTTGCGATATTTCTGTTATAAACCGAAAGAAATATTGCACGTTTACAAACATAATGTGCAATATCTGAATTACGCGAAAAAGATGTCCATGTCTGACAATTACGACTTACATGCCGCTGCCCCGCAAAAGTCCGCATGTAAGGATTTGGGGCAAAAACATGTCAATATGTAAGTTGAAAAACATACGCGAAAGCAGGCAAACTACACGAAAAGAACTGCCAAAAAGCGTTCGCGGGACGGAAAAGCATAGGGTTACGACTGCAAAAGCAATGCTTTTCTGCTCTAAAGCGGGCATCTATGGTGCATAAAGCAGGCATCATTGGCATGTATTGTCAGCAACTTTGACGCATAAAGTGGCGCATTTTAGCACACAAAGCAGGAATTTTCTCATCTAAAAAGACACAACATACTGCACACATCAAGCTCCATGCAGCATAAAGGACTTATACAAAAAGCATTACGGCTGCACACTCATACGTGCGATATTTACGTGAAAAAGGGTTTAGATTTGAAAACAACGCAAGCATGGAGAGTTGAGAGAAAGCATAAAGACAGATAAAACAGCATTCTGATTACATTATGCAAAGTTCATGAAACACAAAAGGAGAGATAAGCGGGCATAAGGAAAGAAACGGGGAAATATTTGCTCAGCCACCACATTCCTCATTGCCATATACCATGAAAAAGCCCCTGCTGCATTCGGCAACAGGGGCTTTATGGTTAAGAATAATCTTTCAAATTATTTTGTGCTGTCGTTGAAAGTAGCAACACGGTTGAACTCAACCTGCTCGAAGAGCTTGTCTGTCTCGCCACAACCCTTTGTTGTAAGACGGTCAGCAGCAATCTTGTACTTCTTAACGAGGATGTTCTTAACAGCTTCTGCACGCTTTTCAGAAAGCTTCTGGTTGAACTCCTTAGAGCCTTCCGGTGAAGCATAACCCTTGATCTCAACAGTTGCATCTCTGTGATTCTTCATGTACTGTGCGATAAGCTCAATCGGAGCATACTGTGCAGCGTCAACTACAGACTTGCCCTGACGGAAGAGAACTGTCGGCTGGAGGTTTGTTGCAGTAGCAGGTTTCTCATACTTAGGCTTCTTGTTGCAGTCGTCGAGAGCCTTCTGGAGGTCTGCAATCTGACGGTCCTTAGCTGCAAGCTGTGCATCCTTGCCGTTCAGGTCGCTGCGGAGGTCGTTGATACGTGCGTTCAGACCGTCGATTTCAGCCTGGTCGCGAACCTGTGCGATTGTGAAGTTGTGTGTACCGTTAGAGTTACCGAACTTGTAAACAACACCTGCGTTCAGCTGGAGGTTAGAGAAATTAGCGTTGTACTTGAAGTTGTTAGCTGCGCTAAGCTCGCCGCCACCAAGTGACCAGATAACTGCCGGCTCGATATAAACCTGCCATGCCTTATCCTTGCCAAGGTTGATTGCGAAGTCAAGACCTGCCTTAGATGTCAGGTGGTCATCCTTCGTATAGTCTGAAGGAGTACCGAAGATGTGACCCCAACCCATACCTGCAACAGCAGATACTTCGAAGAAACGGGGCTCGCCTTTGTAACCGCCGAACCAGTTGCTCAGGTTTACAGTACCGAGCAATGATGTGTTGATTGCGTTAACTACAGTACCGTTTGTGTAACCGTTTGTGTTCTTGAAGTAAGCATTGCTCTCAACTGCAAGTCCGAATACCGGTGTGAAGTAACGTCCAACGCGGATGCCGGCATTTGGAGTAAGATCCTTCAGAAGAGCGTGACCCTTCATTGCAGAAGCTACACCACCATTTACACCAACATACCAGTTGTCAGTAGATTTGCTCTCAGTTACTGTCTGAGCTGATACAGAAGCAGCAAAAGCTGCAGCTGCTACCAAAGTAAATAATTTTTTCATACTTCTCTGATTTTAAATTAAACCTTATAACTTTATAATTTTGCCTTTATCTGTGTGCAAAGAAATAAAATAATAATGATATAACCAAATTTCTCGTATCAATTTTCCATTTTAACAATACAAATAAACATATTTTACTACTAAAAACGTTATTTTTTGCCTTCCGACATTACAATCTGTGCCCTTTATCACTGTTTTTAACATCTCATGTAATCCGGCAAACGCAACTGTCATGATACCGAAACCGTCATTATCACATCATCATCTCACCACATACTTGTTCTTACCTATTATATATATGCCTTTCGGAAGCCCCTTGAATGCCTCTGCCCTGTCTACGTCCGAACGCACGAGGACACCTGTCAGACTGTAAACGCGCACCTTTCCGGTGGCGTAGCCGACTGTCGTGCCTCCTATTCCGGTTGTCTCCACCTTCTTATAAAGCATCACCGGCTTCTGTCCGGGTCTGTAGCAGGCAAAGCGTGGAGAACTTATGTTATACTGTATCGAGCGGTTTGAATAGGCATTGTTCTTTATCTCAGCCGTCTCTCCGCTGAACGTTATGGTCCATTTTGCATTGTTTGACGACACATCCGATGCATTGTGCAGTTTGTTTCCGTCTGAGGAAAGCGTCAGATACACATTTTCCTTGGCATCGTAGAATGTATATGCACCTGCCGAACCGCCGAGTATCATCTGACGGGGCTTGCCCTCTTCATTAACAACAGTAGTTATAGTACCGCCTTTTACGGTGACTGCTGCAACGTCACGGATATCATTCTTCGTGGCTCCCATTGCCACAGGCACGCTCTCCTTTGCATCCTCGCACACGATGAGATATGCCGTTCCCGCCAGCAAGTCTGCCTCAGACATTATCTTCTTATACGTCTGACCGCCCTCAACGGGGTCGGGATTGGGGTCAGGATCAGGATTTGGATCGGGGTCCGGGTCGGGATCGGGGTCCGGGTTGGGGTTCGTCCCGTCATAGTTGTCATAGCTGAAAGCCACGTCTTTCTTATTTCCCCATACATACTGTTCAAGTCCGGGATAGTCAACAAACGGGTTGCGGTTGCCCTGCAGCTCATAGGCGGCATTGTTACGGTCAATCTCTTTCTGCGACACAGGGTCTTCCTCCGCCCACCGCAGCAGCATCTGTATAGCCCAGTCCTTGTATGCCGGATACTTGTTTCCGGCAAGCATCGGACTGCTCCAGCCCTGTATCTTGTCCTCATAGCATGTTGCCATGTAGAAATATATACGGGCGAAGTCGCCTTTATATTGGTCGTTGGGCTCAAAAACCGTACCGCTGTATCCGCTCGTTGTACATTTTCCAAGCTTGCTGAAACCGCCGTTCGACATATAAAGACTTCCATCTGCTTCACCAAACGGGTAGTTTCCGCGGCGGTTGTTCACATATCCGTCGGTGGGAACAACGTGAACCAAATCGCTTTTCATCGGCGAGCCTTCATTAAACCAGCTCTTCGGCATGGAGTGCTCACGGTTGTACCCGTCTCCTTCCTTACTGTAGTTATGTCCCTGTGCACTGCCTCCTATCACAAAATTGGTGATGTTGGAGTACATGTCCCAAAGCTTTCCGTCGGCACGCCTGTCCGTTTTATGATAACAAGACCACAGTCCGTCATAGCCGACATTGGTGTGAGTGGCAATTACTCTGTACAGTGCCGTCTTCAGGCTCTGTCCTTTCCTGCCGTTCGCAGGCTTATAATAGGTACCGCTTCCATTGGGTCCCTGCGCAAACATCTGTGCAGCCATGCACAGCATTGCATAAAACAAGAATGTCTTTTTCCGTATATTCATAGCCGTTAATAAATTGTCCACATTTAAACAAGGGGCTGCAAATGTAATTCTTTATGACGACATGAACAAACTTTTGAGCGTAAAAATAATGCAGGAGGCGGGCAATAGCATCATAAATGCAACTGTTTCCGTCTCATCCCTCCTTATATATAATAAGGTGTAACACGGCATATACAAAACTAACTGCGGGTGCTCCCCGACAAGAGAGCACCCGCATTAAAGGATTTACTGCCTGCACTTTTTTAAGCACACCCCCTTTCTGCTATCTGTAAATATACTCTTATGCTATTCTGCCGCCGTAACAACATGTCCCTTATGTTATCCTGAACAAGCCTACCGGCAGAAAGATACATTTTATGAAAACAAGAAATGCAGGCAAGAAATATATCCTCAGGCTATTTCCTCCTGAAAAGAGACGCCACGTATAATACAAGGACGGCACCTATTACTGCCGTAACGAGCTGACCTATCCAGCTTCCGTCCCATGAAATGTCGAACAGGCTGAACACCCATCCGCCGACAGCACCGCCTACAACACCAAGCAAAAGGTTCCAAAGACATCCGAAACCGCCTCCACGCATCAGCTTTCCGGCAAGAAAACCGGCAAGGATACCGATAATAATTGATCCAATCATAACTGTAATTTTTAAGGGTTAGACATATTGTTTACAATGCAAATATAGCCACTTTCGCAATAAGTCCCTTATTTAGAAAGGTTATTCAGTATCTTTTAACAGCACGAAACGTGCCCTGAGAGGCAGGTGGTCGCTATACCCGCCAACGTACTTATACCCTGTATAACTGCGTTTCGGCTGCATGCCGCCATAGCGCATGTCTTCTTCAAGAAGAAACTTTTCATCGTTTACGACACAGTCTTTAAACCACTTTTTAACACTTTTGCTAATAAGTATGTGGTCTATGCTGCTCCACATGCCGCGATACTTGTATGTTCCCCTTGCCCCGTTGCGCCCCGTCACGCCGGCTGAGACATCCTCAAGTCCCATGGCTTGCAGCCTGACAAGGGCACTGTCGCCACATCCGTCGTTGAAGTCTCCGGCGATGATGATATTGGCTTCGGGCGACAAACGGCGCAAAGAGTCCACAGCCATGCCAAGCCTCTCAGCCACGAGCATCCTGTAAGGGCGCGTGGCTTTCTCTCCTCCGTAGCGGCTCGGGGCATGGACGACAAACACATGAAGCGTGTCGTCGGTGACAAGCCTGCCCGATACATACAATATATCGCGTGTGGGGCGCATGCCCTTCAACGGCTCTACGCGTATGGGAAAATGGCTTATCAGGGCAAACGAGAACGGCGAATACATCAATGCCACGTCTATTCCGCGCACGTCGGGTGAGTTTGTCATGACATACTCATAGCCCGCCCCGCGCAGAAGCGAGCGCCTTGTAAGGTCGTACATCACGCTGTCGTTCTCAACCTCACACAATGCAACCATGTCGGGCAGTGTCCATTCGCGCCCGTCCATGCCGCATGCCACTATGCTGCGGGAAATGTTGTCCAGCTTTTTCCAGTATCTGCTGCGCGTCCAGTGGCGGCTGCCTTCGGGCATGAACTCCGTGTCTTGCTTCAAGGTGTCGTGCCTGCAGTCGAACAGGTTCTCACAATTCAGCTGAACAAAAGTGAATATCCCGAGCAAGAGAGTTGACAACATGACGTTAAATTAAGAGTTAAGAGTTAAGAATTAAGAGTTTGGAATTACGAGTTACGAGTTTGGAATTACGAGTTACGAGTTTGGAATTACGAATTACGAGTTACGAATTTTGAATTAAGAGTTCAAAGTTAAGAATTAGTGGCGTGAGTCACGGGTTACCTCCCACCACAATTATAAATTATAAATTATGAATTATAAATTACAAATTCCTCTCTACTCCACGTTCCTCCGTATCTTCTCAAGATAAGCCTTCATGCCTGCTGCGTCTTTCGTTTCTATTATGCCGAGCAGCTCTTTAAGCTCCGTACGTATCTTCCCCACCTGTTCCGAGGTGTAGGGATTGAACAGTATTTCCTGCAAGAGATAGTCGTCTTCATTCAACACGCCCTTTGCTATGCGCATGTGACGCTTGAAGGTTGTTCCCGGCGCATCCTGATGCTTCATCACGGCGGCAAAGACAAAGGTGCTCACAAACGGTATGCTGAGCGAGTATGCCACCGTGCGGTCGTGCTCCTCGAAGGTATACTCGTAGATGTTAAGCCCCAGTTTGCTGTACAGGTCCTTGAAGAATATCCTGCCCATATAGTCGCCCTCGCTTATTATTATCGCATTCTCCTCGTGCAGCTGGCTCAGGTTGGCAAAGGTGGGACCGAACATAGGGTGAGTGGACACATAGCGGTGCCCGCTCTTCTCATAGTATTCCTTCAGACCGGTCTTTACCGACGAGATGTCGCTTATTATGCAGTTGTCGGGCAGCAGGGGCAGGACCTCGTCAAACGCAGGTATGGTATATTTCACCGTGACGGCATTTATCACCAGTTCGGGAGCAAACGCCCTTATCTCCTCCAGCTGCGTAAAGCGCAGGGTATTGTAAGTAAACCGCAGCCGTGCGGGGTCTTTCTCATACACCGCCACCTCATGTTCAAAGCTCAGCAGGTCGAGGAAGAAGCTCCCCATCTTACCTGCTCCAAGTACCAGAATTTTCATAAACGCCTCACCTGTTTATTATCTCTATCTGCTGTCTCACCGACTCCTCATGCACCGACTCGAATATTTCCTTCACAAACTTCGGGTCCATTCCGCACAACGTTCCCTGCGCGCCGCGCTTGTCAAGGATTTCGTTATAGCGTCCTGTCTGCAACACCGTCATGTTGTGTTCCTTCTTATACTGCCCTATCTCGCGGCATACGCGCATGCGCTTTGCGAGCAGTTCCATAAGCTGGTTGTCCAGTTCGTCAATCTGCTTGCGCAGTGCCACAATGCCCTCGGTTGTCATATTGTCGTCGCGTATTACGAGGAGGCTCAGTATATAGTCGAGCACGTCGGGCGTAACCTGCTGCTTGGCATCGCTCCATGCACAGTCGGGATTGCAGTGGCTCTCCACTATCAGACCGTCAAAGCCGAGGTCCATTGCCTGTTGGCACAGCGGTGCCACAAGCTCGCGGCTGCCGCCTATGTGGCTCGGGTCACAGATGATAGGAAGCTGCGGTATGCGGCGGCGCAGCTCTATTGGTATCTGCCACATGGGCAGATTGCGGTAAATCTTCTTGTCGTAGCTCGAAAATCCGCGGTGTATCGCCGCAAGGCGCTTCACGCCCGCCTGGTTGATGCGCTCCATGGCACCTATCCACAGCTCAAGGTCGGGATTGACCGGGTTTTTCACGAACACGGGAACATCCACTCCCCGCAGGCTGTCGGCAAGTGCCTGCATGGCAAACGGGTTTGCCGTGGTGCGTGCACCGACCCACAATATGTCAACGCCGTATTTAAGGGCAAGCTCCACATGCTCCGGCGTTGCCACTTCCGTAGCCACCATCATGCCCGTTTCTTCCTTCACGGTCCTGAGCCAAGGCAGTGCCGCCTCGCCGTTTCCTTCAAACCCTCCGGGCTTGGTGCGCGGCTTCCACACGCCTGCCCTGAATAGGTGGCAGCCTTTTGCCGCCAGCTGGCGTGCCGTTGTTATTACTTGTTCTTCGGTCTCCGCCGAACACGGACCTGCCATGACGATAAGACGCTCGTCGTCGCACGGCAGGTTTAATGATTGCAGTTCCAGTTCCATTGCTGTATATTTATTTATTATTATTCTTTTGTCTGTCGTCTCCCATGCTCACGGCTATTCTCTCCAAAGCCTCCTTCATCCTCTCTTCCTTGGCACAGAGGGAAATGCGTATGTAGCGCCTGCCGTTCCCGCCGAAGATAAATCCGGGCGTGATGAACACCCTTGCCTCATGAAGGACGCGCTCCGTAAGCTGCTCGGCATCGTCATATCCGTCGGGAATGCGCCCCCAAAGGAACATCCCCACCTGCCCTTCATCGAACGTGCATCCCAGCATCCGCATTATCTGCTCTGCCGTTTTGCGGCGGCGGCGGTACACTTCGATGTTTGCCTCGCGGTGCCACTCGTCGCTGTTGTCGTATGCCGCCGCTGCCGCAAGCTGTATGCCGCGGAACGTTCCAGAGTCGATGTTGCTCTTTACTTTCAGTATCCAGCTTATGAACGTGGCGTTGGAAGCGCACATCCCCACGCGCCAGCCCGGCATGTTGTGGCTCTTGCTCATGGAGTTCAGCTCTATGCAGCAGTCTTTCGCGCCCGGCACCTGAAGCAGCGAGAGGGGCTTCTCGTTGAGTATAAGCGAATATGGATTGTCGTTGACAACCACTATCGAGTGCCGGCGTGCAAAGTCAACGAGGCGGCGGTATGTCTCCATGCGCGCATTTCCGCCGGTGGGCATGTTGGGATAGTTGGTCCACATCAGCCTCACACGGCTCAGGTCCATGTTCTCGAGGGCGTCGAAGTCGGGCTGCCAGCCGTTGTCCTCGCAAAGCGGATAGTTCACCACCTTTGCCCCCAGTATCTTGCTCAGCGACGTGTAGGTGGGATATCCGGGGTCGGGAACAAGCACCTCGTCGCCCGGGTTTACAAAGGCGAGCGTTATATGCAGTATGCCCTCCTTGCTTCCGATGAGCGGCTGTATCTCCGTCTGCGGATTAAGCTCAACGCCGAAACGGCGGCTGTAAAATCCTGCCATTGCCGTGCGCAGCTCGGGCGTGCCCATAGTGGGCTGATAGCCGTGGGCATCGGCACGCCGTGCCACCTCGCACAGTGTCTCCACGGTATGCGGCGACGGCGGCATGTCGGGACTGCCTATCGCAAGACTTATTATGTCCATGCCCGCAGCGTTCATGCCCGCCACTTCTTTGAGCTTGCGGCTGAAATAGTATTCGCTGACCTCGGCAAGGCGCCTTGCCGGCTCTATATTATATTGTAGGGTTTGTTCCGTCATGTCTGTATTCTCCTAATATCTTAAGTTCTTTTGTCAATGGCACTATGGCATCCATGCACTGGCGGAAGCGCGTGGCACTGTTGTAAATCACGTCTACATAGAACATATACTCCCACTCATGTCCTATTATGGGCAGCGACTGTATCTTCGTGAGGTTTATCTTGTAGAACGAGAGTATGCTCAGCACCTGCGAGAGGCTGCCTTCCTCGTGGGGAAGCGAGAAGACAAGACTTGCCTTGTCTGCCTCTCCGTGTGTTCTCAGAGCGTCTTCCCTGCCGGGAGTGACAACAACGAGAAACCTCGTAAAGTTGTGCTTGTTGTCCTCTATCTTGTCTTCAAGAACCTTCATGCCGTACATTTCCGCCGCCTGACGGCTGCATATCGCAGCCCATCCGCGGCAGTTGTTTCCTGCAATGAACTTTGCCGACCCTGCCGTGTCCTCCGCCTCCACAGCCTTCAGCTCCGGACGGTTGGCAAGAAAGCCGCGGCACTGCATCAGGGCAACGGGATGGGAGTGAACTTCGGTGACCGTTTCCCACGAGTCTTCGGGCAGGCAGCAGATGCAGTGGGATATGCGCAGCTTGTATTCGCCCGCCACGACAGTGCCCGAGTCGCGCAGCAGCTCGTAGTTGTGGAGCAGCGATCCGGCTATGGTGTTCTCTATCGCCACCAGTCCCACGGTGTCGGGACTGCGCCTTATGTTTTCAAAGACCTGTTCGAACGTGGCACAGCATATCAGCCTTATGTCCTCTCCGGCAAAGTAGCCGTGGGCGGCAATGTCGTGGAACGAGCCTTCAAGTCCTTGTATTGCTATCGTCTTCATCGTTTATCATATATTCCGTTATACCAAAAATCCCGCCTCATCTTTTGTGAAGCGGGACTTGATTGTATCTTTCTTTAAAGATTGTCTTGTCATAAGTTGAAATCCTACACGCAACTTCCCGCTTCGCAAATCCCTGCAAAGTAAAAATAAAAGTAATAAAAAGATGCGTACAGTGTATTCATTGTTATTTATTGTTTTTTACATCAACGGTTGCAAAAGTAAAACTTTTATTTCATTCATACAAACATTTCGCAATGTTTTTCAGCAATAATGTAACAATATAACACATCATGGCGTTGTTTTGAACATCATCTTCATGCAGCCGTGAAACGGGCTTTTTCGATGGCGCATGCAACTTGTTGAAAATCAAGATGATACCTTTTGGCTTCTAAAAGACGGCATTTCAGACTCCGAAAGGTGCCCTTTTGCGTCCCGATATGCCGTCTTTTGGAATGCAAGAGGTCGTGCATTGGAAACGGGGAAGATGTATAGCCGCCCGTGAAAGCACCGCAAAAGGAACGGATAAATAAAAATGCAACGGCGGATAAAAACAATCTTTTTATTTTGTATTGCGTCCGGTTTGCATTATCTTTGCATAAGATAAGCGGCGCCTCAGCAATCTAAAGCAAGCTTGATTGCATTCGGCTTGCATTATCTTTGCATACGATACCGCACCGTGTGAGGATGTGCCAATATATGAAATGCTTCCAGCCAGCCTGTAGGGACATATTCTTGTATTTGTCCGCCAAGCAGCCACTGAATATCAGGATACTATAAACGGACAAATACAAAAATATGTCCCTACAGGCTGGAAGAACTGAATTTTGACACACTCGCATGTGGGGTGGTTTGCATGATTTACCAAACTCACATTAAGAAGGACAGGAATAATACACAATAATATATGATGGAGACAAAAGGAAACAAGTACATCGCCGTGGCATACAAGCTGTATACCGTCAACGGCGAAAAGAAAGAAGCGGTGGAAGAGACCGACATTGAACATCCGTTCCAGTTTATCAGCGGCTTCGGCATAGCGCATCCGGAATTTGAGAAGAATGTCGTCAACCTTGAAAAGGGCGCAACATTCGAATTTGAAGTTCCCGTGGAAAAGGCTTTCGGGGTCCGCTCCGACGAGCATATACTCGATTTGGAGAGGTCCGTATTTTCCATAAACGGGCACTTCGACCATGAGCATATCTATCCGGGAGCCATCGTACCGATGCAGAACGAGGACGGCAACAGGTTTCAGGCAAAGGTTCTCGAAGTGGGAGCAGACAGCGTGAAGATGGACTTCAACCACCCGTATGCAGGCTACGACCTGTTTTTTAAGGGTGTTGTTATTGAGTCGCGCGAGGCAACCAACGACGAGATACAGGGAATGATAAACCGCATGAGCGGCGGCGGATGCTGCTGTGGAGGTCACTGCGACGGAGATTGCGGCGGTAATCATAATCATGACGGAGGCTGCGGACACCACCACGGAGACGGCGGGGAATGCGGATGCGGACACTGTCACTGATAAAAAACGGATGATGAGGAATACTTTCGGTAACATTTTCACGCTTACATCGTTCGGCGAAAGTCACGGAAAAGCCGTTGGAGGGGTAATTGACGGCATGCCGGCAGGCATCGACATCGACACCGGCTTCATACAACGGGAACTTGACAGGCGCCGTCCGGGACAGAGCTGCATAACCACAGGACGCAACGAGGGTGACAGGGTTGAACTTCTAAGCGGTGTCTTCGAGGGCAAATCGACCGGCTGTCCCATTGGGTTTGTCGTACACAACACCAACCAGCACTCGTATGATTACGACAATTTGCGCAACGCCTTCCGTCCGTCTCATGCCGACTACACCTATTATAATAAGTATGGCATACGCGACCACCGCGGCGGCGGACGCTCGTCGGCACGCATAACGATAAGCAGGTGTGTGGGCGGTGCACTGGCTAAGCTGGCTCTCAGGAAAATTGGAGTGGAGATACATGCCTACACATCACAGGTGGGACACATACGTCTGGACAAGGATTACAAGGCATACGACCTTACAAAGACGGAAAACAGCATTGTCCGTTGTCCTGACGAGGCAAAGGCTAAGGAAATGGAAAGGCTCATTGCCGAAGTGAAAGCACAGGGCGACACTATAGGCGGAACGATAACTTGCGTGATAAAGGGCTGCCCGGCAGGACTGGGCGAACCGGAATTCGGCAAACTGAACGCCATGCTGGGCGGTGCCATGCTGGGAATAAACGCTGCAAAGGCAGTCGAGTTCGGTATGGGATTTGACGTGGCAGAGGCACGCGGAAGCGAGATAAACGACGCATTCCTCAATGACAACGGACGTATATGCACCGCCACAAACAACAGCGGAGGAATACAAGGGGGCATAAGTAACGGAGAGGACATATATTTCCGCGTTGCATTCAAGCCGGTGGCAACGCTGCTGCAAGAGCAGAAGACAGTGGATGTCGACGGTAACAGCATAACGATGAAGGCAAGCGGACGGCATGATCCGTGTGTGCTTCCGAGGGCTGTGCCCATTGTCGAGGCAATGGCTGCGATGACAGTTTTAGACCTCTATCTGACCAATAAAACAACGATAATATGACATTTAACCATAAAAGTGTAAAAAAACAACGCTTTCTTTGATTGAATTTCGATTATTTATCGTATATTTGCATACGACAATGAGGGCTTTGTGAAAAGTTTGCTTTGTCTAATTAAGTCTAGTTTAGTTTTTGTGTTGGTTGAGAGCGTACAATTGTACGCTCTCTTTTTTATATATACATTGCCGTTTCCTGCACACAGTCACAAAACATCATTGATTATTAAGGACACTATGCCGTTATCCAAAAACAGGGAAATCCGGTTGTAACCGGATTTCCCTGTTTATTAAAGAAGCCATCTTACGACGGCAGATCAGTCCTCTGCCTCCTCGCCCGACTTGCTCTTTCGGATTGCACGCTTGCGCTTCGGCTTCTCCTCCTCGGGCTTTTCGGTTTTCACACCAGCCAGCTCCGGGTCTATCATGATGCGTCCGCAATACTCACAGACAATGATTTTCTTGTGCATCTTTATGTCAAGCTGACGCTGTGGCGGTATCTTGTTAAAGCATCCGCCGCAGGCATCACGCTGCACATACACCAGTCCAAGACCGTTGCGGGCATTGTCGCGGATGCGGTAGAAGCTTGTAAGCAGACGCGGTTCTATCTTCAGTTCCAGTTCACGCGACTTCTCCCTGAGCTTTTCTTCCTCTGCACGTGTCTCACTTACAATCTCGTCCAGCTCGCTCTTCTTCTCTGCGAGAGCCTGCTGACGGTCATTGATAAGCTCCTCGGCGGCATTAAGGTCGCGCGTCTTCTCCTCTATCTTAATGTTTGCCTCCTTTATCTTCTTGTTGCACAACTCTATCTCGAGCGACTGGAACTCTATCTCCTTGCTCAGCGTGTCGTACTCGCGGTTGTTCTTAACGTCGTCAAGCTGCGTCTTATAACGTGCCACACTCGCTTCTGCCTCGACAATGTCTGCCTTTCTCTTTGACACAGCTTCCTTGAAATCAGCTATCTCCGCCTGAATATTTTTGACACGTGTGTTAAGACCAACGATTTCATCTTCCAGGTCCTTAACTTCAAGAGGCAGCTCTCCGCGAAGTGCCTTCTTTGCGTCGATTGCCGACAGGGTGGTTTGCAACTGGTAAAGAGTTTTAAGCCTCTCTTCCACCGACAGTTCTGTAAGATCTTTCTTTGCCATATTTATAAGTAGATTATCGGATTGGTGTTCGTCTGCGTAAGGAAAGTCCTCACATGCGGACACGCCTCCTTGATTATTGAATTGAATATCTCGTTTGTATACTGTTCGCTCTGGTAATGGCCGATGACCGCTATCTGTATCTGCTGCTCGCGGGCAAAGAACTCATGATAGTGCATCTCGCCGGTAACGAAGGCATCGGCGCCGGCATTTACCGCCTCATCAAGCATGAAAGAGCCTGAGCCGCCGCAAAGTGCCACCCGCCTTATGCTGCGGTGCAGCAGCTGGTTGCACTGAACACACTGGACGTCAAAGCGTTCTTTCAGCATCCGGATGAACTCCTCTGCCTCCACAGGCTGCGAAAGCTCGCCAACGACACCGCTGCCTTTCTCCGCCACGAGGCTCTCATCACCGATGAAACGGACGTCGGAAAGCCCTAATTTTTCGGCAATCTTAAAGTTTACACCACCCCGGGCGTTGTCCATGTTGGTGTGCATGGACACCACGGCAACATTGTTACGTATTGCCTTAATAACTGTTCTCTGAACGTCTGTTGCGCCGGAAACCTGCTTCAGGGCACGGAATATGAGCGGATGATGTGAGACAATGAGGTTGCAGCCAAGCCGCAAAGCCTCGTCCACCACTTCTTCCGTCACGTCAAGACACAACAATGCCCCTGATACTTCCGCCTCTGTCAATCCTACTTGCAGGCCAGAATTATCCCATCCTTCCTGCAAGGGCAGAGGCGCGAAACGTTCAAGGGCATCAACCACTTCTCTTATTTTCACGCTTTTCAGCCTTTATTTAATATGTATTGTTTTGCAAAATTAAACATTCCGGCGCATAAACGGCGTATAAAAGAGTGATAATTATTCTATTTTAACTATTTAAGTACAGCCTTGACAGAAAGCATAATGTCACCAGTCGGACAGGCTGCAACTTGCTTCGACGGCGGCTTCGACATCATCAGGAAGGTCATGAAAGAAGTCGAAACCCGTTATTCTCTCCACTTCGTCCACCGTATTCACGTAGTCTCCCTTCGGTCTGTCGCCCGCCACATTCTTATATATGAAGCCTATCGCCTTTGGAGTGCCGGCAAGACAAAGCACGACCTTGAAGAAAGCTTCGGGTACAACGACCTTATTACGACCGATGGTCTTGTGCTTTCCCTTGTACAACACGGGTCCGCAAACAATGTATATGTCGCCGTACTGCTGCGCCCAACGGCGGCACTGGTTCTCCATTTCATTCCAGTCGCCTACGTTAAGGCTATGATTTTGCGGACACATATTTGTAAACAGGAACGACTCGAGCATCGCATCGCCGCTCCATTTGTTGTCGGCTGCGGGACACATGTGTCCCCTGTCGTAGCCCGAATTGTAGTAATCGCGGTCCTCCGCCCTCGGTGCCGGGACCTCTTCGTCCTCATGAAATGCCCTCGACGGACGCTTGGCGGCACCGTTTGTGTGTTCTGCCGTCAGATGCCATGCCACCCAGTTGGGCAGCCGGGTGTCCTTATTGTACGACACAACGTATCCTGTCCTTCTCAAAAACTGCTCCGGAAGTTGCGTCACTGGTGCCGGCAAGCCTGTAAATCCACGGTATGTACCAACATCAGGAGTATCATAATCCTGATGTCCGGACGTTGCTCCAACGTCCATCCTATCGTCCCTTATGCCTCCGGCAAGAGGCTTCCTGCCGTCGCCAATACTGCAGGACAATGAAAGGCAGGCGGTGCCAATGAGTGCAAATAATAATGTAACTGTTCGCATAACGGCAGCGAAAATACTAAAAACAATGAATATATGCAAAGCCAAAGCCCATTAACTACTAAATTTAAATAAATGTAATTAAATAGATTATCATTATTACAGCATTATGAAAAGAAACAATACCTTTGCATAAGATAAGCTGCACCTCAGCAATTCAAGCAAGCTTGATTGCGTTCGGTTTGCATAATCTTTGCATAAACAAGCTGCACACGGTTATGTGAAAACATATCTACCATTGCGACTGCTTGCATTATATTTTCCTGTATTTATGAAAGAAACGTTCTTTATATCATTTTTCATTCTCCTGTGCCATGACATCCGGGCACAGATAAGCGGCATTGTAGTGGATATAGAGACGCGAATACCTGTAAAGGACGTTACAATCAACATGAACACCAACAAAGGTGTCAGGACAAAATGGGACGGCTCTTTCCACATCACCGACGACTTCAGCAGTGCCACGTTCACGCGTTCGGGCTATCTGTCGCGCAACATGAGGCGTGACGAGATAAGGGACACCGTATTTCTGCTGCCCAACGGCAGGAGCCTTGCAGAGGTTGTGGTATATGCCAAGAAGCCGGGCCCCAAGTTCAACTACAGCGGCATGACCGCAACGGACAGGAAGCTTATTGCCAACCAGGAAATGGCAAAGGGATTTAATCCGCTCGGTTTCATACCTCTTGCCATAAGTGCGCTGAAAGACAAGCACAAGATGTCCAAGAAAGAGAAACTTAAACAACAATTAGATAATTACTGAATAACATGGCAAACACTATGAGACTTCCGGCGGAATGGGAGAGGCAGAGCGCTATACAGCTGACATGGCCTCACTCCGGAACCGACTGGAAAGACTATCTTGACAGCATAAATGCCACATACGTGGAAATGGCAAGAGCGATAACCGACAACGAGCTTCTGATTGTCGTCGCACCAGACACGGACAAGGTGAAGAGCATGCT
The DNA here is from genome assembly GCA_900545525.1 of uncultured Prevotella sp. Lineage (GTDB taxonomy): Bacteria > Bacteroidota > Bacteroidia > Bacteroidales > Bacteroidaceae > Prevotella. The sequence continues at coordinate 58,055 of UQZX01000005.1, forward strand.
TGATGAAGCACTTACCGACATACAGATGAAGAACATACGGTTTCACCGCTGTGATACAAACGACACATGGGCACGCGACCACGGATTTATCACCCTAACGGACGGAAACACCTGCAAGCTGCTCGACTTCCGTTTCAACGGCTGGGGAGAAAAGTTTGCGTCCGGGAAAGACAACGCCATAAACCGCAGCCTGTATGCCGCCGGAATATGCCGGGGAGAATATGCCGACCTCAACGGCTTCGTGCTGGAAGGCGGCTCGATAGAGAGCGACGGCAAGGGCACCATATTCACTACGACAGGATGCCTCACCGCGCCTCACCGCAACCAGCCGATGACAAAGGAGGAGATAGAAGACAAGCTGAAAAGATGTCTCAACGCAGAGCGCATATTATGGATAGACCACGGGCATCTCGAGGGAGACGACACCGACGGACACATCGACACCCTTGTACGCACGGCACCAGACGACACGCTGGTGTATGTGGGCTGCGACGACACTGAGGACAGCCACTATGCCGACCTCAGGCTCATGGAAGAGCAGCTAAGGACATTCACAACAGCAGAAGGCAAGCCCTACCGCCTGCTGCGGCTGCCAATGCCCGACGCGATATATGACGGGGACGACAGGCTTCCGGCAACATACGCAAACTTTGTAATAATGAACAACGCCGTGATATACCCCACATACTCACAGCCGGAGAACGACGGGAGGGCACGCAAGGTGCTCGCCACAGCCTTCCCCTGCCACCGGCTCATCGGCATAGACAGCCTCACCGTAGTGCGGCAGCACGGCTCACTGCACTGCTGCACCATGCAGTATCCGGAAGGAGCGGTATGAAAACCGGTACAGAACACTTGAAGACAAACAGCAAGAAAACGGACAATATAAACCCATAGGACAATGAAAGAAATAAAAATAGGCATAATACAGCAGCACAACACAGCCGACACGGCGGACAACATGAAGCAGCTTGCCGACAAAACGGCAGAACTGGCACGGCTCGGGGCACAGCTCATCGTGATGCAGGAGCTGCACAACGGACTGTATTTCTGCCAGACCGAAGACGTAAACAACTTCGACTTTGCCGAGCCGATACCCGGTCCTTCAACCGAGTTCTTCGGAAAGCTCGCCCGCGAACACGGTGTCGTGATAGTGACATCACTGTTCGAAAGACGCGCGCCAGGGCTTTATCACAACACGGCAGTGGTGATAGAGAAGGACGGAACGATTGCAGGAAGATACCGCAAGATGCACATTCCGGACGATCCAGCATACTACGAGAAGTTTTATTTCACGCCCGGCGACCTCGGTTTCCGCCCCATCGACACATCGGTAGGGCGTCTCGGCGTACTGGTATGCTGGGACCAGTGGTATCCGGAGGCTGCACGTCTCATGTCGCTACATGGTGCCGACGTGCTGATATACCCCACGGCAATAGGCTTTGAGAGCAGCGACACGGAAGAGGAACAGCAGCGGCAGCGCGAGGCGTGGACTACGGTTCAGCGCGGACATGCCGTGGCAAACGGCATACACGTCATAGCGGTGAACCGCGTGGGGCATGAGCCGGACCCCTCGGGACAGACAAGAGGCATACAATTCTGGGGCAGCTCGTTTGTTGCCGGACCGCAGGGGGAGATGATATACCGTGCCTCAAGCACAGAAGAAGAGCACAAGATTATAACCCTCGACATAGCCCACGGCGAGCAAGTGCGCCGCTGGTGGCCCTTCATGCGCGACAGGAGGATAGACGAATACGGCAATATCGTCAAGAGATATATCGACTGATAAAATAAAAAATGGCAGGAACATACACATGTTGCCTGCCATTTTTTATAATGAAATCACTTCTTCACCTTCACGATGCGTGTGGGTTCTTTCTCCTTGTTGCGCCTGTTCACCATTGTCACCACCGCCTGTGCCAGACTGATAAACGCGCTTCCGGTCATCGTCTCGGCATTGAGCGCAGCGGGCGTGCCGTCATCGCCGCCCTCACAGATGCCCTGCACCACCGGTATCTGCGCCAAGAGCGGGCAGCCCACCTCTTCGGCAAGGTTCTTGCAGCCGTCCTTTCCGAAGATATAATACTTGTTCTCCGGAAGCTCGGCAGGCGTAAACCACGCCATGTTCTCGACAAGTCCCAGTATGGGCACATTCACCTTCTCGTTTGTATACATGTCTATGCCCTTGCGCGCATCGGCGAGTGCCACCGCCTGAGGCGTGCTTACAATCACCGCTCCCGTTATGGCAAGCGTCTGAAGGAGCGTAAGATGTATGTCACTTGTTCCCGGGGGAGTGTCAAGGATAAAGTAGTCGAGCTCGCCCCAGTCGGCATCTGCCACCATCTGCTTCAGCGCATTGCTTGCCATGCCGCCGCGCCACAGCGTCGCCGTGTCGGGGTTTACGAAGAAACCGATGCTCAACAGCTTCACGCCATACTTCTCTATAGGCTCTATAAGGTTGCGTCCGTCCTTCTCCACGGCATACGGGCGCGCGTCCTCAACGCCGAACATCTTGGGCATTGACGGTCCGAAGATATCAGCATCGAGCAGCCCTACCTTATAGCCCATGCGTGCCAGCGCTATGGCAAGGTTTGCGGCAACGGTGCTCTTGCCCACTCCTCCCTTGCCGGAACTTACGGCAACGATGTTCTTAACGCCCGGAAGAAAATCTTCTACGGCAGGACGCGGCTTGCTCTTAAACTCTGTTGTTATCTCCACCTCAACGTCCTTGGACACATGATAGTGTATTGCCGCCTCGGCAGCCTTGACCGTAGACTTGAGGAAAGGGTCGGTATCGCGCGGGAATATCAGTGAAAACGACACCTTCATGCCGTCTATATGGAGGTTGTCTGCCACCATGTCGCTTTCCACGAGATTTTTTTTCGTGCCTGGATACGTCACTGTTGCCAAAGCATCTTTTATCAGTTTTGGATATAATGTCATTGCTGTCATAATTTAAAAATATATTCTTTGAGCGCAAAATTAGCAAATTAAGGCTGAATGTACAACTGTATCGGCAAGAAAAGAACATATTGCAGGTATCCCGGCATGTCTGCGGCATCGTCCCATGGGGTTACCGTCAATGACTGTGAAGGCGGGAAGCGGGCACAGAACTTACAATCTGTTACATTTCAAGAGCTTTTTCTTACGGTTTTCACCAACTACCTTCCGTTTTCCAAAAGGTGGCGTTTCAGGCTCCAAAAGGTGCCCTTTCGTCGTCTGAAAGGGCACCTTTCAGACTGCAAAAGACGGCGTTTCGGATTGTAAGAAGCGGCATGCAGCAAACCCGCCTGCCGGAGACTGCATGTTTTTTATGCACATAGTGGAACAGCGTAACAGTATTTTTCGTATATTTGACTTCGTATTCTACTACGTCTTATATACTCACGCCCGACAAAAAACAAATAAATTTGTTGTTTTGTTCTCGACTTATTCGTATATTTGACTTCGTATTCTACTACGTCTTATATACTCACGCTCGACAAAAAACAAATAAATTTGTTGTTTTGTTCTCGACTTATTCGTATATTTGTAAATGGGAAGAAGAGTGATATATGCACCGGACTTAAACCCGAAAAGTATTAACCTTTAAATCGAAACACCATGAAAGTAGGAATTCCAAAAGAAATCAAGAACAACGAAAACCGCGTTGGCATGACCCCGGCAGGCGTCGCAGAACTTATAAGGCATGGTCATGAAGTGTCCGTTCAGCATACGGCAGGTGAAGGAAGCGGCTTTTCCGACGATGAATACCTCAACGTAGGGGCAAAGATACTGCCGTCGATTGAGGATGTTTATGCGTGGGCTGACATGATTGTAAAGGTGAAGGAGCCTGTCAAGCCTGAATATCCGCTGATACGCGAGGGGCAGATTGTGTTCACCTACTTCCACTTCGCATGCGACGAAGAGCTTACGCTCGCCATGCAGAAAAGCGGTGCGGTGTGCATAGCATACGAGACGGTGGAGAAGAAAGACCGCTCGCTGCCGCTGCTGATACCCATGAGCGAGGTTGCCGGACGCATGGCTGCACTCAACGGGGCATACTATCTGCAACGCACAAAGGGCGGCAAAGGCAAGATGATGATGGGCGTCCCAGGCGTAAAGCCGGCAAAGGTGCTGGTACTGGGAGGCGGCACCGTGGGCGAAGCTTCGGCAAGGATTGCGGCAGGAATGGGCGCAGACGTGATAATAACCGACATATCACTGCCGCGGCTGAAGCAGCTCTCCGTCGAGATGCCTGCTAACGTACACACGCTCTACTCGTCGGAACACAACATCAAAAAGGAACTCCGCGACACCGATGTTGTAATTGGCTCGGTGCTCGTGCCGGGAGATGCCGCCCCGAAACTCATAACAAGGGATATGCTCGGACTTATGCAGCCGGGCAGCGTGCTTGTGGATGTGGCAATAGACCAGGGCGGATGTTTCGAGACATCGCATCCCACTACACACAGCGAACCGACATACATGGTGGACGGAATACTGCATTATGCCGTGGCAAACATACCGGGTGCAGTTCCCAACACATCGACATACGCACTGACAAATGCCACGTTGCGCTATGCCGTGTCGCTTGCTGACAAGGGCTGGGAACAGGCATGCAGGGACGACGAGGCTCTGATGAAAGGCGTGAACATGGCATACGGGAAGATTACGTACGAGGCGGTGGCAAAGGTATGGGGACTGGAATATACGCCGCTGTCGGCTGTGACGGAGTGACGACCCGTCATCAGTCTTGCACCAAGATGGCATAAACACGCTTTAAATTGTCCGCTTGCTTAAAGCGAAAGAGAGGGGTGGTATGTCAAAATTCAATCATTCCGGCATGCCGGAATAATCTCTGGTTTTGCAATATCCTCCTCCTTTCTAAACATGAAGACAGTCTTTCGGAATATCCGGGACTGTCTTCACGGCGTGTCATAATGACTGTTTTTTAGTGGCATCCGCTATCGGCGGCACTCTGTGCGGCATGCCCTTCTTTCACTTCACGGGCTTTGTAGCCAAATTTCTCAAATCCTTTTATAAGCTTCTCCACCGTTGTCTTGTCCGCATCATACGTTATTACGACAGCCTGCTTCTCTATGTCGGTGTCTATCATCTTCACTCCCTTTTCAAAACGCAGGTTGTTTTTTATCTTGTTCTCACATGCCGCACAGTGCATCTGCGGAGTTGTTGTAACCGTAACTTTACGGATGTCTTTTGCCGAAACAGCCATCGAGGCAAACAGCAAGACCAATAAAAACAGGTTCTTTTTCATAATAAAATAAATTCTATGTTATCATTAATGTATTTCAGTCTCTTCCTATCTTCACCCTTATACCGGCATAGACCATTGCACCGTGCACCGGACCCCATATCATGGTCGGCTCAAACTCACGGCTCCACGGATTATCTGCCGATATGACAGGAGTTTTCTGTTTGAACCCCGTAAGGTTCTCACCGCCGACGTAAACAGAGAAGTGTCTGAACCAGCGCGTTATCTGTGCGCTTAATTGCTCGTATGCTCCGAAACGCTTGTTCCACGACGGCGTGCCGTCTTCCTTTTCATAAGGAACGGGCATCCGTCCTCCTCCGTTAAGCTGCAATGTGGCGTCAAACTGCCACAGTCCGAGCGGAGTCTTATACGAAGCAGTGAGCAGTCCTTTGTACTTGCTTGTAAGGGGCTTCTCAACAAGCCTGCCCCCGATGGTCGTCTTAACATCATTAAGACGGTATGCCGCCGTAAGTGTCATGCCGCGAAACAGCCCGTACGTGGCATCTATCTGGAATGTATGCGAATAGGACTTGCCGCCGAGGTTTCCAATCCTTATCTCAAACGGGTCGGAGTCGTAGTCGATGACAGCCTGTTTGCTGAAACGCGTGTAATAGTATTCCATATTAATCTTCAGCGTTTCGCCGAACACCGGAATGTTAAGAGCCGTGCTTGCCCCGTAGTTCCATGCCTCCTCCTGATTAAGGGGTTCTGCTATAAGCCGTCTGCCGCTTGCAAGAAGATAGTTGTTTTCAGCCAGCGCATGCGGTGTCCTGTAACCTTTGCCTGCCGAAAGCCTTATGCTGATAATGTCTGCCGGAGCATATTTCAGATGAAAACGCGGCGTAAAGAACGTGCCGAACACATTGCTGTGGTCAAGGCGCAAGCCTGCCATTGCCGTAAATTTATGATGCAGGTTGAACGTATACTGGGCATACATGCCGGGAACGTTCTCCCTCTCAAGAATGTCCGTATGCTTTATTCCTGAAATCTCCGGATCGTACATATAAAGCCTGTGCTTCAGATAATCGTGATTAAAACTGAAGCCTGCCGAGATGTTATGTGCCGCCGTAAGGTTTGTCTCAAATATAAGTGAAGCATATCCGTTCTTCTCGTTTATGCCATAATGTTTGCTGCCATAGTCTGCCTCCATGTCGTGAATGGACCCGGAAGCCATGAGGGCTATGTTGGTGCCATGTGTACGGTCAAGAATGAAAGCATGCTTCATATACGCCTCATATCTGTCTGTTTTTATGTTTATACCATATAATGGCATATTCTGCCATACAGGTGCTGACTTCTGTCCCCCTTCCCGTTTCTCTTTCAAAGCACCTATTCCGCCATGGAATATATAGTCGCGCGTATTCCATAACCAACGGTTTTGCAGATTAAGCTGCCTCACTTTGGGTTTGTCGTAAAAGCCATCATTATTCTCATCGTGGTTCTCAAAAGAGTTCTCAAAATGTCCCAGCAGTTCTGTACTCAGGCTGTTGTTTATATGAATGTTCCCGTCGACATTTGCCTCAAGACGCGTCTTTGTGTCACCAAAGATGTTTATCTCCGCGCCTTCTTCATCTTCCGGCTTCTTAAAATCAACATTTATCTGTCCTGTAATTGCCTCATAACCGTTCTTCACAGACGAGCATCCCTTGGATACCTGTATGCTCTTCATCCATGGACCGGGAACATATCCAAGCGAGTAAGGTGCCGCCGCACCACGGTAGTTAGGCAGGTTTTCAGTAAGCATCTGCACATACGTGCCCGAAAGTCCCAGCAACTTTATCTGTCTCGCACCTGTCGTTGCATCGGAATAATTGACGTCCACCGAGGGATTTGTACTGAAACTCTCACCAAGATTGCAGCACGCAGCCTTGAAAAGTTCCTCCTGCCCTATCCTTACACCATTGACGGCACCGCCCAGACGGGATGTTCCGGGACGGCGTGTCACCACCGTAACCTCGCCGACAGTGCTGCCTTTCATCTGTATTGCCGAGTCGGGCGCGGCACTGTTGCCTGCATTTTCCTGAGCAGAAGCATCCATACCAACCGTTAAGAACAATGCTGCCGTCAGGATATTCGCCATCTTGCGTGAGTCCGGAATAATAATATTAATCTTTATCATAAAACCTTTCTTTTTGTTTTCAGTGCAAAATTACACTTTTACAAATGCAACCATGTTGCAAATTTATCCTGCATTTACACATTATTAATATATATATGACGTGCCATATCATCACGACCACGACAGGCATATACCGCCAAATGTGCCCGCAAAGAAAACATTTAAGCCCTATAAATACCGCATATTTAAGCAAAAAGCATTACCTTTGACATCCCGTTTAACATATTAAACAACATCTGCGTATATGACACCGAAGGAAACAAGAAACGAGAAACTGGCGCACAGGATGATTAAAAGCCTTGAACGAAGGCACTTCAACGCGTTCTATTGCAAGACTTCCGAAGAGGCGGTCGGCAAGGTTCTGGAGATTATTCCGCGCGGAAGTAGCGTGACATGGGGAGGCAGCATGACCATAAGGGACATGGGACTGACACGTGCACTGCACGAGAACGACTATAAAGTATACGACCGTGACGAGGCACCGACACGCGAAGAGGCGGCTGAGATATACCGCAAGGCTTTCTCGTGCGACTATTATCTGTCGAGCGCAAACGCCATAAGCGAGGACGGGGTGATAGTGAACATCGACGGGAACGGCAACCGCGTGGCTGCGATAACATGGGGACCGAAGAACGTGATATTCGTCATCGGCATGAACAAGGTGGCACAGGACGTTCCGGCTGCACTGGCAAGGGCACGCGGCACGGCAAGTCCCATAAACGCGGCACGCTTCGACATCGACACGCCATGTATGAAAGACGGTACCTGTCACAACTGTAACTCACCGCAATGTATATGCAACTACATTCATTTCATGCGCAACTCGCATCCTGTAGGACGGCATACGGTGATACTCGTAGGCGAGAACTTAGGTTACTGACAAGGATATATCAATTACTAAAAATTCATTATTTATAATCCCACCACGTTGAACCGCGGCACCGGGCCGCATGCAACGGGGCATGCTTCCGCCGCCTTCCAGAAGCCGGAACACCCGCCAATTATAAATTATAAATTGTATATTATCAATTAGAAACATGGTTGTTTGTATAGCTGAAAAGCCCAGCGTGGCACGTGACATAGCACGCATAATAGGTGCAACGGCATCCAAGAACGGATACATGGAGGGCAACGGGTATCAGGTGACATGGACTTTCGGTCACCTGTGCACGCTGAAGGAACCTGACGACTACACCCCGATGTGGAAGCGCTGGAGCCTTGCGGCACTGCCGATGATACCGCCGCGCTTCGGTATCAAGCTCATAGATGACGACGGAATAAGGAAGCAGTTTGCCGTGATAGAGCGGCTTATGCAGTCTGCCGACAGCATAATAAACTGCGGCGATGCGGGTCAGGAAGGCGAACTGATACAGCGCTGGGTGATGCAAAAGGCTCGTGCCACATGCGAAGTGAAGCGTCTGTGGATTTCATCGATGACCGACGAGGCGATACGGGAGGGATTTAACAACCTGAAAAATCAGGAAGACTACCGTCCTTTGTACCTTGCGGGACTGAGCCGTGCCATAGGCGACTGGATACTCGGCATGAATGCGACACGTCTTTACACGCTTAAATACGGGCAAAACCGCCAGGTTCTCTCCGTAGGACGCGTGCAGACCCCCACCCTCGCCCTGATTGTCAACAGGCAGAAAGAGATAAACAACTTTGTATCCGAGCCTTATTGGGTGCTCTCCACCATATATCGCGACACCCTGTTCACCGCCACCAAGGGGAAGTTTACAAGCAAGGAGGAAGGCGAGAAGTCGTTTGACACGATAAAGGGGAAGCCGTTCACCGTCACCGACGTGCAGAAAAAACGCGGCACGGAGGCGCCTCCGCACCTCTACGACCTGACCTCCCTGCAGGTTGAATGTAACAAGAAATATGGCATGAGCGCAGAGATGACGCTCAACATCATACAGTCTCTCTATGAGAAAAAGCTCACGACGTATCCCCGTGTGGACACTCAGTTCCTCAGCGACGACATATATCCCAAGTGCCCGGGCATACTGCGGGGGCTCGCCGGATATGAAACGCTGACACAGCCGCTTTCCGTAAAACCTCTTACAAAGAGCAAGAAGATATTCGACACGTCAAAGGTGACCGACCACCATGCCATTATTCCCACCGGAGTACCAGCACGAAGCATCTCCGACATGGAGCGTCATGTGTACGACCTTGTGGCACGCCGCTTCATATCAGCATTCTATCCGGACTGCAAGTTCTCAACAACGACAGTGCTCGGAGCCGTTGACGACATCGAGTTCAAGGTCTCCGGCAAGCAGATACTCGAACCGGGGTGGCGCGTGGTGTACGGCAAGGAGACGAAAGAGAGCGACGACGATGATGCAAAGAAGGGCGACGACGAGCGCACCCTGCCAGCTTTCACCAAGGGAGAGAGCGGCAGTCATCAGCCGACGCTTACCGAAAAATGGACGACACCGCCCAAGCCGTACACCGAGGCAACACTGCTGAGGGCAATGGAAACGGCAGGAAAATTTGTGGAAAACGACGAACTGCGCGCCGCTCTTAAAGAGAACGGCATCGGAAGACCGTCGTCGCGCGCCTCGATAATAGAGACTTTGTTCAAAAGACATTACATAAGACGTGAGCGCAAGAACCTCATCGCCACCGAAACGGGCATCGAACTCATCGACCTTATACACGAGGAACTGCTCAAGAGCTGCGAACTTACGGGTATATGGGAAAAGAAACTGCGCGACATAGAGCACAAGAAATATGATGCGGCACAGTTTGTGGATGAACTGAAACAACAGATCAACGACATTGTAAGCAAGGTCCTTGCCGACAACAGCAACCGCCACGTAACCGTAATAACGGAAGAGGAGCAGAAGAAAAAGCCTGCGAAAAAAGCTGCCGCGCCACGGACGAAAGCCGCGCCCAAGCCTAAGAAGGAGAAAACGGCTGCCGGAAAAGCTGCCGGAAAAAATCCTCAGACCGACCCGTACATAGGCAAGCCATGTCCCGTATGCGGCAAGGGAACAATAATTAAAGGCAAGACGGCATACGGATGCAGCCGCTGGAAAGAGGGATGCACATACCGCAGACCGTTAGACGGGCAATAAACAAGAACATTGAATACTGTCCGCATATACTTTAAACACTTACAATATAACAGTCCTTTAAACCACGCGAGAACGCCATCTGTAACATCCTGATAACCAACATGATACCTTTTGCGTTCCAAAAGACCGCCTTTCAGGCTCCAAAAGATGCCCTTTTGCAGTCCGAAAGGCGGTCTTTTGGAACGTCGGAGACGGCATATATGAAATCCGGAGACCGTTCAACAATCTTAAAAGGCTCTGTTTTTACGCTTCTCACGCCACACATAAATAGCGCATCTGCAATATATTGCGCGCCACGGCGTTATTATATAAACATAGAAATCATTTCCGAGGATTTGCAGAAAAGAATGAGAAACAGGATTATCACAGCGTGCATGGCGGCAGTGATGCTTATCATGACGGCATCGTGCGGCGCGGACAAGAATATGAAGAAAGGCGAGAAGTTTCTCGCCATAGGCGAATATTACGAGGCAGCGGTACAGTTTAAGAAAGCCTACGGCAAGACTCCGCCAAAGGAAAGGGACAAGCGCGGACAGCGGGCGGCAAAGCTTGCCCTCTGCTACGACCGCATGAACTCTCACCAGAAGGCAATAGCGGCATACCGCAACGTGATAAGATACAAGCAGGACACGCCCGAGACGCATATCGCCTTTGCGCGGCTGCTGCTGAAAAACGGGAATTACAAGGAAGCGGCAAGGGAGTTTCAAGCCGTACTGGACACCCTGCACGGAAACGAACTGGCTGAAAACGGACTTAAATCTGCCTTGACCGCACAGCGCAAGAAAGAAGAGGGGTCGCGATATATCGTAAGGAAGATGGACGTGTTCAACTCACGCCGGGCTGACTTCTCGCCGATGTTCTACGGCGACGAGTACGACAGGCTCTACTTCACATCTACCCGCAACGAGGCGGAGGGCGACGAGCTGAGCGGCATAACGGGCACAAAGAACGGCGACATATTCTACTCGGAAAAAGACGACAAGGGCAAGTGGGGAAAGCCGCAGACCATAGAGTCTGGGCTGAACACCGAGTTTGACGAAGGTGCATGCTGCTTCACGCCGGACCAGAGGGAGATGTACCTGACACAGTGTACAAGCGACCCGGCATATCCGCGATATGCCACAATAGTCACGTCTAACCGCACCGATGCGGCATGGAGCAAGGCTACAAAGCTCGACATCACGCGCGACACGCTGTCAAGCTATGCCCACCCGGCTATATCACCCGACGGCGAGTGGCTCTACTTCACATCGGACATGCCGGGAGGAAAGGGCGGCATGGACATCTGGCGCGTAAGAATAACGGGTGCCGGACTTGGCGGCGTGGAGAACCTGGGCGAGCCTGTGAACACGGCGGGCGACGAAATGTTCCCTACGTTCAGACCCAACGGCGACCTGTATTTCTCTTCCAACGGGCATCCGGGCATGGGCGGACTGGACATTTTCATTGCCTCGCCCGACAAGAAGACGGGCAGGTTCGTGATTGAACATCCCGGATATCCGCTCAACTCGCAGGGCGACGACTTCGGAATGACATTCGAGGGACCGCACAACCGCGGCTTCTTCTCGTCGAACAGAGGCGACGGAAGGGGCTGGGACCACATATACAGCTTTGAAAAGCCGGAGATAATACAGACCGTGAAAGGCTGGGTCTACGAAATGGAAGGCTACGAGCTGCCTGCGGCACAGGTATACATGGTAGGCAGCGACGGCACGAACCTGAAGCTGAGCGTAAAGGGCGACGGCTCTTTCACACAGGTTGTCAACCCGGAAACAGACTATATAATGCTTGCCACATGCAAGGGCTTTCTTAACCATAAGGAGGAAATCAGTATACGGCAGACGGAAGAGTCGGAGGAACACGTGTTGCAGTTTCCGCTTGCATCGATACGTGTGCCGGTGCTGATAGACAATATTTTCTACGACTTCGACAAGTATACTCTGAAACCGGAGTCGGCAACGGCGCTCGACGAACTGGTGAAACTGCTTGAGGAAAATCCCAACGTGACGATAGAGCTGAGCGCACACTGCGACTACAGGGGCAGCGAGGCATACAACAAGAAGCTGTCGCAGAGGCGTGCTGAAACGGTGGTGGACTACCTCATCGCACACGGCATAGCCAAAGACAGGCTTACGCCCGTGGGATACGGAAAGGAAAAGCCGAAGACGATACGCAAGAAGCTGACAGAGGCTTATCCATGGCTTAAAGAGGGAGACGTGCTCACGGAAGACTTCATAAAGAAGCTTGACAAAGACCAGCAGGAAATGTGCAACCAGCTGAACCGCCGCACGGAGTTCATCGTATTGCGCACCACATACGGCATGTTCGATGAAAAGGGCAACCTGAAAAATCCTCCCAAACCCGCAAAAGAGGAAGACAGGCACAACGAAGAGGATATTTTCGACATATTCATAGAATAGGTTTCTCGGGGAAAGACACCTGTGCCTGCTTCTCACCGGCGGGCATCCGGGTTTCCGGGAGCCGGCAGCAAGGCTCCCGGAAAGTTATGTCCAAAATCCCTAAAACACACCTCTTAAATTCTTTTTGTTGCTATTTGTTGCAGAAAAGAGGTTTTCTTTGTACTTTTGTAGTAAATAATCATTATTGTTTAATATCTAAAAATAGATTGTCATGAAAGATATGGACTGGTCCGGCCTGTCGTTCGGTTATGTTCCGACAGACTATAATGTACGTTGCTACTACCGCGACGGCAAATGGGGAGAAGTGGAAGTATGCTCCGAGGAATACATCAACATGCACATGGCTGCAACCTGTCTGCACTACGGACAAGAGGCTTTCGAGGGACTGAAGGCTTTCCGTTGCCCCGACGGCAAGGTACGTGTGTTCCGCATGGACGAGAACGCGGCACGGCTGCAAAGCACCTGCCGGGGAATAATGATGCCGGAAGTGCCCACCGAACTGTTCGAGGAAATGGTACGCAAGGTGGTGCGTCTCAATCAGGAATACATACCGACATACGAGAGCGGGGCAACGCTGTACATCCGTCCGCTGCTGCTCGGCATGACGGCACAGGTGGGCGTTCATCCTGCAAAGGAATATCTTTTCGTAATATTCGTAAGCCCCGTGGGACCATACTTCAAGGGCGGCTTCTCCACAAACCCGTATGTAATAATACGCGACTACGACCGCTCGGCACCGCTCGGCACGGGCAGGTACAAGGTGGGAGGCAACTATGCCGCAAGCATGAAGGCAAACGACATAGCACACAAGAAGGGCTATGCCTGCGAGTTTTACCTTGACGCAAAGGAGAAAAAATACATAGACGAGTGCGGCGCGGCAAACTTCTTCGGGATAAAGAACAACACATACGTAACGCCAAAGTCGACGAGCATACTGCCGAGCATCACCAACAAGAGCCTCATGCAGCTTGCCGAGGATATGGGAATGACCGTTGAATGCCGTCAGATACCGGAAGAAGAACTGACAACATTTGAAGAGGCGGGAGCATGCGGAACGGCTGCGGTGATAAGCCCGATATCGAAAATCGACGACCTTGAGAACGGCAAGAGCTACGTTATAAGCAAAGACGGCAAGCCGGGACCGGTAAGCACCGCACTTTACAACAAGCTGCGCGGCATACAGTACGGCACCGAGCCGGACATACACGGCTGGACTAAGGTTGTGATAGAATAGTCTCAGGCATTTAAGAAACATAAAATTAATACAGAGCATAACACTGATGGGCAAGGGAAAATTAGCCAAATTCGCCGACATGGAACGGTATGAGAACGTTTTTCAGTACCCTTATTCGGTTGTCGACCAGATTCCTTTTGAGATGAAAGGACGCTGGCATGAGGATTATTTCCATAACGGCAACCCGATAGTCCTTGAGCTTGGATGCGGAAAGGGAGAATATACGGTGGGACTGGCGCAGCTCTATCCCGACATGAACTTCATCGGCGTCGACATCAAAGGCTCACGCATGTGGACGGGCGCGACGCTGGCTTTGGAGAAGGGACTTAAGAACGTGGCGTTTCTCCGCACCAACATCGAGGTGATAGACCGCTTCTTCAACGACGGCGAAGTGCAGGAGATATGGCTTACATTCAGCGATCCGCAGATAAAGAAAGTCAGCAAGCGACTTACCGGAACGGCTTTTCTGGAACGCTACCGCAAGTTTCTTGCTGACAACGGGACCATACATCTCAAGACCGACAGCAACTTCCTGTTTACATATACTACATGTGTTGTCAGCCACAACAGCCTGCCCCTGCTTTTCAGGACAGAAGACCTGTATCACACCGGGGGACTTGATGACGAGACACAGAGGATACTTTCCATCCGCACATACTACGAGAACATGTGGATAGAGCGGGGTCTTAACATCAGGTACATGAAGTTCGGGCTTCCCAAAGACTGTCAGCTGGAAGAGCCCGACGTGGAAATTCCTATAGACGAGTACCGCAGTTACAAGCGCACGAAGCGCACAAACCGCGAGACGAGCAAATAGGCGTGCCGCCTGCCGGTATGATAAAAGAAGGCGGCTACACCTATTATATTATATGACATTTATCTTAAAAGGCACGGAGGGCATACATTCTGCATGCAGGATTTTCACCTCCGTGCCTTTATTATGAGGACCGTTGCAATTGTAAAAATTAAAGAAAAAAACACGAAAACATAAAAAAGATGTGATTTTATGCGTTAAATAGAGGGAAAAAGAATAATTTTGCAGCGCATAACGGCTATTGCCGCGACATATCAAGGAAAGGTGCTCGAGTGGCTGAAGAGGCACGCCTGGAAAGCGTGTATACGTCAAAAGCGTATCGGGGGTTCGAATCCCCCTCTTTCCGCAAACATCTTTTAATACGTACCAAATGAACAGATTGATTACAAGAGTCGTATTTTCTTTATCCCTGATATTTATTCTTACAAGCACGTCAGCCGCACAAGGCGACACCGTATCCGTACGGACGGAACAGAAGACATCGACGGCGGATGTGGCTGAAACTGACAGCATTGCCGCCGACACGGCAATGACGGCATTTGCGGAAGCACCTGAAGATTTTGCGCCGGCGGCAGACAACGGCGGCATATACAATAGTATCAAGGTCAAGTTCATAGAGGGAAACGTGGGATTTATGTCCCTTGTGGCGCTGGCACTCATCATCGGACTTACTTTCTGCATAGAGAGAATTATATATCTGAGCCTGTCCGAGATAAACACACGCAAGCTGTTGGAAGACCTCGAGGTAAAGATTATGGACGGAGACATCGACGGTGCCAAGTCGATATGCCGCGAAACGCGCGGTCCGGTGGCATCAATCTGCTATCAGGGACTCATGCGTACGGACGAGCCAGTGGAGAACATAGAGCGCAGCATAGTGTCGTATGGCTCGGTACAGTCTGCCAATCTTGAGAAAGGATGCACGTGGATAACATTGTGCATAGCAATCGCTCCGTCGCTGGGATTTCTCGGTACGGTAGTCGGAATGGTAATGGCATTCGAGCAGATACAGACCGCCAGCGACATAAGCCCCACCATTGTGGCAGCCGGAATGAAAGTTGCGCTCATCACAACGATATTCGGTATCATAGCCGCACTTATCCTGCAGGTGTTCTATAACTATATTCTGACAAAGATCGAGCACATAACCACGCAGATGGAAGAAGCTGCAATATCTTTGCTCGACATAATAACGAAAAGCAGACAGGCACGATGATATTCTCCGGAAATAAAGGAAAGGCAAACGAAAAGACAAAGGCTGAGAAGTTTTCCTCACGCGTGCTGTACGTTCTGGCAGCACTTACTGCCGTCATATTCGGATGCTTCTACATGATAGGATACGACATCCCGTCGGATGACGACCCGCAGTTCATGTCGCCGCTGTTCACCGATGCCGTGATAATATTTGTCATCCTGCTCATCATAACTGCACTGGCTGTAACGGCATTTGCCGTTGCCGGAGAAATAAGAAGGCACGACAGGGACACCGCAAACGCCAACAACATACCCTCACGGCGCATTGCCGCAGTCACGGCTGCCGTCACCGCCGCATGTATGTCAGTCACGTTCATCGCCGGTTCGGCACATCCCATGTTCGTCAACGGCACACAATACACCACGGCATTCTGGCTTAAAGCCGCCGACATGTTCATCATTACCGGCATAATACTTATCGCTGCTGCCATAATAATGGTGATAACGGAACGCATAAGATACAACAACATAAAATAACGGGGAAGGAAATAATGATTAGAAGGAGGCACAACAGGCGCAGGGTTCCGTCTCTCAACACCACGGCAACGGGCGACATATCTTTCATGTTGCTTGTGTTCTTCCTTGTAATAACCTCCATGGACACTGACAAGGGGCTTCTCCGGAAACTTCCTCCGCAGGACAATGAAAAGGAAGAGACCATTGCCGACATTGACAAGCGCAATGTCCTTCAGCTTACATTAACGGCTTCCGGGGATATACTGGCAGACGGAAAGCCCTTAAACGGCGACAGTCTGAGAAAGGAAGTGATGACTTTTGTGGACAAAAAAGCCGACCGCCGAAAGCACATCATATCCATAAGCGTCGACCCGAAAGCCGACTACAGCTCCTACTTCAACATGCAGAACGAGATAGTTGCGGCATATAACACGCTGCGCAACATATACTCCCTGCGCACATTCGGACGCCCCTACAACCGCTGTACGTCGTCCGAAAAGGAACAGGCAACCGACGCATATCCCCAAAGAATTGCCGAGAACTACCCTGAAAGCAATGCGGGGAACATAAACGAGGAAAAGGAAGGAGGCACCGAATGACATTCTTCCGCCGCCCGAAACGCCGGATACCGTCGCTCAACATGACGTCTCTGCCCGACCTGATATTCACCGTTCTCTTCTTCTTCATCATCGTGACGCACATGCGCGAAGTCACGCTGAAGGTTAAATACCGTGTTCCTGAAGGCACGGAGCTTACAAAGACAAAGAAGAGCCGTGCCCTAATACATATTTATATAGGTCCCCCAGCAGACCACCTGCAGCGCTTCTCCGGCACGGACACACACATACAGATAAACGACAAGTATGTAAGCACTGACGAGGTGACCGACTACATTTCCGAAATATGCCGTCCGCTGACACCCGAGGAACGGGAAAACATAACAGTGGCGATAAAAGCCGACAGGCAGACAAGCATGGAGACAATCATAAAAGTGAAGCAGGCACTGCGCAAAGCAGGTGTCTTACGGATAAGCTATTCTGCCACATCACGAAACGACAACACTGATATCAAACGGAAATAAAAAATCTCCAAACTTTTTTAAACACGTCTCCGTACTTCTGTTATTTTACTCACCACCGTGCCGTTTAAGTTCGGAACTATAATCAAAAAGCATTTTTTAGGTTTCAAATCATTGCGTATTTGATATTTTTATATACCTTTGCACACAAAATTAATACTAAAAATGGCACATCAAAACTTAGATTCATTGGACAAGAAAATTCTCCGGCTCATTGCCGAAGATGCCCGTATCCCGTTTCTCGAAGTGGCACGTGCTTGCAATGTAAGCGGCGCAGCCATACACCAACGTATTCAGAAACTCAGCAATCAAGGTGTTCTGAAAGGTTCGCAGTTCATCATCGACCCTGAAAAAATAGGCTATGAGACATGCGCCTACATAGGTCTGAACCTCAAGAACCCCGAAGATTTCGACAAGGCACTTGCCGTTTTGCAGCAGATACCGGAGGTTGTTGAATGTCACTACACCACTGGCGACTATGACATGTTCATCAAAATATACGCCCTGAACAATCATCATCTGCTCAATATCATCCACAACAAGCTCCAGCCCCTTGGTCTTGCAAGGAGCGAAAGCATTATTTCGTTCCACTCGGCGTTCAGCCGTCAGCTGCCGATATCCGACATTCCTACGGACAATACGGCAGAAGAAGAAGCATAACACGTAATCAAAGACAATACAAAGGCGCAACGCCTTGCCGCCATTACCGGTACATACGGTTCCTAAGCCGTGCTGTTTCAGGATAATTGAGGCAAGGCGTTGCGCCTTTGTATTTTAAATATCAGATTACCGAAGATGCCCTTCCGTCACCTCACATAGTCCGTAAAGGCAAAGTTATATGCGTGTCTTTCATCCTTCACATGCTCCTCCATTGAAACGGCATGCCATCCGTCGTACGGCGGAAAGAATGCATCGGCTCCCTCGGGAGTATCGTCTATCTCCGTCAGGCACAACCTGTCGGCAACTCCTATAGCCTGTTCGTACACGCTCGCGCCACCTATTATATATACATCCTCGTCCACCTTGCAACCGGCAAGAGCCTCACCGAGCGACGAAAAGCATTCGCATCCCTCCAACGACAGCGACGCATCGCGGCTCAACACCACGTTGCGCCTGTTCGGCAGGGCACCCTTCGGCAACGACTCAAAGGTCTTCCTGCCCATTATTATAGTATGCCCGGTGGTAAGAGCCTTAAAGCGTTTGAGGTCGTCGGGCAACCAGTAAATAAGTTTGTTGTCTCTTCCTATTGCCCGGTTTCTTGCCACCGCAGCGATGATATTTATTCTCATAAATGATTGTTTTATCTTTATTATCTCCTCCTTGCTGACACATCATCCGCCGACAAGCTCCATTTCCGGCAGATGAGAGCAACCCACTATACACTGACCTCCGCCTTTATATGAGGCAAGGGGTCATAGCCTTCGAGCCTGAAATCCTCATACTTGAAGCTGAAAAGGTCCTTCACTTCGGGATTGATAATCATCCTTGGCAACTGGCGCGGCTCACGCGTCAGCTGCAAATCCACCTGTTCGAGGTGGTTAAGATAAAGATGCGTGTCGCCGGTGGTATGTATAAACTCCCCCGGTTCCAGTTCCGTAACCTGCGCAACCATCATAAGCAGCAGCGCATACGAGGCTATGTTGAACGGCACCCCGAGGAAAGTATCGGCACTGCGCTGGTAAAGCTGAAGGCTCAGCCTGCCGTCCGCCACGTAAAACTGGAACAGGCAGTGACACGGCGGCAGCTTCATGCTGTCTATATCGGCAACGTTCCACGCACTGACAACCATGCGCCGCGAGTCAGGATTGTTTCTCAACTGGTCGAGGATGTTCTGTATCTGGTCTATATGACCTCCACGGTAGTCGGGCCATGAACGCCACTGGCTGCCATAAACAGGTCCGAGGTCGCCGTTCTCGTCTGCCCATTCATTCCATATTCTCACACCGTGTTCCTGAAGATACCTCACGTTTGTGTCACCGTTAAGGAACCACAGCAGCTCATATATTATCGACTTCAGGTGCAGTTTCTTCGTGGTGAGCAGCGGGAAGCCCTCACTCATGTCAAACCGCATCTGATGTCCGAAAATGCTTATAGTGCCCGTTCCCGTGCGGTCTTCTTTCCTCACGCCCTCCGTCTTTATACGTCTGAGCAGGTCTAAATACTGTTTCATTATATCTGTTGTTGTTTATTTATCATCTGTCTTGAGGAATAGCGGCGTCAGCGGATGGAGATACCGTTGTCCGTCCCCTTTACAATCACATCGCAGCCGTCCTCCGGCACATAAGTGCTTTTTATCTTCCACTCTGCCGGATACAGGTTGTTTGCACGGTTTCCTATGTTCTTCTGAAATCCTATAGGGCAGCCCCTGTATGTCATCACCACCGGTCCGCGCGGCACACCGGCAGCAAGCGGCACCGTCTCCCGGCGCAGAAAAGCCACTGCCGCGGGATGTTCCATCTCCACACACGGGAAAGCCTCCTTGCGGAATACGCGCGAAAGAAGCAGCGACTGGGCAGGAACGACATCCTTGCCCCTCACCTCTCCCACCGTCACACCGGCATGTATCACCCGCAGACGCTTCTCCGCCACATCATATACATCGCTC
This sequence comes from uncultured Prevotella sp., assembly GCA_900545525.1. Taxonomy (GTDB): domain Bacteria; phylum Bacteroidota; class Bacteroidia; order Bacteroidales; family Bacteroidaceae; genus Prevotella. The sequence goes on from UQZX01000005.1 coordinate 78,375, forward strand.
CACCGCCGCGGCACAGCCCTGTAAAATCCGTCGCACAAACGCATGCTATAATTCTCAAAGCCGTCAATCCAGCCGTTGTCCTTCACCTTTGCCGCGCTCTTTCCTGCTCCCGCACGCGGCTTGTCCGCCTTCTTCCTGCCACGCCTCTCATCGCTGCCGCCGTCTTCGCCATGCTTTCTGAGCACCGCCATGAAAAGCCCCTCGCCTCTCGTCAGTCCCGGCAGGAAACGGTATACGGGAGCATCAAAACCTTCGAGCAGCGACCCCGTGATGCCCCAAGACGGTTCTATGTCAACGGGCAGCACGTCGGCACCAAGCTCATCGGCGACATACCGCACGTTTTCCTCGTTCTCGGCAGCGTTGAACGTACATGTAGAATAAACCAGCAGACCGCCGGGACGGAGACAGCGCCACACATCCTGCACTATGGAACGCTGCAGGCGGCGGCACTTTTCAACGTTATTCAGACTCCATTCGCCACGCGCACCCTCGTCTTTTCTGAACATTCCCTCTCCCGAACACGGCACATCAGCAACCACTACATCGAACATCAGCCCCGATCTGCCATAGTCGGCAGGATAGCTGTTTGTCACCACCACGTCCTCATGCCCGAACTTCTGCACGTTCTCAGCCAAAACCATTGCACGCCCGTGCACAGGCTCGTTGCAGAACAGCAGGCTTCCCTCCGGCAGGACGCTTCTTGCAAGAGTCGACTTGCCTCCCGGAGCGGCACAAAGGTCGAGCACACGCACGGGCGCGTCTGCCGCATAGCGCCGCAAGACACGCTCGAGGAACATCGAAGAGGCATCCTGAACATAATAGACACCGGCGTGCATAAGCGGGTCGAAAGTAAAGTTCGGTCTTCTTTTAAGATAACGCCCGGCGGCACACCATGGCACGACACCGTCGCCGGAGACAAGGTCAACCGCGTCCGGAGAGCATTTGAAAGGATTGAGACGCACGCTCACGGGCGGTTCACCGGCAAGCCCCGCTTCCAGAGCCTGCCACAGACTGTCGCCCATAAGTTGCCGCGTATATTTTATAAAATCGTCGGGAAGTGTCATGAAAACCATGTTTTACAGCAGACAAAGTTACAAATAATCCGCCCCTTTACGCGATTTATCACCACTTTTTTTATTACTTTGCAACCAAACAGCAGTTTTACACGTCAAACAAAAAGAAAACAAAAGACCTATAAAGTATGAAAAAGTTGTTTCTAACGCTGTCGTTAATGACGGCACTGACCACGGCGACAGTTGCCGACGCGCAACGCCACCGCCACAATCCGCAGACTATCGAACAGGCAACAGTGGCAGACACCGCCGCCACAGCGGCTTTCTCGGACACCACCTCCGTGTCCGCCGGAACAGGACAGGCTTATGCCGACGACACAAAAGCCGGCAATGCACAAATAGTGAAAGACCCGTTCGAAAACGTCAAAGACCCGTTCAGCCTAATGGGCTATCTGCCCGGCATCGGCATCGCAGGCACTATCGTTGCCATTTTCCTCATCATCCTGTGCCTGCTCATCGTCTGTTCGCCGTTCATCCTTGCCGGACTGGCAATATATACACTGACGAAACGCCGCAACAGGAAGTACGAAATGATAGAAAGAGCCATGGAAAAGGGATATGACATACCCAAGGAACTTATGCTGCCTGAGGAATATACCAATGAGACGATGTGGAAAAAGGGCATCAAGAACATAAGCATCGGACTGGGACTGATATTCCTTTTCGGCATAATAGGTGCCGCCCCGCTTACGGGCATAGGATGTATAGTGCTGTTCTACGGCGTGGGGCAGGCGGTGATTTCCAAGACCGTGAAGGACAACAGACACGGCGACGGGCGCACTGCACACACCATGCACAAGAAGACCGGCGACGGAGAGGACGAAACGGAAATGTAAGAAAGCGCCGGTGGAAAGAATTAGCGACATATCGTTGGTGACACGCGTGCTGGTGCTTCATGACAAGCGGGCTTTCGACAAGCTTGTGAAGAAGCACCAGTCGGCTGTGCGCAGGATGTTCATGAACCTCACCCTGGGCAACGCTGCACTGAGCGACGACCTTGCGCAGGACACCTTCATAAAGGCATATACACGCCTTGGCTCGTTCCGGAGCATGTCGAGTTTCTCCACATGGCTGCACCGGATAGCCTACAACGTGTTCTACGACTACACACGCTCCCACCGCCAGACGGACGACATAGACGGCACTCCCCTGCCCGAAACAGCCACGGGCGGCAGCGCCGCGGAAGCCCTGCACATGGACCTTTACAGCGCGCTGGGCAGGCTGAAGACCGACGAGCGCACATGCATAACGCTGCAACTCGTTGACGGAATGTCAATCGACGGCATCACGGAGGTTACGGGCATGCCGGCAGGAACGGTAAAGTCGCACCTGTCGCGCGGCAAGCAGAAACTTGCAACATTCTTAAAAGAAAACGGATATGACAGATAACAGAGACGACATACTGATAAAAAAGTTCTTTGAAGAGAACATCACGGAGATTGAAGACAACGGTTTCTCACGGCGTGTGATGCGCAGGCTGCCGGGACGGGCAAGCCGGACGAACCGCATTTGGACAGCCCTGTGCGCCGCGGCAGGCATTGCCGTCTTCATAATATTCCGCGGCTGGGAATATCTTACGACATATTTCTACGATGTCACGGCTGACATCTTCACTATGGAAGTGCAACAGATAAACCCCGTAACACTCGCCATAGCCACAATCGCGCTTGCTGCCCTCGCCTTAAACAACTACGTCTTGTCGGAAGAGTGACAGCCCGTCTCTTCCCGTCTTGCAACTCCCTGACAAACAGAAACATACCTTTTACATTCCAAAACGCCGTCTTTCAGCCTCCAAAAGGGCACCTTTTGCGTTCTAAAAGATGCCCTTTTGGAGGCTGAAAGACGGCGTTTTGGGAAACCGTTGCCGAAGCGTCACTTTTCGTCGAGTATCTTCCTCACTTCTTCATCAGCTTTTGTCAGCTTGTCCTTACACAGTTTCATCAGCTCCTTTGCCGTCTTCAACTGCTCTCCGAGCGTGTCTATATCCATGTCGCCGCTCTCCATCCTGCCAACGATATCTTCAAGCCGGCGCACGGCTTCCTCATATTTAATATCCTTTTTCATCACATTTTTCTTTTTTAGATATTGTATCTCCTTTACTCGTCATTACTCTCTATATCTCCGACAACAGCCCTGAAACAGCCCTTTTCAAGACGCGTCTCCACCTCATCGCCTTCCTTCAGACATGCCGCACTGCGCACGGCGCGCCCGTTTACGAGCGTTATGCTGTATCCGCGGCGCAGTATGTTCACAGGGTCGGCAGCCTCAACACGCCGCGACAGGGCATCAAGACGCGCCGTCCCGTCCTTTATCAGCTGCACGGCACACGTGCCAAGGCGCTGCCCGATAAAGTCGCAACGGGTACGGGCGGTGTCCATGCGGCGCACAGCCCCGGCACGCAGCCGCTCACGGAGCACATCAAGGGCGGCTGTGCGTCGCGCCCTGACAAGCGAGAAGAGCACCGGAACATTGTCCGATATGCGCCCGATGCACATCTTCTCTTCCTTTATCCTCGTTACGGCAGCTCTCACAATACGCTCCATGGCATTGTCGACAGCCGTCTCGGTACGCCGCAGATTGTCTGTCAGAAAGGCTGCCGCCGCCGTGGGAGTCTTCACACTTGTGTGGGCAACCATGTCCAGCACCGACTCGTCGCGTTCATGCCCTATGCCCGTGATGACAGGCAACGGGAAGTTTGCCACGTTCTCGGCAAGGGCAAGGGTGTCAAATCCGGAGAGGTCGCTCGTGGCACCTCCGCCCCTTATGATAACCACACAATCGAAGCTTTCGGCAGCGGCATTGACGGCATCGAGGGCTGCAATGATGCTCTGTTCTATGCCCTCGCCCTGCATGACGGCACTGAAAAGCACCGGATAAAACACATATCCGTAGCCGTTGGTCTGCAACTGGTGGCAGAAGTCGCCGTATCCGGCAGCTGAAGCGCTCGACACCACGGCTATGCGCTGTGCAAAAGGCGACAGCACCAGTTCCCGGTTGAGGTCGAAGACGCCCTCTTCCTTTAACATGCGGACAATCTCGCGACGCTTGCGCGCCATGTCTCCGAGAGTGTATGTTGGGTCTATGTCTGTGACAATCCACGAGAAACCGTAGTTCTCATGAAACCGTGCGTGCACCTGCAAGAGCACCTTCATGCCACGCGACGGAGGCTGTCCGGCTACGCGTTCAAAGCACTGGCGCACGAGCATCCACGTCGAAGCCCAGCAGTTGGCGGAAGCTCTTGCCACGGGGGTGTTGGTTTGCGGGTCCTTCTGTATAAGTTCCATATAGCAGTGTCCGCGCACCTCACGTATCTCGGAAAGCTCCGCCTCGACCCAATAGTCGTCGGGCATCGCCAGCGAAATGGTGTCGCGGACAAGCATGTTCAGCTCTTTTAAGGAAATATGATGTGTCATTGTGCCATGCCTTTCTTCTGTTTTCCCATGGTGTAGGCTTTCCAGAAGTCGGGAATGCCATAGCCGTAAATATTGTCGGGAGTGGAATAGTTGCTGCCGCTACGGCGCACGAGGTCTATTATCTCGAGTGCCGTCTTGTCGCGCAGAGCCTGCCACAGGCATGCCGTCATGCCGCAGACGAGAGGTGTGGAGAATGATGTTCCCACATCCTTGCTTATCGTTCCGCGCCCCGTGACGACGGCAGCCGGACTGCCCATTGCCATGACATCGGGCTTAACACGCCCGTCGGCAGTGGGACCGACGCTGCTGAAAGCGGCATTGGTGCGCCCCGGCGTAACGGCACCGACTGTTATCATGTCGGTTGCATCGGCAGGAAAGTTAATGCGTTTCCATGCTCCCATGCCGTCGTTTCCGGCACTGTTTACCAGCACAATGCCCTTATGGGCAAGCATGGATGCCGTTCTTGAAATCATTGCAGTGTGCCCGTCCTGATGCACATACCTGTAGTTTGTGGAGGCATCGTCAAAGCTGTGAAAGCCCAGCGAGCTGTTTATGATGTCGACACCGACGCTGTCGGCAAACTCGGCTGCCGCCGTCCAGTAGTCTTCTTCGGCAAGGCTTTCGGTGCGGTCGTCCTCACACCGCAACAGCCAATATGAAGCACCGGGAGCCGCTCCGATAAAGAAGTCGGGCACGTTGACAGCCATGGCGGACAGCACGCGCGTGCCGTGGTCAATCTCTTTGAATATGTCCTGCGACGGCGGAACAACAAAGTCGGCATGTCCCTCAACCTTTATTCCGCACAGCGCAGGTATGCGGTCGGCATTCATGAAGCCGCCGTCCATGACGGCTATCGTAATCCCGCTGCCCGTAAACCCGGCGTTGTGCATGCGTATGCCGCCGAGCATGGCAAGCTGTTCTTCGGTCACTCCGTATGACGTCTGGGCAACGGTGTCCCACCGGGTGAACTCCTTATGCCACCTGGCACGCCGGTTGGAAGGCTTTATGGAGTCGGGAGACGTCCACACCTTTTTTATATCGCGCACGCACGGGAGGGAGGCAAGACCGCGCAAGAGGTCGTGCCTGCGGCTGCGAACGAGCACCGTGTTGTTCCACTTGCTGCACCTTACGATGTCCACTCCGGCAGACCTTATCATGTCAAGGTATGCGGGAGACAGGGGCAGATCGGTGGAGTCGACAGGCAGATGCTGCCTGCGGCGGCGCTCCAAGGACTTTTGTGAAATAAATTCTTCCGGACGTTCGAGTGAGAAAGGGGTGCCCTGCTTGTCGCAAAGCGTAAGCCGGTACATGTAACAACGGCCTCCGGGATAGCTTATAAGTTCCGGCACGTCATCGCCGTATGCCTGCAGCAGGGATATGCCAAATAACAGGATAATAAACAGAACTATGTTATTTTTCATTTGACTGTTGTCTTTTACAGGTTACAAAAGTACACCTAAATCACGTAATTGCCAAAAAATCACAATGTTTTCGCATATCTGCAAACAGGAAGTCGGATAAAATTACTAATTTTGCAAGGCAAACAACAGACAACCAATGGACAACAGACAGACAACACTTGAACTGGGGACGCGTCCCGTGGGCAAACTGCTGATGCAATATGCCATACCTGCCATAATAGCCATGACTGCGTCATCGCTGTACAATATGGTGGACAGCATATTCATAGGACAGGGGGTCGGAGCACTTGCAATATCAGGACTGGCTATCACTTTCCCGCTTATGAACCTGTCGGCTGCGTTCGGCGCGGCAATAGGAGTAGGCGCATCCACCTGCATTTCGGTAAAACTTGGGCAGAAAGACTATAAGACGGCAGAGAACATCCTCGGCAACACGGTGGTGCTGAACACCATAATAGGACTGGCATTCGGCATCGTAACACTCCTGCTTCTCGACCCCATACTGTTCTTTTTCGGGGCAAGCGAGCAGACACTGCCATACGCACGCGACTACATGGTGATAATACTGGCGGGCAATATCTTCACTCACCACTACTTCGGGCTTAACGCCGTGCTGCGCGCGGCAAGCAAGCCGAAGGCGGCAATGTATGCAACGATATTCACGGTGGTGCTCAACACCGTTCTCGACCCGCTGTTTATATGGGTATTCGACCTCGGCATAAGGGGTGCGGCATACGCCACGATACTGTCGCAGATAGTTGCGCTGACATGGCAGATAAGGCTGTTCAGCAACAAGAAGGAGATGCTCCACTTCCAAAAAGGAACGTACAGGCTGCGCGGAGACATCGTGAAGAACATAATAGGCATCGGCATATCGCCGTTTGCGATGAACGTCTGTGCATGTCTGGTGGTTATCTTCATCAACAACGGACTGTCCCGCTACGGGGGCGACATGGCTGTGGGTGCATACGGAATAGTGAACAAGGTGGCGTTTATCTTCGTGATGATTGTCATGGGAATAAATCAGGGAATGCAGCCAATAGCGGGCTACAACTACGGCGCCCTGCAGTTTGACAGGATGATGAAGGTTGTGAAATACTCGATGATATCCGCCACGGTAATAACTACTTCGGGATTTCTTATTTCGCAGTTCGCGCCATATCCCTGCGCAAGACTGTTCACAACGGACAAGGAACTGATAGACATTTCGGTGAAAGGACTGCGCATAACGCTGGCGGCTTTTCCCATAGTAGGCTTCCAGATGGTGATAACAAACTTTTTCCAGAGCATCGGAAAGGCTAAGATAAGCATCTTCCTGTCTTTGTCGAGGCAGATGCTTCTGCTGTTGCCACTGCTCGCCATACTGTCACCGATATTTAAAACGGACGGCGTGTGGATATCCATGCCGATAAGCGACGCGGTATCGGCGGTACTGGCAGGCGTGATGCTGGCAATCTATATGAAGAAATTCTCCCTACAACATAAAACAATGAAGAATGAGCAAGAGTGAGAACATTATTATAACCGTGGGACGGCAGATTGGCAGCGGCGGCAGGATAATAGCCGGAATGCTGGCTGAAGAGTTCGGCTGCAGCCTGTATGACAAGGAAATTCTGAACCTTGCCGCAAAGGAAAGCGGCTTCTGTGAGAAGTTCTTTGAGCAGAACGACGAGAAGAAGGGGTTCTTCCGGTCGCTGTTCCACCTGCACACTCCGTATGTATCGGACAACAGTTTCTACAGCAACAAGTTCTCTCAGGAAAGCCTGTTCCAGTTTCAGAGCGATGCCATAATAAAGGCTGCCGGGAAGGGTTCGTGCGTGTTCGTGGGGCGATGTGCCGACTATGTGCTGCGCAACCGCAGGAATGTGTTCAACATATTCATAACGGCAGACACCATACAGCGCATAAACGCCGTATGCAGGCGCATGGACTGCGACCGTGCCACGGCGCGTAAGATAATTGCGGACGGGGAGAACAGCCGGTCTTCATATTACAATTATTACACTGGAAAACGGTGGGGACACAGCGAGTCTTACGACCTTTGCATAAACTCCAGTCTGCTGGGACATGAGGGAACGGCAGAGTTTATAGCGGAAGTTGTAAGAAAAAAGTTTCACGACGGACTGTAAACGGATGTCCGCAACCGGACGGACGGCACGGCAGGACATACCGGCACGACAGGCATGGCAATGCCGGCAACAATCAGATAAGCATGAAAAAGATAGGAATAATCAGCGACACACATTCATACTGGGACGATAAGTATCTTAAATACTTCGAACCGTGTGACGAGATATGGCATGCCGGAGACATCGGCTCGACGGAGGTGGCGGAAAGGCTTGCGGCGTTCAGGACGTTCAGGGCTGTATGCGGAAACTGCGACGGCGGAGACCTGCGGCTGATGTATCCCGAAAAGCTGCGCTGGAAATGTGAGGACGCAGAGGTGCTGATGAAGCATATCGGGGGATATCCGGGCAACTACGACGCAAGCATACGTGGACAGATATATGCCAGTCCGCCGCAACTGTTCATCAGCGGACACTCACACATACTTAAAATAAAGTATGACAAGACGCTGAACCTGCTGCATATAAACCCGGGAGCAGCGGGACTTCAGGGGTGGCACAAGGACAGGACATTGGTGAGACTGACCGTTGAAGGCAATAAATTCACCGATTGTGAAGTTATAACATTAGGATAGTCAAGAATAAAAAGCTAATAATTAAGATATAAGCAACATGAAGAATATCATCATCACAGGCGGCGCCGGCTTTATCGGAAGCCACGTTGTACGCCTTTTCGTGAACAAGTATCCCGAGTATAACATCATCAACCTCGACAAGCTTACTTATGCCGGCAACCTTGCAAACCTGAAGGATATAGAGGAAAAGCCCAACTATACGTTCGTAAAGGCTGACATCTGCGACTATGATACAATCATTGAGCTTATGAAAAAGCACAACGTAGACGGCATAATACACCTCGCGGCGGAGAGCCATGTGGACCGCAGCATAAAGGACCCGTTCACGTTTGCACGCACCAACGTAATGGGAACGCTCACCCTCTTGCAGGCTGCAAAGACTTACTGGGAGAGCCTGCCGGAGAAATACGACGGCAAGCGCTTCTATCATATATCCACCGATGAGGTTTACGGTGCGCTTGAACTGACACATCCCGACGGCATAGAGCCGCCGTTCACCACAACGGCATCGTCGGCAGAGCACCACCTTGCATACGGCGAAGAATTTTTCCGGGAGACGACGAAGTATAACCCGCACTCGCCATACTCGGCATCAAAGGCATCGAGCGACCACTTTGTACGGGCGTTCCACGATACATACGGCATGCCCGTGATAGTGACAAACTGCTCCAACAACTATGGTCCGTACCAGTTTCCGGAGAAGCTCATACCGCTGTTCATCAACAATATACGCCACCGCAAGCCGCTGCCCGTATACGGAAAGGGCGAGAACGTGCGCGACTGGCTGTACGTCGAGGACCACGCAAGGGCAATAGACGTTATCTTCCACAACGGGAAAATAGCCGACACATACAACATCGGAGGGTTTAACGAGTGGAAAAACATAGATATAATAAAGGTTGTCATCAACACCGTAGACCGTATTCTTGGACGTAAGGAGGGCGAGGACATGGACCTTATAACATACGTTACGGACCGTGCGGGGCATGACCTGCGCTATGCCATAGACTCGTCGAAGCTGCAGCGTGAACTGGGCTGGGAGCCGAGCCTGCAGTTTGAAGAGGGCATAGAGAAGACCGTCAAGTGGTATCTGGAGAACCAGGAGTGGCTGGACAACATCACAAGCGGAGACTACGAGAAGTATTACGACAGCATGTACAAGGGCAGATGACAGACAGACTTTCAGGCGAACTGCACTCTTTCCTGGTGCGTATGGCGTACACACCGGATGCCGTCAGCCATGACACGGCGCATGGCATGGAGCACATACTGCACCTGCTCGGACCGGAAGACGAGGAAGCCCTCATAAGCTACTACGGACTTTTCGGCACCGCCCGCATGTCTCTCGACGAGATAGCGCGCAGCCGCGGCATGAGCCAGGAGGACATGATGGCAGCGATGGACAGATGTATACGCAGAATGGCAGTGACCCCCGAATGGCAGATGATGAAACAAAAGATTTGATATATATGAAGAAGATATTGTTGTTAGGCTCAGGAGAACTGGGCAAGGAGTTTGTTATCGCGGCGAAACGTGCCGGACAGTATGTCATAGCATGCGACCGTTACGACAACGCTCCGGCAATGCAGGTTGCCGACGAGCGCGAGATTTTCAGCATGCTCGACGGCGATGCGCTTGCCGCCGTGGTAGAGAAACACCGTCCGGACATTATCGTTCCGGAGATAGAGGCTATCAGGACGGAGCGTCTTTTCGACTTTGAGAAAAAGGGAATACAGGTTGTTCCGAGCGCAAGAGCCGTGAACTACACCATGAACAGGCGTGCCATACGCGACCTTGCGTCAAGGGAACTGGGACTGAGAACGGCAAAGTATTTCTATGCAAAGACATTTGACGAGTTCAAGAAAGCCGCCGATGAGATAGGTTTCCCGTGCGTCGTGAAGCCGCTGATGTCGTCGTCGGGACACGGTCAGAGCTATGTTCACAACGACGATGAGCTTGAACAGGCGTTCAAGGAGGCAATGGAAGGCAGCCGCGGTGACGTGAAAGAGGTTATCATAGAGGAGTTTATAGACTTCGAATCGGAGTTTACGCTGCTCACGGTGACGCAGAAAGAGGGACCGACATTGTTCTGTCCGCCCATAGGACACGTACAGAAAGGCGGCGACTACCGCGAGAGCTGGCAGCCGTACAAGATTTCGGACGAGGCTCTCAAGCAGGCACAGCACATGGCGGAAGAGGTGACCCGCGCGCTGACGGGAGCCGGAATATGGGGCGTGGAGTTCTTCCTGACAAAGCAGGGTGAGGTGATATTCAGCGAGCTTTCACCGCGTCCGCACGACACGGGCATGGTAACTCTCGGACATACAACGAACCTCAGCGAGTTTGAACTGCACTTCCGCGCCGTAATGGGGCTGCCGATTGCAGGCATACATCTCGAGAATGCGGGCACAAGTGCAGTTGTCCTGTCGCCCGAGGAGTCGGACAAGCCGCTGACATACAACCTGTCCGAGGCTCTGAAAGAAGACCGCACGCGCATCCGCATCTTCGGTAAGCCGGAGGCACATGTGGGCAGACGCATGGGCGTTGTGCTGTGTTACGGTGACGTGGATGCAGACATCGATGCGCTGCGCGACAAGGCAAAACGGCTGGCAGGCACCGTATTGGGAACCGACCCGTATATGAAAAAGAGCTGAAAGAAAGAATATAACACCATATTAGAATGCTAAAGAACTTTCAGTCACTACGTTTTTTCTTCAGTATGACTGTCTTCATGGCTCATTTCGAATATGCAGGAATTAATGGATATAGCACCGGAATAGGTGTTATATTCTTTTTCCTGTTAAGCGGTTTCCTAATGGGACGCAACCACGGGCATAAGATTTGTGACGGGACATTTAAATTCCGCACATTTTTTTTACGCCGCTTGATTAAGTTATATCCAATACATTTGATGTGCTTAGTCTTGTTCATGATATCCAATATACATTTTGTAAGCATCAAAGACTGGAAAATCATCGCTTCAAATGCACTCCTATTACAAAGCTGGATACCATCCACCGACTATTATTTTTCATGTAACAGCGTGTCATGGTCCACATCTGACATGATATTCTTCATCATGGCATTCCCTTTTTTATACAAAATTATAGGGAAACTCAATAAGCACGGCATTCTGATATTCACCACAATACTTATCAGTGTGTATATATTATATATGCTTAAAATAAACTGCGAGGACCTTAATTACTGGCTTTATATATTTCCACCAGCACAGTTGGTATGCTTCACACTTGGTCTTATTTTATGGAGGAGCTGCACTCTCTGGCAGGAACTTGGCAAGATAGAGCACCATGTATCATTAACAGAAAGCCTTTTATTACTTGCCGTAATAGTTTCATACGCTACCTATCCGGTAGACGAAAGATGGCATGTTTCATTTATCCACTGGCTTGTTTTAATTCCTTTAATACTATTCTTCAGAGAAGAAGGGACCGAAAATAGGGGGGGTATAATAAGCAGAGTATTACACACACGCATAATGCTTTGGCTTGGAAGCATGACACTCGAGATATTCATGCTCCACATGTTAACTATCAATGCAATCATACGTATATCTATAATAATAGGAATTGAGATTCCATATCCAGTAATGTTAATACTCTGTATAGCTGTAACCATATTACTTTCTTATATTGTACAGACCTATTACGTCAGACCGATAACGAACAAGTTACTTAGCTTCACATCATCAAAATAATATATGAATAAAAACAAAAGCAAGATTATAGACCTCCCTAAGATTATAGACAGGCGCGGCAACCTTACCGTTGCCGAGGAGAACAAGAACCTTCCTTTCAGCATAAGACGCGTTTACTGGGTCTACGATGTTCCCGGCGGAGAATGCCGCGGAGGGCATGCGCACAAGAAATGCCTTGAGTTCATCACCGCCGTAAGCGGCAGTTTCCACGTCACTTTGAACAACGGCACGGAGAAAAAGACCTACCTTCTTAATCATCCCTATCAGGGGTTGCTGGTCGACACGGGCATCTGGCGCACGCTTGACGACTTCTCTTCCGGTGCCGTCTGCATGGTAATGGCATCCGAACTGTTTGAGGAAGAGGACTATATACGCGACTATGACGAATTCATAAGATATAAGAACAATGCAGATCATTGAGACATCGGCAGAAGAATACGGGGCTGTCTTCACCCGTTATCCGCACATTTACAACGGTGTTCCTTTCTCCGAGCTGAACAGGAGAAAGACAGCGAGGCTGCATTACCTGATATTCAGAAACCCCAAAGTACGCTTCGGACTTGTCCTCGGGGATGACAACAGCGGCACACTCCTGTCCCCGTTCTCTGCTCCTTTCGGCGGTTTGACATACAACAAGACGCAAAGCATAGAGTTCATCGACGATGCTATAAAAGCCCTGAAGGAATATGGCAGGGAGCGGAACAGGCGCATCAGGATGACACTGCCGCCCTTTTTCTATGACGACAGACACCTGCCATGCGTTGCGAATGCCCTCTTCCGCGAGGCACGGCTATACAAAATGGATATAAACTATCATTTTCTTATATCCGATTTCAACGGTTACGAAACCGTCATTGAACGTAATGCGAAAAAGAACCTGCGGCATGCCATGGAGCAGGACATCGCCTTTACCGTTGCAGACGGCAATGACTGTGAAGACATAAAAAGGGCATACGACATTATAAAGAGGAACAGGGAGGAGCACGGATATCCTCTAAGAATGACATGCGGGGAAGTGATTGACACGACACACGTGATACCTGCCGACTTCTTTATACTCAGTCATGGAGACAATGACATAGCGGCTGCGCAGGTGTTCCATGTTACGGACAGGATATATCAGGTCATATACTGGGGCGACCTGCGTGAACACGCATCACTGCGACCTATGAACCTCCTTGCATACCGCATATTCGAACACTACCACAAACAAGGTCTTGAGATACTCGACATCGGTCCCTCTACCGAAGAGAGCATGCCAAACTACGGGCTGTGCAGCTTCAAGGAAAGCATCGGATGCCGCAGTTCGCTTAAACTTTCATTTGAGATATAAGCCATGAAGCATAACTCCCGCCTAAGAGAACGGCTGTACGGATACGGGCATCTGCCGTTCATCGCCTACATACTGTTTGCCGCTGCATTTCTCGGAATACAGATGTTTCAGGGGCTGTCGTATCTTGACATCGGCTTCTACATGTCCGGTTACCAGCACTTCAGGGACGACCCGGTAACGGTTTACTTCCTCGGACAGTGGCTTATGACCTTCCTAAGCATGTCCGCACTGTGCGACCTGCTGTCCGTAAACTCGTATATGGGACTGCGCATCATGCACCTTATATTCGTCATCGGGTTTCAGATAATAATATATCTGTATCTCAAACGCTTCATAAGACAGCGGTATATAATCCTCGGACTGCTGCTTGCAACACTGTCACACTTTGAAAGCTACACGGAGATAAACTACAACGACCTGTCCATAGGGCTGCTTACACTCGCGCTCATCGCATATCATCACGGCATGACACGAATAAAGCCGTGGTTCATCATGGCAAGCGGAATGCTCGCGGGATGTGCCTTTTTCTTCCGGATTACCAACCTTACATTCATCGGAATACCCTTTCTTGCCATACTCATATCGCACAGACAGGAGTCTTTCATGCCTGCAATGCGGCAGCTGGCATGCTTCTTTGCTGGCGTGACAGGCGGCGTACTTGCAACCATGGCGGCAATCCATGCAGCCGGAATGACATATGTAATGCTCCTGACAATAAAGGACCTGACGCATATCGGCGGCAACATGGACGACCCGCACAGCATGGCACACATCATAATAAACATATACAGCATATACAAGGAAGAGATTAAGGGAGGCGCGCTTGCCGTCATTGCCGTCGCAGCCGCCTGCATCGTCCTGTCCCGTACACACAGGTTCTGGAAGCCGGCGGTTGCCGCCATATCACTGCTTGTCATAATAAACATATACTATTGGGAACCTGTGGCAAACATTACTGTCGGCATCTGCCTTGCCACACTCGCAGCAACGCTTGTCTTCAACGTTACAGACACCAGGCTGAAATGCCTTTTCATCCTCTCCCTTTACATCCCCTTAGTATTCCCGATAGGCAGCAACGCGCAGGTGGAGTTCTTTGGAAAAGACATCTGTTTTATGTCATTGCCACTGGCGATAAGCATCATACTCAACGGCAGAAGTCTTCTAAGACATGACATGCGGCACGTTTACGGCAAGGCTCTCACGATATGCTACATATCGGCATGTATAGGATTTGTATTCACAAACATCAAACGTCCGATGATGGAAGAGGGCAACAGGCTGCAATGCCGGTATATCATAGACAGTCCGCTGACGCGGGGAATACTGACGACAAAGGAAAACGCGGACATGCACAACAGGCTGATAAACGAGGTGAAGCCGCTCATCCCTAACGGAAGTTACATGATATGTAGCTTCTCTACGACTGCAATATCGCTCCTCGACTGCAAGCCTTACGCCGTATTTTCCACTGTTTTCACAAGCGACAACATGAACAAGAGGTACATAGAGACGGCATACAGGCATACGGGAAGGCTGCCTTTACTGCTGACAGAGCGTGAAGGCACCAACGAGAAAGACCAGTATGTGGAAAGGTGTCTCAACGAAATATCGCCGTATAAGGTTATATGGCAGGACGGGAGATTTGTACTTAAAGCACCTGTAAACACAAAGAATTGACTACGCTATGATAAAATATCTTGACATAAAGAAAATCACGGAGCTGCATGCGGACGAGATACACGATGCCGTGAGCAGCGTTGTGGACAGCGGGTGGTACCTGCATGGAGAGGCAAACCGCCTTTTTGAAGAAAACTATGCACGGTATATCGGAACGGAACACTGCATAGGTTGCGGCAACGGGCTTGATGCTCTCACGCTGATACTGCGCGCATATATGGAACTGGGGGTGATGAAACGCGGCGATGAAGTAATCGTCCCTGCAAACACATACATTGCCTCCATACTCTCCATTACGGCTAACGGACTTACTCCGGTACTTGTGGAGCCGCACAAAGACACGTTCCAGATAGACGACACGCTCATCGAAAGCGCCATCACCGGGCGCACACGGGCTATAATGATTGTACATCTCTACGGCAAGTGTGCCTGCACCGAAAAGATAAAGGATATCTGCCGGCGGTACAATCTGAAGCTTATTGAGGACAATGCGCAGGCACATGGAGCGACTTTTGGGAATGAAGAATTAAGAATGAAGAATGAAGAATGCATATTTGAGAATGAAGGATTTGCTGCCGCCAACGGCTTAAAAAACGCTCATAACACATCACCTGAAACGCCAGAAGAAACAATTGCGACAGAAAATTCTTCTTTTTTAACTCCCCATTCTTCATTTTCAAATCCTCATTCTTCATTCTTCATTCTTCATTCTTCATTAAAAAAAACCGGTTCTCTCGGCGATGCAGCCGCCCACAGCTTCTATCCCGGCAAGAACCTCGGTGCATTGGGCGATGCGGGAGCTGTAACGACAAACGACAAAGAGCTTGCGGAGATGGTCCACACGCTTGCCAACTACGGCTCGTCTGTGAAGTATGTCTTCCCTTACAAGGGCATGAACAGCCGCATGGACGAGCTTCACGCCGCCGTATTGAACGTGAAACTGCGATATCTCGATGAGGAGAACGTGGCGCGCAGGCGTGTTGCCCGCCACTATATTGATAATGTAAAGAACCCGCACTTAGATGTTCCGGGAAGAGAATACACGGAAAACAACGTGTTCCACATATTCCCCGTAATGTGCAAAGAGCGCGACAGACTTCAGAAATATTTGTCGGAGCACGGCATACAGACCGTGATACACTATCCAATACCGCCGCACAAGCAGGAGTGTTACAGGCAGCTTGAGCATCTTGACCTGCCCATAACCGAGAAGATACACCGCGAAGAACTCAGCATTCCGTGCAATCAGGTTCTCACGGAAGATGAGGTTATGAAGATTACCGACGTGCTGAACGGATTTGGAATGAAGAATGTTGAATGAAGAATGAAGAGTTCTCTGCCACAGTTCTTTTGTCAATGAAAATAGCGTTTGCGGAGTTATGCGGTGCCAATATCATTTACTTAACCTCTTTCTGACGATATCCAAAAGTCTTGCGTGGTTCTCCTTACTGTTGCCTGCGACAATTCCGCATTGCCCGGTACATGTCGGACGGTCTCCGTTAAGGTCTGTTATTATTCCGCCCGCCTCGGTTACTATGAGCGATGCAGCCGCAAAATCCCACGGACTGAGCAGATATTCAAAGTACAGTTCGCAGCGTCCCATGGCAAGATAGCACAGTTCCGGCGCACACGCACCAAACCTGCGAATGTCATTGCACTGTATGAACGTCTCGCGGATTATGTCCGAGCACACGTCCGTATGTTCCTTATGATATACAGGAAGTGCCGTACACATTATTGAATTGGCAAACTGCCGTTGTGACACGTATATTCTCTGTCCGTTCAGCCATGCACCCCTGCCCTGCTCAGCATGAAACAGTTCGCCTGTCTGAGGTATGTATACAACGCCCTGCTCTATTTTATCCGCGTGTTTAAGTGCCACGCATATCGCACATTGCGCAATGCCCCTGCTATAGTTTGCCGTGCCGTCTATCGGATCTATTATCCACGTATATTCATGCGATGTGTCACGCATGTCTTCTTCTTCACATATAAATCCGCAGTCGGGAAGTAACGCAGCCAGCCTGTCACACAGGAAATCCTGCACGGCAACATCCGATGATGTGACTATGTTGGAGAAGCCTTCTTTGCATGATACTTCAAAGCCGTCGGTCTGCATAAGGCATGCAGCCTCTTTGACAACGGCAATCAATGTTTCTGATGACAGTGTGTTCATATTGCCCGGATTTTATATATGTAAACTCATAAAACTTATCTGCCGTAATATGGCGGCAGTCCCTTTGTCTGCCGATAATATAACGCTGCGTTTGCTTAAATATTATCATCCGCCCTTCGTTTTGCCGCATACGGGGCACTCATCGCCTGCACGCAAGTCAATAAAAGACAATGGATGAAATCCTTTCGGAATTTCATCCATTGTCTTTCGGGTGGCTAGTGGGACTCGAACCCACGACATTCAGAACCACAATCTGACGCTCTAACCAACTGAACTATAGCCACCGTGTAAATGCTTAAGTTCTTAAAGCGAGTGCAAAAGTAAGAGATTTATTTGTATTATCCAAATAAAAACGGTCTTTTTTATATCAAGTGGCTAAAAAACTTGTTGAAAAACACTTGTTGCCATATTGCCTCAGGCAGCATGAAACATAAAATTCCCGAAGCCACGGCATATGCCGTAGGCTTCGGGAATATGTGTTTTGACTGAACAATCAGTCGTCGGCAGATTATCAGTTTGGTTGCTTCAAACCATAACCGTTGCCCGGACGGCCGATGGTCTTGTTCAATGTCTCAGCCGGAATAGGCCAGAAATACCTTGGAACAGAGTTCACATCGGTGATACCAGGCAGGAAGTTTGTTGTGGTGTAGTGGTCGAGTACCTGGTCAGAATGTGCAAATGTCCCTTCTTTGGTTACCGTGTTGTACATCAATATAGCCCAGTTGGTTTTCTTGTATCCGTCGGCTTCAAGTGCAGCAGCCTCAGCTCCGTTCGGGTCGATGTAGTTGAACAGTCCTTTTATTGCAAGGTTGTGGTTTGTTCCTTTTACTTTGCTTGCAATCTCTTCCAGTGTAGCATAATCGTACTGACCTCTCCATCCCGGGAACATTGCAGGATTGTTAATATCTCCGTCGTAAACCAACGGGTTGTCAAGACGGACCATCTTTGTATAAATGAAGTTGGATATGGTATTGCCATTGGCAAAAGTATGATAACCCTTTGTCTGCAGGTCGGCAAGCATAGCCTTCATCTCGTTGCGTGTCTTCATTGTCCACTCAGCGAAGTGTCCTGAACGTATCATGTCCCAACGGCGTGCGCCATATTCACCGAGAAGTTCCAGCTTGCGCTCCTGCCAGACAGCCTCTTTAAGAGCCTCGCCGCTTGCAGAAATCCTGTGATTGTCATCACCAAAGGCACGTGCACGTATATCGTTCAGCAGGGCAAGAGCTTCAGGCTCCTTGCTCAGTTCTGCCTTTACCTCAGCCTGCATCAGCATAACCTCTCCGACGCGCATTATAGGCCAGTTGCGTCCTGATTGTCTCTGCTTTGCCGTGTACGGAGGATTCATCTTGTTGTCGTCCCATTTGTTTATGGCGATACCGCCGTTACACTTGTTGCCAGGTGTGAAGCTCAGTATCTTCTCATTTCCGTCACCATTGCTTCCTGTAACAACGGCACTTGCGTCACGACGCTTGTCGCTGTTGTCATAATCTCCGTAATAGGTTGTAGGCATTATGCGGATTGCGCCAAATCCCTTACAGGGAGCTGCCGGCTGTCCACCGTCGCACGGACGGACAAAAGCATAGCCGTATTCACTGTTGATGGCATTGTTTCCGCCTCCCTGTATGCTACCGATTTCGTACAAAGCCTCGGGACTGAGCTGCAGGTCATTCTGATACTGGAAATGACGCTGGAACGGGTTGCTTGCATTGCTGCGGTCGTCGGCTGTAACCAAACGTGATGTGCCTTTGTTGTCATTCAAAGCCAGTCCGAAATACTTCTCGGCGGTCTGGTAATACTTTGTGTAGTCGGTCAGACGTGCGTATGCGCATTTCGTTTCGTTGTCCGTGCTCTTGACTGTGAACTGGCGGTCGCCATACAGACCTTCCACATCGGTACGTATAGTCTGGTAACCACCGGCAAAGAGAGCAATCTTGCCTATCAGGGCATCGGTGAATGTACGGTTAAAGCGTTCGGCAGTAATACCGTTTTCGCCAACACGGTACATCTCGCTTTCTACTTCGCCAAGACGCTTTATGAGTTCGTCATAGATATCAAAGCGTGATGACAGTTCAAACTCATCGGGATTGGAGTTCTCATATCCGAAGGGAATATCACCGAAGTGCTTTGTAAGGTTGAAGTAGCAGAAAGCCCACATTGTAACAGCCTCACCGTGAAGTTGTGTCCAGTCGTTTACCTTGCCGGCAGCGATTGCTGACTGATATTCAGCCTTTGCCTCTATCAGAGAAGCAGTCTTGCTTGCAATAGCCAAGACGCTGTACAGGTTGTTGAACGGGTTCTTCATTACGTCTATCGAGTGCAGTTCTGCCTGCAGTCTTGCTGTTGCATTGTTAGCCGAACCCATTTCCGGATAATACTCGGCGTCAGACCCCATAGGCTCTTGCCAGAGATATGACCCCATGGCACAGTCCTGACGGTATTTTGCATAGCATTCAGACAATATCTTGAATGTCTCAGATGGTGTGGATGTCACAAACTTATCGTCCGTTTTCTCAGGCGACGATGTGTCAAGATAGCTGTCGCACTGAACTGTCATGAAGCCAAATGACAGAAACAGCACATAAGATAATATTTTATTTTTCATGTTTTTTACAGTTTAATATGTATATATAATGAACGATTATAAGTTAAGGTTAAGTCCGATTACGAACGAGCGTGCACGTGGATAAGTTCCCCAGTCAAGCCCGACGGTAGGATAGAAAGCCTTGTTTGCAGCAGTGTTTGAGTTTACTTCAGGATCCAGACCGGAGTAGCTTGTGATTGTGAACACATTATATATACTTCCGTACAGGCGCAGATTGTTGATGCCAGCCTTCTGCATCCACTTCTTCGGGAATGTATATCCTACGGTAAGTGTGTTCAGGCGCAGATACGAACCGTCCTCGATGCCGAGTGTCGATGTTATACCGTTCTGGCTATAAGGCAATGGCAGTGTAGCGTTGACGTTTGCCTCTTTCAGCTGTTCCGGAGTTGTAAGGGCAACCAGCTCACCGTCACGTACATCGTAAATTCTGAAACAGTTCTTCACAATAGAAAGCTTGTTTTCGTATGCTCCCCATTCTTTTGCATTGTTCAGGGAAGCAAGCTTGTTCACGTTGTATATATCGTTTCCGTAGCTCCAGTTGAAGTATGCACCGAAGTCTATGTTCTTGTACGAGCCGGTGATGTTGAAACCGCCTGTGTGTTTCGGTGTCATGTCACCTATGATTGTCGCATCTGCCTCATCAATTGTTCCGCTGTTGTCCCTGTCAATGAACTTTGGAAGACCGGGATATGCGTTCTGTCCCTTCGGACGCTGACGGCTGACACCTTCGTGTACAGTGTTGATGAATGATCCAAGATCGGATATACCCTCTTTCAATACGTATGTGCCATTGACATAATCGAAGTCGTCTACAGTGTAGAAGCCGTCATAGACAAATCCGCGAACCTGTCCTACAGGCTTGCCTTCCATAAGGATATAGTCTTTTCCGGGGAATGTCTGCGAACTGTTCCAGCTTGTGCCGTAAAGACCGTCTACGCTCGGAGCGAGCTTGTCAACCTTGCCTCTGTTGAAGTTTATGTTCATGCTTGCCTGCAAGTTCCAGTCTTTTGTGTTGAGGATAACGCCCGAAAGTGAAATCTCGACACCCTTGTTGCTGGTCTGTCCGATGTTTGCGTATGTCGATGCGAAACCTGTAACACCAGGTATTGTCGTTCTCATCAGCAGGTCTTTGGTTGTATTCCAGTACAGGTCGATTGTTCCTGACAGGCGGCTGTTAAGAACTGCGAAGTCGAAACCGAGGTCACGTGTGATTGTTGTTTCCCATTTCAGGTTGGGGTTAGCCATTTCGGCGTTTGCCAGTTTGTATGCAGTCTGATACTTGTTGTCCAATGCATACTGGTATTTCAAGTTTGTTTCGGCGGTCCAGCTTTGTGTCAGCAGGTCGGAGTCGATGGCGTCATTACCAACCTCACCATAAGACAGACGTACCTTTAAGTTGTCCAGCCAGCTCTTTGTCCCAGCCATGAACGGCTCCTCAGACACGCGCCATGCCACTGCGGCAGCAGGGAAGTAGCCCCAACGGTTGTTCTTTGTGAACTTTGAAGAACCGTCGGCACGGAATGTGGCTGTCAAGAGATAGCGGTCGAGTATAGAGTAGTTTGCACGTCCGAAGAATGAAAGGATACGGCTCGGTGTGCTCTTGCCGGATGAGAATGAGCTTACACCCTTCGACGCGTCATACTGGTTTATCATTGCAAACGCATTGTCTTTGGTGAAGTTCGACGGGAAGTGGTCTGCCTTTATGCGCAGGTCCGTACCGCCCGAGTTTGTTACTTCATGACCGGCAAGGATGTTAAGATGCTGGTTCTTTGTTATATCCAGATTGTAGTTCAGGGTGTTTGTCCAGCGCATGTTCCAGCTGTCCTGTTTCCTGTAGTCTACCGAGCCGGCGTATAGCTTCTCGCCCGTGTCCTCGTCAACATAGTCACCAGCATTGGCAATGGCACCTTTCCACACCTTGTCCTGTTCCCATCTTTTCATGAGAGTAAGGTCGGTATGATATGTCAGACCCTTCATGATGCCCCAGTTTAACGACAGTGTAGAGCGCAGAACCTGTCGCAGGGTGAGATTTTCCTCATCGGCAATACGCCTTGCATTGTTGTACAGGTCCCACTGGCTCTCTTTCGAATAAGCTCCGTAGTTACCTTCTTTAAGCGCGTCGAGGTTACCTCCGTGAGCTTCGATGTCTGCGGAAGTAATCGGACGGAAGCGGTAAGCCGAAGACAGGATGGAGCCACGTCCGCTTGTCCAGTCGTCAGAACCCATTATCCTACGGTCGGTATAGCGTGCGTCCAATGCTATGTCAAGGTTGTCGCGCAGTTTCTGGCTGAATTTCAACGATGCTCCGATACGCTTGTTGTATGAGTTCAGTTTCATACCCTCATCGTCTGTGTAGTTGAGAGCGAGCAATACCTTTGTCTTGTCCGTACCGCCGTTGAGGGTTATGTCGTGGTTGTGTGAGAAAGAACTGCTGTAGACCTCTTTCTGCATGTTGTATCCTGCTACATTGCGGTATCCTTCAATACCTGCGCCGCTGCCTTGGTAAGCACCTATTCCGTAAAGCTTTTCAAACGGATTTCTGTAGTTTGCATCATCCGCCATTGCCGCAACGTTTGCCCACGTATTCACAAGGTAGTCGTATGGGCTAAGCACGTCCATATAGTCTATCGGACGGTTGAATTTTGCATAACCGTTGTATGTTAATGATATGCGTCCCTCTTTTGCGCCTTTTGTTGTCACGAGGATAACACCGTTGGCACCGCGCGCACCGTAGATGGCTGTAGAAGAAGCATCCTTCAAAACGTCGATGCTCTCAACCTGGTCTGCCGGGATGTCGTTAAGCGATGTCACTGTTGCACCGTCCACCAATATAAGCGGTTCGTTGCTTTGTGATATTGAACCGCCGCCACGTACACGGATAGATATTGATGCCTCGGGACGACCGTCCTGCGATGTGATGTTCACACCGGGGAGCTTACCTTGCAGAGCCTGCGATATGTCGGATACAGGGACGGCTGCGATTTCTTTGCCGTTCACTGAGGCAACCGAACCGGTAAGGTCTTTACGGCGTACTGTCTGGTAACCGATTACCACGATCTCGTCGAGGTTGGTGGCATCTTCTTTCAATACTACGTTCAGGACCGGCTTGCCATTGACACTTATGGTTTGTGTGACATATCCTAAGAACGAGAACTGGAGTTTTCCATTTGTCGGAACCTTGATGCTGTAGTTTCCATCAACGTCTGTGATAGTACCGTCTCCAGAGCCTTGCACTTTCACACTTACTCCAATCATCGGATCGCCGTTATTGTCTCTAACGGCTCCTTTTACGTTAAGGCTTTGCGCGTTAACGTTGAGAGTAAATAAGCTTAATATTAAAGCTAAAATTACCCCCCTAAAAATGATTTTTTACATTTCATAGGTTTTCTTTTTTTTCATTTAATAATATTAATAAGGTATAAGATTATTTACATTACAAAGATAAACATTTTTTCTTCTTGTTGTATAATTTATTTTATTTTTAAGCTAAAAATAATTAAAAACAATCGTGCTTTTTGTCTTTCATGGTTACACTGGACTATGCTTATATAATAAATCCGGTCAGACAACACCGCATAAAGCAGCATAGTCTGACCGGATTCTGTCCTCTAAATCCTTATAGTAAGGTATGTGTTTTTATTTTGCAGGTGCAGCAGGAGCCTTTTCGCTGTTTCCTTCAGCAGCCGCAGCCGGTTTCCCAGCCTTGTCCTGACCGTTTGCCGGAGCAGCTTCCTTTGTGCTGCTTGCACCGAAGCCGGGCAGGGTGTTGGGGTTTGTCTGCTGTGTTTCGGTTGCCGTGTTTTCAAGGATGCTCTCCGCACCTGTTGCCGACGGTGCCGTGTAAGCGCATACGACGCTCAGCACAACCATCGCTGCTGCAAGTCCCCATGTTGCCTTTTCGATAAAGTCGGTAGTCTTACGGACACCCATAATCTGGTTTGAAGAGGAGAAGTTGGATGCCAGTCCGCCACCCTTCGACTCCTGAATAAGTACGATGCCAATCATCAGCAACGCTGCAATTACGATTAGAATTACGAATAATGTGTACATTTTCTATTGTTTATTTGTATTTGTTATTTATGATTAATTTCTCCAAAAAGCGGATTTGGTCTGCAAAGTAAGCATTTTTTTTTGGATAATTCAAATTTAAACGCTTAATTATTTCCAATGCCTTGGAATATCTGCCTTGTTTTATATAAATACGTGCAAGAGTCTCGGTGAAGTACCCTTCGTCCCCGTCTCCGGTGCCTTCCGTATCCGCCGTGTCTATTACCGGTGTGTATTCGGGGTTTTCTTTCAGTTCTATACGTCCCCCTTCCTTATTGATGAAGTTGTCTATGAGGTCAAGACCGTTCATCTTCATGTTCTCCTCGGTCTGCCGCCTCTCTTCCTCGCTTTCGGTTTCGAGCAGATACGACACATAGTCTATCGCCGCATCGGCAGGCGTGGGCTTCCGCTTGTTATTCTTTTCCTTCTCCTCCTTTTCAGGCTGCGAGTCGAGGAAACGGTCTATAAGCGATATTGTCCGGTTGGCGTCCGGCTCCTCGCCGTCCTTACTTTCTTCGGTCTTCTGCGTGCTGCTTCTTATCCTGTAGTGTGCCGCCTCGACAAGATTGAAGAGCGCCTTGCGGTCGGTCAGGTATATGGCGGCACGCCGCAGCTCTTCGTCGAACGACGGGTCGTGCAGTATATACAGGTTTTTGAGCATCAGCAGCCTTGCCGTCTGGAAGTACGGATACAGTGCCAGCATGGAACGCAGGTTGTACAGCGTATCCCTGTCCATTCTTTCGGGATGTTTTATGAGTTGCTCCAGTTTCATTGCCTCTGCCCGTCTTTTTACCAGTTAGCCACCGTTGCGTTGAATATCTGGTCGGTGATGTCCTTTACC
This sequence comes from uncultured Prevotella sp., assembly GCA_900545525.1. Classification (GTDB taxonomy): domain Bacteria; phylum Bacteroidota; class Bacteroidia; order Bacteroidales; family Bacteroidaceae; genus Prevotella. The sequence goes on from UQZX01000005.1 coordinate 103,380, forward strand.
ATTTGTGTCACAAGCTCTTCCTGTACGGAGTTAAGCGACTGTGTCGTCTCGTATGTCGATGTGGCTGTAAACTGCTTTTCAAAGTCCTCGTTGTGGTTGGCGTTGTTGGTAAAGCGCACGTTCACGGTCATCGAAAGCTCCGTCTGTGCCGAGTGTCCCTCTGCCGTGACAGCCTTGTTGCGTTGGTTGTAGTTCGTTATCTCTCCCTCAATTTTCATGTCGCCGTTGCGTTTCACCTGTATCAGGCGTGTGTGATTGGCAAACTGGTCTTTCAGCTGGTTGTTGAATATCGACGCCATGGGACCCCATACGTAGCTTGAGCGTATGGGAAAGTCGGCAATCTGTATCGTCTTGGTCTTGCTATAGTCTATGCTCGCGCCGTTGAACTTGTACGACACGCTGCATGAAGCAAGTATCAGCGCGGCTGCGCAGAATATTATGGTGAGTCTTTTTCCTGTCATAGGTGGTTGTCTTTCCGGTTCTCCGGTCCTTATATATATATTAATAGGTGTCGGCGGTGCAGTCTTTATCTGTCCAGCCCATACTGCTTTATCCTGCGATATAGCGTGCGGTCCGATATTCCCAGCTCGGCGGCAGCCTTCTTCCTGTTTCCCCCGTTGCGTTCAAGAGCCTTTTCGAGCATTTGCCTGCCAAGGTCTTCAAGGTTCAGGCTTTCAGGTTCCGATATCTCCTCTGCCACGGCATCGAGCACGTTGGGCGCCTGTCTCTGTTCCGTCATCTCCTGCTGGCGGTTTATTATCGACGGCAGCGGCGGTTCACCAGCGGTGCCCCTTCCGCTTACGGTGCTTCCTATCTGCTTCCTCAGGTCGTTCATCTCGCGTCTCAGGTCGCTGACGTTTCCGCGCAGCTCGTATAATATCTTGTATAGCAGTTCGCGCTCGCTCTCATACGAGTGGCTGCCTCCGGTGTTGACGGTGGCAAGCTGTGTGCTCTCCACGTCCTGCGGAATAAACTGCCGGAGAGTGTCCGCGTCTATCTCCCGTTCGCTGCTAAGTATGGACATCTGCTCCGTTATGTTCTTCAGCTGGCGCACATTGCCGGGCCATTTGTATTTAAGCATCACGGTCTTAGACTCTTCTGTCAGCGTGATTTTAGGCAACCTGTACTTCTCAGCCATCTGCATGGCGAACAGGCGGAACAACAGTATGATGTCGTTGCCCCTGTCGCGCAGCGGCGGTATCTGTATCGGAATGGTGTTGAGCCTGTAGTACAGGTCCTCGCGGAAGCGCCCTTCGCTGATAGCCTTCTGCATGTTTACGTTTGTCGCGGCAACTATGCGCACGTCGGTCTTCATTATCTTCTGTCCGCCCACGCGTATGTATTCGCCCGTTTCGAGCACCCTCAGCAGGCGCGCCTGCGTGGCAAGGGGCAGCTCGCCCACCTCGTCGAGAAATATAGTTCCCTTGTTTGCCACCCCGAAGTAGCCCTCACTCTCGCCTATGGCTCCCGTGAACGAACCTTTCTCGTGTCCGAACAGCTCGCTGTCTATGGTTCCTTCGGGTATGGAACCGCAGTTTATGGCAAAATATTTCTCGCGTCTGCGCGGCGAATTGTCATGAATTATCCGCGGCATATTTTCCTTTCCAACACCGCTTTCGCCCACGATGAGCACGGACAGGTCGGTGGGTGCCACCTGCAAGGCGACATCCAGCGCGCGGTTCAGCCCGTCGTTGTTGCCCACGATGCCGTACCGCTGCTTTATTTTCTGCAGTTCGGATGTATTCATTTTATTCGTGACAAAATTACACAAATAATTCGATATATATGCACTTTTGGCTCCTTTTCTTTCCGCATGCGGTCTTTGACATTCTAAAAGGTGCCCTTTCACAGCCTGAAAGGGCACCTTTCGGAACGCAAAAGGACGCCTTTTGGGAGCCAAAAGGTATCATCTTGATTACCAATAAGTTACAAAACATGTTTTTTTAGGTATCGGACGGGGACGGTTTCTTGCCCATAGTACCTGTAAAAAACGCGCCGGAGAACGGCGGCAAGGCATGAAAACAACATGCCTCCTGCCGTTCTCCGGCGCGCCGTATACCGGCTGTCCGTATGTCAGAGAGGGAACATCCCCGGCGTGCATGCGCGCTTCTCCGTTCCGTCGGTAATGAATATGTTGCCCGCCTTGCTGCCTTTTATGTTCATGTTGAGCCTGTTTTCAGGGACATAGAAGCGGACCCTGTCGAACGTGATGTTTCTTCCGTCGTCGATGTTCATCGTGTTGTCCGTTGCATGTATGTCCATGTTGCGCATCGTCAGCCCGTCGATGTCGTCCATTGACTTGAATATGCGGTTTGTCCTTACCGTGCCTTCTTCAATCAGGACGTTGCTGCACGGTATCTCGGGAATGCCGTGCACGGATATCAGACGGTCGGCAGACTCCACGATGAAGTTGCGTATCGTTATGTTCTTCACCACCGGTGTAAGCTCCGTTATGTCTAATGGCGGGTTGCGGCGTGCCAGTTCTCCCACGTACATAGGCGTGCCGAGGAGGTCCCATGTGAATGCCTCGCGCACGTCTACAAGCCTCACGTTCTCATAAAGGACATCCGATATGCCGCCTCCGCGGTTGCGCCTCGTCTTGAAGCGGAAGCCCACGCGCGTGCCGTAGAACACGCAGCTGTGCAGGTAGACGTTCTTTATCATGCCGGCGGTCTCGCTTCCGCAGGTTATGCCTCCGTGCCCGTCTTTAGACAGGCAGTAGCGTATCAGCACGTTTTCCGTAGGACGGTTGACGCGCAGACCGTCCTCGCAGCGTCCTGCTTTCAGCGTGAAGCAGTCGTCACCGCAGTTCAGCGTGCAGTATTCTATCAGCACGTTGCGGCACGACGATATGTCTATGCCGTCGCCGCTCGGCACCTTTGTGGAGTTTACCGTTATGCCGCGTATTATCACGTTGTCGCAGTATATGGGGTTGACGTTCCACAACACGCTCTTCTCAAACGTCACTCCCTCTACCAGGACGTTCTTGCAGTTTATCGGGGCGAACGACTTCGGGCGGTAGAACGTGCGTCCCCCGAGTCCGTCGCACAGCCTTTCGGCAACGGGAGTGTCAGCGGATATGTCCTTCTCAATCACGCTGTTGCCGTTGCGCAGGCGGCGCATGGCGGCGTCCATGGGCGGACCTGTTATCACGCCCTCACCCGTAAGGGCTATGTTCCTTGCGCCGTTGGCATAGATAAAGGCACCCGCGCCCATCACCTCCACACCTTCGTGGCGCGTAAAGACGGCGGGCTGATAGTCGTCTATGGACCCCGAAAACTCGAGCACGGCATCTTTCTCCACGTGCAGCCTCACATTGCTCTTCAGCGTGATGCGCCCCGAGCGCCACGTGCCGCGCGGTATTACGACGGTGCCTCCGCCCTTTTTCGACAGTCCGCTTATCTTCTCGTTTATGGCGGGGGGTATCAGTCCGCCTGCCGAGATGTCCTCCTGCGATATCACGACCTTGCGGTCTTTAAACACCGGAGCCTTCAGCCCCTTCATCTTGAATGGCGCTTCTGTAACCGCACCTATATCTGCCGGCATGGCTCCGGCTCCCACTTTGTCCTTTGTTATTATGCCGTCCGCACTGAAGGCGTGCATCTGCGCAGCTGCCAGAAGTGCGGCTGCAATGTGAAAGAGTCTGATGTGTCTTATCATAAAAAAATGTTTTTATATTGATGACGCACCTGCGGTTTGTTTGTAACTAATTACGTTTCATGCATCATCCTGCCTTTCTTATACTTCTCAAAAAATAGTGCCTTATCCGTGTAAAACTAAATAAAAGTAGTATCTTTGCATAAGATAGGCTTCGCCTCAGCAATCCCAAGCAAGCTTGATTGCATTCGGCTTGCACTATCTTTGCATTATATAACAAACTAAGGTATTTTTAACAATATGTTTACCGCAAACGAATTACTTGCCAAAATAAACGGCTATATTGACGGAATGCCATATACGCGCAAGCCGCAGAGCCTTTATGCCCCAGTGAAGTATGTGCTTTCCCTTGGTGGAAAGAGAATACGACCGACGCTGATGCTTCTTGCATATAATATGTACAGGGACAATCCGGAGGCGATACTGCCCGTGGCGTGCGGACTGGAGACGTATCATAACTACACGCTTCTGCACGACGACCTGATGGACAATGCCTCCGTGAGACGCGGGCACACGACCGTCCACAAGAAGTGGAACGCCAATACGGCGATACTGTCGGGCGACTCCATGCTCGTAATGGCATACCGGTATATCGCCGAATGCGATGCCGGGAAGCTGAAACAGGTACTCGACCTCTTCACCGTAACGGCGCTTGAGATTGGCGAGGGACAGCAGTATGACATGGACTTTGAGACACGCAGCGATGTCAGCGAAGACGAGTATATCGAGATGATACGCCTGAAGACGAGCGTGCTGCTGGCATGTGCGCTGAAAATCGGTGCCATTCTCGGCGGTGCCCCTGATGCCGATGCCGACAATCTGTACAGGTTTGGCGAGATGATAGGTCTTGCCTTCCAGCTGCAGGACGACTATCTTGACGTCTACGGCGACCCCAAGGTGTTTGGAAAGGCTATCGGAGGAGACATCCTTTGCAACAAGAAGACCTTCATGCTGATAAATGCTTTCGGACGTGCAGACAATGAAACGCGTGCCGAACTGGAACGGTGGATAAACGGCAGCGGGCACAATCCGCAGGAGAAGATTGCCGCCGTGACCGCCATATACAACCGTCTGGGCATAGACCGCCTTGCCGAGGCGAAGATAAGGGAGTGCTTCAATGCCGGACGCGACTATCTGTCGAAGCTCGGAGTGCCTGAAGAGCGGCTGCGCGAGCTTGTGGCTTATACCGACAACATGATGAAACGCAAGTACTGACATGACGTTTACAGACACGCATATACATCTTGACGGCACGGAGTTCGACGCCGACCGCGATGAGGTTGTTGCCCGTGCACGCGAAGCAGGAGTGGGCAGGGTGTTCGTTCCTGCCATAAATCTTGCCTCGGTTGATACCGTTCTCGCCACGTGCCGCCGCTATCCGGGCTATGCTTATCCCATGATAGGGCTTCATCCGGAGGAGGTAAGGGAAGGCTGGCAGGGCGTGCTTGCGGAAATGAAGGGGATGCTCGACCGTTCGGTGAAGCAGTCCGGTACATCCGCAAACGACTGTCGTTTCATTGCCGTAGGCGAGGTGGGGATAGACTATTACTGGAGCCGCGAATATGAAAAAGAGCAGCTTGAGGTGTTTGAGGAGCAGGTGAGGTGGTCCGTGGAGTATGGTCTGCCGCTGATGATACACTGCCGTAAGGGGCAGAACGAAATGGTAAGGATACTGCGGCGGTATGAAAAGGAGCTGCCGGGCGGCGTGTTCCATTGTTTTACAGGCAATGAGAAAGAGGCTGCCGAACTGCTTTCCTTCGACAAATTCGTGCTTGGAGTGGGCGGTGTTCTTACGTTCAAGAAGTCGCATCTGCCCGAAGTTCTCCCCTCGATACCCGTAAACCGCATTGTCCTTGAGACCGATGCACCGTACATGGCACCTGTTCCCATGCGTGGAAAGCGCAACGAGAGCGCATACATGAGGTATGTCCTTGAGCGCATGGCGGAGTGTTACGGCATGTCGTGCGACGAACTTGCGGACATCACGGAGGCAACAGTAGACAGGGTCTTCTTCAGGTAATGAATGAATAATTTGCGCCGCTGTCCGGAGTGAAAACTTGTAATCCGCATGCTGTCTGCATGCGGATTTTATTATAATCAACGTGTTTCCGTTTCTTATATCACCGTGTTCTTTCCCTGAACAAGTCCATAAGCCATGCCTTCTGCTCGGCTATTGTCATGTTGCTGTTGTCCAGTTCAACGGCATCTTCTGCCTTTCGCAACGGCGAAACCTCACGGTGGGAGTCTATATAGTCGCGCTGCTCCACGTTCTTCAGTATATCATCGAAGTCGGCAGGCATGCCCTTTGCCTGCAGCTCGTCAAAGCGCCGCTGGGCACGGACACGCGCCGAAGCCGTGACAAAAACCTTCAGTTCGGCATCGGGAAACACGTCCGTGCCTATGTCCCTGCCGTCCATGACGATGCCCTTCTCCTCTCCCATTCTGCGCTGCTGCGCCACAAGAGCCTTCCTTACAAAGGGAAGCGCGGCAACGGGACTGACGTGTGACGACACCTCAAGCGAACGGATTTCCTTCTCTACAAGCTCACCGTTAAGATAGGTGTCGGGACATCCCGTTATCCCGTTAAGCCGGAAAGAAATCAATATGCCGCCCATTGCCGCCTCAAGGGCTGCCGTGTCGATGCTGCCGTCGGCACCGAACATGCCGCCGCGCATGGCAAAAAGGGTTACGGCACGGTACATGGCGCCCGTGTCTACATATATATAACCTATCTCGCGCGCAAGGTCCTTAGCCATGGTAGACTTGCCGCAGGACGAAAAACCGTCGATTGCTATGGTGATTTTCTTCATCTTTTTATAAACAATAAGAAACATTTATGGTCAGTGAACTGGAAGAAACATGGTACTTCCCGTATGAAAGGTTGAGCTTGAAACGCTCCAGCATAAGTCCGGCACCGAACGAAAGCCCGGCACCGTGGCTGCTTTCCTCATCCCCGCTGATAATCTTCATCTCCTCGACACGGCGGAAATTGTATCCTCCGGCAATGTATATCTGCGGCGAAAGGATGATGTCCACGCCGGCAGCAAGGTGGTTTATGAACTTATAATCCCAGTGGGTGAGGTCTACAAGCGTTGCCGACAGGCGGAAAGGAAGGTTGAGAAGCGTCTTGCTCGCACCCAGCTGCACGTCCATGGGCATCTTTCCGTATTCTTCGTCGTATGCCTTCAGCTCTCCTCCGAGGTTCTTTGCCACAAGCGACAGAGACCATTCGCGGTCGGGGTCATAGTAGTTCAGTCCCAGGTCCACCCCCATTGCAATAGAGTTATAGTCGCCTATGTAAGACGTGACGAACTTTGCCGAGATGCCGCCGGCAAGCCTTTCGGTGAGCGAATAGCTGAAAACGCCTCCAAGCATGATGTCCTTTGCCGAGAACTCACCGTTCTGAACGTTGTTCTCGTCCACCTGCTTCATCTTCCCATAGTCCATGTATTGGGCAATGACCGCCACCGACGCACGCTCTTTTATAATCCTGTTGAACGACGCGCTTGCCGTCCTCGCCCCCTCCATATACGTCATGAAGTTGAGGTTAAGGCTCCTGTCGCTCACAGACGAGAGCAGCGACGGGTTGTGAAACATCAGCGACGGGTCGTCTTCTATTATGGTGATATTGTCTCCGCCCAGTGCCGCGGCATGCGCACTCACGGGCAGCCGCAGGAAGTTATATTCCGTCTGGCTTTCCTGAGCGGATGCTTTTATTGCGCAAGAAAATATCATCGAGAGTAGAAAAACGGCTTTTTTCATCTTTATTATATATAATTTTACGGCAAAGGTACACCTTTTTAAAATATCTGCACTAATTTTGCAAGGTGAATTTTACGCCGCATCGGGTTATCTCCAATAATAACGCAAAAAACGGCAGATTAGTGTATAGCCCCTCAACACACAGGCACGGCAGGTCAGAGCATGGAAGAAAAGAAGTCATACAAGGCAGATTTGGAGAACAAAAGGACAACGATGTTCCTTTTGGGATTTATCTTTGTGATGTCGGTTTTCATCGCCGTGCTTGAACACAGGTCGTATTCCGGCGGCACCGACATTCCCGAAGACTTCACCGAGGGCATTGCACAGGACCTCGTACTGGCTGCGGACAACAGCCGGAAGGACATGGCTGCCGTCGCTGCGCCCGTAAAAGAACAGAAAAAGACGGAAAAGATAAACATTGTGGAAGATGCCGCAGACAAGGAGATAGCCGCACCCGAAAACAGCGAAAGCAGGCATTCTGACGGCACGGCACCCGAAGAAAGCGGCACAAAGAGCGACCGGCAGGAAACCGTGACGCCGGCACAGACCGCCGCAGCGGGCGACAACGTGCTCAGTTTCCGCGTCGTTGAGCAGCTGCCGGAATACCCCGGAGGAATGTCTGCATTCATGAAGTGGCTGACAAACAACCTGAAGTATCCTTACATTGCACAGAAAAACAAGAAGCAGGGCAAGGTCATCGTGGCATTCATCATCAACAAAGACGGCTCCATATCGGACATAAAACTGGTCAAAGGCGTTGACGCAAGCCTTGACCGTGAGGCTCTCCGCGTAATAAACATGATGCCGAAATGGAAGCCGGGAAAGGACAATGGCAAGCCGTGCCGCACATATTTCTGCATCCCCGTAGTGTTCAATCTTTAGCAATATGCCTTTTTACGCACCGCCAGCAACATTTTCCGGCGCAGCTGCACACAATGTAACCATTTTCGCCTATTTGCTTTCTTTATGACTTTCCGCAACCTCTGAATATGCCCTGCTTTTGAAAATAGAAGTCCAAAGGGCGCAAAAACGGCATAAAAACGTGTGCAGCGGCAACACGGTATATATCAGCACGTTATGCAATCTGCCTCCCTATTGTGCAACAAGCACATGCCTTTTCATACGCAAATATGCCGTTTTTCAATGGAAAATATGCCGTTTTCGGGGCTAAACCCACTGGTTTTTGGTTGCAATATGCGGCATTTCGCGGTGTAATATGCCGTGTTTTGCACTCCGAAATGCCGCATATTGCAACTTTTCCGGTGCTTTTTCGGAGGTCTTCCTCCAAACTCCGGTCTTTTTAACATCTCTTTCAGCAAAAACGACAGACGTTTTTCTGTTTACACATTGACATGTCCCACATGTATAAACGGTGCATTTTGTCATGTCTGCATATCGTTAAACGTCATGATTTCAACGGATTTATCTTATCTGTTATATTACAAACCACCCATATAGGATGCGTCAATATATAAAATTATCTGCCGTAGGGACATATTCTTGTATTTGTCCGCACGCCTCACAGAAGCATTTTAGAATTGGGATTTAAATAATCTAAAACAAATGTATTGTTGCCTCTTGTCTTTCCATCCGTATGGAATACAAATTCTCGTACTTTAAAGAACGCCTCCACGAGGCGTGCGGACAGATACAAGAATGTGTCCCTACAGACATGTATCGGATTTTAGCACACTCTCCATTGGTGGTTTGTGTAATTCGCAGAAGTCGCATTAAGTACCCTACATGCACTCGTTCCGCCCTCCGCCGGGCGGCATACGCCATGCCCCGCCGTGATATTCTGCCGTCAAAAGACAGCATCATCGCGATACGGCATCAAATCAATGCCAATTTGACATGAATGTGGTCGAATTTCAACTTTTCATTAAAAAAAGTGCGGAAAGATTTGGTCATAACAAAAAAACTTGCTACCTTTGCATCGCAATTAAGGAAAACGGCTCCGTAGCTCAACTGAATAGAGCATCTGACTACGGATCAGAAGGTTACAGGTTTGAATCCTGTCGGAGTCACAAAGAGAGGCAACATCGTCAAGAAGTTGTCTCTCTTTGCGTTTGTATGACACCAAAATATACAAGAATATCATACGCATTGTGGCGGCAAAGCCCTGTATCTTTCCACACGCTGAAAATAAAATCAGGGACAAGAACATCGTTCCTGTCCCTGATACGGGGTTTCTATGCTTTTTATTATGCAGCTGTCTAAATCCCGAGAATGCTGTCGCGGCATTTCTCCATTAGCCATTTCGGGGTGCTCGTTGCGCCGCAGATGCCAATGGTCGACACGCCTTCAATCCACGAACGGTCAATCTCCTCGGGGCCTTCGATGAGATAACTGTTGGGATTAACCCTCCTGCACTCGTTGAAAAGCACCTTGCCGTTGCTGCTCTTGCGCCCGCATACAAACAGTATAAGGTCGTGGCAGCCGGCAAAGCGGCTGATGTTGGGCATGCGGTTTGCCACCTGACGGCATATTGTGTCAAAGCTGCGGAACGTTGCCGACGGGGATATATGGTCCTGAATGTAGTCTATGATGCGGTGAAACTCGTCGAGCGACTTTGTCGTCTGCGAATAGAGATATATGTCGCGGCTGTAGTCGAGGTTCCTCACATCATCGAAATGGGCAATGACAATGGCACGGCTGTTGGTCTGACCGACAAGCCCCAGCACCTCGGCATGCCCCGGCTTGCCGAAGATAACGGTCTGTGCACCGGGATTTTCATCATACTGCCGCTTTATCCTACGCTGCAGTTGCAGCACCACGGGACACGTGGCGTCGATTATCTCTATCTTGTTCTGCCTCGCAAGGGCGTATGTCTCCGGCGGCTCGCCGTGTGCCCTGAGCAGCACTTTCACGCCGTGCAGCCTCCGCATGTCGTCATGGTTTATCGTGATAAGCCCCATCTTGCGCAGCCGCTCACACTCCATGCCGTTATGGACAATGTCGCCGAGGCAATAGAGAGGCTTGCCCGTGGCAAGCTCCTCCTCAGCCTTGCGTATTGCAGTGGTCACTCCGAAACAGAAGCCGCTGCCGCTATCAATCTCCACCTGTATCATTTTCGCCTCCTTTATTATGAATATTCCAAGCCCGAAGACTATTTCCGCAAGGAGTCGAAGTACATTCCCAGCAGGTCGCCGGCAGCCTTGAACGATGTCTTCTCGCCACGCAACACGGCACGTTCGGCTTCCGCAATGTGCCGTTCCACAAGCTCATTGTTGTAAAAACTGTTGCGCAGGTGCTCGTTTATGCTCTCATACATCCAGTATTTGCTCTGCTCGTTGCGGCGGAAATCAAAGTAGCCGTTTGCCTTGACAAAGTCGATATACTCGTATATCATGTCCCATACCTCCTTGATACCGATGCCGTAGAACCCGCTGTAGCAAAGAACCTTGGGCAGCCAGCCGCTGTCCGGGGCGGGAAAGAAGTGGAGGGCGTTGCGGAAATTGGCTGCTGCCATTTCGCATTTCTCGACGTTATTGCCGTCGCACTTGTTGATTACGATACCGTCGGATATCTCCATTATGCCGCGCTTTATTCCCTGAAGCTCGTCTCCGGTGCCTGCAAGCTGTATCAAAAGGAAGAAGTCCACCATGGAGTGGCATGCCGTTTCGCTCTGCCCCACCCCGACCGTCTCAACGAAAATCTTGTCGTATCCGGCAGCCTCACACAGTATTATGGTCTCGCGGGTCTTACGTGCCACGCCTCCGAGGGAGCCTGCCGTAGGGCTGGGACGTATGAACGACTCGTCTCTCTGTGCAAGTTTCTCCATTCGGGTCTTGTCTCCGAGTATGCTCCCCTTAGAGCGTTCGGAGCTCGGGTCTATGGCAAGCACGGCGAGTTTGCCGCCGAAACGGTCGAGCACATGCACCCCGAACTCGTCTATGGAGGTGCTCTTGCCTGCGCCGGGAACGCCGCTTATGCCTATGCGCACTGACTTTCCGCTGTACGGAAGGCACTTGTCTATCACCTCCTGAGCCTTCTGGCGGTGTGCCGGAGAGACGCTTTCGACCAGCGTCACCGCCTGACTGAGCACCGTTACATTGCCCTTCAGTATGCCTTCGACCATTTCTCCGGCAGACAGCTCACGGCGCTTTACGCGCATTCTCTTGAGGTACGGATTGATTATGGACGGCTGTTCCACTCCCGAGTTTACCGCCAGTCCCTTATACTTTTCATTGTTTTCAGGATGTTCCATATATATGTTGTCTTTATAAAACAATCATCTTCACTTCACGTCGATGTCCACAACCACCTTCGGACGGTCGGGGTCATTGGTTATCATAAGGACACGCGGCTTGCTCCTTGCCGTCTTCAACAGTTTCTTATAGGCTGTTATCTTAAGCTTTGCCGTGTCTCCCGGACGCAGTTTTGTCTTGTTAAGGCTCACCTTCAGACCGTCGGTAAACATCTGCATCGAACGTATGTCGAGGGTGCTCTTGCCCACATTCTCTATCAGAATGACGCCCGATTTAGATGCCTTATCACCAAACTCGCCAAGGTCGAGGGTGCTTCCGGACAGCTGTATGACGGGTGCTGCAAGCTTCTGAGTTTCCGACATGTTGTCAAATCCGGGAAGAAGGACAGCCGAAACGGTTATCTCCTTGTCCGCACTCACCTTGTCTCCGGGGTACATTCCGATATATACGGAAGACCGGGTAAGCCCGAATCCGCGCAGCTTATCAGTGTCGAGGGTTATCGTCGCGACACCTGTGCGTCCCGGCTGCACGGTCGTTGGCGACACGGTTGCCGAGAGATAGCGCGGCAGGTGCATCAAAACGGGAGTGACAGCCTTGTCGCCCGCATTTCTGAAATATATCCTCTGCACGGGATTGTCGCCGCGGTTGACGTCGTCAAACTCTATGTCGTTCTTGTCCACTTGCAGGCTTCCCACCGTAAACTTGTAGTCGGCGGCATGCTCGGCAGCCTCGGCAACAACCACGCCGCGCATCTTCAGATAGAACGGACTGTCGGATGCCGTAGTATATACCGCCACCTCTTTCTCGAAATGTCCTAACTGCCGGGCATCGTAGGTGGCAGCAACATAGAAGCTGTCACCGCGCGCCACATTGCCCCGGGGATACTCTGCCGTAATACATCCGCATGCCGTCCGGACATTCGTAACAGTCATGTCATTCCCCTTGTTGCGCAGTTCAAACCTCACGGTAACGGGGATTTCGTATCCCACTGCACCGCAGTCTATCACCTCATTCCTTGCCGATATGCGCTGTGCGGCGGCATCTGCCGAAATAACCAGCGCCAAAGAAGCCAATATTATATTTCTTTTCATATCCATAATGTTATCTCACCTTAATGGTCAACGACCTGTCCCGCGCCATAAACTCAGGCGCATACGCACACTGAACGGTGCATGTTCCCGTCTCATAGCTGCCCTCACGGTCGACGTAATACTCCTTTTCTATGATGTGGGTACCTTTCCTCATACGGTCAAAATAGAAGTTTGTGGTGTAGTCTTTCGACACGCAGTAATACCCCCAGCCGTATCCCGTAAGCTGCTGCACAGGCTCAAGGCATGCCGCACGCTTGTCCACAACCTGCACAAAGTCGTAGTCGCGGTCGGCATTTATGGTTATGCGCACCGTCACCCTGCTGCCTACGGCGGGGGCGAAAACCGCATCCGAACCGGCAGAAGCCACCGGCTTGCCGCCTGATATAATCTCGCGTCTGACCTCAAGACCGGCAGAATGGCTCTCCACATCTGCCGTATTCTGCATGAAGCGGGCATACAGCGCACCCCACGACGTGCCGTCTGAGGTCTTTGTTGCAGTAAACTTCCTCACCTTTTCGCCGTCCATGGATGTCTTGACATATCCCAGTCCCGCCGTTCCGGCAGACGTGTCTATACGCTTTCCGTCCACTGCAAGCACGGCATTCTCTCCCTTGTCGAGCACCTGGGTGTTGCCGTTGAGAAACGCATATATGGCATTGACGCTGTTTACAGGCGTGTCCCAAGCCTGCGTGCGCTTCTGTTGCAGCAGCCAGCGGCGCATCTCATCAACGGTCTGAACATCGTCAGGCGACACTCTTCCGATAGCTTCCATTGCCGCCACCTGTGTCGGTATGCGGTAGTCGAGCCATGAATATCCGGCACGCGGGGTGTCATAATAGCGTCCCATGTCTTCCGTCATGACTGTATATTCCTTAAGGCTCTGCACATATTCACGCGCCTCCTGCATTCTGCCCTGCCCTGCAAGGACTATTGACATCAGTGCCTTTGCATAGAGGCTCTGCGTCTCCTTCTTCTTAATAAGATAGTCCATGAAATATTTTGCGGCATCCTTCTCCTTTGCGGTGAGCGTCCGTCCGGACAGTGTATTTATGTAAAGGAACTGCAGCGCATGATATCCGTTGACGCCGAACGTCCTGCCTGCCTTCTCCATGCGCTTCATCTCCTCCACCTCTTTCACTGCCTCGCTGCCGAGATACTTAAGGGCACGCGAGAGGATTGATGACGTCTCGCTGCGCTGACCGGCAAGAACGTTGAGCCTTACGAGGAACTCCGCAACCTCCAGGGTTATGCACGAAGAGCCTTCCATGCCCTTCCACCAGCTCCATGAACCGTCGCTGTTCTGCAGCTTGCGCAGGCTTTCAAGCGTCATGTCCATACGGTTTTCAAGGGCAGAAGCATCGAAGAAGGCGGATATGCGGCGTTTTCTGTCCGCCTCGTTCCCAGCATCGGCAACCCAAGGTGTCTCGTCCAGCACGAGGGTTTTAAGCTCATTGTTCTTCTCGAGTGCACTCATAAGCGACGTTCCGGTGCCAGCCGGCTCGTTCTTCCACTGCTCGAACACAGCCTTTATGCGCGGCGACTGCTTCACGATGTGCGCCCCGAGGCTGTTTGCATAGTATGCCGCGGCAAGGCTTATGGCGTTGTTCTCATTCACATTGCTTACAAACGGCAATGCCTGAACAACCAGCCACGCCGGGTTGTTGGTGTATTCTACCGTAAGCGTGGCATTCTTTGCGCCCTCGGGGAACAGCCTTTCAATGTCCAATGTCTTTGTTCCTGCACCGTGCTGTACAAACGGCAGCGTCGCCGTGACGCTTTCCATAGACGGCAACACGGGCAGATAGTGCTGCTCGCCGTCGCTGAATGTCTTACCTTCTGCCACAACCTTACATATTAATAAGGTGTACTTGTCGTCCGGATTATATGTAAATACGACGTTTCCCGTGCCGTTTGCACCGACAGCCACAGGTTGCTCGCCCTTATATACCGTCTTTTCGGTGTCGGGGTCTATAAGCTCCATCCTTACTTTGCCCGTCACATTGCTTTCCGAAGTATTGAATACACGCACCGCAATGGTGGCATTATCGCCCGAACGCACAAACCTCGGGACGTTCGGCTGCACCATTACGTCTTTCTTTGCCACGGCTTCCCCGTAAATCATACCGTTGTTCATGTCCTTGTCGTGTGCAAGTCCCATAAAGCGCCATGTGGTCACACTCTCCGGAAGAGTGAACTTTATATTCACGTTGCCGTTGCCGTCCGTTGCCAAAGAGGGATAGAAGAACGCCGTCTCATTAAGGTTCTCGCGCACCTGTGCGGTTCCTGTTGCCGGCTGTCCGCCTGCATCTCCGTCTTCCAGAGCAGCCTCATCGGCTGAATTTTCAACAGCCACGCTCCCTGTAAATGCGCTTTTCTTTTCAGAGACACCATATCCAACGACAACTACCTCCTGAAGTTCCGGCTGCTCAACACTGTCAAACACCACATTAGGTGCTGCCTCCTTTGCCTCCGCCTTCATCACGGATAATCCTCTTACCTTTATACTGTAATCATACAGAAGAGAAGACATGAAATAGTCATTATTAAACCTGTTGAACTTCAAGCCATGGACTTTAAGATTCTTCAGCCTTTCCGAGCCACCTAAATTCATGATACCCACATTAGGCGAAGTCCACGATGTGTAGGGCATGTTGCGGTGTATCTGCGTGTTGAACGACCACCGGTGCGGTTCAAAGACATCCAGCGACTTGTCGTAAAGCGTCGCCATGAGACGGGCATCAGCAGGAGTTCCGTCGGGACGGGTCACGTTCAGCGTCCATTCTTCTTTCTGTCCGGGAGTGAGGCGGTCGCGGAACGTCGTCCACTTTGCCACAAGCCGTTTGTCGGGCAACGGGCGTTCTATCGTCGTGGTGTATCTGTGCATCACGCCGTTCTTCACCCATGCGAAGTTAAGAAGCACTCCTCCGTCAAGGTCGTTGCTGTCTTCAAAAAGTGCGGTCTCCACTGAATTGCCCAGTTTTATCACCCTGCTGTCTATCACATGGTCGCCGGTTATCATGGTATAGAGCACGTGCACGTCCTCGTCAGACGTTCCTATCTGCACATATACCGGACCACCGTCACGCGGGAAAGTGTTCGACGTGGTGTAGAACCACTCGTCCGTCTTAATACACGGCACCGTGTCTTCAAGGCTGAAGACAACAAATTCTTTCTCAATTGTATCGTTTCCGCATACGGCAGTCAGCAGATGGCGCCCCGAAACAAGGAGTTTGTCGCGGAAATAGTCCACCGGCACGGGCGTATTTGCCTGCACCGTGTACATGTCTGAACCGTCGACGCTGTATCTCACGTCACCTTCAATGTCCTTGCCGGCAGCATTTTTAAGAATAAACTTTATCGTCTTGAGGCTGTCACGCTCCGTCTTTTCCGGCATATCGCAAGCAAAGAACGCGGGCTTGCTGCCGAGCGGCAACGCCAGCGAGCCGTGCTGCGTCTCCCCTCCGGCATCGGTAACGTCCGCCGAGGCGGTTATCGTGTAGAAGCGTGCAGGCATCCTGTAAGGACTTATGCCGTCTTCATCATCTTCATCTTCGTCGTCGGGCAGCAGCATAGGCATCCTCACCTCAAACGTTCCGTCGTCACCGGTCACGGTTTCATCGTCCTCCAGCTCCCTATCACCATTGCCGTAAGACATGAAACGCCACCACAGCGCACCGCTGCGGCTGACCGTATAGCTCACCTTTGCACCTTGTACGGGCACGCCGGCAAATGTCATGGCACGCCCTTTCACCACGAGAGTGTCACCGTTACGGTACTCTTGCTTAACCTCATCGAACTCAACCTTGAACGTAGGACGCTTGTATTCCTCCACGCGGAAGTAGCGTGTGGCGCCCTGCCCCAGGTCAGACTGCACGGAGAACGAGCCGTTAAGTCCCGTTGCCGGCAACGTAAAGTCGGCAGAGGCTGTGCCGTAGGCATCGGTAGTGACGCTCACCTCCTTCACCGTCCTGCGGTTTGCATCCCTCAAAGTGAGCTTCATCTGTCTGCCGTCGCATGCAGATGTCTCCAGACCATGCTTGTTCCTGAACGCCACGGCAGACACATGCACCGTCTGTCCGGGACGGTATATCGCCCTGTCAGTGTAAATATTAACATAGTCGCGTTCGGTCTTGTCGGGATAATAGGAAAAGTTTCCCCATGCGTTACGCCGCGGAAACGCCTTGTCGGCTGCCGTATACGGACGCACACGGTTAGGTTCGTTGACACCGTATGAATAGACATACTCTCCGTCGTTGCCGCATGTAAGCACCTTTTCGACACCATTACGGCTGTACACCCAAAGCTTCGCCCCCGGCACGGGGTGTCCCGTCGTTGCGCTGACCACGGCATAGCGTATCTTTTTCTGCGGCAGTTGCTGCTGCAAGACATAAAGGTCTGACACATACAGAAGACACCTTTTCGTCCCGATGTTCTTGTTGTCGGATACAACCTCAACGAGATAGACGCCGCACGGCATGCCCCCTATCGCCACAGAGTCGTCAAAGACCTCATAGTCAGGATGCCCGGAGAATTTCTTCTCATAAACCCTGCGGCTGCCGACAGCCACCAGCGGCTTCAGCTTATTATAGTCCCCGGCTTTGACCGGGTCAAGTTTCGTCGTTCCGTCCACGCCCTTCAGCAGCGACACGCTTATTTTCAGCATTCCGATATTACGCATGTCTTCAAGCATCATGTTCATTGCCTTGCCCGGCAAAATGACGTTACGCTCCATTCTTATATAGAATTTGGGCTTTGTAAGTTCGTTGCGTCTGTTTACGAGCGCGTTCATATCGGATGTCTTCCCCCATTTGCCGAGGGCGTAATCAATATAGGCAATCTTTTCCTTTGCCGTAAAAGAGTGGTCCTGACTCATCTTATCATAGCGCTTTATGGCAACGATGCCACACTCGGGAAGGTCTCCGTATACGCCAATAAGCGAGTCGAGCGATGCTATCATGGCGCGTGACGGAACATATCCGCTGTTGGTAAGCAACAGATAAGACGACATCATCTCCGCCCTGCGGTCGCCTTTCGCTGCATACCAGTTGCGGAGCGTCTCATAGTCATCCGCCTCCATGCACAGCATGCTCAGCAGATTGTTGCCGAAA
Source organism: uncultured Prevotella sp. (assembly GCA_900545525.1). GTDB lineage: Bacteria > Bacteroidota > Bacteroidia > Bacteroidales > Bacteroidaceae > Prevotella. Next base: position 121,209 of record UQZX01000005.1, read on the forward strand.
AAGCGGCTGTCCTCCCCTTTCTCCACCAGCGAACCGAGGTTGTCCACGGTCTGTGCGGCAAGCAGACCGGGATTGGCGAGCGACTTGCGGTAGTAGCCGCGCGCCACGGTCTCATGGTCTTCTCCCAGCTTTCTGTTTTGTTTATAAATCTTTCCGAGCACCGAATTATACACCGCGGCAAGCACCTTGTCTTCCTTTTCCGCCTCTACGGCTTCGCGTTCAAACTGCGCCACGACGGGCAACAGTGAGTCCGGCGTAAGCTCGAGAAGCACAGCGGCATGGCGCAGCTCAGCCTCAAGCAACTGCCCGTGGTTATTCTCGGCACGCGCCTTGTCCGCAATCTTCCGGATGAGCGTCATCTGTTTGCGCGGCAGGTCCTGCTTCTTTGCGGCATCCACGTCTTTCCACAGTGTCGCATAACTCTGTGCCGACACACCTGAAGGTATCAGCACCAAACATATAATCAATGCTAAAAGTGTCTTTTTCATAATGAAATAATATCAATTTTACAACACCTTATATATAATAGGTATATAACTTTCAATAAAGTTTGCCCCAAGTTGCTGAGGCTTGCATTGCCTTTTGCAAAGGCAATGCAAGCCGAACGCAATGAAACTTGTTTCTAATTGCTGAGGCGAAGCTTGCCTTATGCAAAGGCAATGCAAGCCGAACGCAATGAAACTTGTTTCTAATTGCTGAGGCGAAGCTTGCCTTATGCAAAGGCAATGCAAGCCGAACGCAATGAAACTTGTTTCTAATTGCTGAGGCGAAGCTTGCCTTATGCAAAGGCAATGCAAGCCGAACGCAATGAAACTTGTTTCTAATTGCTGAGGCGA
>UQZX01000006.1 GCA_900545525.1 uncultured Prevotella sp.
TAGAGCACAACCTTGCCAAGGTTGGGGTCGCGGGTTCGAGTCCCGTTTTCCGCTCGGTTTTTAGGAACAGGAAAAATACAAATCAATGAATTTATACTTAAGATATTTTGATAGAGAGACATTAGTAAATAATGTCGATGATGCCATATTCTTTTTAAGTTCTATACAGGAAATAGGGATGAACCCTGAGTTGGAAGCTGATATACGTTCATACGTTGCAAGCGATGTCTATTTCCCAAAGCGCTATAAAATTCGTCCTCGTGTTTATTTTATTGTGATAAAGACCGAGGCTGCGACGATGCTCGACTTCAAGCAGAAAAAGGCTTTGCGCTCACCGGGGGCGGCTGTACAGAGCGAAGCAAGGGAAGGCATGCCAACGTCTTTGCTGCGTCTTGGGGAGGAACGTCCGGGATGGTATGAGGGAACACTCGACTTTAAGCGTGTGGTTATGATACCGGGTACAGGCAAGCATGAATATCGCGACACGCACTTTGTTGCCAATTGCAAGGCACACTCGGGATTGGACTGCTACAACCGTATTGTAGAACATCTCAGAAGCAGGGTCGACGCCAGAAGCCAGTTCCCATCGGCAAAGGGAAAGAACTTCAAGTTCAAGTATTTAGGACTTTGGAAATAATCTTATGAATAAGGTTCTGCTTATAGGAAATGTAGGAAAAGAGCCTGATGTGCGCTATTATGAGCAGGATCAGGCGGTTGCAAGCTTTCCTCTTGCCACCACGGAGCGCGGGTATACTCTGCAAAACGGTACACAGGTGCCCGACCGTACAGACTGGCATAACATTGTGTTGTATCGCGGACTGGCAAAAGTTGCCGAGAAATATATTCATAAAGGTGACAAGCTGTACATAGAGGGACGTATACGTTACAGAAGCTATGACGACCAAAAGGGCATGCGGCGCTATGTCACGGAGATACTTGCCGAGAATATGGAGATGCTCACTCCTAAACAGACTGCTGTATCATCGCCTGCCGGACAGCCGGCAGATGCTCCGGTAAAGCAGGATAGCACAACAACGGATCTGCCATTCTGATGTCAGGTGATATTTGAAATAAATAATGGTTTTGGACATAATATCGTATTTAGGCACGACTTTGTCGGAAGTACATTTTAATGCTCCCGACACGGGAGTTGTCATTGCTTCATTACTTGCAGTATTCCTGCTTCTTGTTTCAGGCTTTGCCAGCGGGTCAGAAATAGCTTTTTTCAGTCTGGCACCTTCCGATTTAAATGAATTATCACCGGAACATAATCAAAGTGACAAGAACATAGAACTGTTGCGTAGCGACAGCGAGCGGACCTTGGCGACTATTCTTATAACAAATAATTTTGTCAATGTCATGATAATCATGATATGCAACTATATCTTCGGCAAGATTATTGATTTCGGAAACGCCTATTGGCTGCAGTTCGTATGTATAACGGTGCTGCTTACTTTCTTCCTTCTTCTTTTTGGTGAGATTATGCCGAAGATATTTGCACGGCAGTCTTCGCTGAAGTTCTGCAGGCGTACGATCGGCGGCATACTGTTTTTCCGCAAGTTGTTCTGGCCTTTGGGGACTGTTCTCATAAAGAGCGGTGTACTTGCCGAGAAGATTTTTGCAAAGGACAATCATGTCTTGAGCGTTGACGAGCTGGGACAGGCACTTGAACTGACAGACAAAAACGACATAAAGGATGAGCGCAACATGCTTAAAGGCATTGTACGCTTTGGTGCAGAGACCGTAAAGGAAATAATGACAAGCCGTCAGGATATAGTAGACCTTAATATAAAAAGTTCGTTTGCAGACGTTCTTAAATGTATTGTGGAAAACAATTACAGCCGTATTCCCGTTTATCAGGATAATACGGACAATATCCGTGGAGTGCTTTATATCAAGGACTTGTTGTTGCATATAAACAAGCCTGCCAATTTCCGTTGGCAGAGCCTTATACGTCCGCCATATTTTGTTCCGGACACAAAGAAGATTGACGATCTTCTCCGTGAGTTTCAGAAAGGAAAGGTGCACATTGCCATCGTTGTCGACGAATTCGGAGGGACGAGCGGCATTGTAACACTTGAAGATATTCTCGAAGAAATTGTTGGTGAGATAAATGATGAATATGATGATGATGAGAAGACCTACAAGCGTATAGGGCATAATACTTATATATTTGAAGGAAAGACACTTCTTAGTGATTTTTACAGGATACTCAATGTTGACAGTGACGAGTTTGAAGAAATAGAGGGAGATGCAGATACCGTTGCAGGACTGTTGCTTGAACTCAAGGGTGATTTCCCTGTTATGAATGAAAAACTTGAGTATAAGAACTATTCTTTTGAAATTCAGGACATGGATGAGCGCCGCATATCCGGTGTGAAAGTTGTTGTTGGTGACAGAAAAGACGGAAACGGGGAAGACAATGCCGCTGATAAAGATTGAAGAAATAGCCCCTGGTGTTCGTCTCGGATTGTGGCATGTAACTGAAACTCCGTCCGTTTTCTTTGACTTATATCCGCATTTGCTTGTCTATAAGCATGCAACAGATACGTTCCGGTCAGAAGCACGTTGTACCGAGTATCTTGCGGTTCGGGCGTTATTGTTTCAAATGGAGGGTGATGGCGTGCTGATATCTCATGACGGAAACGGCAAGCCTCTTCTTTCAAACGGTTCGGAAATAAGCATAAGTCATACGCGTGGATATGTAGCCGTAATTGTTTCTCCCACACGGTGCGTTGCTGTAGATATAGAATATGTTAGTGAAAGGGTGGGGCGTGTTGCCTCAAAGTTTCTTCGGAATGATGAGAATGCCGTGTCTCTGCATGGGCAGTTGCTGTGTTGGTGTGCAAAAGAGACTGTCTATAAACTGTTTTCTGCCGATAAGCTTGGTTCTCATGATATCCGTATTTCACCGTGTGAGTTAACGGGAGATACCGGTGTCGTTAATGCGGAGAATCTTAAGCGGCATGTTTCCCTTGACATACATTATAGTATGACGGATAAGTTCATGTTGACTTATGCGGTATATTAAGCCGGTAATTTATAATCGATGTCACTTGCTGTATGGCAAGATAACGGATGTTGGATTATAAATTACCGGCTTTATTTTGTGTTCTATGTGCTTGTCTTTTTACGTTCAGACCTTTTTCCGCTTCTCTTTTTATATCCTTGTTTCTTTTGCTTGTTATATGGCTTGCGCTTTCTGCCTTCATTCCTTGTGTAAACTTTGTATTCCGGTGCTTCGCCTATGCCTTGAGGCAACGGTATCTTTTCCACGGTGCGTCCTATGAACTTCTCAATGTTCATGAAAGCCCCGATTTCCTTACCCCTTATGAGTGTTATTGCCCTTCCGTCGCGGTCAGCCCGTGCCGTTCGCCCTATGCGGTGCACATAGTCTTCCACATCATGCGGTACATCATAGTTTATCACCATTGATATATCGTCGATGTCTATTCCTCTTGATACAATGTCCGTTGCAACGAGAACGTCCACCTGTCCGCTCTTGAAGCGGTACATCACGTCATCGCGCTGGCTCTGTTCAAGGTCAGAGTGCATCTCGTCGCTGTTTATGCCGCTTTGTTTCAGCGTCCTGTTAATTTCCTTTACCTTTATCTTTGACGAAGAGAATATTATTACACGGCTTAATTTTTCTTTTCCGAATATGTCTCTTAATATCCTCGGTTTCTGGTTGTCATGGCATACGTATGCCGTCTGTTTTATTTTCTCTGCCGGCTTGTTCACTGCAATCTTTATTATGGCAGGATTTTTAAGTATGCTTTTGGCAAGATGCTCTATCTTGTCCGGCATCGTTGCAGAGAACATTATCGTCTGGCAAGTCTCCGGCAACAGTTTCGCAATAGCCATGATATCTTCCGAGAAGCCCATGTCCAGCATTCTGTCTGCTTCGTCAAGAACGAAGAAAGACACCTTGCTGAAGTCAACGTTTCCCATGGTTATATGGCTTAGCAGGCGTCCCGGCGTTGCTATTATCACGTCGGCACCGAGCTGCATCCCTTTTAGTTCCTGATTATATCTGTTGCCGTCATTGCCGCCATATACGGCAACGCTGTTTATCGAAGGCATGTAATAAGAGAAGCCCTGCATAGCCTGGTCTATCTGTTGTGCAAGCTCTCGTGTAGGACTCATTATGACACAGTTGATTGCATCTTGTGGAAAACCGCCGTCATCGAGTATGCTTAATATTGGCAGAAGATATGCAGCCGTCTTTCCAGTGCCGGTCTGTGCCACTCCGAGCACGTCCTTTCTGTCAAGTATTGCGGGGATACATTTCTCCTGTATAGGTGTGCACGTGGTGAAATTCATGTCATCGAGTGCATCCAGTGTATTGTCATTTAAATCTAAATCGTAGAAATCCATATTTTAGTTAGGTGCTTTTCTGTAGCAGTAATATGCCACAAATGTAAAAATAATATTAGGTATCCATGCTGCCAGCACAGGCGGGGTATTGGCATTTATCGCAAATGTTGCCGACACTGTCTGCAACAGGATATATCCGAAGCTGAGTGCAAGTCCGATACCGAGATACAGTCCCATTCCCCCCTTGCGCTTTCGTGACGACAACGCCAGTCCTATGGTTGTAAGGATGAACGATGCGAAAGACATGGCTATGCGCTTGTGATATTCAACCTCATATTGTACAACGTTGCTTGAGCCGCGGTCTATCTGCTTGCCTATGTACTCTTGCAACTGCGGACTTGTGAATGTTTCCTGCTGTCCCTTGGAGAACACGAGGTCCGTAGGCTCCATCATAATCACGGTGTCTTTGGATGCTCCGCTTGTAATATGCTCCCTGAGACCTTTGAGCTGTCGTATCCTCCAGCCTATGGCTTTCCAGTGGTATTTTGCATCAGATATTGTGTCGTATTGTATTTCGGAAGCTGTCATGTGACTTACAAGCTTTTTGTTCTCAAACTTGTCGAGGCAAAAGCCATATCCCTTTTTCCGGTTGTTGTCGTAGTGCTGTATATATGCAATGACACCTTTGCCTACCTGCAGTTGCACATTCTCTGCCGATGTGTTCTTTTTCTTGTTCTTATACATCGTTTCAAAGTTCTGTCTTACTATTGTTCCTTTCGGTATGATGTATGAGCCGAGGTAATATGTCATTATAGATATGATTGCAGCCGAAATCATGTACGGGCGCATCAGTCGTTTGAAGCTTACACCGGCAGCGAGCATTGATATTATCTCGGAGTTTCCTGCAAGTTTTGATGTAAAGAATATTACGGCAATGAATACGAACAGCGGACTGAACAGATTGGCGAAGTAAGGTACGAAGTTCATGTAGTAGTCGAATACGATTGCTTTGAGCGGCGCATGATACTGTGTGAACTTTGCCAGATTTTCGTTGATGTCAAAGACGATGGATATAGAGATAATCAAGGCTATGGAATAAAAGTAAGTACCGATAAACTTCTTGATTATATACAGGTCGAGCAACTTTATATACCTTTTTGGATTGGCATATCCCAGCCAGCCGAGCCTGCTGCCCAACCGTCCGGCAAGTTCTGCCGTTTTCCTGTATGCCGCATTCTTTTTGCCTCTGTTTATTATCGTCCTGATATTCATAGTCCGTTTATACTATATTCTTTTTCCGAGCTGTTCTACAACAGACCTTTTCCATGTGACAAAGTCACCTTGTTCTATATGGTGCCTTGCATCAGTCACCAGCCGCAGATAGAAGGCAAGGTTGTGTATGCTGGCAATCTGCATGGCAAGCAGCTCCTGTGCCTTGAACAGATGGTGAAGATAAGCCTTTGTATATATGATATCCGTCTCGCATCCGTCCGGATCAACAGGAGAGAAGTCGTTTTCCCATTTCTTGTTGCGCATGTTCATTGTGCCGTTGTATGTGAAGAGCATGGCATTGCGTCCGTTTCTCGTAGGCATAACGCAGTCGAACATGTCTACGCCTCTCTCTATCGCTTCAAGGATGTTCTGCGGAGTGCCCACCCCCATAAGATAACGCGGCTTGTCTTTAGGCAGTATGTCATTGACCACCTCTATCATCTCATACATCACCTCTGTCGGTTCGCCTACGGCAAGTCCTCCGATAGCGTTTCCGTCTGCTCCTTTGTCTGCAACGAATTTTGCCGCCTCGCGTCTTAAATCCTTGTAAGTACATCCCTGAACTATCGGGAAAAGGCTTTGGCTGTATCCGTATAACGGCTCTGTTTCATTGAAACGCTTTATACAGCGGTCGAGCCATCTCTCCGTTAGTCCGAGACTTCTTTTGGCATATTGATAGTCGCTGTCTCCCGGAGGACACTCATCGAATGCCATAATGATGTCCGCCCCTATCACCCGTTCGGTGTCCATGACGTTTTCCGGTGTGAAGATGTGTTTGGAACCGTCTATGTGTGAGCGAAATTCGCATCCCTCCTCTTTAAGCTTGCGTATGCCGGTGAGCGAAAAGACCTGAAAGCCGCCGCTGTCTGTCAGTATCGGACGGTCCCATGTATTGAACTTATGCAGTCCTCCCGCAGCCCGTAGCGTGTCAAGTCCGGGGCGCAGATACAGGTGATACGTGTTGCCAAGTATAATCTGTGCCTTTACCTGTTCGCGCAGTTCGTTGAAGTGGACGCCCTTTACGCTGCCGCATGTTCCCACCGGCATGAATATAGGCGTCTTTATCTGCCCGTGACAGGTCGTTATAAGTCCTGTGCGGGCATCGCTTGCGTTGTCGGTATGTTGTAGCTCGAATTTCATTGATTACTGTTTCTGTTCCTTTTCTTCTATTTCAAATGTAACGGCATTCTTTACCTTCTCGTCCGTGAGTGCAAAGTTCCATACATCCGCCACATTCTCCACATAGTGGAAACTTACGCCCTTGAGATATATTTCAGGTATTTCGTCTATATCCTTCTTGTTGTCCTTGCACATCAATATCTCGGTTATGCCTGCGCGCTTTGCAGCAAGTATCTTCTCCTTAATGCCGCCTACGGGCAGCACTTTTCCACGCAAGGTTATCTCACCCGTCATTGCCGTGTTCCTGCGGACCTTGCGCTGTGTTATTGCGGATGCAATCGACGTGGCAATAGTAATGCCTGCAGAGGGACCGTCTTTTGGCGTGGCACCCTCCGGCACATGTATGTGTATGTTCCAGTTGTCGAATATGCGGTAGTCGATGTTCAGGTCATCGGCATGTGCCTTTACATATTCCAGTGCCAGCATTGCCGACTCTTTCATTACATCTCCAAGGTTTCCTGTCAGCGTGAGTTTGCCTCCCTTGCCCTTGCTGAGGCTTGTCTCAATGAAAAGAATCTCACCTCCGACACTTGTCCATGCCAGTCCTGTGACAACGCCGGCGTATTCATTGCCCTGATATATGTCGCGGTTGAACGGAGCCTTGCCAAGCATCAGCTCCACTTCTGCCGGTGTAATCTTAGAGAATGGCAGTTCTCCGTCTCTTACTTTCATCAGAGCTGCCTTGCGCAACAGCTTGTTTATCTGTTTCTCAAGCTGTCTTACCCCGCTTTCGCGTGTATACTGCTCAATAATCTTTTCTATTCCAGCCTTGTTGAACGTCAGAGCCTTGTCCGTGTTCATGCCAGTGTTTTCTTTTTCCTTGGGTATAAGGTGGCGTTTGGCAATTTCTATTTTCTCCTCAGTTATATATCCGCTTACCTCTATCAGTTCCATTCGGTCGAGCAACGGGCGCGGAATGGTAGTGATATCGTTTGCCGTGGCTATGAACAACACTTTCGACAGGTCGTAGTCCATGTCGAGATAATTGTCGTGAAAGGCGTTGTTCTGTTCCGGATCCAAAACCTCCAGCAGGGCGGATGCAGGGTCTCCGTTTACCGTGTTCTGCGTAACCTTGTCTATTTCATCGAGTATGAACACCGGATTTGACGAGCCTGCCTTCTGCATGCTCTTTATTATCCGTCCGGGCATTGCGCCTATATATGTGCGGCGGTGTCCGCGTATTTCAGCCTCGTCGTGCACTCCGCCGAGAGAAACCCTCACATATTTGCGCTTCATCGACTGGGCAATGCTCTTGCCAAGGCTGGTCTTTCCAACTCCGGGAGGACCGTAAAGGCATATTATAGGCGACTTCAGGTCGTTGCGAAGGCTGAGAACAGCCATATACTCGAGTATCCTTTCCTTCACTTTCTCCATGCCGTAGTGGTCCTTGTCCAGTATTTTCTGTGCCCTTTTGAGGTTCAGGTCGTCTTCGGTGTATTCATCCCACGGCAGACTTACGAGCGTCTGAAGATAGTTAAGCTGTATGCTGTACTCCGGACTCTGAGGGTTGAGAATGTCGAGCTTGTCTATTTCCTTGCCGAATACTTTTGCAAAATTGTCGTTGTGCATCTTTTCTTCGGCTTTTTCTATAAGTTCCTTTCGCTCGGGCGACATATCGCCGTTGCCAAGTTCTTCCTTTATGTTTTTTATCTGCTGCTGAAGGAAATACTCTCTCTGCTGCTCATCGATGTCCTCACGCGTCCTTGTGCGTATGTCCTGTTTCAGTTCAAGCAGCTGCAGTTCCCGGTTCAGTTTCCTTAAGATACCGAAAGCCCTGTCTTTCAGTGAATTTACTTCAAGCAGTTCAATCTTGTCTGTAATGTCAAGCGGCATGCTCGAACATATAAAGTTCAGCAGTATGATGCTGCTGGTGATGTTTTGTATTGCAAATTGTGCCTCGTCAGGAATGTCCTCGTTCAGCTTGATGTATCCTGCTGCGCATTTTCGCAGGTCGTCGATGGCTGCCTCGAAGATTTTGTCCCCGTTCTCAGGAAACTCTTCCTGAGCCGTTTCCACCAGTCCTTCCATGTAAGGACGTGTCCTCTTTATATCCATAAGGCGGCATCTGCCGAGCCCTTGTACAATAACAGAGATGTTGTTCCCTCCGCCAGGCATCTCGAGTATGCGTATTATCCTTGCATAGACGCCGTATTCATACAGGTCGTCCTTGTCCGGTTCTTCCTTGTCAGCATCTTTCTGGCAGAAAACCGCGAACACGGCATTAGGCTTTTCCCTAAGTTTGTTTATAAGGTTGAGGCTGGTTTCCCTGCCTATAAGTATAGGTGAAACTATGCCCGGAAATAAAATAAGATTGCGTGTGGCAAGTATCGGCAGCCTGCCTTCGTGGCTTTCTTCTAATAATTTCGTAACATCTCCCTCGTAGTCGGCTATCATCGAAAATGCACTATTTTGATTTCTTTTCATACAATGGTCGTCTCTTGTTTTTGAGGTGCAAAGTTAAGTAATTAAATTGATAATGTGCGATGCACAACAGATAAAATTATATAATATGGTGTACGATGTGAAAATAAATGGCTATTTTTGCACGTAATATGGCTAACAGCTTTTTTAAATTCAGACAGTTCACCGTTTGGCAGGATGCCTGTGCCATGAAAGTCGGTACGGACGGAACCTTGTTGGGGGCGTGGGCAGAGGGCGGCATGCGCATATTGGACATCGGAACCGGAACCGGACTCATCGCCATGATGTTGGCACAGAGGTTCCCGCAGGCAGATGTGACAGGAATAGATGTCGAGGAAGGAGCATGTGTGCAGGCACGTGACAATGTGCAACGTTCCGTGTTCTGCGGTCGCGTGACGATATTCCACGAACCTTTGCAGCTGTTCCGTCGCGGCAGTTATGATGCCATTGTGTGCAATCCTCCGTTCTTTGTAGATGCACTTGGATGTCCCGATGCCTCGCGTAATATAGCCCGCCATGCCTCGGCGCTTGGGTATGCCGACTTGTTTGACGGTGTTTCGCGACTTGTCGATGACAACGGCGTGTTCTCTTGCATAATACCTTTTGACTGTCGCGAAAGACTTGAGCATGCAGCCGTACAGTCGGGAATGTTCATATCGCGTATATGTGCGGTGAGAACCATACCGCGCAAGCAGCCGCGCCGCTATCTGATTGCCTTCAGAAAACATCCCTGCCGTGTGGAGACGGCAGAAGAGTGTCTGTGTGATGAGGAAGGGAAGAGGTCGCGGTGGTATGGTGAACTGACAAAAGACTTTTATTTATAGTGCGTAGACAGGCTTTTGTAAAGCCGGTTTTCACGGTATGAGAACCTCTTTCCGGCACTCTGAAATACGGCTTTGTAACACATTGAAAATCAGGATGATACTTATTGGTTTGAAAAAGCATAGCTTTAAGCTCCTTAAACCTATGCTTTGAACGTCAAAAAGCTATGCTTTGGCACCCCGAAAGCATAGCCTTGTCATGTCGTGATATGAATTCTACTTTATCTTGTTGAGCAGATACTGGTTGAGAGCCTGTATGTGCCTGCTCTGTTTCGTGAGGTTCATGCGTATGGAATGCAGGTCGTTGAAGATGTCGCTGAAAACGTTCTGCATCATGTTGGGCTGCCTCTTCGTCTTGTCGGCAAAAGGATTTACAATCACTTTTATACCTTTTTCTATAAGTGATATGTCAACATCCTCGCCTGTCATAGTCGGGTCGCCATCGTAATGTATAAGTCCCGGCTGGCCGCGGCGTATATGCAGCTTCTTTGTACGGAATGTCTTTATCTTCGAGTTTTTGTCAAGCGTCTTGTTGAATATGTCTATGCTTATCTGCGGAGCATCGAGCACGTCGAACGGTTCCATGATTATCACATCGAGAAGACCGTCGCTCATGGATGCCTGCGGTGCAATATAGGCATTGTTGCCGTATTGTGAGGCATTGGCGCATGATATAAGGAAAGCCTTATATGTGTGTGTGCCGTTCTCGTCGTGCACTTCGTATGTCTCCGGCTTATATTTCAGTCCCTCCCGAAGTACGTTTTCTATGTATGTAACGGGTCCCCGCTTGCCCGCCTCTGAGAACTTCATGCTTATGAAGGCATCAAATCCCATGCCGCATGTGCAGAAAAACGGATTGTCGTTTATTATTCCGTAGTCGAGACGGTGTATCTCGCAGCGGTTAATCAGTTCTATAGCCCCTCCTATGTCCATGGGAAGCATCAGGTGACGTGCCAGTCCGTTGCCCGAACCGCATGGTATTATGCCAAGGGCAGTGTCGGACTGTACTATCGACCGCGCAACTTCGTTCACCGTTCCGTCTCCGCCTACAGCCACTACAATGTCCGTGCCTTCCTCTTTTGCAGCCCGTGCTATTTCCGTTGCATGACCGGCATACATCGTATTGACGACAGAATAATCGAATTTCTCTTTATCCAGCCGCTCTTCTATCAGTCTTGGAATGCCGGCTTTTCTTGCCGTTCCAGAGATAGGATTCATTATAAAAGTGATGTTCTTCTTCATAAAACGAGACGTGCAAAAATAATAAATATGGCTAATAAAACCATATAGCAGGTGTAATAATTTTGTATAGGATACACTTTTCTAAAAAAAATATACATAGTTTTATACATTTTTCGTATTTTTGCAACTCATAACATTTATAAGGGTTATAATATATACCAATTATATATAATGGGACTATTACAAGAAAGATACAAGAAATACCGTGAGCCACAGAAATTCATGGAAGCTGGCGTGTATTGTTATTTCCGTGAGATAACCGGAAAACAGGGAACAGAGGTACTGATGGACGGACGTAAGGTTCTTATGTTCGGATCTAATGCATATACGGGGCTGACCGGAGACCCGCGCGTGGAGGCGGCAGCAAAGAAAGCAATAGACCAATATGGCACGGGTTGTGCAGGGAGCCGCTTTCTCAACGGAACGCTTGACATACATGTCAAGCTTGAGAAAGAGCTTGCCGAGTTTGAACACAAGGACGATGCGCTGTGCTTTTCCACTGGCTTTACCGTGAATTCAGGCGTTATATCAGTTGTTTGCGGCCGTGGCGACTATATCATTTGCGATGACCGCGACCATGCAAGTATCGTTGACGGACGACGTCTTTCATTTGCAACATGCTTGAAATATAAGCATAATGACATGGGAGATTTGGAAGAACAGCTCAAGAAATGCCGTCCGGAGGCAATAAAGCTCATTGTTGTGGACGGTGTGTTCTCAATGGAAGGCGACCTTGCAAACCTGCCCGAGATAGTGCGTCTTAAGAAAAAATACAACGCTTCCATATTGGTTGACGAGGCTCACGGACTGGGAGTCTTCGGAAAAGAGGGACGCGGCGTGTGCGACCATTTCGGAGTTACGGACGATGTAGACCTTATAATGGGAACGTTCTCGAAGAGTCTTGCAAGTATCGGAGGCTTTATCGCAGGAGACAAGGATACGATAAACTATCTGCGGCATACGTGCCGCACGTATATTTTCAGTGCTTCAAATACGCCGGCGGCAACGGCTGCGGCAATGGAGGCACTGCATATCATACGCCGTGAGCCGGAGAGAATGGAGAAACTGTGGCGCGTTACGAATTATGCCTTGACGCGTTTCCGCGAGGAAGGCTTTGAGATAGGGGAGACGGAGAGTCCGATAATTCCTCTTTATGTGCGCGATGTCGACAAGACATTTGTCGTAACAAAGATGGCTTTCGATGCAGGCGTGTTCATTAATCCGGTAATACCTCCTGCGTGTGCGCCTCAGGACACATTGGTAAGGTTTGCGCTTATGGCAACTCACACAGAGGAGCAGGTGGAGCGTGGAGTGCAGGCTCTGAAGAAAGTGTTTGTAGATCAGGGCATAATAAAATAGTATATTTAAAATTTGCAGGTGTAAAAAAAACATGCTACCTTTGCACTCGCAAATCTGAAAGGGCTTTGCAGCGGGGTGTAGCGCAGTCCGGTAGCGCGCCTGGTTTGGGACCAGGTGGTCGCAGGTTCGAATCCTGTCGCCCCGACGCAATAATAAAAAAGTGCAACGTTGAAAGCGTTGCACTTTTTATTTGGTATTCTTGCGTGTTTTACATTTCATCATTTCTTATGAAATGCGGAAAAGCCGTCTCGCCGATATGTGCGTCATACTCAAATCCTTTGTATGAGAAAGCATGCAGGTCGTCGGCACACGTGATTTTGTTTTCAAGGATAAAACGGGTCATAGCTCCGCGGCAGGTTTTAGACCATACAGCCTGCACCTTCAGTTCGTTTCCCTTCCGTATGTAGAACAAAGGCTGGATGACATTCACTTCGCGGCATACGCGCTTCCAGTCGAACAGATGCTCATATTCTGCCGTGGACAGATGCAGGAGCGTATTGTCGTCTTTCTTCACGCTGTCTATGAGCATGCCGGTAAGTTTGTCTTTCCAATATTGGTATATGGGCTTGTTGTCCGTAATGTCAAGCCTTACGGTGTGTTCCATTCTGTATGGCACAATACCGTCCATGGGACGCAGGATGCCATACAGGAAGCATGTTATCCACAGGTGTTGTTGGGCAAAATCCAGGGCACCGGCATTTAAAGTATGTGCCTGAAGGTGTTTATATGCCTGTCCGTTATATGCCATTATTGCCGGCATGCGGCATGCCGACAGGAAGTTGTGATAACGTAAAATGTTCTTGGCAGCCAGTTTCCTGTTGCATCCAAGCTGCCTTGCCGCATCATCGGTGTCCATTAATGACATTTCATGTGCCAGCATCTCCGCCGTTTTCTGAAAAATTGGAACAGTCTTCGGCGCAGTTGCTGACTTGTCGAACATTATCTTTGCATTAGCCAGTAATATCTGCATGCTGTAAATCTTCTTATGTAAAATCCAGTCTTACCTTACAACGGGCTTGCCTGCCTTTGTCCAACCCATGTACCCGCAGTTGAGTTCCACGACGTTAAATCCCTGCTTTACAAGAATTCCGGCGGCTTTCTTGCTGCGTTTCCCGCTGCGGCAATATACGGCAATGGTCTTGTCTTTGGGCAGTTTTGTCATTGTATTGCCCTCAAAGTCGTCTTTTAGTACGTCTATATTCACAGCGCCGTCAATGTGTCCCTCTGCATATTCTTCTGCTGTGCGGACATCGAGCCTTACAACCTTTGCCGTATCGGCAATTATCAGTTCAAACTCTTCACTGCCGATGCTTTCAAATCCCTCTGTCTGTGCCGTGCATCCAAGCATGCTGCACAGCATTGTCATAATTCCCATTATACGTAGTCTTATTGTCATTTTCAAAGAAAAGCTAATTATATTATATGATGTTGGAACTATATCCGTAACCTTTATATGAAAAAAGAAAAGTCCCAAAGTATAAAAACTTCAGGACTTTCATTAACTGATGCGGTGCGTACGGGACTCGAACCCGTGACCTCCTGCGTGACAGGCAGGCATTCTAACCAGCTGAACTAACACACCTTCTTAACTCTTGTGCCTCATTTGCGGTTGCAAAGGTATGAATATTTTTTGTATTGAACAAACTATATCCTGTTTTTTTTGATAAAATATTGCATTATCACGGCATTATGATGCTTTGAACCATCGTATAACCAGTCTTTAAGTTCTGCAGACTGTGTAAATCCGGCATTGTCGAACATCTTTATAGAGGTGGTGTTGTCTGAATTTACATAGGCATAAAGCTGGTGAAGGTGCAAAACGTTCTTTGCATATTTAATAATGTGTGATATTGCAGCCTTGGCATATCCCATGTGCCTGTACTTGTTTTGTATTACTATGCCTATCTCCGCACGCAGGTGTTTCGGGTCGAAATCAACGATATCTACAATGCCTACAACGTCATGGATGTTGTTTTCTATAATCAGCCTCGCCTGTCTGTCAGTATAGATGTCGCCTTTCGCGTTTGCAATGTATTCATGGAGAATGTAGCGTGAATAGTATATATTGTTGACTCCCACATCCCACAACATCTCGTCGTTTTCTATTTTATATAAAATGTCGAGGTCTTCCGGTTCTATTGCCCTGAGTCTTATGTCGGGTAATATGCAATTGTTGCTCATTTCAATATTTCCTGATTGGTTATTATCGTGCGGCTGTTTGCGTTGAACGTTCCCATTTGTATGTTCTGATGTGGGCATTGGGAGAATATATTCAGGATTGTTTCATATTTGAAAGCGCCTACATCATACACAACGTATGTACAGATTTTTTTGTTTATCTTGTGCATCAATGCAAGATGTCCTTTGGGGTGAGACGTTTCATTGCATTCTTGGATTTTGAATTTCAATCCTTTTTTATGTGCCAAGTCTCTGCATAGGTCTTTTGTCTTGTCGGAAACCAAAAACAAATATTCAACATCCTTGTTGTCGTTATGTGAAAATCCGAGTCCCTTATGTATGCGGTTAAAACTCATTCCCAGCAATGCGCATGCCGCCTTGAAATATATAGCCAGCTTTATCGGAATGCTTATCCAGGAGGCTACATTGCCATAGTGTTTCTTGAAGAAAATAAGCATGGCATCATAAAAAACATGTACATATCTGAAAGATGACTTCTGTGTGCTCTCGCCCTTATAATGGAGTATCTTTACCGGCAGATACCAGTTGGTGTATCCTTTTTTCAGTATTCTGTATGACAGGTCTATGTCTTCGCCGTACATGAAGAAATCTTCGTCGAGTGCTCCCGTTTTTTCAATGGCAGCGCGTCTTAAAAAGCAGTATGCACCGCTTATCACCTCTATTTGTCCAGGCTCATCCCACGGCAAATACCCCATATAGTACTTTCCGAATTTCTTGTTTTCAGGATATTTTGCACACAGTCCGCACATCTTATAGAAAGCGGTGACAGGTGTCGGCAGTCCCCTCCGGCTTTCCAAGGCATTTTCTCCGTTGCATTTAAGCATCTGCACGCCCAGTCCGCCTGCATCGTCATGGCTGTCCATGAAGGCAATGGATTTTTTTATGACGTTCTCTCCGACAATGGTATCAGGGTTTAACAGCAGTATGTATTCGCTTTCCGTACGGCTTATGGCAAGGTTGTTGGCACGTGCAAAGCCAAGATTGTGGTTGCATGCAATGAACTTTACATCCGCAAACCGTTGTTGAAGATATTCCACGGAATTGTCTTTGGAGTGGTTGTCCACGACATATATTTCGGCTTCGATGCCGTGAAGGGCACGATACAGGCTGTCAAGACACTGTTCGATATAATGCTTTACGTTGTAACTGACAATGATTACCGTAAGTCTCATATCTCCTCCGCACTTTCGTTAGTACATCTCCCTTTGCCCGGATATATGAAGAACATGCTTATAAGTCCTATTATTGCCATATATCCGAATGCAACATTCATATAGAAATAGTATAATAATACGTTTATGGTCATGGACATTCCGACGAGAAAAAGCCGCAGTATGCTCCATTTCAGCTGATTGGTGTGGGGGCGGCATGCAATGCTTTTTCTGACATATTTAGTCTTCATTAGTTTTAGTGACAAGGGTATCAGGAGAAGTGTGAGCAGTTCCATTGTCGTCAGAACCAAGAACTCGGAATTTTTATCATCTGCCCATGTACCGCTCAGGATGATGTTATTTTCGTACAATACGATAATTATAATTGAGGCAGATATAAAAAAAAGAAATTCCGGTATGAGGATTTTTCTTATGTTCTTTATGTTATTGTTCATATTTCTTAAATGCTTTGTACTATTTCTTCTGTTCAAAAGGTGTCCTGTTTATAATAGAACGTCCGAGTGTAACCTCGTCTGTGTATTCAAGTTCGTTGCCTATCGATATGCCTCTTGCTATAACGCTTAACCTGACATCATATCCTGACAGTTTCCTTGAAATATAAAACCCGGTAGTGTCGCCTTCCATTGTAGGGCTTAGAGCCAGTATTATTTCTTCTATTTCACTGTCGTTTCCGACTCTTTCCGTCAATGAATCTATCTCGATGTCGCTTGGTCCGATGCCGTCCATGGGCGATATTACCCCGCCAAGTACGTGATAAAGCCCGTTATATTGTCGGGTATTCTCTATCGCCATGATGTCCTGTATATTTTCAACTACGCATATCACTGTCCTGTCGCGGCGTATGTCTGAACAAATGGGACAGATGTCTGTATCGCTTATGTTGTGGCATGTGCTGCAATACTTTATGTCGTGCCGCATGTTGTATATGGCTTGTGATAGTCGTTCCACGCTTTCCATGTCCTGACGCAGCAGATGCAACATCAGCCGGAGCGATGTCTTGCTGCCAATTCCTGGCAGCTTGGAAAATTCGTTTACAGCCTTTTCTAATAATCGGGACGGATATTGAAGGTTCATAAGGTTCTTTTTTGTGCGGCAAAGGTACATGTTTTTCAGATAAATTCGTTACATTTGCAGCAAAAATAAGGTATTATTTTATGGAAATAAAGAATTCTGAATTTGTTGTCAGCAGCCCTGTTGTCGGCAATTGTCCTGATGATAATAAACCGGAATACGCTTTTATCGGAAGAAGCAATGTGGGGAAATCCAGTCTTATAAATATGCTTTGCAACCATAAAGGGTTGGCAAAGACATCCGCCACTCCTGGCAAGACATTGCTTATAAACCACTTTCTGATAAACAAGGAGTGGTATCTCGTAGACCTTCCCGGTTATGGATACGCCCGGCGTTCCAAGTCTGTGCAACAGAAAATACAGCAGATGATAACGTCGTATATACTTCAAAGAGAACAGCTGATAAATGTTTTTGTGCTTATAGACATACGCCTTGAGCCGCAGAAAATAGACATTGAGTTTATAGACTGGCTCGGACAGAGCGGCATACCCTTTTCAATAGTGTTCACAAAGGAGGATAAACTGACCGTTTCAAAGGCAAGTCTCAGTGTCAGTTCATATCTTGAGAAGTTGAAAGAGACGTGGGAAGAGCTTCCGCCTTATTTCGTGACGAGCAGCGAAAAGCGTTCGGGGCGCGATGAGATACTGGATTATATAGATAAGATAAACAAGAACCTATAACATATTATATATAATGTCAGGTCAGATTCCATACTTAGACGTTCAGTGTCTTACAAAAGCTTTTGGTGCACAGATGCTGTTTGACAACATTTCGTTCAGCATTGCAGAAGGGCAGAAGGTGGGGCTTATAGCCAAAAACGGCACAGGAAAGTCCACGCTTCTTTCCATTCTTACGGGAAAGGAGGCGTATGACTCAGGTAAGATTATATACCGTCGCGACCTTAAGGTGGGCTTTTTGGAACAGTCGCCTGAATTTAATGAAAACGATACCGTTCTTGATGCCTGCTTTAACCATAAAGGGTCGGACGAAGCCCTGTTGCGTGCAAAGCAGATACTTACTCGTCTGAAAATACGCGACCTGAACCAGACAATCGGAGAACTTAGCGGAGGACAGCTCAAACGTGTTGCATTGGCAAACGTGTTGCTGACAGAACCGGACCTGCTTATATTCGACGAGCCTACGAACCATCTCGATCTTGATATGATAGAGTGGTTGGAAGGCTATCTCAACCGCGGCAACAAAACGCTGCTCATGGTTACCCACGACCGTTTCTTTCTTGACAGGATATGCAGTGTCATATTGGAACTTGATGACAAGTCCATGTATACATATCGTGGCAATTATGCCTATTATCTTGAAAAACGTCAGGAACGTATCAGCAACACGCGTGCCGAGATACAGCGCGCCAATAATCTGTACAGAAAAGAGCTCGACTGGATGAGGCGTATGCCACAGGCACGCGGTCATAAGGCGCGTTACAGGGAAGACGCCTTCTATGAACTTGAGAAGGTTGCCAAACGCCGTATAGAAGAAAGGCAGGTCAGGCTGAAGTCAAATAATGTATACATTGGCAGTAAGATATTCGAGTGCCAGTATGTAACAAAGGCATGGACGCAGGACAATGTGATACTGAAAGACTTCTATTACAATTTTGCACGCTACGAGAAAATGGGTATCGTTGGCAATAACGGTACCGGAAAGTCTACGTTCATAAAGCTGTTGCTCGGTCTGGAACGTCCTGACAGCGGTAAGTTCGACATCGGCGAGACAGTGCGTTTCGGCTATTTCTCACAGGAAGGGCTGAAATTCGACGAACAGCAGAAAGTGATAGATGTGATAACCGATATTGCCGAATATATAAATATAGGTAAGGGCAAACATCTGTCTGCATCCCAGTTTCTGCAATACTTCCTGTTTACTCCCGAACAGCAGCACAACTATGTCTACAAGCTCAGCGGTGGCGAGAAGAGAAAGCTGTATCTCTGCACCGTATTGATGAAAGATCCCAATTTCCTTGTGCTCGACGAGCCTACAAACGATTTGGATATACAGACGTTGCAGATACTTGAAGAGTATCTTTCCGACTTTCCCGGCTGTGTGATAATTGTAAGTCACGACCGTTATTTTATGGACAAGGTCGTTGATCATCTTCTTGTCTTCAAGGGTGGGGGAGTGATTAAGGACTTTCCTGGCAACTATACGCAATACCGGGAGTGGAGCAGTTTGGAGCCTTCAGCCGCGGCTGTGCCTAAGGCAAAGGATGAAAAGAAGAAGGAAAAGACAAGCAACACCGTCAGACAGCGTATGACATTCAAGGAAAAATACGAGTTCATGCAGCTTGAAAAGGACATAATGATGCTTGAAGAAGAACAGAAGAAGCTTGAAGAAGACTTGTGCAGTGGCAGCCTGTCGGTGGAAGAACTTACGGAAAAGAGCAAGCGTCTTCCTGTGCTAAAAGACGAACTTGACGAGAAAACGATGCGCTGGCTTGAATTATCTGAGCTGAAAATGTAAAAAGAAGTTAAAGTATATGTGGTTTTCGTATACGGAAGCCGCATATATAAACAGATTTGACTATCTTTGCACACGATTTTTAAGAAACCCAATTACACATGTTTCATCCGAAACATAGTTCTAATCAAAAACAATTTTATACACTATATGTATAGCAAAGACGAATTACTATCAAAAGATATTGCCGCATTGGAAGATATTGCGGCAGAACTTGGCATTAAGGTTAGTTCAAAAGACAATCAGGAAGACATCATTTATTCTATCTTAGACAAGCAGGCGGAAGTGGAAAGTAATAAAAATCCTATTTCTGCAAGGCGCCGCCGTACAAGGATAGTAAAGAAAGATACAGACCGTGTTTATTCCGTAAATGGAAAAGAAGGCGAGAATTTTGACTTGAAAAAGAACAAAGTGTCTGCCGAAGCAGTTCAGCTGTTTAAGGACATTACGGAAAACACGGAGAATGCAGTGGCAGAAAAAAACACTGCAACGGAAGAGGTGATGCAAACGGAAGAGATACCCGTATTCCCAAAACACCGCGGTCGCAAGTCTAAAGCAGAGTTGGCGGCTCTCGAGAGATTGGCTGCAGCCCGGAAGGAGGCTGAGATGCAGGCTCAGGATGTTGATGTTCCCTCAACAGAAGATTCTGGTGATGAGAATAATGTGCCCTCTTTTGATACGGTCATTCCCGAAGCCGAGTTTGAAAACGGTGCAAACGATGTAAACGACGAGCATAAAGACCTGCTGGAAAGGTTGCAGGCAAAGGTAAATGCACATAATGAAAACAACGATGAGAACAGGGTTCCGGCGGTAGACGGCGTATGGGAAGGTGATCCGTGCGACGGAACTGATTTCATACCGGTTGTAGACCTTCCTATAGAAGACCATTCCGCCCTTCCCAATTACGACATGTTCGACAATCCCACAGCCCCGGTGGTACCGCGTGAAGTGCCTTTCAGACAGCAGATTCCGGCAGTTGACACATCCCTGTACGACTTCTCCGACATCATTACGGCAAATGGAGTACTCGAGGTAATGCCCGACGGATACGGCTTTTTGCGTTCAAGCGACTATAACTACCTGTCTTCTCCAGACGATGTGTATGTTTCTGTAGCACAGATAAAGCATTACGGACTGAAAACCGGCGATGTTGTCAGCTGTCAGGTGCGCCCTCCTCATGACGGAGAGAAATATTTCCCGCTTACAAGTATTAACAAGATTAACGGGCGCAATCCTTCAGAAGTGCGCGACCGCATACCGTTTGAACATCTCATACCGTTGTTCCCCGACGAGAAATTCATGCTTTGCGGCGATGCCGCAACCACAAATATGTGTACAAGGGTTGTCGATCTTTTCTCTCCGATAGGTAAGGGGCAGCGTGCACTCATTGTAGCCCAGCCGAAGACAGGTAAGACGCTGCTTATGAAAGACATAGCAAATGCCATTGCAGCAAATCACCCTGAGGCATATTTGATGATGCTTCTCATTGACGAACGTCCTGAGGAGGTTACTGATATGGCACGTACGGTCAATGCTGAAGTTATTGCATCAACGTTCGACGAGCCGGCAGAGCGCCATGTAAAGATTGCCGGAATTGTGCTTGAAAAAGCCAAAAGAATGGTTGAGTGCGGACATGACGTGGTCATCTTCCTCGATTCTATCACACGTCTTGCACGTGCCTATAACACAGTGTCACCTGCAAGTGGCAAGGTATTGACCGGCGGTGTCGATGCCAATGCCCTGCAAAAGCCTAAGCGATTCTTCGGTGCGGCACGAAACATAGAGGGCGGAGGCTCGCTGACAATCGTTGCAACGGCACTGATTGATACCGGAAGCAAGATGGATGAAGTTATCTTTGAGGAGTTCAAGGGTACGGGTAACATGGAACTTCAGCTCGACCGCAGCCTTAGCAACAAGAGAATATTCCCTGCCGTAAACCTTGTAGCTTCGAGCACACGCCGCGATGACTTGTTGCAGGACAAGACTACACTCGACCGTATGTGGATACTCCGCAAATATATAGCGGACATGAATCCGGTCGAGGCGATGAATACCATTCACGACAGGATGATGAAGACACGCAGCAACGAGGAGTTCCTGATAACCATGAACTCATAGAGGATATAAACAAAGGCGTTGCGGATTTAATTGTCCGCAACGCCTTTGTTTTTATATATTCCGTTTTTGTAAGGTTTTTAATCTAACATACAAATATTATACAAGATGTTCAGAGATTGTTTCCCTAAGTCTGTTTTGGCAGGCATCTGTATCTCCATAGGATGCGTTGTAAATCTGCGTACAGGAGGTGTTGCCGGTGCGGTGTTGTTTGCGTTCGGTCTCACAACGGTGGTTTACTACGGGCTAAAACTGTATACGGGCACGGCTGGGTTCATACGCCGTCATGGCGACTGGGGCATGCTTGTCACGGTGTTGTTGGGAAATATTGCGGGATGTCTTGTTTCGGCACTTGCCATACGTCATGCCCAACCCGACTGCCTCGAACCTGCAATGGCTGTTACATCATCACGCCTTGACAAAGGTGCAGTCTCATGCTTTCTGCTTGCAATAGGATGCGGTTTTATAATGACAACGGCGGTACATTTTGCCCGCCGTGGAAAGATGCTGCCACTGTTGCTGGGCGTCCCAGTCTTCATCCTTTGCGGTTTTACCCACAGTATAGCCGATGCTTTTTATTTTATGCTTGTTCCGTCAGACATGCTTTTTAGTCTTTCTCTTCTCGCTGTGTATGTTTCGGAAGTGGCAGGAAATTTCATAGGCTGTAATCTGTACAGGTGGGTTGTGAGAACGGATGAGAACTGAACAATTCTCTCCCCGGCTGTCGGCAACTATGGATCTGCCCGTGTGGTGTCCTGCGGGTTTACTTCTTTCATGCTCATAGTCTTTACGGTAAAAACAAGTGCAAAGATATATCAAGTCTATTGCATTTTCTTTATTTCGTTATACAGAGCCAGCCCTTTTGCCGTAAGCAGGTATTTTTGTCTCGGATGATGGGGTTTGTCGGGATATAACACCTTGAGAAAACCGCCTTCTAAAGCTGGGCTTATATAGTTATCCAAAATGTCGGACGATGTTTCAGGCCAACTTTTTCCATCAATACTTTTAACGATAATTGTTCGTTTGACAAGGCTAATAACAAAGCGCGAACTTGTTCGGTTACTTGTACGGTACTTGTACGGTCGTTTGCCATAATCCCGATACAAATCTGGCTATGTGGTTCACTAATCCATTTCTGTACACTTTTGAATAGTCAAACTGGCACTCTTGTTCCAAGTCGTATTCGATAACTTTGCGGTTTTACCCACAGTATAGCCGATGCTTTTATTTTATGTTTGTTCCGTCAGACATGTTTTTCTGTCATTGGGCAGCGACTTGGTTATGAAACTTATTATTGTTGACGGGGCTATATTCAGACATCTGTAGTCATTGAGGCGACATTTGTCATTTCCGGCAATACAGCATGGCTGACATTTCAAGTCTGCGTAAATTGCATTATTGTGAGATTGTCTCCATCCGAGAAAGCCGCATGCGGGTGTCGTCCCTCCCCATATAGATATTACTGTTGTTCTTACAAGTGATGCAAGGTGCATGTTGGCAGAATCCATTGAAACCATTAAGTCAAGTTCGGACATCAGTGCCAGTTCTTTCTCTATTGCCATTGTCCCGGCAATACATTTTACATTATTGTTTTCCCATGACATCAATATCTGTTTATCCTCTTTTGAGCCGAATAAGAATATTCTTGTTTCTTTCATGTGTGATAGCCCATTAACAACAATTTTCATTAAATCTATAGGATAAGTTTTGTTCTTATATCGTGCCATTGGTGCTATGCCTATCCAATTTTCAGTCCCTTTTGTAAATGAACACTTTGGCATCAGGTGTTTGCCGGTTGTGGGTATGCGGTCTATTAAAGGGGACACAACGAAACCGAGTTTGGACAATACTTCTGCATAACGTTGTACAAAAGAAGATGACTGTACCATTTTCTTTCTTATGAATATCCGTTCCATCCTTTTTTTATTGACAATTGCAACATTTGTTCCCTTAAACGTAAAGAATAAGTCTATTGTCCATGAACGTAGGATATTGTGGAAATCAGCCACATAATATATATCTTCCTTATACAGTTCCCTGATAAGTCTTATTGTTCCTCTAATGCCCTTATGCCTTTCTTGAAATAAGATAAAAGAAATATTTTCCGGACAGTTTATGAACAGCCGTGAAAAGAAAGGACGTGTCAGCACTTTTATATGTATTTCTGGGTATCGTAATGCCAGACTGTAAATAGCCGGTATCGTCATTCCCACGTCTCCGAGAGCAGACAGACGTATTATAAGAATTGTTTTATTGTTGTCTCTCATTTTTAGTGAACAAATATTTATAATTCAATACGGAATGTTATTTTTTCAGGCTTACGCCTTTTATATCTTCTCCAAAATTTGGCACGTTCGTTCATCACCTTTGCAACACATCGTGTTATGGGAAAATTTCGTCCACGTGCATATTCTTCTGCTATAATTTCCATAAAGCGGCGAGAACCCCAAAATTTGCAAATGTTCTTGCATCCGGATGAAAATCCAACATTCCCGAAATACATTTGATTTGTGTCAACAAGTGAGAAACAATATCTTCCTTTACTGTCTTTGTCCCATAACACATTACCGGGTGTATAGTCGCGGTGTAATATGCCAGCATTATGAAGCCGTGCCGAGTATATCCCAAAAGCATGCGCAAAGTTCTCAAATGTGCCTTGTTTGGCATTACCCCATTCATACATCTTGTGCTTGTATTTGCTTTGCAGGCTGATGAAATATGTATATCCAATGATACCGGCAAAAGACCGCTCCTCAATATATGCTATTTCCGTAGGTGTCTCAAATCCGCGGTCGGTTATAATCTTTGCATGTTTGTATGCTCTAAGTCCCTTTGACTTTCGTAAACCGGTTGAATAAACAATTGCATTTATTCCATGCGGTTTGTGGTAGCGTTTTACATTAAGGACAGTCCCGTCAGGGGTTACGAATGTCTTGATTAAGTTTCTTCCGTTCTGAACAATATTTCCTTGTATGATGAATATGTCTGGAATCGAAGTGATAAAATGTTCAAGCTGTTTATATTGGGGATTTATTATAATATTATTCATGAATGCTGTCTTATATGTTGTTTGTCAATGCTACTTTTATCTCATCCATAATTTATATCTTTTGTATATAAAATCTATCAGCATCATAGTCATATTTTATTGAACATGCGCCAGATCCAGTTTCGCTTTTTCCAGCTGTGTGCAACAAGGTGTATGGCAAAAGCCTTTTGGGTATCTTCACTTTTGTGCCCTGCAACAAAACATGATGGATATATCTCTGCTCCTAACACGTTTTGTCTTTTGTCCTTATATCTATACCCGTGTTTTTCCAAAGCCATTGCATATAGTGACGGTGCTATCGGTTCTTGCTGCAAATTTCCATTTGGCATTATGAAATGTCTGTTCTTGTATACATTCAACAGTTCTTTTATTAGAGGTTGGTGTGGGGCTGAAATCATGAAGGCAGCTTGTATTCCTATTCCCGAGACGCTTTTTCCCTGCATGGTGTTTGTTCCGTCGGGAGCAATCATGTCTTTAGGATTTCTCCTTATATCAGCATCGTGATATTCTTGAAACAATACAGTTGGAGCATTTATAATCCCGTCAAAACGACGTTTAAGAAGAATATCAGAGTCAAGATATATTCCACCTTCTTCATATAAGGCATATAGTCGTATTACATCTGCGGCAAAAGCCCATTTGTGTAAGGACAATGCCTCATCTACAAACTGACATTCTATTGACATTGCATCTTTTATAGTCCAATGTCGTATGCGATAATCTGGTAATATGCGTTGCCAACTGTCTATGCACAACCGTATCTTTTCAGGATATTTGTCATTACTGAACCAACATAGATGTATGGTCTTGGGAATGTTAAGGTTTAAATTTGTTCCCATATTTTTCTTGTTTTGTCATTACGGAAATGCGTATACATCAGTCTGATACGACTGCGGAGTCTGTCTATATACAGACTGTTTCTGTTGTTTCTTGATGAATTTTCCGGCTCGTCAATATTCAATATGTCGTTTTGAAAGGTACGTATTGTTATTCCATATTTTCGAAGAAACTGCAGTGAACCACGGTTCTTTTTTACTCTGCCCACAGAACGGCTCATGAAATGGTACACTCTGCTTGCTCCTATTCCTTTAAATTCGCGTATTCCAGCCAGCCACAACTTAGCGGAAAAGTCTGGGTCTGAAGCCATTCCCGGCGATAGTTCTACGCTGTATCCTCCCACTGTGTCCCATATATCGCGATGTACTATGCATGGAGGTGACGTACTGCCTTTCCAATTCGGTATATAAATATCGTTGTAGTGTTTCAGTAAATCGTCTTCCCTAAATGTTTCAGGTGTCATACCATAATCCGCAACGCCTACACTTATTTTCCTGTTAGGGTGTGCTTGTGGCTGAATCATTGATGCCGATATATAAAAACGCTTATGCCCTATGGATTGTATGGTCTTTAACAGGACACTGTCCCATTGCGGAAGAGCATACATGTCATCGTTCATATATACAATATATTCTGTTGTTACTAAAGTCCGCAGACTGTTTAATGCCCAGCATACCCCGATATTTTCTATCGAGTGGGTATATTTATATCCTTTATTGCGAACCCATTCAAGTGTCCCGTCGCTTCCTTCGTTCACATGTATTAATATTTCATGTGTGTAACAGGAATTTCGTTCTATACTTTTAAGGCATAGTTTCAAAAACTCCAGATTGTTCCAGCTTGGGATAAGTATGGAGAATAAAGGTCCCTTTTCTTTTTTTGTTTCAGTCATGATGATTTTGTAATCGTTCTTAATGTATCCTTTATAATATTGTCATAAACGCGTTGAAGTCTGCATGCCATGGACTTGTCTGTAAAAAGCAGAGAATATTCCTTACCGGTTATTTCCATTTCATCGTGTTTGATATTGTTATTGCATATTTGCAGTATGGCGTTTGCCCATTTTTCTTCGTCATACGGTTCAACGTATATGGAACCGGGACCGCCGGCTTCTTCAAGGCATGAACCTTTAGCTGCTACAACGGGAGTTCCTGAAGCCAGAGCTTCTGCAATGGGAATGCCAAATCCCTCGAATATGGACGGCAGTACAAATACTGTTGCAGTCTTGTATATGACCGGAAGATATTCATTGGGTACATCATTTAATATGTGTAACCTGTTGTATGTACCGTTAGTCTTTGCCGTGCAGACTATTTTATTTTGATATTCGGTGCGCTTTCCGACAAGTACTGCATGTATTTCTTTTGGAAGATGTGCCAGTGCTTTCACTATTGTTTCTTGATTTTTGCGCGTTTGTATTGTGCCTACGCATAATATGTACTTTTCAGGCAGTTTCAGCATGTTTCGGCAACGTGTGACTTCTCTTTCCTTTAAAGGCTGCCTGAATTTGTCTGATATGCTTTGGTATACAACAGATATTTTCTTTTCGTCTATACCATAGAAGTTTATAATGTCCTGTTTGGTTGTATTGCTTACGGCTATGACATGGTCTGCAATTCGGCAGGCATAATAAGTCTTTACCCTAAGTATCATGCGTGACAGCCATCTGTAGGTTTCAGGGTGCCGTATGAATATCAGGTCGTGTATAGTGACAACGGTTTTACATCTTGAATGGTTGATGAAAAAGGGCAGTTCGTTGCTTAGTCCGTGATATATGTCCACATTTTCGTGGCGTATTGAATACCATGAAAGGAAGCATCGCCATATTTCGCATAGAAAGCCGTTACGGCGTATCCATTTGCCAGGTATGACAATTTTAATGTTACTGCTATATCCGGATACTTTCTGTCCTGGAACAAAAAGAACACTCTCCATGTTCTTATGTCCATGCAGTTCCAATGCTGCTATGCAACGCCGGCAATAGTTGCCGATACCCGTAGAGTTGGTAAAGATTTTCTTTGCCTCAAATCCAATCTTCATAAAGATATTAAATAAATCCGTTCTTTTTCATGTACATTTCCACGCCTTCGATGTCTTTGCGTGTATCTACGGACAGTGACTTGCAGTGGCAGTTATAATAGTATATCGGCACACTGTTTTCTATAAAGCGGAAAGAGTCGTTTTCCTCAATTTTCTCAATGGGACCTCGTTTGGTGTTATGATAGAACTCAAGAGCTTTCCCTGTAAATGCACCTACGCCCACAAACTTATGATATACATAGTCCATGTTGCCTTTAGGATATGGTATAGGACTGCGTGATATGAAAAGACACCGGTTGTCATCGGATGTTACTATCTTAAGGTTTGTGGAATCAACAACTTCTACGGGATTGTCAAAATTCGTCATGAGATTAGATACATATAAGCTGTCTGTATCGATTACATCTGGAATGCATTGGACTATGGCATCGTGTGTCAGCAGAGGCTCGTCGCCGTTCACCATTACATAAAGGTCTGCATCAACCTTTGTGTATACTTCGTACAGGCGTTCCGTGGCAGTGTCGTGACTTGCGGAAGTCATAAGAACTTTTGCGCCAAACGTTTCAGCCAGATCCTTAATCTTTACTGTGTCGGTTGCTACATACACTTCTTCAAATTCGGTGCATGCCTTACAGTGTTCATAAACCCATTGCAGCATAGGCTTGCCGCATATTAATGCCAAAGGCTTTTCAAAAAAGCGCGATGATTCTGCACGGGCAGGGATTACGCAGATTATTTTCATGTTATTGCTATGTTTATTATTGTTTTATAATGTTTCTTGAGTTATCGGCATGTGCCCACCGTTTGTGTGACCACAACCAGTATTCAGGTCTCTCTATTATTGTCTGTTCCAGCATTTTCATGTATGTTTCGGTATAAGGATACGGTGTAAGGCAACTGTCGGAAGGACATAGATGCATAAAAGTCATGCGATAATGTCCTCTTCCTGTCTTCTTTATGTCAAGATAAAGAAATGCGGCGTTGCATCGTTTTCCAAATAATTCAGCTCCGCATACCATGTCGGTGGGCTGGTTTAAAAATGTAATCCATTGGTTGTCCTTTGCATTATGTGGACGCTGATCAGAGATAAAACCTATAAGAAACGACTTTCCTGTCTGTTGTAATCTTAAAATCTTTCGTACGGCTTCATCCTGAGAGAGAAGCATTCCGTTCCATCGGCTTCGTATTTTCAGCATTATCTGGTTCATGTTCTTGTTGGCTATGTTGTGGTATATTGTTGCCGTTGTGTCTGGGCTGGCATAACGTTTTTTTACTTCCTGTGCCCATTCCCAGTTACCGTAGTGTGACAGGAATACAAATATTGGGATATTCTTCTTTGCAAGACTTTCTACGATTTCATATCCGTATATGCTTACTCTCTTTCTCATTTCCTTGTCGCTTATATTAAACAACTTTATAGTTTCCACGAAAAGGTCGCATATATGCAGGTAGAATTTCCGCTCTATCCTTATGATTTCTTCCTTTGGCTTGTCAGGGAATGCATTCGTAAGATTACGTCGTACGGTCTTTCTGCGGTAGCGCAGTATATGGCAGACAAAGGGATATGCGGCATAACTGATGATATATAGAATTTTCAATGGCAGCAATGCCGTTGTATATATCAGGTTGTATGTTAGCAGGTATGATAACTTATTGGTCATGTTTGTCAATGATGTTTATAATTCGGTTTATTGAAATTTGGTTTTCGAATGTGTAGTTCTTTATTTTATGCTTAAGTTCTTCATATTTACCGTCGTTTGTCTTGAGAGACAGGAACCAGTTGTTCAGTTCGTGCTTGTTTCTTATAACCGTACCTATACCGTGTTCTTTCATTATCCTTGCTATGGGTTGTCTTTTTACACATGGTCCATAAGCAACCGGTATGCCGTATGCCGCCGGTTCAACAACACTGTGCAGATATTTTGTAAAACCGCCGCCTACGTAAGCCCATTTGCCATATCTGTATATCTTTGCCAGTGAGCCTATAAAGTCTATTATCAGTGTCTGATATTTGGAGAAGTCTGTCTCGGGGGTACATTCGGAGTATAATATAGAGTATCCTTCAAGATTAAATCTGATGTTGTTTAGTCCGTCCTCACTTATTTCGTGCGGAACGAATATAAATTTCGTATCTTTGTTGCAGTTGGCAAGATGAGCCATTATGTCCAAGTCCTTTTTATCACTAATGCTTCCGGCAATGAATACATCGCCAGCTTCGTGGCAAAATCGTTCTATTGTTGCGTTCCCATAAGACGACAATGCCGTCGATACAGCGTTGTTGAATAATATGTTACCGGCTTTTATCCCATTGTGTATTCCTGTGGTGATGAGATTTTTTAGAGACCTGTCGTCTGTCACAAAGATGTTGGTGAACATTTGCAATGCCTGTCGGTGCATTCTTCCATACGGTTTGGAATATAAGGACTTGTCCTGTATTAAGGCAGAGACAAGATATGCCGGTGTCTTGGTCAGCGACAGTTGTTTTATGTAATTGGGCCAGATGTCTGCCACGGCAAATATGGCAGCCTGTGGATTAAGTGCTTTGACAAATCTGCCGGCGTTGGCTTCAGTGTCTACAGGCAGCAGAAACACTTTGTATATGAAATCCACGCTCCGTAGATTTTGCAGCATATAACTGTATCCTGTCGTGGAGAAGAAAGTTACAACGACATTGCATTGCCGTGTATGTTTGATTTGTTGTATAAGCGGACGTATCACTGCATATTCACCCAAAGACGATGCATGAAACCAATATACTGGAATTGATTTATCTATTTTTGATGCCTCGGAGATGGTATTGTCGTCATTACGCAATAAAACAAACTCCTTTGTCTTTTTATTAATGAAATGACATCTTGTCCATGACTGCCGTGTCTTCAGTATATCCAATATACTACTAAAGGCTTTAATGCATGCGTTATATATATAATGTGTCAGCATTATTGTATATATAGCCTGTAGAATACCCCTGATTTGGCTTGTTTTTATAGGATTTGTAGAAAAGAAACGGCGCGGGTATTCTGTACTCCTGCTTATCCCGGTTTCGAGGCTCTGGTAAACCTATACTGCAGAGATAAGCAACCAGTTAGCCCACGCCGGGAGATTTATACATAAATCCATAACATACTGTCAGCCGACTGTCCGGACATGTATCCGAAAACAGGACTGCACATGTTTGTGATTCTTGAAAATCACCCACGCAGGCGTCCGATTGCGTCGTCTTCAAGCAGTATTCGTTAATTTACCAGATTTTCGAAACCTGAAGATTGGACGTTCGTAACGCCATTCCTCTAATGCCGCCGCTGGATTTATCTTCACGAGATATTAGCGTTGTACATCAGAACCATCGATGTGTTGGAACAGAAAGTTCCGTTTTGCAATGCCCGTTTACAGGACATCTGTTATAACCCCGCATGCCCGTTTTAGGGCTAACTGGATTTTAATAGTCACAAAATTAAGTATTTCTTTTTATATAGCCAAAATAAAAATAGAAAATATCGTTGCCCGACCTTTTCATTTTATGCTTTTCTGTGCATTGATATTACTCACTTATTATTGATTATCAATGAATTGCTGCCCATAAATATGCTGATTGATTACACAATAGTATATGCAATATTAAGAATTGTAGATAAGGAGAGAATTTGGAAACAATAGGTTTACGCCTCAAAAAGCATAGCTTTATGTATGCTAAAGCTATGCTTTACGACTCTAAAGCATAGCTTATTTCTTTACGGTTATAAGATGTTGATTTTCAATATATTATCTGTGGGCGTTCAAAATGCCGTCTTTTAACGTCCAAGACACCGTCTTTTGTCTCACAAGATGCCGCCTTTGAGGATGCAAAATGCCACCTCTTGTATTTTATTCCGAATATGTATTGTTTTGAG
The DNA here is from genome assembly GCA_900545525.1 of uncultured Prevotella sp. GTDB lineage: Bacteria > Bacteroidota > Bacteroidia > Bacteroidales > Bacteroidaceae > Prevotella. Next base: position 31,457 of record UQZX01000006.1, read on the forward strand.
TTATCGGTTTCCGGTAAGAAACTTGTCAAGCTGTTTTATGCCCTTTTCCGTACAACATCCGCGCAGGGTCAGCAGTATAAGATTGTGAAAAATCTCCTGTAACGAGTATTTTCTGTACATTTCCGTCTCCATTACATGCTTCATCGTGATGTCAAAAAATTGGGATATAATTTCAAAATTGAATGACGACATGAAAAAACCGTGCTCTATGCCCTGGCGGAAGAAGTCCTGCTGGCCGGTTTTTCTTTCAGCCTTATGTGTCTTATGCAGATAGTCCACGACAGTGGGATATTTGTTGATATCGCTGAAAAAGGCTGGATTAATGGCATCGAGTGCCTGCAATTTGTTCTTCATGAAATATACGATGATGTCTATTTCATTCTCTGCCTTGTTCGCATAGCATGCAAGATCTTGTGCAAGAAGCTCGTCATTATGTTTCATACATTCAAGGAGCAGGTCCTCCTTGTTGCTGTATATCTCATATAACGTACGCTTTGATATCGACAGATTATTGGCAATGTCATCCATTTTGATTTTCTTCACGCCGTTTTCCTTGAAAAGCTCCATTGCCGTTTCAAGTATCCTGCGTTTCAGGCAGTTCCTGCTGTCGGATGTATTGTTTATCTTATTTTTATGCATAAGAAATACGTTTTCATCGCAAAGTTAATAATTTATTTTAAAATCTATTTGTGTTACCATGTTTTTTATTACTTTTGCAAGAGTTATTTACCAAAATAATAACAGTCTGAAAGAGACTGTGGCGTATTAGTTTTTCCAACGATTATCAATAAACTATGGTTAAGATTTCAAAAGAAGCAGCACTGGAATATCACGAATGTGGCAGACCGGGCAAGATAGAAGTAAAGCCTACCAAGCCTTACAGTACACAAACCGACCTGAGCCTTGCATATTCTCCGGGTGTGGCATATCCATGTCTTGAGATAGAGAAAAATCCTGACGACGCATATAAGTATACGGACAAGGGAAACCTTGTTGCCGTTATTAGTAACGGTACGGCTGTGCTCGGGCTCGGAGACATAGGTGCCATGAGTGGAAAGCCTGTAATGGAAGGAAAGGGACTGTTGTTTAAAATTTACGGTGGAATCGATGTCTTTGACATAGAGGTGGCGGAAAAAGACCCCGAAAAGTTCTGTGAAGCAGTGGAGAAGATAGCCCCGACTTTCGGAGGCATCAACCTCGAGGACATCAAGGCACCTGAATGTTTCTATATAGAAGAGCGTCTCAAGCGTACGCTCGACATTCCAGTGATGCACGACGACCAGCACGGTACGGCAATAATATCGGCTGCCGGACTGAAGAATGCGCTTGAGGTTAACGGCAAGGACATATCCAAAGTGAAAATCGTTGTAAACGGTGCCGGTGCTGCGGCAATATCCTGTACAAAGCTGTATGTTGCCCTCGGTGCAAGAACAGAGAATATACTTATGCTTGACTCTAAAGGAGTCATCACAAGCGACCGTGAGAACCTTACTGAACAAAAGAAGCTGTTTGCAACCGACCGCCGCGATGTGCATACGCTTGAGGATGCCGTTAAGGGATCCGACGTTTTTGTTGGACTGTCCAAAGGAAATGTGCTGACACAGGACATGGTACGCTCCATGGCTGATCAGCCTATTGTCTTTGCACTTGCCAATCCCGTTCCCGAAATATCATACGAGGATGCCATGGCAAGCCGTCCCGACGTGCTCATGAGTACTGGACGCTCCGACTATCCCAACCAGATAAACAACGTGATAGGCTTTCCCTACATTTTCCGCGGTGCACTCGATGTTCATGCAACGGCAATTAACGAGGAGATGAAACTGGCTGCCGTCAATGCCATAGCAGACCTTGCCAAGCAGCCGGTGCCCGATGTGGTGAACGATGTGTACAAGGTCAACAACCTTACCTTCGGTCCTTCATACTTCATACCTAAACCAGTCGATCCGCGACTGATAACAGAGGTTTCGGCAGCTGTGGCAAAGGCGGCAATGGACAGCGGGGTGGCGCGTACGCATATAACCGACTGGACGGCATACAAGCAGCAGTTGCGCCAGTTGCTCGGGCAGGAAACAAAGCTTACGCAGAAGCTTTATGACACGGCACGCAAGCATCCGCAGCGCGTTGTGTTTGCCGAAGGTCTGCATCCCACAATGCTCAAGGCTGCCGTGCAGGCAAAGGCGGAAGGTATATGTCATCCGATATTGCTTGGCAATGACGAGCGTATAGAGAAGCTTGCAAAGGAACTTGAACTCAGTCTTGACGGCATTGAGATTGTCAACCTTCGCCATGACAACCAGAGTGAGCGCCGCGAACGCTATGCAAGGATATTGTCTGAGAAGCGTCAGCGTCAGGGATATACATACGAAGAGGCAAATGACAAGATGTTTGAGCGCAACTACTTTGGTATGATGATGGTGGAAACAGGTGAGGCAGACGCATTTATAACAGGTCTTTACACAAAGTATTCAAACACCATAAAGGTTGCAAAGGAAGTCATAGGCATACGTCCCGAGTATAATCATTTCGGCACCATGCACATCCTTAACACCAAGAAAGGCGTGTATTATATAGCAGATACGCTTATAAACAGGCATCCCAACCAGGAGGTTCTCATGGATATAGCGAAGCTTAGTGCCATGACGGTGCGCTTCTTCAATGAGACTCCCAATATTGCGATGATAAGCTATTCAAACTTCGGTACCGACGAGGGCGGAAGTCCTGCCATGGTTCATGCTGCCGTGGAGGAGATGCAGAAGCAGTATCCAGACCTTGCGATAGACGGCGAGATGCAGATAAACTTTGCCTTGGACAAGGAACTGCGTGACAAAAAGTATCCTTTCTCGCGTCTTAACGGCAAGAATGTCAACACTCTCATATTCCCCAACCTCAGCAGTGCCAACAATGCCTACAAGCTGTTACAGGCACTTGACATGGATGCGGAGATAATCGGTCCGATACAGATGGGTCTTAACAAGCCTATACACTTCACCGACTTTGAATGTTCGGTAAGGGATATTGTCAATATTACTGCCGTTGCCGTGATTGATGCGTGCGTATATAAGATAAAGAACAGATGCTGACGGCAGGGATGTAAGGTTGGATAATAACCTTATATACATAATATAAGAACACCGGAACATGGGAATAATAAACGGTATTCTCTGTTCCGGTGTCTTTGTCTCTGTCGGCATTGCTGCTTGAAAGTGCTGTCAGACAGTGCTGATTATAACAATGTCGTTGGTGTCATCTGTTATTCTGAACCTGTTGTCGGCACGTTCGTTTACCAGCCATACAATTCTGCCCGTGGCATCTTCCAGAACAAGCTGCCTTTCTTTGTCAAACAACGGTTTCTTTCTGTCAGTAAGGTAGTTGCTTACAAGCTTTGAACCTTTCATTCCGAACGGGCAGAAGCGGTCGCCCTGTACTGTGTTGCGTATGACAAGGGGAAATTTCAGCTTTGAGGCATCGGCATAAACATGGTTTGCAGCTGGTGTTATCTTAAAGCCGGGAGTGCGCTTTACGTACTCTATTCTTAATTTAAGATGACTGTTGTATATGTATGTTCCGCTTTCCGGAATAGACATGGTTTTCTTTTTCCTGTCGTCCTTCTCTTCGATGATGATGTTGCCGCGGTCTATAAGAAGGCGGTGGGTCTTTGAAAAGAACCTGCGTCCGGATGAAGAACCTTCAGTTGCCGCATATATCTGTTCTGTCTGCGCCGGTGTATATCCGTATTCTTTCAATATAGAAAACAGTGTATATTCCAGTGAAATCAGTTTTTTCAGTTTTTCGGTGCATATGCTGAGCCTGTTCCCGTCGTTATGCACTGTCTCATTGTATGCTTTGTCGACATGGTTGTCGATGATGTTCAGGGCATCGTTTACAATCTGTGTCGTCTTGAAAATACTGTCACAGACCGACGGGTTTATGTCTTTCAGCATAGGGATGATGTCAAGTCTTATCTTGTTTCTTACGACATCATCAATAAGATTTGTGCTGTCGGTTACGTATGTCTTGCCGGCAGTGCTGAGAAAACCTTCTATTTCTGCGCGTGATACACACAGCATGGGGCGTATTATCCTGCCGTTGACGGCGCTGATGCCTTTAAGCCCGTGCAGCCCGGTGCCGCGGATAAGGTTAAGAAGAAGTGTCTCTACGGAGTCGTCACGGTGATGTGCCACGCAGATAGCGTCGGCACCGATGTCCTTGCGCAGCTGCTCGAAGTAGGCGTAGCGCAGGTTCCTTGCAGCCATTTCAATGCTTATTTTGTGCAGTGCCGCGTATGATTTTGTGTCAAAATGAGCGATGTGAAGCCTTATTCCTTCATTCCTGCACAGGTCTGTGCAGAACTTTTCATCTCTGTCTGACTCATCCCCGCGCAGCTTAAAATTGCAGTGGGCGGCTTCAATGTTATATCCAAGGTGTTTAAGGACATACAATAAAGTCACACTGTCCGCACCTCCGGACAGCGTGACTATATATTTCCCGTCTTTATGTAGAAGCTGTTTTTCTACGATGAAATCGGATATTTTCTTAATAAAGGGCTTATTCAACATACAATACCAGACCTTTAAGATACTCTCCCTCGGGATGATAGATGTTTATGGGGTGGTCGGCAGGCTGGTGCAGCTGGTGTATTATCCTCACCTTACGTTTGGATATTGCGGCTGCAGTGAACACTGCGTTTCTGAAATGTTCCTTTGTAACAACCTGACTACAGCTGAATGTGAAAAGTATTCCGCCCGGCTTTATACGCTCGAAAGCCTTGACGTTGAGCCTTGTATATCCTTTCAGGGCATTTCTCAGTGCCGTCCTGTGCTTTGCAAAGGCTGGCGGGTCAAGTATAATAAGGTCATAAACATCTTTTGCATTGTCCAAAAACTTAAACGCATCCTCGCAAAAAGCCTTGTGTCTGTTGTCATCAGGGAAATTCAGCCTGACGTTTGCCTCGGTCAGTTCCACTGCCTTTGCACTGCTGTCTACCGAGTGTACGAGCTTTGCCCCTCCGCGCATTGCATAGAAGGAGAAGCCTCCTGTATAGCAGAACATGTTGAGTACGCTGCGGTTCTTTGCGTAATGTTCGAGCAGACTGCGGTTGTCGCGCTGGTCTACGAAGAAGCCTGTTTTCTGTCCCTTGAGCCAGTCTACATAAAACTTCAGCCCGTTTTCCATTGCAATGTTGTCGTTGCTTCCGCCATAGATGAAGCCGTTTTCCTGTCCGAGCTCTGCTTTGTAGGGCAGTGTTGTCTCGCTTTTATAAAAGACATTCTCTATTCTGTCTCCCATAACCTCGGTAAGTATGCGGGCTATGGTGTTTCGGTGGATGTGCATGCCTACGCTGTGTGCCTGCATGACGGCAGTCTTGCCATAACAGTCGATTACAAGTCCCGGCAAGTTGTCGCCCTCTCCGTGAACAAGCCTGTAAGTGTTGTTGTCGGCATTGTCTGCAATCCCTGCACCTATACGCATGTCCAACGCCTGTTGCAACCTGTTTTTCCAGAATTCATCGTTTATTTCTATATCATTGAAAGACAGCACCCTTACAGCTATACTGCCAATCTGAAAATGACCTGTTGCGATGAAATCGCCGTTTTCTGCTATTATTCTTACAGTCTCACCCTCTTTTATGTCCTCATCGGCGTGGTGTATCGCACCGGAGAACACCCATGGATGAAAGCGGCGCAGACTCTCTTCTTTTCCTTTTTTCAGGTATATGCTCTTATACATTGTTTAAATTGTTTTCTTCGGTTATAACAAGTTCGTAGTCCTTGGTCCGTTCAATCCTCATCAGTTCTTCATAAAGCATGATACACGCCCAGGCGTCTGTGGCTGCATAAAGCTTCTGTCTGTCGGACAAGATATCGCACTCCCAGTTTGTAAGCCTTTGGTTCTTGCTTATTTTCTCATGGAAGAAGTTGGCGTACAGTTTCTGAAGACTGAGGTCTTCAATGCCTATCTCCCCCACATGTTGTTGCAGGTCGATGAAATTGCCTGGGCAAAAGTCTGCACGTTTGTGAAGTGACAGGATGTCATCGTGCAGCGAGACGCCAACTTTGGGCACACTTTTATCTTCGAGCAGCCTTATTATTGCCGGCGTCATGCCAGTATGGTTAAGTCTGAACAGGAAACAAATGTCATGGGTGGACACTTGAAGCAGGGACACATTGTATGTTTTTCCTTTCTTGAAAGACGGACGCGTCTCTGTGTCTATCCCCAATATGTCGTGTGAAAGCAGGAAATTTACTGCCTTTTCCGTTTCTTCAGGAGATATGATAACTATTATACGACCACCGAAAACAGCCTGTGGCAACTCTGCAATCTTTTTCTTGTCGAACCTGTTGTATAAAACTTTTTTCATCTGGTGATTTATAACGATGTGCAAAATTAGAAAAAAAAAGCGATTTTATGGCTATTTCTTAGTTTTTTCAGTTACTTTTGCATTAATATAATTCAACTCTTTTATAAAAATAATAAATCATTATATTTCCGGATGGTTAGGAAAAAGAATACGCGTAAGACCAGTTTTGGCGAAATAATGGGTTTCAGCAACATATTTCAGAATGATATCTTTAATTTCATATTCGGCATAGTTATATTGTTGTTGTCTGTATTTCTTGTAATTGCATTTATATCATATATAATATCGGGGCAGAACGATCAGAGTATTATTCTTGACCTTAAGCCCGGCGAATGGAGTAACAGTGACAGGACTTTTCATAACAGCTGCGGTTCGCTCGGTGCCTTCGCCGCATATTTCTTTATGTCAAGATGCTTTGGGTTTGCCGCATTTGTAATTCCTGTATTTATGGCTTTGCTCGGACTTAAGCTGGTAAAGGCATATAATGTAGGGCTGCTTAAAAGCTTTATGTGTCTTACCATTATCATGCTTTGGTCTTCAGTGGCACTGTCAAAGTTTCTTGCTCCGTTTGCGGGTGACATGATTTTCAGTCCTGGGGGCGACCATGGGTTATTCTGTTGTCAGTGGCTTGAGAATGTCATTGGTGTTCCCGGACTTATGGCAACATTGTTTCTTGTGGCGATAATATTCCTTACATATATAAGCAGTGAGACTGTAACGGTTGTCAGAAAGTTGCTCAATCCGGTGAGTCTCATAACAAACAAGGTGAAGTTCAAGGTCAGAGTGGGGAATGAGAGTGATGAAAACATTGTGGAGAATACGGAGGAAAAGATACCGTATGTTGAAGACCCGGAGGTCTTTGATGATCCGCAGCCCCAGACTGTTGACTTTGGCGATGCCGGTGTTTCAGTGGCACCGGTGGCAGAAACCAGTGTAAAGGCAGACGCAGGTAAGGGTGAAGAACCGGGATTTACGGTAAATGAAACAGAGACGGAGGAGGGTGCCGACAACAAAACGCTTGTTGCCGAACCGGATATCAACACTCCGATAAATCCCAAGGAGCCGTGGACAAAGTATAAATATCCGACACTCGACCTGCTTAAGAAATATGATAATGACGGCAAACCGTACATTGACATGAAGGAGCAGACGGCAAACAAGAACCGTATTGTCGAGGTTTTGAATAACTTTGGTGTGCAGGTGCGTACCATTACCGCCACTGTAGGTCCTACCATTACGCTGTATGAGATTACGCTGGAGGACGGCATACGTGTTTCAAAGATACGTAATCTGGAGGATGACATTGCACTGAGCCTGTCGGCTTTGGGTATACGTATAATCGCGCCGATACCGGGAAAGGGTACTATCGGTATCGAAGTGCCCAACGCAAAACCGAATATCGTGTCCATGGAGAGCATCCTGAATTCGCGGAAGTTTCAGGAAACGAAAATGGAGCTGCCCATAGCGATAGGAAAGACCATAACAAACGAGGTGTTCATGGTTGACCTTGCGAAGATACCTCACTTGCTCGTGGCGGGTGCAACAGGACAAGGTAAGTCGGTCGGACTTAATGCCATTATTACGTCATTGCTGTATAAAAAGCATCCCAATGAGCTGAAGCTGGTTCTTATAGACCCGAAAAAGGTGGAGTTCAGCATATATTCGCCCATTGTGAATCATTTTCTTGCAAAGGTTCCTGATGACAACGAGGAGCCAATTATAACGGATGTGACGAAGGTGATACGTACGCTGAACAGCCTGTGCAGGCTAATGGATACACGTTACGACCTGCTTAAGTCTGCGGGCGTGAGGAATATCAAGGAATATAATGAAAAGTATGTAAACCACAGGCTTAACCTTACGCAGGGACATGAGTACATGCCATATATCGTGGTTATAATAGATGAGTTCGGCGATTTGATAATGACGGCAGGAAAGGAGATAGAACTGCCAATAGCACGTATAGCCCAGCTTGCGCGTGCCGTTGGTATTCACATGGTTATTGCCACCCAGCGCCCTACGACATCTATCATAACAGGTAATATCAAGGCAAACTTCCCAGGACGTATGGCATTCAGGGTGGGGGCAATGATAGACTCGCGCACCATTCTCGACCGTCCCGGAGCCAACCAGCTTATAGGCAGGGGAGACCTGTTGTTCCTTAACGGCAATGAACCGACTCGTGTCCAGTGTGCTTTTGTGGACACTCCGGAGGTGGAACGCATAAACCAGTATATAGAACAGCAGCCCGGACCGGTTGAGCCAATGGAGCTTCCAGAGCCTATACAGGATGACGGCTCGGACATGGGTGGCGGTTCAATGGATGTACAGAACCTTGACCCGCTGTTTGAAGAGGCTGCCCGTGCAATCATTGCGACGCAACAAGGCTCTACAAGCATGATACAGAGGAGATTTTCAATAGGCTATAACAGGGCAGGGCGACTGATGGACCAGATGGAAAAGCTTGGTATTGTCGGTGCGGCTCAGGGTGGTAAGCCGCGTGAGGTGTTGATTCAGGATGAGAACAGTCTGAGCACTGTTATCAATAATATAAGAAACTAACAGGAATAAGGTATGAAAAGATTTGTGCTTTTGTTGACACTGTCTGTCTTTTCCTTGTGCATATCGGCACAGACACAGGCTAAGGCGCGCAAGATATTGGACAAGACGGCATCCATTGTCGGCAGGAAGGGTGGGGCTTCCGCTTCTTTTACGATAAAGGGGAAGCGTGGAAATGCTTCAGGAAAAATATCCATAAAGGGAAACAAGTTTACGGCGCACACAGCCGATGCCATTGTATGGTTCGACGGCAAGACGCAGTGGACGTACATGAAAAGCTCGCAAGAGGTGAACGTGAGCAATCCTACTGAAGCGCAGCAGCAGGCAATGAACCCGTATAAGTTTATAACATTATATAAGAGCGGCTTTAGCATGAACATGAAGAACGTTGCCTCGGGCTGGCAGATACATCTTGTTGCCAATAACAAGAAACGTTCGATAAAGGAGATGTATATAACTGTCGGCAAGGATTATCTTCCCCGTGAAGTGAAGATGTTGCAGGCTTCCGGCTGGACAACAATAGCCATTTCCGGATTCAAGGCTTCCAATATCGGTGACAGTGCGTTCCGTTTCAACCCGCGTGAGTTCCCTCATGCCGAGGTTATAGACCTTAGATAATATGAACCGCCTGCAATTATTCAGGATACTTCGCCGTCATGTAGGGTTGTCGGAGAAGCGGAGCCTTGCTTTCGAACAGAACCGTGTGGCAAAGTTTGTTGCTTATCTGCTTGGTTCGTTCATGGTGGTGTATATGATGATGATATCCGTTACGCTGGCAATGGTTGCAAACGACCTGTCGGAGTTTACGTCATACGAGTTCATATACGCACTTCTTCCTTTCATATTGCTGCTTGACTTCTTTTTCCGCTTTATCGGACAACACACCCCGTCACAGCTTGTAAAGCCTTATATGTTGCTGCCTATGCCAAAGTATGTATGCGTAGAGTGCTTCGTGCTGACAAGTATGGCATCGTTGAACAATCTGTTGTGGCTGCTTATAACCGTTCCTTATGCCATAATGACCATGCTTTTCAGTGAGGGTATTGCATATTCGGTGGCTTTTGTCATTACTTTCCAGTTGATTATAGTAATAAACAGCCTGTGGTATATGACAGTCCGTACGCTTCTTGGAGCAAGCATATTTTGGTGGCTGCTTCCCGCCGCAGTGTATGCGGCGGTATTTTCGCCATGGTATCTTTCCGATATTGACTGTTTCTTTGACCTGTTCTCTTCTTTGGGAGGCAGCTTTGCCGGATACAGCGTTGCGGCGTATGTTTCTCTTGCAGCCGTCATGGCGGCACTTTTCTTTATAAACAGGGAGATGCAATACCGCTTCACGTATATGGAGAGCAATAATACGGAGACAGTAAAGATGAACCGTGTTACGCAGCTTCATGCCTTTGACCGTTTTGGAAGGCAGGGCGAGTATCTGAAACTTGAGGTCAAGAGCATTATGAGGAACAAGAACATGCGAAGGTCGTTTGTCTTTTCCGTATGCTTTATTACGGTGCTGAGCCTGCTTATATCGTTTACGGACTTCTATGAAACGGGCAGTTTCTCAATGGATTTCTGGATTGTGTATGTCTTCATACTATATGGCTCTACCACATTGATAAAGATAATGGGTGCAGAGGGCAACTATCTGGATGGTCTGATGGTGCACAAGGAAAATATCTTCAGCCTTTTAAAGGCAAAGTACTACTTCTACAGCGCCATGCTTCTGCTTCCTCTGATTCTCATGCTGCCAACGGTTGTTGTGGGAAGATGCACGCTGCTGATGCTGTTGTCGATGCTGCTGTTTACAGCCGGTCCCGCATATTGCCTGTTGATGCAGATGGCTGTTTATAACAAGCAGACCGTTCCGCTGAATACCAAGTTTGTAAGCAAGGGGAATATGGAGACAAACTATTTTCAGATTGTAGCAGAGATGATAGTGATGTTTCTGCCCGTTGTCCTTATTTCCGCACTGAAAGCGTTGTTCGATGAAACAACGGCATACGTGGTCCTTATGGTTTCCGGTCTCGTCTTCATAATATTCCATAATTATTGGATACGCAATATTTATAAGAGGTTTATGGCAAGAAGGCATGAGAACATGGAGGCTTTCAGGTATACAAAATGAGTTTAGATAATGATTGCCGCAAGCCCGTCAGCATTTTGGATTGATGAATACGGCGTACTTCATAATTTTTCTCAAGTCAACGGGCAGCTGCATGGATACGTAAAGGTGTGTCATAATCATATATTTTGCAATATGGTTATGACACACCTGTATTTTTTAACACGGAAAGCCCTACATACTCCTCAGCATTCTCCTTGCCTCGGCAAGTGCCTTTACCCAGTCGGTGTCGAGCGAGAACTGTGTTAGATAGTTATCGTTGTCATAATAGCTCAGCACAAGCGGCTTGTCCATGTCAAAGAAGCGCGGGTTGTTGATTGACGCACTCTTGAAAATGTTCAGTATGGCAGTCTTCTCCTTCTTCTTGTCCGTCTTTCCAATCTTGTCAACATACAGGTTGATGAACTCATACATGGCGAAAGCCTGATAGTCGAGCACAGTGACGGCACTGTCGGGCATTATCTCCTTTGTCTTCATTGCCATATAGTTCAGCCCGTCGACCTTGAAGAGGTTTATTTTCTTTACCTGTGCACTTTTAGACGGGTCTTTTACAGCCTTTCTTGACAGTCTCAATATTTCGTTGTATACCTCCTGTCCGTTTGCACTGATGCCTGACATGCACACCATGAGTGCCATTAATAAAAGTTTCTTCATATTCTCAAGTTTGTTATTTTATATTCTCAAGTTTGTCATATACGTTTCAGATACATCCTGTTGCTTATACACCGTGGAAGCTCCTCGTCATAGTGGCACACTATAATCATTGTCTTGTTCCTGCGCAGGCAGAACTCCTCTATGATTTCCCTTACCATCTGCCGGTTGTTGTCGTCCAGACCATGAAATGGCTCGTCGAGGATGAGCAGCTGCGGGTCTTTAACGAAAGCCCGTGCAAGCAGTACGAGCCTTTGCTGACCGCTCGACAGTTTGAGGAAGGGGCGTTCCTCAAGACCCTCAAGTCCGAATATGCCCATCCACCTGCGGCATGTATCATATTCTCCTGCATCTGGTCTGGCATACAGACCCATGGAGTCTTTCAGCCCGCTTGCAACTATCTGTATTGCTGGGATGTCGTGCCGGTATGCCCTGTGCATTTCCGGCGACACGTATCCAATATGCCTCTTTATTTCCCAAATGCTTTCTCCCGACCCTCTCTGACGGTCAAAGAGAGTGATGTTGCAGGCATAGCCCTGCGGATTGTCGGCACAGATAAGACTCAGGAGCGTCGACTTGCCTGCCCCGTTCTGTCCGCCCAGTGCCCAGCGCTCGCCGTTTCTTACCGTCCAGTCTATGTCTTTCAGTATTGTCCGGTCGCCGTATCTTATGGACACCTTGTCCATTATTACCACATTGCTGCTATAGTACTCGCCGTTGCGGTACGGCATGTCCCTTATTTCCAGCCGTTTTTCGTTGCTTAATACATTTTGCGGCATGCCTCCAGACGATTTCCTGAGATATTCGGAGTATGTCATTTTAGGCATCATTGTCATATCCCTCACTTCAACGACGTGTGTGATGAAATCTGGAATGTCGCTGGTTTTCGATATCACGAGGATTATCTGCAATGCCTGTTCCTTTGACACCGTCCCGAGCAGCTCCGACAGTTGCCGGCGTGTCCCGGTGTCAAGTCCGATAAAGGGATTGTCCATTATCAGCACACGCGGTTCAGAAAGGAGTGCGCGCACGAGCACAAGCTTGCGCATTTCTCCGCTTGACAGCAGTATGACATACTTGTCGAGCAGCGGCTCCATGCCGAAGACATCGTAGAGATGACACCTCTTGCGTCTGCGTTCTCCAGTGTCTCCGCCCGTCATGCGGTATGTCTCGTCAAGTATCTGTCTTGCCGTCGGTGTATCCTCGTCTATTTCCTGCTGGTTCCAGCGCTGTTGCAGATAATAGCTTCCGTCATGCTCACCGTACGAGTCGCGGAATGTTATGTACCTGATGTTGTCCGACACGAGCCTCTTTTGGTATGGATAAAAGTCGTATTCGGGAGTGGAAAAGGCTATGGGATGCCTTCCGGTGACTATGTCCATGAGCATCGACTTGCCTCCGCCATTGGGTCCGATGACGGCTATGTGCTCATTGTCGTTGAGCTCAAAGTTGACAGGCTCTGCCATCCGCCATTCGGGCATGCGCGCCACTCCGTTCTTTATGCTTATTATTTTCCGCATAGCCTGTCAGGATTTTTTGTTATAAAGTCTTTCCATCCACGATATCCCGCTTTCGTCTGCGGTCTTCCCGCCTGCATGAAGTGGCAGTATGCAGCCCCGAGAGCATCGGTTGCGTCCATGAAGGGTGTCATGTCGTCATCCTTGATGTTGAGAAGGCGCTTCAGCATGTTCGCCACCTGCTCTTTAGAAGCCTGTCCCTGTCCGGTTATTGCCATTTTTATCTTCAGCGGGGCATATTCATGTATCGGAACATCGCGGTGTATGGCTGCTGCAATGGCAACTCCCTGTGCCCTGCCGAGCTTGAGCATCGACTGTACATTTTTTCCGAAGAACGGTGCCTCTATAGCCATTTCATCGGGCAGAAATTCCTCTATTATGCTGGTTACGCGGTCGAATATGCGTCCCAGCCTGAGGTATGGATCGTGTATCTTGCGCATGTCTATCACCCCCATGGCAAGCATCGACGCCTTGTTGCCGTCGACCTTCACCAGTCCGTAGCCCATGATATTTGTTCCGGGGTCTATTCCCAATATTATCTTTTCTTGCTTTATTCTCATCCGGAAATCAGAAAAAGGGGTTCATAAGCTTCTCTTCGCGTATGTTTGTCTTGGGGCCGTGTCCCGGCAAGACGGATGTTTCTTCGGGCAGAAGTGATGTTATGTGTGTCAGGCTGCCGATAATCTTGCCGTAGTCGCCGCCCTCGAGGTCGGTCCTTCCTATGCTCATGCGGAAGAGAGTGTCGCCGGAGAAAGCAGTGTTTTCGTCTTTGCAATAGAGGAACACCGAGCCTGGCGAGTGTCCGGGTGTCAGAAGTATCTTGAATTCGTGGCATCCGAAAGCCACCGTGTCGCCGTCTTCGAGGAGCGTTCCCGGTTTCTTTACGCTGCATTCATGCCTTACGCCGGTGAAGAGTGCCGCCTGTTCGGACAGTTTGTCGTACAGAGGGGCATCCGCCTTGTGGAGAGACGGCAGCAGCCCATATGTTTCGAAGATGAAGTCGTTGCCGAAGTTGTGGTCTATATGGGCGTGCGTGCATAGCAGATGACGCGGTATGAGACTGTTGTCGCGTATGTATCCGGCGATGCTGTCCTTTTCCCTCTGGTTGTTTGCACCGCAGTCTATTATCACGCAATCGTTTGTTTCGTCGCTTACGATGTAGCAGTTTTCCTGAAACATGTTACATACGAATATCCTTATAGTTAGCATGGCTTTGTTGTCTTATGATTAAGTACCCCCGGTGTATGTCTTACTGATATTTCCGCGGCTCATCTTACAGTGGCAGATATATCAGATGCTTCTCCCTGAACCATTCTTCATTGAACCATGTGCTTATCTCCGTCTTCTCGGCGATGTTTCTGAACGGCTGCATTTCGGCGTTGAGGTCCCCTCCCTTGAGGCAGAAAACTCCGTTGGGCATGGAGTTGATGTTTTTTCGGGCGATGTTCTTGCGCACAATTTTTACGAGATCGGGCAGGGGCATCACCGCCCTGCTTACGATGAAGTCGTACTTCCCCGTCTCGTTCTCGCCGCGCAGGTGTTCTGCCTTGCAGTTTTCCAGTTCAATTGCCTTGCTTATTTCCGATGCCACGAGTATCTTCTTCCCCGTGCCGTCAATGAGCTTGAACTCTGTTTCGGGGAACATTATGGCGAGAGGGATGCCGGGGAAGCCTCCTCCTGTGCCGAAGTCGAGTATTCGTGTACCCGGTCTGAACCTTATCGCTTTGGCAATGGCGAGCGAATGCAGCACGTGGTGTTCGTATAGATTGTCTATATCCTTGCGGGATATCACGTTTATCTTGCTGTTCCAGTCCCTATAGAGGTCATGGAGGGCAGCAAACATTTCTTTCTGCCCGTCGGTGAGATCGGGAAAATATCTAAGTATGTTGTTCATAATCCTTTCTTATAAGTTTCCTTATTGTCCGCAGCGGCAGCGTCACACGTATCTCGCCCATGTCGCGGCACGCTATTTCGTTTTCGCAGTATATGAAGGTGATGTTGTCGCGCCCGATGATGAAGTTTTCCGGCACGTAGACACCAGTGTTTGCAAATACCGATTTTGCGTTCAGTTCCTCCATGTCGTCCACGCCGAAGTCGTCGAGCATCTGTCCGGTGACAGCCTCTTTCAGTCCCTCTTCATGTCCTGCCACGAATATGTCACCGAGCCTGAGCATGCGCCCTGTTTTTGTATTGAAGTTGAGTGCCACGGTCTGGCGTGTGGCGCGTGCCGTCCCGCTTGCGGCATACGCCGTCGCGATGTATGTAAGGATACCTTTCCCGTTGGTTTCAACATCCGTCCTTACGCGGTATTCGTAGCTGTATGCATCGGCATGCTCCCTGTCGCTGCGGTACATCCTGCCGTATTCTTCGCGGTAGTCGGCGAGGAAACGGCGTACGAACGAGTCGACGGCGTTTGCGGGCGATATCCTCTCTTTGGTCAGCGACAGGTAGTCGGGTGTGAGTACGCCGTTTCTCAGCAGCGTGTCGTTGATTGTCTGTGCCTGTCTGCCGCCTTTTAGATATTTCACCGACAGGCTGAGCCGGCATGCTGGTGCGCCCGTGCCGTTGTCCAGTGCCACTGTGGTGTCCACCACGACGCTGTCTGTTGCCATTCCAGCGGCTCCGTCAGCCCTGTTGTCCGTTCCGCACGATGTGCAGACGGCTGTTGCGGCTGCCATGGCGAGTGTAAAAAATGTTGTTCTAAACATTAAACTGGTTGTTTGTTTTGTTTATCCTTGACAAAATTACAGCAATTCCTCTTAATTGCAAAATTATTATGGCAATTAAATGGCAAATGGCGCGAGTTACGTATGACGGGGCTGGTATTTGCAGATGATATATAATAGTAGGTACGCGTACATATGTTATATTTGTTGGTGGAATTAATATTAGTCTTACTAACATTTATCTTACAATCCGAAACATGGCATTTTGAACTCTAAAACATGGCATTTAGGAAGCCCAAAGGTAACCTTTTAAGCTCCAAAAGGGCACCTTTTGAAAATCAGATGCACGTGATTGAAAACCGTAAGCAAAAGCTGGCAGAATATAACAGTTTGAAAGATTTGTGCCGATAATAATTCCGCCAACGGGTTATATAATATATTATGCTGCATTGTTTTTCTTCTCTATCATCACCGTGGATATGGCTAACGGGTCGATAAGACTGGCAGGGATGCGGCTGTTTATTCTATCGTCCGTGCGGATTTACCCTGTTTTGTACGCCATGGTTTTGCATAGCAGGCAGTACATAAATCTCTGCTATATAGTATGTAAATCTGTAACAGGCAGTACGGAAATCCCGTTCATATTCCACAGCGGAGCCGGATGCACCGTATGGCATTCGAAAACAGGTGGCAGATTATGATTTTCTTGCATCCCGCTTGTGCGGAACAGGTGATTTTTATTAACTTTGCAGCGTTTTAATCATTAATGGACACGGATTATATGAAAACATTCAAGGCGGCGCTGTTCGACCTCGACGGCGTGGTGTTCAACACCGAACCGCAATATACGCTCTTCTGGGGTTCCATGTTCCGCAAATACTATCCCGGTACGGAGGGCATGGAGCAGAGGATAAAGGGACAGACACTCGTCTGGATTTATGATACGTATTTCAAGGACATGCCGCAGGCACAGGTGGACATCACCGCAGCGCTCGACGAGTTTGAGAGGAACATGGAGTTTGAATATGTCCGCGGGCTTGTCGGATTTGTCAGGGGGCTGCGCGCCAATGGCGTGCGCACGGCGATTGTGACCAGTTCGAACAGGGCGAAGATGCAGAGCGTATATACGAGGCGACCGGAGATACGGGGGCTGTTCGACGAGATACTCACATCCGAAGATTTCAGCGAGAGCAAGCCATCGCCTGAATGCTATCTCACGGCGGCGGCGAGGTTCGGCGCAGGATGCGGGGAGTGTGTCGTCTTTGAGGACAGCTTCAACGGACTGAAGTCGGGCAGGGCGGCTGGGATGACCGTAGTGGGGCTTTCGACAACAAACGGAGCCTCCATGATAAGCCCTCTTGCGGATATTGTCATAGCAGACTACGGGGAGACGGATTATGAAAAAATACATGCATTGGTATCTGCTTCTCATTAAAATAAGCTATCTTTGCACCCGTTTTTATATGCCACGTGCATATCATTTTCATTGACAAGGAATAAATATACATTAAAACATCAAGACATGGCAGGATATTTGGTTAACGACACGCGTAAGGTGACGACACACCGCTTCATAGAAATGAAACAGCGCGGAGAGAAGATTTCCATGCTCACATCGTACGACTTCACTACGGCAGGCATCGTAGACGGTGCCGGCGTGGACGGAATACTGGTGGGAGACTCGGCATCCAACGTTATGGCGGGAAACTCTACGACGCTTCCCATCACCGTGGAGCAGATGATATATCACGCACGCTCGGTTGTGCGTGGTGTCAAGCGTGCCCTCGTGGTGTGCGACATGCCTTTCGGAAGCTATCAGGTGGACCGCAAGGAGGGTGTGAAGAACGCCATAAGGATAATGAAGGAGAGCGGATGCGATGCGCTGAAGCTTGAGGGAGGAAGCGAGATACTCGATACCGTGAAGGGTATCCTCGACGCAGGAATACCGGTAATGGCACATCTCGGACTGACACCGCAGAGCATCAACAAGTTCGGCACGTACACCGTGAGGGCAAAGGAGGAAGCCGAGGCGGAAAAACTGCTTGCCGACGCTCGCCTGCTTGACGGGGCGGGATGCTTCGGACTGGTGCTGGAGAAGGTTCCTGCGGTTCTTGCTGCCATGGTGACAAAAGAGGTCAAGATGCCCACGATAGGCATAGGGGCGGGCAACGGCACCGACGGACAGATACTTGTCGTTGACGACATGCTGGGAATGACAAAGGGATTCAGCCCGCGCTTCCTCAGAAGATACGCCGACCTCAACACGGTGATGACCGATGCCATAGGGCAGTATATCATGGATGTGAAGAGCAGCGCTTTCCCTAACGAAAAAGAGTCGTACTGATGTACACGCAGAGCACGCCCGTACATGTCAGCCTGTGGCACAAGGACTTCTGGCTGCTGGCTTTGTCCAACATGCTCCTGTCTTCTTCCGTATACATGTCGGTACCCGTACTTCCGCTTTGGTGCAGCAGGCTGACGGGAGGAGATACCCGCTGCACGGCAGTCCTTATGGCTGCCTACTGTCTCGGGCTGTTTTCGCTGATACCATTCTCGTCTTATATCATACAGCGCCGTCGCCGCAACAATGTATGCATGGCGTCGGCGGCACTCATGGCTGCCTGCATGGCAGCCATGTTTTATCTCCATGATGCCGCCGGTATGGCTCCCGACGTGATGTTCGCCGTGTCGGCGGTGTTCCGTTTCTTGCTCGGCGCTATGTTTGGGCTTGCCCATACCGTGCTTGCTAGTACGCTTATCATAGACAAATGTGAGTCGTTCCTGCGTACGGAGGCGAACCATGCAGCTGCGTGGTTCTTCCGCTTCTCGCTGTCACTCGGTCCGCTGGCTGCCCTGATACTCTGCAAGGCTTCAGGAACTGCCGCCGTGTTCATGGCATCCGCCGCCTGCTGTCTTTTGGCGGTGCTCCTGATAAGGCTCGTCACTTTTCCCTTCAAGGCACCGGAAGAGAATGTGCATGTTGTCAGCCTCGACCGTTTCTTCCTGCCTCAGGGCACACGGCTGTTTTTTAACCAGATGATGATAATGGTCGCCGTGGGACTTCTGCTGGGCATGGGACATACGGCTTTTTTCTACGGAGCCATGATGCCGGGATTCTTCATGGCGCTTCTTGCACAGAAGTTCGTCTTTGTCAATGCCGAACTGCGGAGCGAAATTCTCACGGGGCTTCTTCTTATCGGCTGTGCCCTGATGATGTCGCTGTTCCGCGACGGCGGTGAGGCGGTACGCATCGTGCCCGTGCTCACAGGGCTTGGCGTGGGACTTACCGGCTCGCGTTTCCTGTTGTTTTTCCTGAAACTCGGCAATCACTGCCAGCGCGGCACTTCGCAGACCACATTCTTCCTTTCGTGGGAGAGCGGGCTTGCCCTCGGACTGGCTGCGGGATATCTTTTCGGGGAGGAGTCAGGAGGCGTGCGGCTCTGCATGGCGCTTGCCTTTATTGCGGCTGCATTTGTCATGTATCAGTTTTCCACGCATTCGTGGTATGTAAGACATAAAAACAGATAACACGGAAAAATAATAATGGATACGACGGACAATATTCTTGCCGCTTATGCGGAACGTTATGAGACGGCGGATTTTCTGCGCGATGACCCGAGCCTCTTCATGCACAAGGTGGAGGGAACGGCAAACCGTGAGACGACGGCTTTCATCGCGTCATGCCTGAGCTATGGAAGCCGCAGACAGTTCTTTCCAAAAATACAGTATATCCTCGACGTGTCCGGAGGAGACGTTCACGGATGGGTGCTGTCGGGACGCTTTGATGCCGACATACCCGATGACGGCAGGTGCTACTACCGTCTGTACACCAATCATACAATGAATGTCTTCCTTCATGCCCTGCGCAGCATGCTTGAAGAGTATGGCTCTATAGGCGGTTTTGTGCGTGCCACTGCACACGATGGCTTGTCGGCGGTGGCGGCAATCACGTCTTTTTTTGCCGGTAAGAACGTCGGTCCCATAGTTCCAAAGGACACATCGTCGGCATGTAAGCGCGTGTGCATGTTCTTGCGCTGGATGGTACGCAGTGGTTCTCCTGTCGATCTTGGACTTTGGAGCGACTTCATCGACCGCCGCACGCTTATCATCCCAATGGATACGCACGTGGTTCAGGAGGCAAATGCCCTGGGGCTTCTCAATGGAAGATGCGCCTCTATGTCGGCGGCAAGGCGTCTTACGGCGCGGCTGGCGGAGGTCTTTCCTGACGATCCTGTAAAGGGCGACTTCGCCTTGTTCGGATATGGCGTGAACAAGGGTGTGGAATAGGGGTGTCGGAGCTATTCCGCCGCTCTGCCTTTCCTCAACAGCCAGTTGTCTATAAGCTTACGTGCAATGGACAGTTTTTCGGGTATTACGGGCAGATTGTCTATGCTGAACCAGCCGGCAGTCTTCAGTTCTTCCTCCTGTATGTGTACTTCTCCGCCTGCATATTCGGCGTAGAAGCCTACCATAAGACCGTTGGGGTAGGGCCATGGCTGCGAGCCGAAATATTCAATGTTCCTTACCGTAAGTCCCGTTTCCTCTGTTATTTCCCGCTCAACGGCATGCTCAAGCGTCTCTCCCGTTTCCACAAAGCCTGCAACAAGTCCGTGGAAATTGCCGCGGAAGTTGTGGGCGCGTACCAGGAGTATCTCGTCACCCTTGTGTACAAGGCATATCACTGCCGTGGCAAGCTGCGGCCATATCTCCCTGTGGCATTTGTCGCAGATCTTTGATATCCCTGTGTTAATGCGCATGGGCGAACCGCATGTGCCACAGTATTGCGTTGTGGCGTCCCAGTATAATATCTCCTCACACTTTCCCGCTTCGAGATACAGTTCGAGAGGCAACATGTTGTATGACCGGCGCAACGGGCACAGCTCGTACTTCCCGTTTTCTTCAGGCGGGACCGTCATGCGGAATGTTTT
Organism: uncultured Prevotella sp.; assembly: GCA_900545525.1. Lineage (GTDB taxonomy): Bacteria > Bacteroidota > Bacteroidia > Bacteroidales > Bacteroidaceae > Prevotella. Next base: position 52,258 of record UQZX01000006.1, read on the forward strand.
CACGGCATGGCTGCTGTCGGTGTCAATGTCGTGTACATAGCATCCCGCGTTGTTCACCGGGCACTTCACGCCCTGCGGGATTGTATATGTGCCATTCGCCTGTTTCTCGAGCAGCAGGTCGGACTTGTAAAAAGCAAACCAGTATGTCTTCATGTCCTGTATATGAAAAATTATGATATTGTTTACAAATGATTCTCGTTCTCTTTTTATATTATGAACAGCAACCGTGAAGATGTGTCATATACATTAATATATATGTGTATACGGTGCATGCGCCAAGTGAGGGTATTAAAACCATGTTCTTTAAGCTCGGAGCCTGTAGGGCATATTCTTGTATTTGTCCGCCAAATAAACATTGAATATCAACATGTTATAAACGGACAAATACAAGAATATGCCCCTACCGTGGAATAATTTCAGGTCTTGCCCCTCCATGGGGTGTAATATTCATCGGGCTCACATTATTTATATTTTGACATAACCTGCAATGGTTATCCGTAGGTTTCTATTGCTTTCCGAAGAGCAGGCGACGATCACGCCTAATGGCATCCTTTGTCAATTCCTCCGGCACGAAGCGCCAGTTGCCGTTGGCGCGTGGGCGTATCACGCCGGCTTTCTCTATCTCCTGCATAAGATAATACCGAAGATCCCTTTCACTTTTGTATGTTATCCTGTTCTCCAGTTCGTTGTGCGGGATTCCAGCTCCTTTTGTCAGCAGCTCGCCGCCGCCGTTGCCGCGATAGCTGTTCATCACGACACGGTAAAGACTGTCTTTGCAGAACGGTTTGCCGTTGCTCATGCGCAAAATGCGCACCTTCTCGCCGTCGGGACGTGTCACGTCCACCTCATAGTCTATTCCAGCGGCACTGTCGAAGTTGAATGTCATGTTGCGGAACATGTTGTGCCTTCCGTCTCCGCGTGCCGTGGTATCGAGGAGCAATATGTGGTCGTCTACCGTCTTCATGGTGTTCACCCACAGGTCGTAGCTCATCTCAAGATGTTTTCTTATCTCTTCACCCGTGAGGGTCATGACGTAGAGCTGGTTTTCGTATTTGTATAGACTGAACATGTCGCTCACGTGCACGTCTCCTGCCTCTATGCAGGCATCGGGAGACAGGGGCGCGTTGAACGAGATGTCTGCTCCCGTTATCTGGAGCTGCAGGTTGTGGATAAGGTCGACGAATGCCGAACTGCCGAAAAAGCTGTCCCGTGTGTATATACTTCCTGCAAACGTTCCTATCTTTTTGTTTACGTACGAGCCGATGTTGTCCGTTATGCCGCGGAAACGTTCCATATATTCCTTGTCCACATCGTATCCCGATATGTCTGTTATTCCTCCCGTCACCGTCTTTCCTTCAACGCGCCCGTTAACAAGCGTCAGCGTTATCTCCGCATCAGCCACGGCAAGGGCGTTGTTTGCCGGATTGAGGCACAGGACCTGTCTGCCAGCATTGTCTGTTATCTGTCCGCAGTATTGCGAATGGTCGTGACCGAATATTATGAGGTCAAATCCTGATACTTCGCGCGCTACTTTCAGTGTTGCGTCCTCTTCGTATGCATCTGTGGTTATTCCGCCTTCCTTGCCGGAGTGGAACAGTCCGATGATGACATCGGGGCTTTCGTTCTTCTGGATGTATTTAACCCACCGGCGTGCCGATACAACCATTTCTTCAAATCGCATGCCCTGCCACAGGTTCTCCGTCAGCCAGTTTGGAATGGCAGGTGTAAGAAGTCCGAGTACGGCAATTCTTACACCCTCCTTGCATATTATCGTGTACGGGGAGAAGTAGGGCTTGCCGTTGTCCGTTCTTATGACATTTGCACCAAGAACAGGGCATTTAACCTCGTCAGCCCACTTGTCGTATACGGCATGTCCGGTCTCCACATCGTGGTTGCCTATCGTCTGTGCATCATATCCGAGATAGTTTAAAACATCTGCCGCAATGTTTGTTACATCGGGTCTCACATAATTGAAATAGTAGCACGTGGGCTGTCCCTGCAATATGTCGCCGTTATCGAGCATAATGAAGTTGCTGCCGTATTTTTTTCTCATCATGCCGGCGTATGTGCTCAGCCTTGCCAATGAGCCTTTAGTGTTCTTGCGTTCGATGAAGTTGTATGGAAAAAAGCATCCGTGTACGTCGCTTGTGCCCAGCACACGCAGTTTTACTGTCTTTGTCTCAGCCATCGTTGATAAGTTAATGCAGATAATAAAAACGATAAAAGCTATAAATCTTCTCATTACGTTGTTCCTAATTCCTCTTGTTTATTCATTAAAAACAGGCGGTCAGCATGTTTCCGCATTCATTCCGACTCATTCGCTGTTGCCTCGGCTGCACTTCTGTTTGTTTCCGCGGCATTCTTGCTTTTAGCCTCTTCGCGATATTTTGTCGGAGTTATACCCATTTTCAGCTTGAACGTGCGTGTGAAATAAACAGGGTCGTTGAAGCCTGTCTTGTATGCAATCTCCTGTATCGTGGTATTGGTGTTTTCCAGATACATTATAGCTTTCTTGAACCTGAAGTCGCTTATAAGTTCCTTCGGCGACAAGCCTGTCAGCGACTTCACCTTATTGTAGAATGATGTTCTTGAAAGTGATGAGTTTTCAAGCATGTTCTCTATTTTTATGTTGGCGTCGGTATAGTGTTCCTCAAGCCAGTCGAGCAGTTGCTTCACAAACTCGTAGTCGTCATCATGCTTGAAGGCTATATCCTGCGGTCCTACTTTTATCACCTTCATGTTCTCAAGGTCTATCTTGCGCTTCTTTCTCACCCAGAAGTATATGCCGCAGCCAAGGACAATAAGTATTATGTATATCCACAACGCCACCGTGGATGCCCAAAAGTATGGCGGCACCTTTACCGTTATTTCCGCTATCTCGTATTTATCAGGCGATTCGAGCAGAAATGCCTTTACCTTGAACTTATATGTTCCGGCAGGAATGTCATAGAAGCTTGCCATGCGCATGGCATCGGCATTGTGCCACTCGTCGTCATATCCCTCAAGCATATACTGATAGTGAACCCTGTGCTGGAGATGATGACTGAGCGATGCGAAGCTGAAGGCGAATGCGCTTGAGCGGCTCGGCAGCCTTACGTAGTTGCTGTCGGGGATGTAATAGTCGTAGAAGTCGTTAAGACGAGGACTTACAATTTCGTTGTTGATGTAGAAATTTGTTATCTTCAGTTTAAGTTCCTCATTCTTGGGCATGGAGAAATTGTTTCTGTCTATCAGGTAGTAGCCGTCGAGGGTGCCGAAAAACAGTTTTCCGTTGTTGAGTTGTGTCGCGGCACACTCCGAGCAGCTCACATCGCCGATGCCGTCCAATGACGAAAATATAGCAAACTGCTGTTTTTCCGGATAGAATGAGCATATAGTCTGGTCTGTCGTGAACCATACCGTCCCGTTGTTGTCGAACGTTATACTTTTTATCTCACTTGACGGCAGTCCGTTCTTGTCGCTGTATGTCTCAAACATCCAACCGCCATCTTTGTCCTTCTGCACAGCCCTGCTCAGTCCGCCGCTGTTTGTGGCAATCCACATCCGTCCGTCCTTAGCCTTTGCTATCTGTATGATATCATAGCTCTCTAACGGTCCTAAATTGCCGTCATAGTTTTTCGTCTGTTTTAGCCGTGTGCTGCATATCTTCTTTGTTTTGCTGTTATAGCTGAAGAGTATTATTCCGTCTGACGTCCCCGCCCATACAAGTCCGCTGTTGTCCACGGCAAGGGTTCTTATCCTGCGGTACAGGCTGTTGCGGATATCGCTGACCGTATTGTTGGCATTGATAAAGCCGTACCTGTCGTTCCCGCCCGGCAGCATGTTTATCCCTCCGCCGAACGTAGCAATCCAGATGTTGCCGTCCTTGTCCTCCACCGTACAGTATACATTGTCCGAACTTATGCTCTGTCTGTCTGTTTCGTTGTGACGGAAATGTTTCATTATGTATCCTCCGTTCCCGTCGGCGGTCATTCTGTACAGTCCGTTCCCTTTGGTGCTCATCCAAATATTACCTTTTCGGTCCTGCATGAGATTATATATCCTGCCGATGTTTCCGCCTTCAGAGTTTTTGTCTGTCACGGTTCTTTTGCCCTTGTCGAAGATATACAGTTTTCCGGCTTTGCTTCCGATGAACAACTTTCCGCTTTTACGGTCCTGAAGTATTGCCCTTATTTCATTGGCGTCATAGCTTGTGGCATCCGGTTCGAGCTTATATCTTGATATATGGTTGCTGAAAAGCTCAAGTTTTTCCAGTCCCCGCCTTATGGTAGACATCCATATCACTCCGTGGGGCATGGGCAGATATGCCGTCAGTGTGTTTGACAGGTTCCACGGATTATCAGGATTGTTGTGGAAATATTTTATCTCGTCTGCCTGCCTGTCATAATATCCGAAACCACCGTGGTTCATCCTTACCCACATAATGCCGTCTGCCTCACTGAACATTCCGCCGTTAAGGTCTATGTCGGGTATGGTGACAATCTGCGTAAAGTCCTTTATGTCACCTGTGGTTGTTTTCAGCCTTGACACGCCTTGTTTTTCCGTAGAGAACCACAACAGTCCTTCACTGTCTGCATATATCGAAGAAACATGCTTTTCGTTGAGCTGTTTTATAAGTTTGTTTTGTCCCTTGTTGTCTATATATAATATCTTTCCGGACATAGTGCCGGCATACAGGCTGTTTCCCCTATATGTCGCCGCCGTGATGTCCTCACCGGCAAAACAGCGGTAGGATATCTGCCCTGTCTCATTGTCAAGCAGCATCATACCGTTGTTGGTCGCCAGCCACACATTACCCTGATCGTCACATACTACTTTGTTGACATTAATCTTGCCCAGCGGATAGTTTCTTCTTGTAAACTTGCTGTTTGCAAGTCTTATGCGGTAAATTCCCTTGTTGTCTACTATCACATATACGTCTCCGTTGGGAGCAACTGTTATTTCATGGGTGGTAATAAAATTGCTTCCGCCGTTTATTCCCTGAAAAGCACTGGTAATCTTGTCTGTATTTCTGTCGAGTACAAATACGCGGTTGTCGTACATTCTCATCCAGATATTACCTTCCGTGTCCGTATGTATTTTAAGTATTCTGTTGTGAAATTCGGGAATGTTGCTTCTCAGTCCGGTACTGTAGTTGTAGAAGGAATAACCATCATAGCGGCATAGCCCGTTGTATGTGGCAAGCCATATATATCCGTATTTATCGGTAGTTATGTCAGATATTGCATTACTTGCCAGCCCGTCTTTTGTCGAATAGTGTGAAAGCTTTGCTTTAAGGTCCAAGGCATGTATATCGTTCATGGCAATCATTGCCAGTATAGATGTTATTATTATAGCCGTCTTTTTCATTTTATATGTGTTCTTTTAAGGCATTGTATGGTTGTTGCTTTTGTTCTCTTTGTAGTTTATCTTATGCAAAGATAATGCAAACCGAGTGCAATCAAGCTTGCTTGTAATTGCCGAGGTGCCGCTTATTTTATGCAAAGATAGTAAAAAAACGTGATTTTTTATGCTTTATATATAATAAAGTCAAGACTTTGGCTATATAAAGAGCATGTAATTGGAAATACAACGGCAACTTTCAGTACATATTATATAATGTCTATAAATGCGCGGTTGTATCTAAATAAGATAAAAGGCAAGTACCTGAAACACAGTAATAAAGCATGCCGCTCTCATAGATTATTATCCGTTGTTTGCAAGACGTGATGTTTTGAATGCCAAAAGATGCCCTTTCATGCTCTAAAAGGCGGCATTTGAGACGCTAAAAGGGCACCTTTTGTAAAGAGCTGGTGGACAGCATTATATAGTAGAATATAAGTTTGATGAATTATATAACCCCAGCCACTCCTTAAAAGACTTGATGTCCTTAACACCTTTAAGGGATATTTTGCCGTTCACCCCATCATCCTTCGCCTTGTTATGACGTATATGATTACCGGTGCTCCTATAAGCGGGGTGACGGCATTGAGCGGCAGGACCCCGCCCGTGCACGGCATTATGCATATAAGGTTGCAGAGCAGGGCGACAGCCATTCCCGATATCATTGTTGCTGGCATTATAATTCTGTGATTGTCTGTCGAAAGGAATATGCGTGCGATATGTGGAACGGCAAGCCCGATAAACGACACAGGACCGCAGAAAGCGGTGGTGACGGCTGTCTGAAGACCTGTTACAATCAGTAGGAAGTTGCGCACTCTTGTGGTTCTTACACCGAGATTTTCGGCGTATTGCTCTCCTAACAGCAGGGCGTTGAGAGGCTTGATGAGCAGAAGAGAGCATATAAGTCCCAATATGGTGGCTGATGCAAATATCGGTATGCTGCCCATTGTCACTCCGCCGAAATTGCCCATGCCCCAAATCATATATGACTGCACTCCCTCTTCGGTAGCAATAAAATTAAGAAGTGAAATGGCAGACGAAGCCATGTATCCGGTCATTATGCCAATGATGAGCAGCATGACGTTGTTGCGGACCATTACGGAAAACAGCAGAATTATAAACATTACTGCCATGGCACCGGCAAATGCGGCTGTAAGCACGGCGATAAACGAACCTGCCGATATCGTTCCTCCGGACATGCCTATGCCGGGCATCAGCATCACTATGGCTACGCCAAGACTTGCACCACTGTTTATTCCGAAGACTGACGGACCGGCAAGCGGGTTCCGGAACGCCACCTGCAACATCAGTCCGCATGCCGCGAGGGAGGCACCGCATAATGCGGCGGTTATTGCCTGAGGCAGCCGCGACTCCAACAGTATGTATCTCCAGCTTTCATTGTCGTGCTCCTGCCATATAAGTATCTTAACCACATCCTGTAGCGGAATGTCCGCTGCACCGACAAAAAGGTTCAGAACGAAGAGCGCGACAACGGACAGGGATGTCAGGAATATATATAAGTTCTTTCTGCTCATTTAAGTTTGAAGAAATATTTTGTGTCTCCCTTTATTCCGAGATCCGGATGAGCTATCATGACAAAGTCGCGCAACAGTCTCTCCGGGTGGAATGGCGTTTCTTCATAGAACGTTGAATTAAGGGTGTTGCAGCCATAGACCTCACCGGTCTTAAATGCCTTGAACTGTTTATATCCGCTGTATTCCCTGCCAAGGCCGTCAAGTGTCAGAGGCTTGTCGCCTGCATACTTGAGCATCCATATTCCGGCATCGGCGGAACTTTCGAGAACTTTCTCGAATGACAGTTGAAGGCTGCCGCTGTCGTTGTTGCCGGCAAACGGATATGATATCACGGCATCTTTTATAATCTGACCTATTGTGCTCCTGCCTCCCGGAACATACCATACCGAGCCTGTTTTCGTGTCCATAAGTATGGATTTCCTCACTTTTGACTTTACAGCCATGGCTTTAAGCTCCATATATTCTTTCTCTACGGCGTTGAAGATACTGTCTGCCTTTTCTTCCGCTCCCCACAGCATTCCGTAGAACTTCATCCACTCGGCGCGTCCAAGTGCCGTTGTCTCCATATAATCGGCAGCCTCTATTATCGGAATGTCCAGCTTGTCGATCTTTCCATATCCTCCGCTGTTTTGAAAAGGAGACAGCAATATGGCATCCGGATGCAGTTCTATTATTTTTTCTATTTCGGGTGCCATGCTGCTGCCGCAGTCGGTGATGCTGCCTTTCCGTACGGCATTGGATATCCGTGGTATCTTGATGTACGGAACATCGCACACTCCGGCAATGCAGCTTTCCCTGTTCAGAGACAACAGCAAGGCACAGTGGACCGACGTGCTTATCACCGATTTCTCCAGCGGTATATGTATTACTGTGCCTTGAGGCAGTCTTACGTCAGGTCGTGTTCCTTTTTTTACAAGTATGTATGTATGAAGTATATTATCCGTATTCCACGGATCTGTGAGCATAACGGTCGTATAGTCTGTGTGCTTCACGATTTTTATGTGTTCCGCATACTTCATCACGATGCTGTCACCCGTATCTTCATGCCCGGCTGTTGTTTTGCCGGTGCATGAAGACATCAGTGCCGTTGCCAATACAACGATATACTTTAATATAAGCTTCATTATCTTATGAATATCATTGAGTTAGGGCTTATACCTCCAGCCTGTACGCTTGATATATATTTTCCGTCAGCAGATATATGATACAGGGTGCTGTTCTCGAAATAGTTTGTCAGTCCGATATAGAAACTGTTGTCATACGGATTTCGTTCAATCATATATACCGTGTTGGTGCCTTGTGTCATTACGGCAGGCAGGTTGCTCATTTTCCATTCGGTTGTCTGTCCGGTCCGCGCATTATATACGGAATATGTTGTCTGATAGTTTACATAGTCAGGTGACGTGGAGTTTGCCATGTACAGATTGTCTCCGTCTGCATACATGTTGCTTGCATCTGCAATTTTCGTGCAGGTCTTTGTCCTTTCGTCATAGAGAGACACATATCTTTTATATGAGGCATCGTATGCCATGATGTATATATGCCCGTTATCTTCCTGTATTCCGAAAGGATTGTTCATTATCTCCACGCTCTCAGCCTTGTCAAAGCTGTTGATGTCTATCACCGACATGGTGTTTGATGTCATGCCGGAGTTTACGCAGTAAAGCTTGTCGTTGTGCTCAATTATCTGTTCCGGATTGTCACCGACCTTTACGGATTTCTCGAGTTTAAGTGTCTTTGCATCAAAGCGTGCAACATATCCTCCGTAGCATGTAACGTAAAGTTTGCCGTCTTCTTCCACGATGTTACGTGGTTCTCCAAGTGTTTCGAAGCCGGTGTATCTTGCAAGTTCCACTCCCGAGCCGTTAAGGCGCAGCAGAACTTTCGATACGTTTACGATAATGTATATGTCACCGTCGGCTTCAATCATGTCATTTGCCGTGTCGCCGAGCTTTATGCCGTTTTGTGCCTCATATATGTCGTGGCTGTAGATTGTGTCCTGAGCCGGATCAAGGAACGAGAGATGAGAGTTGTTGTGGTTGAAGGTTCCTTCGGTTAGGACAAATGCGCGGTAGCGGGGCAGTTCTATCTTTGCCCCGTCCTTCCATGACAGGTCTTCGCTGTCGTCGCTACATGAAAAGAGACCGAATGAAAGTGTCAGTCCGCATAGGACTGAGAGAAACAATTTGCTTGTTTTCATAATGATTTTTGATGTTTATGTTTATAATGTTATAGTTGCGGATAATTGCCAGTTGCGTCCCTGCATGGGATAATACTGTATTATTTCATATTGCTCGTCCGTGAGGTTGTACATACTTCCGGACAGTTGCAAGGTGCAGCTTCTTAACTTAAACTTGCGCGATGCCGTAACGGAATGTTCCCAATACGGTTCGAGCCTGTATTCGTCCGTTGCCTGACTCATGCTGTAACGTTCTCCGCAGGCATTGACGCTGTAGCCTATGCTCAGCCATGGAGTGTTTAATGTCAGTGTGCCGTTGCCGCTGCTTTCTGGAGTATAAGGCAGTTGCTTGTTGTAGCTCGAACGTTGAGGATCGGTCTTGTCGGTTGCCTTCTGAAGAGTATAGGCTGCCGTCAGTTCGGCATTGAAGCCTTTTGCTATATGACAACCGACAGCCATTGTTGCGTCTATTCCCTTGATATGCACCTTGCCGAAGTTTGCCATTTTCCATACGTATGTTGTCGGGAATGCAACAATCTTGTCGCTGACGTTGTTGAAATATCCGTCTACTGTAATCTGCATGGATACGGCTTTTCCTATTTGTCCCGCCCATGTCATGCCTGCGTTATATTCGGTAGCCTTTTCCGGCTTAAGTCCGGTGTTGCCGATGTGCATATAATACAGGTCTGTAAATGTCGGTATGCGGAACGTGCTTTTTACCATTGCGCGCACAAACAGCGACTTGTCGGCTACAATACGGTATGATGCCGACAGGGACGGGGATACGCGTTTGCGGTCGGCGGGTTTGCTGCCTTTGTCCACATGCTCGGCAGCGTATGTCCCGACGATGTTGCCGTTGAGTGTCAGGCGGTTGTTGCTGTATTTTGCGGACAGGGCAGTCAAAGATGTATACCGTTTGGGATTGGGTTGTGTCTCAATGTTGTTTCTGAGATTGTTGATAAAGAAGTCTTGTGCCAAGGCAACGGAGAAGCCCTGTGCAGGGAGCCACATTAACGTTGATGAGGCGTAATATTCGTTTTGCCTGTTTATGTCAGTCTGCTTTCCGTTCTGGTATTTCACGTTTATATCCTCATATCTGTTCCATGAATGGGTATATTTCAGCACGGCGTTCAGTTTCAGTCTGTTGCCAAAACTTTTTTTGTATGTGCTTTGCGCGAAGAAGTTCTCATCCCACAGGCGTTCCTTGGCATCACTGTTGTATAGTATAACCACGCCCGGCAGTCCCCGTTCCGAATAATAATAGTATGCTTTTGAGTGAAGCTTGCTACCGTCTTTGAATGTGTTGTACATGTTCACCTCTCCCTGCCATGAGTATATATCGCTGTTTCTGCGTTTCTCGGTTGTCGTAAGTTTTCCGTTTTTAAGCTTGAAAGGGTAGGTGCCGTCTGCACGCATGAAGGTTGCATTGGCTGATATTACAGTTTTTTCAGACAGCTTTTTCCAAAAACATATCGTAGGACTGACAAGACCGAAGGAGCCGCCACGGAGCTTGCTTCTCAGTATCCAGTCCTTGCTGTCGAAATGTGGCAGCTCCGTTTCTATTGACAATAGCGCGGCTGAGGCATAATGGCGTGCCGTCTGCATTTGGTCGCTGCTTTCTCCCAATGCGAGTGAAAGGCGTGCGATATTGTCGCTCATGAAATGCCCTACATCCACTTGCCCGGCTTGTGTGTTGCTGATGGTGACGCCGTCATAGCTTATTGCGGTATGGTGTGCCCCGATGTTTCTTACTGATACGGTTTTCATTCCACCTATGCCGCCGTAGTCCTTTACGCTCGTACCGGCAAACTTCTTGGCAATGTCTGCAACATTCTGAAAGCCCATTATGTCGATGTTTTCTTTGTCAATCGACTGTAACGGCTTGTCCGACAGTATGTTCCCCGACGTGCGTTTTGCGGAAACTTCAATGCCTTCAATGGCTTTTACCCTGTTATATACAGAATCTTTATCTGTTGTTTGGGCATTGACAACGGTTTCAGATACGCACAATAGTGCTGCAATGATTAAATATTTTTTCATAATGATATCATTGTTCTGCAACTTTCCTCGAGTATGCAGAAAAATTATATACATGCTGATGGCAGGTCTTCTGACTATGTTGCCTGGAGACAAACGCCTTCCCGATAAAATCAGTGGCATCCTGTTTGCCTCACGAAACAGTAACTTACAGCAGCGGGACTGTTCAGGACTTTCACCTGATTCCCTTTTAATTGCACAAATGCAAACCTACAGCGCTGCAAAGATAGCGAATTTTGAACATATATAAAGCAGAAAAGATTGTTTTTTATCTGTTTATACCGTACGGCATAATGCATAATGTCGTGTCACATAACCCATAGCTTTTCGTAAGCTAAAGCTATGGGTTAAGATGCATAAAGCTATGGGTTATGAAACCATTTCTTATCCGAAACGGGGATAATATTTGCGGTTTACGAAAAATCGTGTTATATTTGCATATATGAAATACATATTGATAATATTATTTGCGGTGGCTGCATTTATAAAGACGGATGCCCAGGAGCTTCAGGCACGTGTCACTATAAATCATAATCAGATACAGGGAACGGATGCAAGTGTGTTTGATAATCTGCAGCAGACATTGGAACAGTTTATAAATGATATGCAGTGGACCTCGCTGCAGTTTCAGAAAAACGAACGTATTGTGTGTAATTTCAATATTACAGTGACGAAATATGACCAGTCTTCTAATATTTTTACGTGCAATGCCCTGATACAGGCAAACCGGCCTGTATATAATTCATCATACACCACCACATTATATAATAATAAGGATGACGAATTCAGTTTTGAGTTTGCACAGTTTGACCAGCTTAACTACAACGAAGAGCAGATAGACAATCAGCTTACTGCCCTTATTGCTTATTATGCCTATCTTATAATAGGCCTCGACCTCGACAGCTTCTCTCCCATGGGAGGTGAGGAACTTCTGCAGCGTTGTCTTAATCTTACCAACAATGCACAGAATTTGTCGTATCCGGGTTGGAAGGCTTTTGAGAACGACAGAAACCGTTTTGCCATAATAAATGACTATATGGAGGGTGCCATGCGCCCGTTCAGACAATTACAGTATGACTATTACCGTTTGGGACTGGACGAAATGGCAAACAATGCCGAGCGCGGACGTACCAATATAACGACAACGATAGAGACAAATCTAAAGAAAGTGCATGAAGACAAGCCTTTGAGCATTTTGCCGCAGATATGGACGGACTATAAGAAAGACGAGCTGGCGAGCATATATAAGGGAAAGGGGACACCGAAGGAAAAAGAAAGTGTTTATGACATCCTTTTTTCCATAAATGCGTCGCAGAATAATTATTGGGAGAAGATAAAGGAATAGGAACATCTATATATTACTTTCATAGGTTAAGGACTTGAAGGCAGGTATATACAATATGAGAATGAAATGCTGAAACAATTATATATAAAGGACTTTACTCTCATCGACACGCTGGACATGCGTTTTTTTCCAGGCTTTTCGGTTATAACGGGTGAGACAGGTGCGGGAAAGAGCATAATACTTGGTGCTATAAACCTTTTGTTGGGGCAGCGGGCAGACATGAAACAGATAAAGGCGGGATGCAGCCGCTGTGTGATAGAGGCTCATTTCGACCTCAGCCGTTATGACATGAAGGGCTTTTTCGATGAAAACGATATAGACTATGATGCCGATGACTGTATATTGAGACGTGAATTGACAAGTGCAGGAAAAAGCCGTGCGTTCATAAACGACACGCCTGTGCCGCTGACAACAATGCGCAGGCTTGGCGAACAGCTCATAGACATACACAGCCAGCATCAGAACCTCTTGTTGAACGATGAGGACTTCCAGTTGAATGTAGTCGACATCATTGCAAAGGACAGGGTTTTGGCTGACGACTACAGGCAGGAGTTTTACGGATATATGGCTGCCGGAAAGGAAGTTGACCGCGTGAGGCGTGAGATAGAGGAGGGGTTGCGCAACGAAGACTTTATACGTTTTCAGTATAATGAACTGTGCAATGCGGAGCTTGAACCGGGCATGCAGGAAGCTCTTGAGCAGGAGAGCGACACGCTTAACCATGTTGAGGAGATAAAGAATGCGATGTTCACCGCTGATGCCATACTTGGCGGAAGCGACGGAGACGGGGTGGTGGAACGCCTGAAAGAAGCAGTGCGCACGCTCGGAGGGATATGCAACATTTATCCGGACATAAAGGATGCGGCAGACAGAATTGACAGTTGTTATATAGAACTGAAGGATATCGCTGACGAAGTCAGGATAGGTGTTGACGGCATAAGCTTTGACCCGCAGCGTCTTGAGGTGATAAATTCAAAGCTTGACCGTATCTATTCCTTGCAGCAGAAACATCATGTGTCGACAGTGGATGAACTTTTGAAGATACAGGAACATCACGGTGAGTTGTTGGAAAACATAGACAACAGTGACGTTCATCTGAAAGAGCTTGAGGCGGAACGGCAGAGAATATTCAGGCTGTGTGAGGAAAAGGCAGCGCGCTTGTCAGAGCTGAGACGCACGGCTGCGGGTGTGATAGAGGGTGAGATGCAGAAAAGGCTTGTTGCTCTCGGTATGCCCAATGTTCGTTTTTCCGTGGATGTGGAACCGCGGGAGCTGTCTGCCGACGGTGCCGACCGTGTTGTGTTTATGTTCAGTGCCAATAAGAATATGCCTTTGCAGCCTGTTTCACAGGTGGCATCTGGCGGAGAGATAGCCCGCGTTATGTTATCGCTGAAGGCAATGATAAGCGGTGCGGTAAAGTTGCCCACAATCATATTTGACGAGATAGACACCGGTGTGAGCGGAAAGGCAGCCGAACGCATGGCAATGATAATGCAGGAAATGGCACAGAAAGACAGGCAGGTCATCAGCATTACGCATCTGCCGCAGATTGCGGCGCGTGGAACGACGCATTATAAGGTTTATAAGATAGATACGCCGGGTGGCACGGAAAGCCGTATGGAAGCTCTGTCGCCGGAGGAGCGTGTGCATGAGATTGCGCAGATGCTTAGCGGTTCGGATGTCAGCGAGGCTGCTGTAAGCAATGCGAAAGAACTTCTTGGGATGATATGAAAAACAGATAAGATAAAAACAGTTTAACATTTTTGGTGACAATGAAAAGGATAGTAACTATAATAACAGTGTTAATTGCCGTTTGTGACGCTTTAATGGCTCAGCCGGCGGCAGTAAAGAACGCGGCAAAGTCGGTATTCACGCTTACGACATTCAAGGCAGACGGAAGCCTGTTGGCATCCGGACACGGCGTGTTCATAGGTGCAGACGGGGAGGCAATAAGCAACCTGACGCCTTTTATAGGGGCAGCAAGTGCCGTGGTGATAGATGCCCGCGGCAATAAGATGAACGTGACACGCATGCTTGGTGCCAATTCAATATATGATGTGGCAAAGTTCAAGGTCGACGGTAAGACCGTGGCGGCTTCCGTGGCATCGTCGGCAGCATCGGCAGGCACACAGGTGTGGCTTGTTCCATATTCAGTGAAGACACCGGCGGTGAAGTCTGCCACAGTTAGAAACGTGGAGACATTCATGGATAAGTATTCATATTATATCTTTACGCTCGATACTCCGGATAACACTGTTGCATGCCCGTTTGTGAATGCCCGTGGCGAGGTGATAGGATTGCTTCAGCCATCAACGACAAACAATGATATCCATGCAACCGATGCACGTTATGCGGCAGACCTTAAAGTGAGTGCACTTTCTGCCAATGAGGATATCTTCCGTAAGATTTCTGTTCCGACGGCTCTTCCTGATGACAAAGAGCAGGCTGTGCTTGCACTTATGATAATAGGGCAGAACGGTGACTCGCTGAAGCATGCTGCGGCAGTGGACGATTTTCTTAAATCGTATCCGGAACAGCTTGACGGATATGTGGCAAAGGCTCAGATTGCTGTAGGGGCAAATAAGTTCGATGATGCGGCGATGAATATGGAAAAGGCGATAAAAAGTGTTGCGAACAAGGATGAGGCACACTTTAACTATAGCAAGATAATATACGACAAGGAGCTTTACAATCCTGCGCCGTATGCCTCATGGTCTTTTGACAAGGCTCTTGACGAAGCAGAGAAAGCATACAGCATAAATCCTCTGCCCGTCTACAGGCACCAACAGGCTTTGGTGAAATTTTCCAAAGGTGAATATCAGCAGGCGTATGACATGTTCATGGCATTGGCGGGAACGTCATTGCGCAACTCTGAACTTTATTATGAGGCAGCACGTTGCAAGCAGATGATGAAGGCTCCTAATACGGAGGTGCTGGCGTTGCTTGACAGCGCGGTTAACAACACTGACACCATGCGTATTACCGAGGCTGCCCCATATTTTCTTGCCCGTGCCGAGGTATATGTGGAGGAAGGAAACTACCGTCAGGCGGTATTCGACTATACGCGTTATGAACTGCTAAAGGACCGTCGCCAGCTGGGTGCCGACTTTTACTATGTACGTGAACAGGCGGAGGTAAAAGCAAAACTGTTCAAACAGGCGCTCATCGATATTAACATGGCTGTCATGCTTGCTCCTAAAGAACCTTTATACCTTGCGGAGAAAGCTTCTCTTGAGCTGCGTGTGAACATGGTGGACGATGCGTTGGAGACAGCGCGCCATTGTGTGGAGCTTGCGCCTGAGTATTCAGACGGCTATCTGCTGCTTGGACTGGCTCAGGTGCAGAAAGGCAATAAGGCAGAAGGGCTGGAGAACATGAAGAAGGCAAAGGAACTGGGCAATGAGCAAGCAGAGAAGCTTATCGGGAAGTATTCAAAATGAACTTGAATTGTAGTCAGACTGTAAAAAAATACGGAATACTA
This sequence comes from uncultured Prevotella sp., assembly GCA_900545525.1. Classification (GTDB taxonomy): domain Bacteria; phylum Bacteroidota; class Bacteroidia; order Bacteroidales; family Bacteroidaceae; genus Prevotella. Next base: position 68,217 of record UQZX01000006.1, read on the forward strand.
CTGCGAGACACAGGATACATAAGTATCTATACAACTTATCTTTAAGATATTCTCATCAATTGTATAAAGCAAGAGTCCGGCATAAGAAATACATCATTTGTGAATTTCTTATGCCGGACATGCTTTTACAGACTAACGGTCGTTTATTTTAAACCTGTGTTTCTTGCGTGCTTTTCGCGGAGTCATAGGATTATAAGGGGCAAGTTCTTCCGTTTTTGTAATATCTGTTTCATATATTCCAGATGATTTGTATGGCACGCCGCGGTATTGTGCGTAGCGTTGTCTTATGCGTTCCACATAGTCTACGGTCTCGCTTCCTCTCATATATCCGTATTTCACCACAGGGTCGTTGTAGCAGGCAGGTGTCTGTAGTCCAAGGATATATGGTGCCACGTGGTTCCAAAGATGCGGATTGCGTCCGTTCTTCCGTGCAAGTGCCATGGCGTCGCGTATGTGCAGTGGACCGGCGTTGTATGCGGCAAGTACAAAAAGACGGCGTTGATCCGTGTCGGTAACGTCGCGGAAAGAGTTCATCAGTTGCGATATGAACTTTGCTGCGGCTGCTATATTAGGTTCGGGATTGTATATGTCAGATAGCGGTAAGCCAAGATGAGCCGCCGTGGCAGGCATTATCTGCATGAGTCCGCATGCCCCTGCCCATGAGCGCGCCTTAGGGTCGAAACAGGATTCTTGATAACATTGTGCCGCCATGAGTCTCCAGTCCCAGCGCGCCACGGGCGCATACTTCCGGAAAAGCGGGTCGTAAGAGGATATTATGCCGGCAGACTTGTTGAGGAATGGTGAATATGTATGCCGCCGGACACTTTTTTTCGAGAACATCATGCGTTGCTCCCTTTGTATTTCTGTAAGCATGGAAGGACGATACCAGTTGTTGAGCGTATCCGCAAGTTCTTTGTTCTCACCTGATACAGCCCACTGCATACCGAGAGAGTCGACAGTTGCGCCACAGAACCGTATGGGATACTTCCTGCCGTATTTACGTGGAAGCATAACGGCTATAAGGTCACCCTCGCCGTCGCATAGCCTCGTAAGCATTTCGGTTGTGTCCTTGCACAGTTCCACACGCACGGATACTCCAAGATGTGCGGCAAACTTCTCGCACAACAAATACTGTGTTCCCATGCCGTGTCCGTGATAGTCGTAGTATGTATCAGGACCGGAAAGGGTGAGCATGATCATCTCGCCGTTTGTCATGATGTCTTTCACCGCAAAGGCTTCACTTGTCGAGTCGGTGCTTACTTCTCCCCACGGTGTGACGATTGTCTCGGACTTTTTATGCGAGCATGCGAAAAGCATTATCATGGCAAGTGCCATGCAGACCGTGTTTTTGTTCAGTGTCATCGTGAGGGATTGTGTATGTCTTGCCGTTGTCAGAATTCCATGAATGTCGATATTATGGACAAAATCACGATGACTGCGGCAATGAACACCATTGTTCTGAAAAGTATCAGCGATATCTTTTTCTTACGGCTGCTTGAAAGCAGGCTTTTTCTCTTGAAGTCATCAGCACTGTCCATGTGCTTGATATTGTGTGTCTTATTCATAATATTTTTTAAGGTATATGTGCTTATGCAAAAGCAATGATTATATTGTTCATGTTATATGTTTTATCTTTATACGAGGATGTCCAGATATAGTATCAGGTTTGTCCTGCCGTTTCTGCCGGCTATTCCTACGGTGTATCTCTCGCTTCGAGCAGCACAACATTCTCCACATGCGGCGTATGGGGGAACATGTCCACGGGTTGTACAGCAGTTACACGGTATCGGCAGTCAAGGGCAGCAAGGTCGCGTGCCTGCGTAGCGGGGTTACAGCTTACATATACTATGCGGCGCGGTGCAGCGCGGAGTATTGTGTCTGTCACATCCTGATGCATTCCGGCACGTGGCGGGTCGGTTATTATTACGTCGGGACGGCCGTGTATGCCGATGAACTCATCATTAAGAATGTCCTTCATGTCGCCGGCGTAGAACGTGGTGTTGTCTATCCCGTTGATTCTTGAGTTCACTTTGGCATCTTCTATAGCCTCCGGAACATATTCTATGCCGATGACCTTCCGTGCCTGTCGTGCCACAAAGTTGGCAATGGTTCCCGTTCCGGTATAAAGGTCGTATACAAGTTCATTGCCTGTAAGTCCGGCAAAGTTGCGCGCCACGGTATACAGGTGCAGAGCTTGTTCTGTATTGGTCTGATAGAAGCTTTTCGGACCGACTTTAAACTTAAGATCCTCCATTGTCTCATAGATAAAGTCATTACCTTTAAATGTTTTTATTTCAAGGTCATTGAAAGTATCGTTACACTTTTGGTTGTCCACATACAGCAGTGATGTTATCTGCGGAAACTTATCGGCTATATGGCGTAGCATTCTCTCTGCCTGCTCATGATCGTCATCCTTTTCAAAGTGAAATTGTATCAGTAGCATCCACTCGTCGGTATTTGAGTTTCTTATCATTATGTCGCGTAGCAGACCATGTTGTTGCCTCAGGTCGAAGAAAGATATTCCGTTGGCGTATGCGAAGTCGCGTATTTCGTTCCTTATACTGTTGTTCAGATCCTCCATAAGATGACAGGTCTCTATGGGAAGTATCTTGTCGAAGGCACCTGTAATATGAAATCCGATGGCATTCATGTTGTCATATACAGTTCCTGCTGCAACTTCCTCGCGCGTAAGCCAGCGTTTGTTCGAACATCCGAATTCAAGCTTGTTTCTGTATTCTCGTGTCTTTACCGACCCCAATATCGGACTTATTTCAGGCAGTTCTATCTTTCCGATGCGTGTTAGCTGGTCGGAAACTTGCCGTTGTTTCATCTTCAGCTGTTCGGTATATGGCAGGTTCTGCCATTTGCATCCTCCGCAAATGCCAAAATGGCTGCACATCGGTGTCTCGCGCACATCGCTGTATTTTATAAACCTTATGACTTCAGCTTCGCAGTAGCTGTGCTTTTTCTTGCGTATTTGCAGGTCCACTACATCTCCCGGCACACAGAACGGCACGAAAATAACTTTGTCGTCCACTCTTGCAAGCGATTTACCTTCTGCGGCACAGTCGGTTATGGTTATATTTTCCAATATAGGTAATGGTTTTTTCTTTCTGCTCATTATCTTTACTATGGTTTTGATAGTATTTATTGGGTGCAAAGTTACTGAAAAACGCTGGAAATGCCGAATAAAAAGGTACAAAAGTCTTAGATTGGCTTATTAATGGATGTTGTTCTTGTTATAAACAAAAGCCAGTGTTATTCAGACCGTCAAAACGATATTTTCCAAAAGGTGGCGTTTCAGCCTCTGAAAGGTGACCTCTTGCAAGCCAAAAGGTCACCTCTTGCAATGTAAAAGGTGACCTTTCATATAATATATATTGTTATTGGGGTATCAAAAACTTTGCAGGAGTCATTTGCAATACAGAAAATTTTCCGTAGTTCTGGAAAGCTTTTATAAATTCTTTATTTATAGGAGGTCTGAGAGAATGGCTAAAATCGAGGTAACAAATTGGCAACCTTGTTCGTCATTCATAGACCTGAAGCATCATTAGTTTTACTCCAAAGCAGCAAGTGAACACCCAATCTATCAGTTTACCTGCATACCAATCAACAACGAACCCTGTTAAGGGATCCAAATAAATTTTGCATGCAATGCTGACAGACATTTTCAAGGTAACCTTGGCTATCTATATGGCTTCCTATTTTGTCATATTGTTGTTTTTTGAGATTAAACGTTAACTATGCTCGTGCTCATAGATTTCAACCGCCACATTAATCACTTCAATAGGACGAATAATAGATAATTAGCCATTTCTAAAAAGGGCCTCGGATTTCCGAGACCCTTAATAACCTAAGAGTAATGTGTTTACTTTACCATAATTTTGAATGTTTTATCACCAACAACGACAATGTATGTTCCATTTATTGCCGGTTGATATGATATGTCATCTCCATTAGAACGTTGCTGATATACCAACAATCCATTCATATGATAAATACGGACATATATATCATTAGGAGTCCCAGTAACCATAATATTTAAGCCATCAACAGAAACTTCAATATTATCCATTGAAACATCATTTATACTGCTAGTTTTATTTTCTACTATCTTATTAAACTCTGACCATACCGGGGCGACCCAATAATAACTGTAACATCCTTTAGGTACTCTTAACTCGCAGCGAGCCTTTGAGACTTCTTCAAAGCAATCATTTTCACAGATTGGAGGTGTTAGCGCATCAACTGTTATAGTTGAAAGATTTACACAACCGATGAAAGCATCACGACCGATAGACTGTAGCGATGAGGGCAAAATAACATTGCTAAGGTTCTTGGCATTAACAAACGCACCTGATGCAATCTTTTGAGTTTCGTCGTTTATAATGTAATTCGTAGAATTATGGTTTGCAGGGAATATTAGGAGTTTATCAAAAGAATATGTGTATAATACGCCATTCTTACTTGCAAAATTGGTATTCCCACTTTCGACATTTATTTGGGAAATATTCTGGCAATCTTTAACTATACCAGTCCCAATTGTTTTAACGTTTAATGGTAATGTTATATCAGAAATACCGTTGCAACCCATAAAAGCCATATCCCCAATTGATGTCAAAGATTGCGGCATCGGTATTCTCTGCAAACTAATATCATTTCGGAACGATTGATTACCGAATGATTTAACTTCGTTGGGAATAGATACTACCGAGAGTCTATCGCAATCAGCAAAAGCGAAATCTTCTATTGTTGTAGTGTTGTCCGGCAGCATAAGATTTACGAGTACCTTGCAATTATAGAACATATAATCACTAATCTTGAAATTATCAGTATAACAAGATTTGTAATAGCTTCTTCCACCAGATACTATTGTACACCCTGAAATATCAAGCGTTTCAAGAATACCGACTGTTTTATTACCATAGCTATCGCTACCAGCCATTTCTCTTATAAAATTAACATCCGTGCCATTAAGATAACCTGTTAAGCGTAGATTCTTAATCTGATATTTCCTGTTTTCAGCTACAAGTGAAGGCAGAGTACCGGCCTCCTCTACATTTAAGTATATTTGAGGATTCGACGGGTCTCCTCCTGTGCCTGATACTACGAGAGTCTTGGATATCATTGGGGCAGCATTATGGTTTTTATCACCATTTTGAACAGCACGGATATTTACAGCACCTGTGCCGAAACAATCAAGATACCATATTCCACTATTATTATACAATGTAGCAACATTGTTAGGAGACATTTCATAAGTAACAGGAAGTCCGGCACTGCTCGTAGCCTCTAATGCAATTTGAGAATACCGTTGAATATCTGATAGATTTTGGTTCCAAATTAAAGTTTGGTCTGCTTTTGTTATAGTCAATTTACCCGAATTATATTGGGTAATAAGGTAGTTTATTGCTGAGCCACCTTCAACTGAAATAAGGTATGTGCCAACATCTGACAGCTTTTCAGCTGAACATATAGCATTTGCCTCAGCAGTTAATACTGATTTGTCCTCATTATTTACAAAACCGGTATATACAACTTCAAATTCAGGATTATCCTCTCCATAAATCCTTGTGTAGTTGCCAACAGATGCTTCTAATTGTCGTCTATTTACAGAAAGGGTGCCGGGACGATATTCAATATTGTAGTTGGTTGCAGATGCCCCGGACGGCTCAATGACATAATCACCAACATTGCTTGTTTTGGTTGCTGTGCATGTAAACATCGGTTGAGCAGACAAACAAGATTTTGTGTCTGAATTTCGAAGCCCCGAAAGAGTGTAATCAAACGATGGGTTGTCCTCAAAATAAAGACGAGAGTTGTCACTGGCAGTCAATATAAGAGGAGCCTTTGTTATTTTCAAAACTCCATCTTCATAAACCACAATTTCGTAATTACGAGATGTTCCTCCATTGACTGTGATTGGATAATCCCCAACATCGCTTGTCTTAGATGCAGAGCAACTAATTATTGGGAGTGAAGAAAATGCCGTTTTCTCAGTATCATTTAATTTAAATCCAGAGAATGACATAGTAAACTCAGGATTGCTCTCACCATATTTTCTACTTGTATCGTTAACCTGAAGAGTTAAAGGTGCTTGAGTAACCTTCAAAAGTCCTTCAGTTAATCTTATGTCATAATTGTTCGATTCTGCAGAAAGCGTTATTGCATATTCTCCAACTTCGGAATTGATAGTTGCTGGAGTATTAAATACGAAATTATTAATAGATGTTTCAGTATTATCATCTGCTTTAAATCCACTCGCCTCAAAAGTAAAATGTGGATTCTCGTCTCCATATGTTTTCTCACAATCATTCACACGAATTGTCAACTCCGCTTTTAAGATCTTAAAAGCATACGAAATAGGGAATGAATTTGACCAATTGTTATGCCGTGCTTCTATAGTTGTATTACCGGAATAATATCCTGCATCTTTTACGTCAAAATCACTGCAATACCATTCAATTCCCATTTTTTGTAATGGTAAAAAACTATTCAGACCACTCTTGATAAGCGGTTGTGGTGTTCCGTCATACCAATAGATGTATTCATTATCCTTCTGACCATACTCACCAATAGATGACACATTTGAACTAGAATAATTATTCGATGAAAGAAATGATTGAGGGCTTACTAAAAATAAATGCGCATTACCTTTTTCGATGATTGTTGGAAATGCGGAATCCAACACAGCAATGTATACACCAGATTTTTGTTGACTTAATTGGACGTTTCCACGATATAAGACTATTCCTCCTGAATATATGACGTTTTGATCAATATATTCAATACTTGGCGGAAAGTGAAGATAGATATCAGAATATGTATAAAAAGCAAAAGAACCAATCCTACTTATTCCATTGTTCAATTCCACATCTGTGAGATTTCTGCATCCGTGAAAACAGCCCGATGGAATATTCGCAAGAGATGCCGGTATAGTAATGGTATTCAGCATAGTGCATTGTGAAAAAGCAAATTCACCTATCTTTTGCAGCGAATTAGGGAAGTTGATAGTTTGCAATGCAGAGCAATAGTCGAAAGCTTCCTTGCCAATCGATTTGAGCTGTTCTGGTAATTTGATAGTTTGTAAATTTGAACAAAAAGCAAAACATTCCTCAGGAATAGAATCAACCAAAGAAGGAAGACTGATATTGCTAAGACTCTTGCAACCGTAAAAAGCACTATACCCGATTTGAGAAACAGTGTTAGGAACTGTAACAGCAAATAGACTACTGCAATTACAAAACGCCATCGCACCAATTGATGTTACCGTATATTTTTTGCCTTGATATTCTATTTCACTGGGAATGACAATTGAGCCAGAGTATTTTTCGGTTTTTGACGTCACTGACACAGTATTGTCTGATTCAATAAAATAAGCTATTCCATCAACCTCAAAGCCATACGCCGAGACTGAAATGATTGCCAATAGTACTACCATCAACAATCTAACTTTTTGAATGATTGGTTTCATATTGTATAGTTATTGGTTTTCGAGAGTTGTATTATTAATGTTCTCGTGGTCGCTAATGAGCTTTTCTCTGATATCGAAGAACTGGAAGCAAAATTTTTTCAACAGTTCAGCATTAACAAGTCCCCACATGGTTGTTTTATTTATCCCATCTGATATTACATAGTTATCCCCTTCACGGACTACACGATAATGAGCAAAGGCATTACGGAGATGGCGAAAGAAGGCAACCGATTTAGAGCCATTATCAGAATTTTTCTGATAAGATACCGTAAATCGAATCTTATTTGGAACAAGGTCTGCATCTATTTGAGCTGCGGAGCAAGCATCAATATCTAATACTCCCTTAAATTCTTTCACTATTACATTCCAATCGTATACTTCAGGCCAGCCTTGATTATTATCAAGACCAATGTCGTAATAGAAAAATCTCAAATCTTCATCATTAAGAACTCCGGTTGTAAAATGTTCGGGTATAAAGTAATCCATACAATTCGTAGTGCCGCGGTCATCCCCTCGTTGGCATTAAAGTTATTATACGGAAAAAGCGTAGGAATCTGTACCTGTCACCGTCCTTCTGTCGGAGGCTTCTCGCATTGCCTTTCTCTGTTGGACGGCAACGCAGAAGCCCACGCTTGTATATGCAATCAATACATCCAGCTATATATTTCTTACGAAATATCATGCTGAATGTAAAATATTACATATCCACGGGCATCTACCGTTGCCCAATCCTTGACAGAGAATGAAATTTTGCGAGAATTTCCAACAATCAAGAATCAGCGCGGATAAACGCTTTCTTTTTAATTATGTCTACTCGCCGCCCTCTTACCCCAGACCGGGGCTTCTAAGCGGTCTGCAACCGCAAAGTTAATAAAATAATTCAAGATTGGATTACTCTGATTATTTTTTTGCCTATTTTTATAGTGTTTTTCTTAGAATAGGTCATCATTCTTACTCTCCGTCATTGTAATGATATTCCTTTCCATGTTCATGCCATTGATATTCCATTAAGCGCCTTGTTTAATTTGTTTCCGAGCATTGTCAGGTCATTGTTGAGTTTCAGCACGGTTATCTTCGCATAGATTTGCGTGGTCTCGATGTTGGTGTGCCTCAAAATCCGGCTTACGCTTTCAATGGGCATACCCTTACAAAGTGCCAGCGTCGCGAATTCATGCTGGGCACAGTGGAAGCCGATGTTCTTTGTGATACCACATTTCTTTATCATCCGTTTCAACGGTTTGCAGATAGACCAATAGTTCTGTTCTGGAAACACAAGGTTGTCCTTTTGCATCGGTCGGTAACGTTCGATAATCTGTAAGGGTATCTCCAGCAGCTTCACTAGGAATGGGACTTTCATCTTGTGGCTTTTGGATAATATCCACTTTTCGCTATTCACTTCCATGATGTTGTCATTCGTCTGTTCCTGCAAGTCCACGAAAGATAGCGCGGTGAAACTTGCAAAGATAAAGATGTCCCTCGCCTCGCGGCTCTTGCTTTTCGCCTTATTCCCTTTCATGTCCCAAAGCGTTTTGGGGATGCTCTGCTTGCAGCTGAACTGCGCCACCGTCTCGTTGATTGTTACCCGTCCCATGATGGGGACAACACCGTTTTTCTCCTTGCTGCCGTTCACGTAGAACAGCACTTTGAATGTACTTCTTGCCATACTCGTTTTTTTGATTGCAAAGTTAATTATCAATGAGTTAGACCTTGATACGCAAATCAGTGACAGACGGTGCAATAGCGTCCTACATGTGTTAAATCTTACATCTTCTTGGGTAATGATTTGCAAACCGTTCTCCTGCTATATTCTGCTTTTCCTTGCATTTTTCGCTTTTCGGTTTGTCCTCATTTGACACCGTAACGACATTGGTACAAATTCATTTAGCGTCATTTCTCCCATTTTTTCTGCGGCATTTCCAGAGATTTTGAGTAATTTTGTTATTGTTGAGCATAGAAATTATTGTAAAACTATGTAAATGAGTACTGATTTCTGAAATGACAATGGCATCGAATAATAAACACGTGCAACTTTCATTATTTCCGGCGGAAGAACCGGAAGATACCGGTTGTCTGCCACATGAAGGGTATGACTTGACTGTCCTTTTCGGGAGACTTTCCAAGTCGGGCTTCCGCAGCCGTTTTCATCTGTCGGAGAAGGACAAGGCGTATGTCGCGGACAAAGGACTGCCCGTCATCAGAAGGCACGCCGAGGACTTTGTGGCAAAGCGGCTGGCTCCTGCGAATATTCCGAACGACGGCAGGCAGACACCGATGCGCGGTCATCCGGTTTTCATAGCCCAGCATGCCACGGGCTGCTGTTGCCGCGGATGCTTTTTCAAATGGCATCATATACCTGCCGGCAGGGAGTTGACAAAGGAAGAGCAGCAATACGCCGTTGCCGTACTGATGGCATGGATAGAGAAACAGATATAGAAGTATATAAAACTTAATCGGCGCTTATGGATAAACGCATAGAAGAAGAGAAGGCTGTCGTCAGACTGATGATACGCATGTACTGCCGGAAGCATGAAGGTAACAGGACTCTCTGCTCGAAATGCAGGGAACTTACGGATTATGCCGTCAGCAGGCTGGACCATTGCCGCTACGGCAGCGGAAAGCCAACATGCAAGAAATGTCCCGTCCACTGCTACAAGCCTGAGATGAAAGAGCGTATAAGGACAATCATGCGCTGGGCAGGACCGAGAATGATTATATATCATCCCGTTGCGGCAATAAGGCACTTGTTGCGCGAATTAAAATAAACGTCAGTTGTCAGCCTTCCATCAACTCTATGCTCTCAATTCTAAGTTTCTGTACGCCGGCGGGTACGCGTACTTCCACTACGTCGCCCACCTTCTTGCCCAATAGAGCCCCGGCAACAGGCGACTTGATGGAAATCTTCTTTTCGCGCAAGTTTGCCTCATGCGGACTGACTATAGTATATGCCATCCTGCAATTATTAATCATATTAGTCATCTCCACCCTTGTCAGTAACCCGACGGTATCCGCGCCGAGACGCTTCGTATCTATGACCCTCGCAAACTCCAGCACTCTCTGTTTAAACCGTATTCTGCTGAGCAGGCGTCCCTGCTCACGCTTGGCGGCGTGATACTCGAAATTCTCGCTGAGGTCTCCCTGAGCCCGCGCCTCGGCTATGGCTTCCCTTACCCGCGGCAGTTCCACGCTCTCCAGCTGATGCAGTTCGGCAACCAGCTTGTCGTAGCCTTCTTGTGACATGTATTCCATTCTGCCTTTGCTATTTCATTTTTTACTTCCTTATCGTGCCCGTATGTTTCCACAACCGGCTTTGATGTCATTCAACGGGAAGATGGAGCCGTACAGGGTGACTGCTGCATTTATAACGTAGCCGCCGCTGACGGCATCCAACTTACCTTTGTTGATATATATAAACCTTTATTCAAAGTATATATTATAAAGAGAACCTGATATTTCCCCCTGCCATTATCCAGAGTCCGGGCTGTTTCACCTGTCCGATGTCATAATAGCGGTGTGAGGTGATGTTGTCGGCTTTCAGATATATGTCATAGTTCCCGCCGTCCCACAGCAGATTTGCATCGAGCTTTGCGTAAGGATGGTATCCGTTCATGCGCTGTTGCCATCTTAGGGTCCAGCTGGCGGACAATTTCTTCCATATATGGTGGTCTATCTGTGCCGTCAGCTTGTGGCGCAGATATTCCAGCGCGTACAGGGAACGGTATATCCCGTGTTCGGTCTCATGCTGCTGGTGGATATAGGCATATCCTATCTTTATCCGCCTTACAAGAGGGTTGTCAAGCAGTTCGTTCATGTTGACGGTTATGTCTGTCGACATTCCCATGTTGTCAAGCTTTCCTATGTTCATGGCATGATAACGCGTACTTTCTTCACTTTCGTATACCCAGTCTATCATGTCTTTCCCTTTACTGTAAAACGTGTTTATCGTTGCTTCCATGCCGTTCAGGCGATAGCGCAGCCCAATCCTGAACATCGAGTTCCTTTCCGGTTTCAGGTTCTTGTCGCCGAGCTGCGTGGCATTGTTTATATAGATATCGGTATATGTGGGCACTCTCAGCGCCTTGTTCCACGATATGTAAAATTTCCATTGCCGTCCGGGACGGTAGCTTACGTCTATTCCGGGATAAAAGCGGTAGCGTCCGTCAAGTCCGGTGTTCTTATTTGCAAGAACGCCAGCCGATAAGGTCAGCCCTCCCACAATTACATTGTGTTCCAGAAACAGGCTTGTGTTTGTCCTGTTGCCTTCATGGTCGTACTGGCGGGCGGAGCCATGTATGTCTTCCCACCTGTCTGCATCAAGCATGTCGCCAAGTGCGGTGCTGAGAAGGTGTTCCTTGCGTATGTCACCGCCGAAAGATGTCTTGCCGAGTGCCCATGAGAAATGTATGTTCAGCCCTCCGCCATAGACATCCGCACGATGGAAATTCTCACCGTTGCCGCTGCCTTCCATGCCTCGTATGAGCTGATAATGGTCGTAGTTGCGCTGCCAGTACGCTGATGGTGATATTACCAGCCTGCCATTGTCTTGAAGCAGTACGTCGGCATTGACGGATGTCATGTACCTGCGCTGCTCTTCATATTGGTTGTCGAATTTTGCGCTGAAGAATGTGTTTGCGCCATAGTCCTGCGATATTATGCCTGCCTGCCACATCATTCGGAGATATTTCGACATCATGTTTCCCTGATAGAACATGTGGCGTTTTTTGAAATCACTGTTCAGTGTTCCGCCGTCGCTCTGCTCATAACCTCCTCCGATGCGGTTTTTCCATAACCCCTTGGCGACATTCACGCTCATGCTGCTGCCGAAAGTGCCGAAAGAACCTCCTTGGGCAGATATTCTCACGTTGCTGTCCCCGTCGCTTTTGGTCACGATATTCACAGCCCCGTTGAATGCCGAGCTGCCGAACACCCTCGCCGATGCGCCTTCAAGCACCTCGATGCGTTCAATGTCTGACAAAGAAACAGGAAAAAGGGCTGCGTTATGACCTGTCTGTGGATTTGAAATGTTTATTCCATTCAATAGAATGGTTATCTGGTCGAACGTCCCGCCGTTGATGGATATGTCCGTCTGTACTCCAAAGCCACCGCGCTGACGGACATCCACGCCCGTGGCTGATTTTAATAAGTCATTGATACTCTCTGCCGCCGCACGATGAATATCATCGCCCGTAATGACAGACACAACCTTTGCCGACTGCAATGCCGTCAGCGGTGCCCTCGACCCTGTAACAATCACGTCGTCGAGCCTTACCTCGCTATGTCCCAGTGAGTCTCCCGGAAGTTCCTCACGCACGCTGTTGCCGTTTGCTTTGGCATACGTCAGTGTTGTGACACTAAGCGTACAGATGAACAGTTCTTTTCCGAGACTGCAGAACATGGCGTAGCCCTTGCGCATGAAATGCTTGAAGTACAGGGTGCTGTGCATGTTGAATCTTTTCTTGTTCATAAAAATTATAGATTAAAAAAACGCTGCAAAGATACGAAAAAAACATGTCTGTCCAATAATTTAATACATTTATGTTATATGCCGTATGCGTTTATTTATTCTGTAATTTTTAACTGCGTAAATGTGACATCGGGGACATACCTCGATTTGTTACGTTATAGAAATACTGTAGAAAAATATGGCGAACAACACTATCCAGTCTCTATAAACTGGATTTTGGGTAAATAAAAAAGCCGCTGAATTTCAGCGACTTCATTATAGTTGATTCTAATTCGTTGTGGTTAATTGCGAGGTATCATTTTCCCACGCAAAAATGTTTAAAGATGTTTCCAAGTACTTCGTCTGTTGTTATTTCTCCACCTGTTATTTCGGAGAGGTGGAAAAGACAGAGGCGCAGGTCTTGGCTTATGAGGTCAGCGGGGAGATCAGTGGATATACCTTCACATACGCGATGTATTGCCGTTCGGGCGTTTGTAAGGGCTTCAAGGTGACGGATATTGGTTACTATGACCTCGTTGGATGAGGTGGTTATGCCTGATATGGAAACGAGAAGATGTTTTAAAGCATCTATGTTTTTGCCAGTCTTTGCCGAAATTGAAAGCAGTGGGGTAGAAGCTGTAAGCAATGAAATGGAGTCTGACGATGGATTGTTTGGGGATGTAAGGCTTGGAATAGTAGGAATGAAGTCGGGACGCAGGTCGATTTTGTTGCACAAGACTATGAGCTTTTTATTTTTGCAATATGACTGTACCTTGGATATAAGCGATAGGACAGATGATGTATATTCAGTAACATCTGCCATAAGCAACACTATTTCTGCCTGACTAATTTTACCGTATGTGCGTTCTATTCCAAGATTCTCTATCGTATCGGATGTTTCGCGGATTCCTGCCGTATCAATGAAGCGGAAGGTTATGCCGTCTATGTTCACTGTGTCTTCTATTACATCGCGTGTTGTACCGTGGATATCACTGACGATAGCCCGTTCATCACCTACGAGGGAGTTAAGAAGAGTGGATTTTCCTGCATTTGTCTCACCAATTATAGCTACAGGTATACCGTTCTTTATGGCGTTTCCGAGGTTGAAGGAGTTTATAAGACGTGTGATAAGCCGTTCTATTTGTGATGATATGTCTGTGAGTTCGGTTCGGTCAGCAAACTCAAGTTCTTCATGATCGGAGAAATCAAGCTCGAGTTCCATCAGAGATGTGAGATGCAACAGTTTGTCACGTAGAAAGGAAAGTTCACGGCTGAAATGTCCGCGCATTTGATTCATTGCCAGCCTATGTGCGGTTTCCGAAGTGGACGCTATGAGGTCAGCAACCGCTTCAGCCTGACTGAGATCCATTTTTCCATTAAGAAAGGCACGTTGCGTGTATTCACCAGGCGCTGCATGACGGCATCCTGCACCGATTAGCATTTGCATTACCTGTTGCAGGATGTACGATGATCCGTGACATGATATTTCTACGGAGTCCTCACCTGTATATGAGTGTGGTGCCCGAAAGATAGTAACGAGAACCTCATCTATAACTTCGCCATTTACCCTCTTTATGTATCCGAAACATACCGTGTTAGGTTTCCTTTCAGAAAGCGGGAGAGCATTGTTGCCAGCAGGCGTAAAAATACTGTCTGTTATGGCTATGGCATCGTGACCGGATACTCGTATTATACCTATTGCGCCGCCTTGCACCGTGGCTATTGCGCATATTGTGTCATGACTGTTCATTGTCAATTGTCTGTTTTCAGTGATGTCTGAAACGAATTTCCCTCATACTGTGTCTGCCCATAAACCTGCTTTTGTCAACAAAAGTGTTTATGCCGTTAATTCTTCCTTTGGCTGTATATTGCCACATGGTATAGTCGCGGTTGTCCGATAACTTGGGTTCTTGTGCCGAATATTGGGCTATCATAAGTTTGTAGCCATCCAGTTTTCCTGCAAGATGCTTATTGTAGAAATTTGTGTATGTATATATCAGAGGCTTCTGTCTGTATGCTTCCTCAACCAAACTCAAGAACTTGAACAGAGAATCACAGAATTCTTCAGTGCCAAGACGTCCGGTTGTTTCGATGTCTATCATAGGTAAAAGGTCCTGATCACCTGGGCGACATTGCGATTTGAAGTTCTCAAGCTGTTGCGTAAGTTCTGCCTTTGGGCGGAAAAAATGGTATGATCCAACCTTCAGACCATAGCGGTGTGCCAGTTCTATGTTCTGTTTGTATGTGCGGTCAATATTTGTTCCACCCTCGGTTGCTTTAAGGTATACATACGCCATTTTGCTGTTTTCTCCGACGGTCTCCCAAAACACTTCACCCTGATAGTGACTCAGGTCTATTCCGTGTATATGCTTACATGTGTCCTCGCACTGTATGTAACTTTCTTCACCTGTAGTCTGTGCGATGGTACAGCACGGCACAAACACATAAAACATCAAGGATAAAAGTATATATATATAAAGATGATACTTTTTCATATAATGCAAAGGTACTATAAAACGGAATGACGGCAAAATAAATCTGGTTGTTTCTCTATTATTCTTCTATTTCGGACAATCTTCTTGTTAAGTCGGACACCGTCCTGCACACTGTCTCAGCCGGCATGTATCTCCAATATCCCATGCCATGGCATGTAATCCTTACATCCTGACGCAATGCACCGTCTCCGGTCATCACATTTTCTGCCCTGCACGAGCCGACAGTCTTCTTAACCTTACCCATATACATTTTTATAATATCTGTCGCCTTATTGTCCTTCTTGTGTACAAAAGGTATTTCGTCATCATCAAAGCCAAATAGCAATATAAGCATATTGCCGATGAGGTTTGCCATTCGTTTTATGCCCAGCTTCCCCAGCCATGTTTCCATTTTGACAAAGTCGACGTTCTGCCCCTGTTGCCTGAGAAACAGGCCCAGTTGTATTAAACCGTACATATCCACTCCTGCACTCATCATGCCATTTATGTTCTTAATGATTATTTCCAACATATTCAGAGTTGTCACTGATGTGTCAATGCTGTGATACTCTCCGTATACGATACGCTTAAGTCTGATGTTGTTCATGACATTTGCAAGATGTGGCATGACGTATTTGTCTCTTACGTGCATGGAAACCAACGTAATGCGGTTGTCTGCTTTGTCTGCCTCATGCCTTATCATGTCCATCATGTCACTGGCAAGGTTCATCCTGCTGTCTCCCTCATGCGCAGCAATCCCCTTGGCAAGATACGGTGCCACCCCGAGAATATATGCTGCGGCAATGGTCTGTTGCCATTTGAACTGCGACATAGGTTCTATGTCACAGTTGCATCCAAAAGCCCCGCAAGAAAGAAAACGGAAGAAATTTCTATTTATAATCTCCATTCTGTCAACTGTATTTTCGTGGATATCTTAAAACTATGGCTGCTGTCGATGCTATGAGCAGTGCCATAGGATAGTACATATATCTGAGTATGGAAAGCGGAGACAATCCCGCCAAAGCCGATGCCAGCAACAACTGAGCACCGTATGGCAACAGTCCCTGTGTGCAACACGAGAACGTGTCAAGTATACTGGCACACTTACGCCTGTCCACGCCGTGGCTGTCGCCGACGCTTTTTGCGATATCGCCTACCGTAAGTATGGCAATAGTATTATTTGCAGTACAGATATTAACCATGCTCACAAGGGCTGCAATCACCAACTCTGCTCCGCGTCTGTGGCGTATGTGCTTTGTCGCCACCTTTATTATATAGTCTATACCGCCGTTTTTGCGTATCAGCTCCAGCAGTCCGCCAGCTGTCATGGTTATGATTATAAGTTCACCCATACCACATATCCCCGTGTTCATTGCCGACAACCACGATATAAGGTCGTATGAACCGTCACACATTCCGATAATCCCAGTTATCACTGTACCTATTATTAGCGTTGCCAACACGTTCATGCCACATACGGCAGTGACGAGGATAAAAAGATATGGCACAACCTTCACATACTGTATATTGATGTTTGTCATAGCCGACTGCATACCCCAGCCTTCAGCAATGTAAATACAAAGCACGACTACGGCAACAGGCACTGACGTAAGAGAGTTTACCATGAACTTATCGCTCATTTTACATCCCTGTGTGCTTGTTGACACGATTGTTGTGTCGGATATAAACGAAAGATTATCGCCGAAAAAGGCACCTCCGGCGATGATTGCCACTACAAACGGAATGTCCGTGCCGGAAGAAGATGCTATGCCGGTGGCTATCGGAGTGAGCGCAATGATTGTTCCAACGCTTGTCCCGACCGACAATGATATGAAACATGCCGTAATAAACAGCCCTGCGAACAACATGTTACCCGGCAACAATTCAAGTGCAAGACTTACCGTGGCATCAATACATCCCATCTCCTTGGCTGAGTTGGCAAAAGCTCCCGCAAAGACAAAGATACATATCATCATCATTATATCCTTGTTGCCCGCACCCCGGCAAAACGTTTCGATACGTCCGCTCAGCGGAATGTCGTGTAAAAGGGTAATGGCATATATTGATGATACTATGAACATTATGGCTACAGGCACTTTGTAGAAGTCGTCCGCAACTATGGACGCCGACAGATAGAGCACCACGAAGAGCAGCAGCGGCGATAAGGATATGATGCCTTTATTGTTCATTATTATGTCGGTTCATCTTTGGGCAAGGGAGTTGATGAAGAATACTCTTGCATCAACTCCCCGCATATAAGAATATAAAAACTGACGGACTACAGTATTACAGTGTCACACCGTTCTTGAAAATGGATATTTCCCTGTATCCGTTCTTCTCGTTGCAAGTCTTTTCACCGTTTGCAACGGATATTATCTTGTCCACAAACTTCTGCAACAGAGCCGGCATGTCTGTGCCTTCTATAAGCTCACCGGCATTGAAGTCAATCCAGTTGGGCTTGTTGTTATAAAGATTTGTATTGGTAGAAATCTTCATAGTAGGTATAAACGTGCCGAAAGGCGTGCCGCGTCCTGTTGTGAACAGCACAATCTGACATCCGGCAGACGCAAGGGCTGTAGATGCCACGAGGTCATTCCCAGGTGCAGACAGCAGGTTCAGTCCCTTTGTTTCCAAACGGTCGCCATAGCCCAGCACGCCGCTTACCGGGGCACGTCCGCACTTCTGCGTACATCCCAAAGCCTTGTCTTCAAGCGTAGATATGCCTCCTGCCTTGTTTCCCGGTGAAGGATTTTCACCAACAGGCTCACCGTGGCTAAGGAAATATTCCTTGAAATCATTAACAAGCTTTACCGTCTGCTCAAACAATTGCGGAGTTTCACAGCGGTTCATCAGTATAGTTTCGGCACCGAACATCTCCGGAACTTCTGTCAATATGGATGTGCCACCCTGTGCAACAATGAAGTCCGACAGCTCACCTACAAGAGGATTTGCCGTGATACCGCTGAAGCCGTCACTTCCGCCACATTTCAGTCCTACGCGGAGCTCGCTGAGAGGACACTCCGTGCGTTCGTCTTTCTTGGCAATATCATAGAGTGAACGCAATATTTTCATTCCCTCTTCAACCTCGTCGCCCTTAACATTCTGCGTGATAAGGAACTTTATCCTTTCCTTGTCATAGTCGCCAAGAAGCTTTTCAAACTGATCCGGCTGGTTGTTCTCGCATCCGAGGCTCAGCACAAGCACAGCTCCTGCATTGGGATGAAGTACTATATCACGCAAAACCTTGCGTGTGTTCTCATGGTCATCGCTCAACTGCGAGCATCCATAGTTATGATGCCAGGCATGTACAGCGTCTATTCCTTCCAGATTTGTTTCCTTTGTCAATTGCTCGGCAAGACGTTCGGCTATGCCGTTTACGCATCCTACAGTCGGAACAATCCACACTTCGTTACGTATACCCACTTCACCATTCTTGCGTACATACCCTTTGAATGTGCGTTGAACCTTCTCTATGTTTAGTTTTTCATCCACCGGCTTGTACTCATACGACAGAGTTCCGGACAGGTTTGTCTTGAGATTGTTCTCGTTAACCCACGCTCCGGCTTTTAGGTCTTCCATTGCATGACCGATAGGGTAGCCGTATTTAATAATGTTGTCACCTTTATTCGTATCGTTGATAAGTATTTTGTGACCGGCCGGCGTGTCCTGTAAGACACAGACCTCTTTATTGTCCACATTTATGGTTTCGCCTTTGTTGAGTTGGCGCAGGCAGACAACAACCGAGTCTGCCGGATTGATTTTGATAAATGATGATTGATTCATAATATTTACATTTAATGTTTATAATTGTGTTCTTCTGTAAAAGTCCACATTTTCTTTGGTCAGCAGTTCTATGGGCATGTAGTTAAGCGGTTCAACCTCCTTCTGCAACACTATATATTTAAATAATGTGTCCACGCAATAAAAGCCCTGCATGAAGGCATGCTGTGCTATAAGGAACGATATGGAGCCTTGCCGCAGGCATCTGGCGTTCTTTTCCACCATGTCGTAACCCATTATCTGCATGTCATTCCTTTTGTTTCTCAGGAAGAAATCGCCTACGATATGTGCTTTGGAACAAAATGTTATGCAATGGCGCACATAGGGATGCTGTCTGAAAAAGTCTTCCAATATTCCGTCATATTCGTTCTTGTCTTCGTCCAAAGGCAGGTCAAGCTCCAATATCTTGATATACGGGAAGTGACTCTTCATATACTCTTTGAAGCCAATCTCCCTGTTTTCCTGTTGCTTGCTGGCAAGCTTGCCGTCCTTCATCTGCTTCATTAGCATTATCTCTTTCTCCTGCGATGCGATGAGCATGAGTATCTTTGCGGCAAAATATCCGCTGTTTTTAGAGTCCTGACCGACAAACGACAGCGGCTTAAGCTCTGCCATGTACGAGTCGAGCAGTATGAACGGTATATCCCGTTCGTGAAGTTTGTCGGCAAATTCTTTTGTTATATCTGCCCCGCTCGGCACCACTATTACCCCGTTTGGGTTGCATTCAAGACATTCATCGAACGTCTTCCTGAACGTATCGTAATCATATCGCTTGTAATAAAGTATCTTTACATCGATATGAAAGTCGCGGCGCAGCTCACATGCTTTTGTCACTCCTTCTTCTATCTCTTCCCAATAGGCTTCAGACTCGTGCTTGGGTATTATGCAATAGAAAGTATACGACTTGTTGTAAGCCAGTGCGCTGGCGTACATGTTCGGCTGATAGTTTATTTCCTTCAGTACTTTTTCAACCTTTTCACGTGCTGTCTTTGAAACATTGGGACGATTATGGAGTATCCGGTCAACTGTTCCGACCGATACTCCCGACTGTTCTGCAATATCTTTTATTCTGACTTTACCGTTCATTGGTTTGATTTGCCACTTAAAAATATGTATTAAGGACGCTTTTAAGATATAATATATTGTTATGCAAAATTAGTAATAAAAACTGATTTGCCCGAATACAGGCAGATGTTTTTTACTAAAACAACCTTTTTTCATTCATTTATTTGCTTGATTACAAATAAAATACTAATTTTGTGAACGTAATGGAAAAACAAACAACAATCAATAATTCTAATTAAAACAATTAAGACAATGGCAAAAGTTGTAACATTGGGCGAAATAATGCTTCGCCTTTCTCCTAACGGAAACGACCGTTTTATCCAGACAGATTCATTCCGTATCATCCCCGGTGGCGGTGAGGCAAACGTGGCTATCAGCTGTGCCAACTACGGACATGACGCTTATTTCGTAAGCAAACTGCCTGAACATGAAATTGGACAGATTGCAGTTAACTCATTGCGCCGTTACGGAGTTAATACACAGTTCATTGCCCGCGGCGGAGAGCGTGTGGGTCTTTACTATGCAGAGACAGGTGCTTCCATGCGTCCGTCAAAGGTTATATACGACCGTGCACACAGTTCCATCTCTGAAGCCGATCCTTCTGACTTTGATTTCGATGCCATTATGGAAGGTGCAGACTGGTTCCACTGGTCTGGAATTACTCCTGCCGTGTCGGATAAGGCAGCAGAACTGACAAGGCTTGCCTGCGAAGCTGCAAAGCGTCACGGTGTTACTGTTTCCGTAGACCTCAACTTCCGCAAGAAACTGTGGACTTCTGAGAAGGCTATCTCTATCATGCGCCCGCTTATGAAGTATGTAGATGTTTGTATAGGCAATGAAGAGGATGCGGAACTCTGCCTCGGCTTCAAGCCCGATGCAGACGTTGAAGGTGGTCAGACAGATGCTGCCGGATATGAAGGCATCTTCAAGCAGATGAAAGAAGAGTTTGGTTTCAAGTATGTAGTGTCCACTTTGCGTGAAAGCTTCTCTGCTACATTCAACGGCTGGAAGGCTCTTATCTACGACGGAAAAGAATTCTATCAGAGCAAGCGTTATGAAATCAACCCGATTATCGACCGTGTAGGTGGTGGCGACTCATTCTCTGGCGGTTTGATTCACGGTCTGCTTACAAAGCCGACACAGGGCGAGGCTCTTGAGTTTGCAGTGGCTGCTTCTGCTTTGAAGCACACTATCAACGGCGACTATAACCTTGTGAGCGTTGCTGAAGTGGAGTCTTTGGCAGGCGGAAATGCAAATGGTCGCGTTCAGAGATAAGTATTAACTGTGCTTTTCAGGTTTGTGGATATCACGATATACGACATATCCGCAAACCTGATGGCAACATATAACTATAATAAAGTACAATGGCAAAGTTTGATAAGGTTGCAGTTTTGGCTAAAATAGGTCAGACTGGAATGGTTCCTGTGTTCTATCACAAGGACGCAGAAGTGGCAAAGAAGGTCGTAAAGGCTTGTTATGACGGTGGTGTACGTGCCTTTGAATTTACAAACCGTGGCGATTTTGCACACGAAGTGTTTGAAGAAGTTGTGAAGTTTGCAGCTAAAGAATGTCCGGAACTGGCACTCGGCATCGGTTCCGTAGTAGATCCGGCAACGGCAGCTCTCTATATACAGCTTGGCGCATGCTTTGTTGTGGGACCGCTTTTCAACCCTGAGATTTCAAAGATATGCAACCGTCGTCTTGTTCCTTACACTCCCGGTTGTGGAAGCATATCAGAAGTTGGTGCGGCACAGGAAACGGGATGCGACCTTTGCAAGATTTTCCCTGGCGACGTTCTTGGTCCCAACCTCGTAAAGGGTCTTATGGCTCCTATGCCTTGGTCTAAGCTGATGGTTACAGGCGGTGTTTCTCCCGATGAAGCCAATCTTACATCATGGGTAAAGGCGGGCGTCTATTGTGTCGGCATGGGTTCAAAGCTGTTCCCGAAAGACGTGATTGCTGCAGAAAACTGGCAGGCAATAACAGACAAGTGTGTTGAAGCATTAGGTTATATTGCCAAAGCACGCGGATAATATAATAATAAAAGGTTCCATGGGAGCATTGTTAATCCTGTGGAACCTTTTTTTTTCGGCTTGTTCCTCTCCGTCCGACAGGGAAGAGGTGGACAGGCTGAATGATATATCATATTCATTTCATTATCGCAACATCGACAGTACGCGGCTTTATGCGGAAAAGGCACTTGCCCTTTCCGACGGTTACAGCAGCGGCAGGGCTGAGGCTTTCAACAATCTTGCATATATATATATTGTGCAGATGAATTATTCGGAAGCCAAGAAACTGTTGGACAGCATTGCTTCATTTTCGGATAACCAGATAGAACTGCTTGTTGCCGATGTCCAATATATGCGACTTTGCCAACGAGAGTCGCGCAACAAGGAGTTCTATGACCATAAAGAACATGCTTCCAAGAGAATACATCGTATAGATGAAGAGAAAGAACAGCTCACCAAACATCAGCTAAAACGTCTTGTCTATGCAAAGTCTGAGATTGAAATTGTGGCATCTACATATTATTATTATGTAGGTTTGGACAGACTGTCGGCAAAGGCAATAGACAGAATAGACACCGATTGGGAACTTCAACGTGACACTGCACAATATCTTAATTATCTGTATCAGATAGGCAGCGGAGGCATTTTAAGGGGAAAAGACAACACTGATATAAGACAGAAGGAGCTGGAACATCTTGTAAAATGCTATATGCTTGCAAAACAAGGAGGCTATATATATTGGGAAGCAAACTCCATGCAGGCAATCAGCGAGAAGCTTCTAATGGAAGATGACAGGGACAGGCTGCTTAATGACAATGCCATTGCGTTTGACTTCATAAATTCGGACAATATGCCCGACAGCCTTATTGCCGGATATCTTGCACAGAAGTCACTGGAACAGTTCATAGCCTTCGGTGATGTATACCAGACAGCCGGCTCGTTTCGTACGCTTGCATCATGCTATTGGGCATTAAACGACTATAAGTCGTCGCTGATATGCCTTGACAATGCCCTGAACTATAACAAGGCAATAAGACAGGCACCCGACCTTGTTGCCAGTATCCGGGAACAACTCAGCCTTGTCTATTCAGCCATGGACGACAAACGCAACAGCGATATAAA
This sequence comes from uncultured Prevotella sp., assembly GCA_900545525.1. Classification (GTDB taxonomy): domain Bacteria; phylum Bacteroidota; class Bacteroidia; order Bacteroidales; family Bacteroidaceae; genus Prevotella. Next base: position 91,584 of record UQZX01000006.1, read on the forward strand.
CAGAAACATATATCTCGACCTGCAGGAACAGACACGTCAGGACCGCCAGTTGGATGCCCGTGCAGAACAGTTGGACAAGTATTCGTCCGTACTCAATATCATGATTGGCGGCATAGTGATATTGATATTCACCGTTCTTGTCCTCATAACCATATTCTATTATCTCAACAGACGCAAGAAAAGAGTTGCGTTTCTTGACGAACTGCTGAAGCCGCTGCACGAATGGAAGGCAGAAAGCGACCGGTATATAGAGCAGCTCAATGAAGAGTACGAATATATAAACGAAGAATATAATGTAAGCAGGGCAAGCCTTTCTAACAATAAGAAGCGCAATATTGAAAACCAGGCAAAGATTTTTCTTGCAAACAGTGTAATGCCGCTGATAGACCGCATGGTGAACGAGGTTGAGAAACTGTGCTCTCCGCTATCTGAAAATCAGGAAACACGCAACGAGAGATATGAATATGTATCGGAACTGTCTTCAAAGATAGGAGAGTATAACGATGTTCTTACGGAATGGATACAGCTCAGACGCGGACAGGTGAGCCTGCATGTGGAAAGCTTCCGTGTCAGTGATCTGTTCGATATATTAAAAAAAGGCAGCATGTCTTTCCGCATCAAGGGTGTCAACCTCATCGTTGAAGACACCGGTGATGTAGTGAAGGCAGACCGGGTACTGACATTGTTCATGCTTAACACGCTTGCCGACAACGCAAGAAAGTTCACTCCCTCCGGTGGAGAAGTCACTATTATGTCCGAAACATGCGGCAATTATGTTGAAATATCAGTAAAAGACACAGGGACAGGACTTTCAGAAGAACAGCTAAACGGTATCTTTTCACGTAAGATATCCGACGGACATGGCTTCGGACTGGTAAACTGCCGCGGCATAATAGAGCAGTACCGCAAGGCAAGCAGCATATTCAGGGTCTGTGAGATAGGAGTGGAGAGCACGGAAGGCAAAGGGAGCCGTTTCTATTTCAGGTTGCCCAAGGGCGTTGTCCATAGCATCATTCTGCTGATATCCCTGCTGTTTGCCATGCCATGCCATACATTTGCTTCTACTGACACCCGCTCACGGCTTCTCAAACATGCTGAAGCGTATGCCGACTCGGCGTACAAGGCGAATGTACAGGGCAGATATCACAAGACAATAGACTTTGCCGACTCGGCAATATACAGCCTTAACAAGTATTATGAAACAGCATATCCCAAGGGAAGGCACCGCATGACGCTGACAGGAGACATACCTTCCAATGCCGGTGAGCTGAAATGGTTTCACGACAAGGTGGATGTGGACTACGGAATAATACTGAGTCTGCGCGATGAGTGTGCCGTTGCGGCGCTTGCCCTGCACAACTGGCAGCTGTATCACTATAATAATAAGGTGTATACGCAGTTGTATAAAGAAGTGTCCACGGACAGAAACCTTGCCGAATACTGCCGCATAATGCAAAGGGCAGAGATGAACAAGAACATAGCCATAATAATTCTCATCGTTCTGTTGCTGACAATTATCCTGGCATACTATCTGATGTATTACCGGCATGTCATATATTCGCGTTTGTGTGTCGACAAAGTGAGGAGGATAAACGGCATATTGTCGGGCAATGCAGGGCTTGATGAAAAGAAAAAACTCATGTCGCAGCTCGACACGGACAAGTATCCGCCCGAATTGCGTGGCATTGTCGGCGAGATAGGACAGACACTCAGGGCATTCATAGACGAGAGTGAGCAGAAGAAAGCGGACATAGAACTTGCCAAAGACGACCTGAAAAGAATATCCTTTGAGAATGACAAGATTTATGTAAGCAACAATATTCTTGACAATTGTCTCAGCACTCTCAAGCATGAGACGATGTATTATCCGGCACGTATACAGGTGTTGACGGAAGAGCGTGACGCAAACCTCAGCACAATGCGAGAACTATTGCTGTACTATAAGGAACTGTATGCAATACTGAGCACACAGACGATGCTCCAGATAAGGGATGTACAGAAAGTCTGCAACAGCATTTCTCTTGACAAATATACCGATACGGACCTGAAGATAAAGGGCGACAGGATATTGTTCGAGTACATGCTTGACATACTATGCAGGCATGCGGGAAGGAAAAAGCTTGATATCACGGCGTCGGCAAAGGGCAGTAAATATGTTGAACTTGCCGTATACATGCCTTCTCCTGACATGACCGAGGAACAGTGCAAGGCACTTTTCATGCCTTCGTCAGACAATATCCCGTTTCTTATATGCCGCCAGATTGTGAGAAACAACAGTGAGACGACAAATCTTAGCGGCTGCGGCATCGTGGCAGAGCCTGTACCGGGCGGCGGTGTGGTGTTGAGAATTGTCATGGCACGCGATAACAGAACGTTTAAATAAAAACAGATAAGCAATGGAAACATTTAAGGTGATAATAGTAGAAGACGTACCCCTCGAGCTTAAAGGCACGGAGGGCATTCTGCGCAACGACATACCAGAGGCGGAGATTATTGCAACTGCCGACAGCGAGAAGGCTTATTGGGCGGCGATGAAACGGCAGCTGCCCGAACTTGTATTGCTTGATCTCGGACTCGGAGGCTCCACAACCATAGGCGTAGAGATATGCAGGCAGACAAAAGAACTTTATCCGGACATAAAGATACTGATATTTACAGGCGAGATACTTAACGAGAAACTATGGGTGGATGTGCTTGATGCCGGTTGCGACGGCATAATATTGAAAAGCGGAGAGATGCTCACACGTGAGGATGTTGCCAGCGTAATGTCCGGAAAGAGAATGGTTTTCAACCAGCCGATATTGGAGAAAATAGTGCAACGCTTTAAGAAAAACATCGGCAGTGCACTGATAAGGCAGGAAGCTCTTGTAGACTATGAGATAGACGAATACGACGAGCGTTTTCTGCGTCACATGGCTTTGGGATATACAAAGGAACAGATTACCAACCTGCGAGGGATGCCATTCGGCGTGAAAAGCCTTGAAAAGCGGCAGAACGAGCTTATCCACAAACTCTTTCCACACGGAAACGGTGGCACCGGCATCAATGCAACGAGGCTTGTGGTGCGTGCAATAGAGCTGCATATACTCGACATAGACAACCTGCATCCTGATGAAGACTGATGACATACTACGGCGTTTTACAGCATATTAAGGTATGGAGTGCACTGCTGCTGTGCATGTTGCAGCTTGCACTTGTGCTGCTGTCGTGGATACTTGCGGCTGCCTTTCCCGAGCTTTCCGTGCGCTCTTTACTAAGTTCGGAAGGCATACGCTGGTTTCTCGGCAGCTTTACGGACAACATGCAGACGCCCCTTCTTGTGTGGTTTCTTGTGGGTTCCGTTGCATACGGTGCACTGCGTGACAGCAGGATGCTGCATGCCGTTCGCGAGTGTTTCGGCAAAGAGAGGATGCCATACCGCAAGCGGCTCGCACTGTCGTTTGTCCTTTTTGAGCTTATAGCCTGTGTGGCGGTGATGTTCCTGCTGGCAGGAATTCCGCATGCCATACTTCTGAGTGTTACGGGAAGTCTGTTTCCAAGCAGTTTCAGCAACAGTATCATACCCGTAACGTCATTCTGTCTTTCATTGTTCGCAGTCACTTTCGGCACAATAAGCGGAACACAGAAGACCATGGAGGAAGTCTTCGACATGCTTGTCTCCGGCATTTCATATACCTTGCCGCTGTGGCTCATATACATATTGGGCACCCAGCTGTATTTCTCGCTGCTCTTTGTCTTTCCCGATTTTCCGCATATATGATGTTAATGTATGCGATAAGCCAAGGCATTTTCCTGTATTCATGCCGCAAATCACGATGATATGATTTGCGGCATTTCTCTTTCTTTTTGATTTTCCGTAACCCCAAAATGAGGTTGTTGTTTGAAATTTTTAAACTGTTTGCAGTAAAGTCGGCACGTATGCATGTGCTGTTGCAAACCGTTTGATGTCAATCCGTTATGCCGATTTTATTTTCGATGTGCAATAAAAACGGTATGTTTTTGCCCGATTATCGGCATATAAAAGATGTAAAGTTGCCTGTTTTAGGGTGTAAAACTATGAGTTATGATATGTAAAGCTATGAGTTATGATATGTAAAGCTATGAGTTATGATGTGTAAAGCTATGAGTTATAATATGTAAAGAGCTATGCTTTTGTGTTATAATAAAAAAGCCGGGACAGCAAAAAACGCTGTCCCGGCTTCGTAATTATGAGATTTATACTTTGTATCTCTTCCGTATACCGATGAAAAGGCAGTGATTATTCACCCTTTTCCATCTTAGCCTTCAGTTCGGCAAGAGCATCCAAGTCACCAAGTGTCGTGCTTGCAGCAACGTTGTTGATTACAGGTGCATCTTCCTTCTTACCGGCTTTCTTTGCACGAGGAGCTTTCTTCGGCTCTTCCTTAACATCCTCGAATGTGCGGCTGTGTGACAGGATTATGCGCTTTGTCTCCTTTACAAATTCGATTACCTTGAACTCAAGCTCTTCGCCAAGCTGTGCCTGCGAACCGTCTTCCTTAACAAGATGCTTCGGAGTAGCGAAGCCTTCGCCGCCTTCATTCAATGATATCACTGCGCCCTTGTCCATTATCTCGGTAATCTTGCCCATGTGTACGGAACCCTGTGTGTACAGTGTCTCGTATGTATCCCACGGGTTGTCCTCAAGCTGCTTGTGACCAAGGCTGAGACGACGGTTCTCTTTGTCTATTTCGAGTACTACAACGTCTATCTCCGCACCTACCTGTGTAAACTCTGAAGGATGCTTTACCTTCTTTGTCCAAGACAGGTCGCTGATGTGTATAAGACCGTCTACGCCCTCTTCAAGTTCAACAAAGATACCGAAGTTGGTGAAGTTGCGCACCTTTGCAGTGTGCTTGCTGCCTACAGGATACTTAACCTCGATTGTCTCCCACGGGTCTTCCTTAAGCTGCTTGATGCCGAGAGACATCTTGCGCTCCTCGCGGTCGAGTGTAAGGATAACTGCCTCAACCTCATCACCTACGTGCATAAACTCCTGTGCACTGCGCAGATGCTGGCTCCAGCTCATCTCTGAAACGTGGATAAGTCCCTCTACGCCTGTTGCAATCTCTACAAATGCGCCATAGTCAGCGATGACAACAACCTTACCCTTGACGTGATCGCCAACCTTGAGGTCTGCATCGAGTGCATCCCACGGGTGCGGTGTAAGCTGCTTAAGACCGAGTGCGATACGCTTCTTCTCGTCGTCGAAGTCGAGAATTACAACGTTTATCTTCTCGTCAAGGCTTACAACCTCATGCGGATCGCTTACACGTCCCCATGAAAGGTCTGTGATATGGATGAGTCCGTCTACACCGCCAAGGTCAACGAACACTCCGTAAGATGTGATATTCTTAACAGTTCCCTCAAGAATCTGACCTTTCTCGAGCTTGCTGATAATCTCTTTCTTCTGTGCTTCAAGCTCAGCTTCGATGAGAGCCTTGTGCGAAACAACTACGTTACGGAACTCCTGATTGATCTTAACAACCTTAAATTCCATTGTCTTGCCTACGAATACATCGTAGTCGCGGATAGGATGTACGTCTATCTGGCTGCCGGGCAAGAATGCCTCGATGCCGAATACGTCAACAATCATGCCGCCTTTTGTACGGCACTTGATGTAACCCTGAATAACTTCCTCGTTGTCAAGGGCTGCATTGACGCGCTCCCAGCTCTTGCTGAGACGTGCTTTCTTGTGAGAAAGAAGGAGCTGACCTTTCTTGTCTTCCTGATTCTCAACATAAACTTCAACAACGTCGCCAACTTTCAGATCAGGGTTGTAACGGAATTCGCTTGCTGAAATGATGCCGTCGCTCTTGTAACCGATGTTTACAATAACCTCTTTCTTGTCCACAGAGATAACGGTTCCTTCAACAACCTGATGCTCGCTTACCTTGTTAAGAGTCTCATCATAAGCCTTCTGAAGGTCTTCTTTGCTGACATTCACATGGGTTCCGTTCTCAAACTCGTCCCAGTTGAAGTCTGCCAGTGGCTGTACGTTTTTAAAATCTGACATAAAATAAAAAAATTAATAATTAATAAAGTTAGACTTTATGTTAATAAAACACTTGCACTGCCGACACATAAGCCGTTGTATTGCATACAAGACAACATGCCCAACAATGCGAAATCGGGTGCAAATATACAATTTTTAATTTTAACGGCGTTAAGTTTTCATTAAAAAGTCACTGATATACATGTACATAGAGCATATTTTGCCTTTTTTAACACTGCAATTGGCGTATGAAAATGCGAAACACGGCATATCGGGTTGCGAAAGGTCGTGTATTGCAACCCGATATGCCGTGTTTCGGAAGGCGGAATGCCGCCTTTTACAATGCAGGAGGTAACGTCCTAACTGCCACACAGTTGCCTGTAAGGACAGATGTCACAGTTGCTCCTGTCGGCTGTAGGCTCAAATCCCTGTTCGCTGCTGTATATCTCCTTAATCAATGCAATAAGATTGAAACGGAACTCGTCGTCATATTCTTTTATGTCCGTTATCTTTTCTTTTCCCAAGAGCAGGGTGGGGTCGTAGCCGTCTTTCAGGGTATGCTGTATGAATAGCAGTGCCGGACTTACGCCGAGACCGCCCCGGTTATAATGTGCATTGTTTCGTATAAGCGTTGAATAGAGCATTGCCTGAAAGTAGTAGTCGGTATGCTTTTCCCGCATCAGCGACGGGTCGAACACCTCTTCCACGTTGCCCGGCCGTTTCTCAAGCCTGCCTCCCCCTGTCTTGTAGTCTATCACACGTATGCGTTCCTGCCCGGTATCTCTGTCCGTTATCTTGTCGAGACGGTCTATCCGCCCGCCAATCTTTACGGCATGCCAGATGTCACCGGTATCGAAAGCAATATCTTCAAACACGTCTCCCTCAAGGCTTATTATGGTAAAAGGAGCGAGAGACTTGTCTATTTCGAGCAGACGTCTTACATATCGTATTATCACTTCCCTGTTTATCAGTTGCAGACCGTTGTACTCCACCTGCCGGGAGGCGTTGTCAGCCGTCTTGAAAAACTCTTGTCTGAAGGCTTCGTCTACGCTCGTCTCTATCTGTTTGCGGTCTTTAAGCACGCGTTCTATATCCGAAGACTTCACCAGACCGTTCGGCTGCATTATCTGTTTGTATATCAACTCCGCTGCAAGGTGAAAGATATTGCCGAATATTCTGTTGTCTATTTCATCACCGGTGTTGTCAGGCTCTTTTATTCTTGCCACATTATTATAATAGAAACGCAGCGGGCACCTCCTGTAATTGTTCATTGCCGTTGGCGACAGATAGTCTATGTTCATCAGCCGCTGCATTACCTCGGGTGTTTTCTCTATGCACTTGGGGGTGATGATGTAGCGGTCTTTCTCCGTATGCAGCGTCCTGCGTTCTATCGCATGCCCGCCTTCCACAATGAGCTGCATCATGAAACGGCTCATCTCCCCTGTCTGTCCGTCGTCTGTAGAGCTGTTGTAGACAATGGTTACATCGCCTGCGCGTTGCAGCATCCTGTGAAAATAATATGAATATATAGCCACTTTGTTGTCTATGGTGGTAAGTCCGTATGCCTTACGGATAGAGTAGGGGATGAAAGACGAGTCGTTGAGACTTTTGGGCATGTGCCCCTCGTTGCACGAAAGGACAAGGATATGGTCGAAATCCAGGTTTCTTGTTTCGAGGACTCCCATTATCTGGGTGTTTACAACCGGTTCTCCGTGGAACGGGATGCTTGTTGTTGATATCAGTTGCTGTATAAGCCGTTGCAGTGTTATGTTGTCTGCTATGAGGTCACCAGATAATATCAGTCCGCCAAGCCTTACAAGGAGCGTATGTATGCAGAAGAGAGACTCTTGGAAAAAGGCGTCGCCGTCTTTCGCATTGCGTGCAATCTCTGTCACTATGTCCGCAAGCCACTGCACGATACCGGCTTTTTCCCTGATGCCGAACACAAGAGACAATCCGTTGTCGAGCGACAGTCCTTCTGCCGTAAGGCTGTGTCCGCGGTCGCCGGAAAGCATGTCTTTAAGCTCTTTGCACCTTGTAGAGATGAAACGTGAGTAGGGGTGGGTTATCACTGGCATGACATAGCGCCTCTGAAACCGGTGCCTGCCGGCATTGTATCCGTTGAGATATAGCGATGAAAGGCGCAGGACAAGGGATGACACAGGAGACTGTGACAGTGGAAATCCGGCAGTGACATTGACATTTCCTGCTTCTTCGGGCAGACAGTGTACCACGGTCTGCAACAGTTTCTCGTTGCACAGCACTATAGCGGTGCGCTGTCCGGCATCGGTCCTGCCGTTTTCGCGGAGCCAGCTGCTTACATATCTTGCCTGAATGCTGTCTGTTCCGGAGTTGACATAGACAATGTTCTTGTGCTTCGACATATTGTCGTATATGTCTGTATTTCCGTTGTCAAGCTCGTTAGGATAATACTTGAGATATCCGGATATGTAATGTCCGGCTTCATTGACGGCGTCTCCCTTGCCCGAAGGCATGTAATACTTGTCGAAATCCCAGTAGAAACGTGCCCTGTCCTGTTCCTGCAGGCGGTCGAATATCTTGCGTTCTACGGGCTGGACCACATTAAATCCGACGAACAAATAGGTGTCATACTTATACTCTACGGTGTCGTCGGATGCCACTTCACGGTACAGCATGCCCTCGTATGCAATGTTCTGCTTCCTCAGTCTTTCCCTGTAATCATCGTAGATGTTGCCGATATTGCTCCACAACTGCATGAACCTTTGCTTCAATATTGTGTCCTGGTCTTCGGAGAAGTTGCTGAAAAACTTCTGCAATATAGCCTTCTGTTCGGGTGTAAGATATGATATGTCGTCAAGACGGTGCATGTTTTTGAGGTTGGAAAACACATGTCCGGCATCTGCCATGTTCTTGTCTATGTCGTCGAAATCGGCAAGCAGCAGTTCGCCCCAGCCGTAAAAATGGTCGAGAGTCTCGTCTATGCCGGTGCATTTTACAAAGCTTTTATGCAGGTCGCATATAAGTTTTATGCGGTCGCCTGCCTCAAGCGACGAGTGGCGTCTGAACATTTCACTTATGGTAAGGTATGCCGGAGACCACAAAGGGCGGCGTGCCGTCCTTGCCAGAATATCGCTAAGGAAGAGCGACGCGCGCTTGTTGGGAAACACAACGGCAATGCGCGACAGGCCGTAACCGTATTTTTGTATTATGTCTTCTGCAACGTAATTAAGAAATGTCTTCATTTTTAAGCATATAGATGTTACAGTTAAATTTCCACTTCCACAATCTTATTTGTATATACAAACCACAGATATCCGCTTATATTGGTATATCCCATGGAGGAAAGAAGGTGCATATATTCTCTTACCTGTACGTGGTATTCGTCTTTGGGGCGCCCGAACTTGAAGTCGACGACTACCATTCTTTCCCCGTCGGTCATCACTCTGTCCGGTCTGCGCCTTATTACGTCTCCCGTATTGTGGTCGAGAGAAAGTATCTCGCACTCATTAAAGAGCTGCCAGCGTGGAGAAAACCAGTCGGCAACACGCTTGTCTGCAAACCTTTTGGCAAGCATGTTGCGCACTTTGTCGGCTGACATGGAAGTGCCGTCAAGCACTCCCTCAAACTCAAGACGGCGCAAGACGCCGTCTACATCGTCGGTCGTACTTATGCGTGAGAACACATTGTGCATTATGCTGCCTATGGTTATATATTCATTTTGGGCACTTTCGTCCCCGCCGTCATTAATAAAGTCGCGGCTTTTGTTGCTCTGCACAAACTTGACCGGTGTGCCGAACGACTCTATCCTGATGCTAAGCGGTGTCTGGGGCTGCATGAAAACATTGGCGGTAGCTTTTCTTTCTTCCTTTTCCTTTATATACAGTTTGCCGAACGAGAACGTCGTTCCCTCGTCTTCGGTCTGTTCCAGCAGCGACTGCGGAAGTTCTTCGTGCAGTTTCGGAAGACATTCCTGCAACAATGTTGAGCGTGAGTTTCTTGCATCCTGCTTTCCTATGACGAAAAGATTCTTTCCCGCACGCGTAAACGCCACATAAAGAAGGTTCAGGTTGTCGACACTGTTCTGCATGTGCTCATGTTTGTAATCGTCGGCATATATGGTGTCAAGCAGTCTCTTTTCATATTTCACCGGTATAACGGGCAGCTTGTTGAACGGAGCCACGGAGGGCTTGCACCAGAGTGTTTCCGAAAAGCGGTATTTCTCTATTTCCCAGTCGCAGAAAGGTATTATCACATTATCGAACTCCAGCCCCTTGCTCTTGTGTATGCTTATTATTCTTATTCCGTTTACATCGTCGCTCTGTATTGTCTTGTCCCTGATGTTCTCCTCCCATTCGTCCATAAGTCCCTCAATGTCTGCCGGGTTGTCCTTTATAAATGTGCTTACGCAGTCGTAGAATGAGCAGATGAATGCGCTCTGACCGTGGAGTGTATCCAGGCGAAATATGTGATACAGGTGCTCTATCAGGTCAAACAGCGGCATATCCGGCAGTGTTTCAAAGCTGTTTACATATTCATCAGGCAGGAAACTGTCGTCATTATTGCCGCTTATGAACAGGTCGTTGTCCGTCAGAGTGTCTTTCACGACAAACTTACGGTAGTTCTTTATAAGTTCCGCCCTTGTCAGGATATCGTCCGGATGACATAGATAGCGCAGGGCACCGATGATGATGTTCACGGCAACCGACGAACCTATCTTGAAAGCCTCGTCACTCACAATCTTTATATCCGTACAGCTGAAATACTCGGCAATGACCGGTATGTGCTTTTTGGTACGTACAAGTATGGCAATGTCGTTGACGCTTACGCCTGCGGCTATGAGTCCGGTTATGCGTGTCTTCACATTGCGGAGGGTATTCTCTGTATAGTCGAACTTCGGAAGCAGCATTATCTCCGCCAGTCCGAAGCTCTGCTTACCGGAAGGCACTGTCTGACAGACGTCGGCGTATGCTTCTTTAAGTTCATGTGCCTCTCTTTCGTTTATTTCCTTTTCATGGTTGTATTCTATATCTACGGCTATCTTGAAGAAAGCGTTGTTGAAATCTACTATATTGCGTTCCGACCGGTAGTTGGTGTTAAGGGTACGTATTGTCAGTTGTTCGTCGGGCGAGCTGAATTGCTTCTCTATTCCGTTGAGAAGCCGCCAGTCTCCTGACCTCCACCTGTATATGCTCTGCTTGACATCGCCTACTATAAGACTGCCGACTGTTCCGGCTTCACGGTCTACATTGCTGCTGCTCATACATTCTTCAAGCAGTATCTTGAAGTTCTTCCACTGTATCGTACTCGTATCCTGAAACTCATCAATCATTATATGTTCCAGTCGCGCGCCGATTTTCTCAAATATGAATGGAGAGTCCGAGCCGTCTATAAGTCCGTGTAACAGCTGTTGTGTATCGCTGAGAAGAAATTGGTTCGTATCGGCATTTATCTCTCTCATCTTCTTCTCGATGTTGTTCAACAGCCGGAGCTGGCTGAGATATTGCAGAGTCACTGTTGCCGAGGAGCTGAGCCGCCACAGTTTCACGCGGTCGTTCTCTGCATTTCTCAGGATATCCATGAGCCGTGTCTCTGCCAACGACAATATCGTATCTCTGTAAGGACTTGTCTTAGATGCCCATTCCTGTGGTGAGCCAAGGCATTTTTCAAGCGTTTTTGTCAAAAAGACGCCGTCGCTGAAGTCGTTGCCGCGCAGTTTCTTAAAATATCCGGCTATGCCTCTTGTTCCGCTTTTAAGGTCTTCGGGAGCCAGTCCGGCGTTTTCCAAAGTCTTTTCAAACATATCAGCATAGGCTTCCATTTGCTTTTTTACATTAAATACAATGCCGTTCAGCTCTTTTATATAGTCTTCAAAAAAATTGCGTTCGGATATCTTTTCGTTAAGGACAGGGCTTTCCTGCCTGTACACATTATTAAATATGTTTTTCCCGAAGCTTTTTATATCGTAGATGACGTTCCAGCCCTTGTCATCGTTGATGTTGTCCAATACAAGGCTGATAATCCATTTCAGTACGATGCTTGAACTGTCCAACGACTCTATCAGTCTGTCTACGGCAAACGTCTCTGCCTGTTTGTCGTTAAGTGCAAGACGGAGGTTTGTTGTCAGCTCAAGTTCGCGGGAAAGGTTTCTCAACACTCCCTGAAAGAATGTGTCTATCGTCTGTACGTGAAAGTAGCTGTAGTTGTGCATGAGGTTGCTGAGTGCCTTTCCTGCCTGTTGGCTTGCATATTCCCTTGATATGCCGAGCTGTTCTGTAACAACGGCTGTGTATCCGGCAGAGTCGGGCAGCTGTTTCCATATACCATACAACTGGCTGAGTATGCGCATTTTCATCTCTTCCGTGGCTTTATTTGTGAACGTCACGGCAAGTATGCTGCGGTAGCTCTGCGGATTTTCAATCAGCAACTTTATATATTCCGTCGCAAGTGTAAAGGTTTTTCCGCTTCCCGCACTTGCGTTGTATACAACCAATGGTGTCATAATCATTTGTTTTGTTACCAGTCTTTGAACAGTTCGAAGCCGAAACGGCAGCCTATACCGTCAAACTTGTTGTTGCGGGTGGCTGCAAACACACCCATTGAAAACAGCCTGTTGGTAAATCCGTAGCCATATTCTATGTACGGATGAAGGTGGTTTACGAACAGCGTGTTTATATAAAACCTTTCGGTCTCTATCATTCTTCCTATCAGAGGCAGATGAGACATGAGCATCATGGGTGCTTCGTAAGTGGCATTGGTGCGGACATAATATTCGGAGGCGTTGTACCAGTTGCTGTTCAGTATCTGGAACTCACCTGTCCAGTCGTCGTTCCAGCCTCCGGGAATGTTCTCGTCGCAGAAGTTTGAGTAGTCAAGGAAATAGGCTTCCTCGTCCTTTGTGGTGTAAAAGCCGAAACCTGCCCTCAGCGAGAGTGACCTTATACTATGATATTTTTTTATCCATGAAGCATCAAATTCAAAGCGTTCATAGTTCATTACAGACTGTCCGATACCCTTTATTCCTCTTTCGTAATCGGTGGTAAAGTAAACTCCGGTCCAGCCCCACGGACGTATCTGTAACTGTAATGTCGGTGAAAAAGAATGATATGTCACAGGCTTTCCTGCCAGTTCAAATCCCTTTTTGTCTACGGCAGACCTCCTGTGGAACATTATGCCGGGCTGTATGCTGAACTTGGACGACAGGTCGTAGTTGGTTATAAACTTGACATAGAAGTCCTTAAAATAGTCGAGGTTCATCTTGTCCCAGTCTATATCGCTCAGCGATTCATGCTTTATCCGGTCTACAATGCTTGAGTTTGTTATCCTGTTTCCGTTACCTATCTCTGCAACCATGTATCCGTTGCGCCGCTTGTTGAAGGTATATGTAAGGGGAAGCCTGAAATAAAGCTGGTGTTGCTTGAATGAATAGCCTGCCTTGAGATACAATGACATGTCGCTGTTTGATGAAAAGACGTAGCTTCCGCGTACTTTCATCTTATAGGTGACACCCTTGCTGTTGCTGTATCCAAGGTATAGCGGGTTGAGAATGGGGGAAATTCTGAACGAGCCCCTGTCGGATGTTCCGAATTTTCCTTTAATCCTGTTTACAAGATTGTCGCCTATGACATCCCACAGAATGTCTTTTTTCTTGTCTTCTGCCGACTTTGCCGTATCGGACAGGCTTCTTATCGAATCGTATCTGCTGTATATGCCAAGCTCTTTTTGTGGCAACGGTTCAGGACGGAGGATGCCCATCAGTTCCCTGTCGTGCGAGTCTGTGATTGTGTCCGCCTGTATTGACGGAGCGGTTGTCACGGCATGATGGGTGGTCGTTATCCTGTTTCCGAGGAATTTGAATGATGCCTCGATGTCGCATGTCTGCGGGACAAGAGACCTCAGTCCCCCGCTGCCCATTACAGCCCTTATCCTGAAGTCTATCATGTCGTGCTCTCCCGAGAAGTATATGCTTATTATCCTGCCCGACGAGTTGTCGGTTATTGCCGTTCCGCTTATCATCTGAGTATTGTGAAGCTTAGGCAGGAACAATATCTCCGAACGGTTTTCGGTGAGTTTGGTTACCTTATACTTATAGAACTTCTTGTTTATGCGGTTAAACGGCGACAGCAGATTGTTGCCAATCAGTGTAGGCTCATACAGGGCAGGCGCTTGAAACGAGTTTATCACGGACATTGCCTCACGGTGATGCGGAATGGTACCGACGCTTACATGCAGCTGCGGCTCCATTGCCTTACCGTTCTTGAGTATTATCGTACTGTATGTCTCTCCGGCATATTCCTTGTTTCCACGTGCAACTGCGTACATTGTGGGGATGACGAGTAGGGTAGGGTTGCGCCTGTCCACTGTTATCGAGTATCTTACATAGACATTTACCGATGTGCTGTCCCTGTCTGCAATTGTATTTCTATAGGAGAAAACACGCTCAAGAACTGAAGAGCCGTCATGGTTCTTTGCTTCTGTCTTCGTTACGGCAAATGGCTGCAATACGAAAAATAACAATATAAGGAGTCTTGACAAGTGTTTCACGAACACAAAGGTACAAAAAAATCCTCTTCCCGGTGCAGGAAGAGGATTTTATTAGCATTTAATATGCTTTATCCAAGATACTTTATCAATATTTTTGCGTTGCCGCTGTCGCGCAGCTTTGCAATGCTTTTTTCACGTATCTGCCTTACGCGCTCACGTGTAAGACCAAGCTGATCGCCTATTTCCTCAAGCCCTTTCTCGTGGCATCCTATACCGAAGCATTCACGGATAATGGTTATTTCCCTTTCTTTGAGCACCTTGCTCAGCACGCTGTTAAGCTCCTGAGCCATGGATTCGTGGTCAACAACACGGTCGGTACGGCTGTCTTCGCCACTCGGCATCACATCGAGCATGCAGTTATCCTCACCGTCCTGAAACGGCGCGTCTATGCTTACGTGGTGACCGTCGGCTGCCAAAGACTGCCCGATCTTCTCCTCATCGAGGTTTGTAGCTTCGGAAAGCTCTGACACAGACGGGTGTCTCTGGTTCTCCTGCTCAAACTTGTTTATCTCGTGATTTATCTTATTGAGAGAGCCGACCTGGTTTAACGGCAGGCGGACGATGCGGCTTTGCTCTGCAATTGCCTGCAAGATGCTTTGGCGTATCCACCATACGGCATAAGAGATGAACTTGAAGCCGCGTGTCTCGTCAAACTTCTGCGCAGCCTTTATCAGGCCGATGTTTCCCTCGTCGATAAGGTCTGTGAGCGTAAGTCCCTGATGTTGGTATTGTTTGGCAACAGATACGACAAAGCGGAGGTTAGCCGTGACAAGCTTGTCCTTGGCACGTTCACCCTCCGGACCGCCTTTCTTGATCTTTTGGGCAAGCTCTATTTCCTCGTCAATTGAAATCAACGGAGCGCGTCCTATTTCAACAAGATATTTGTCAAGTGCCTCACTTGAGCGGTTTGTAATACTCTTTTGAATTTTTAATTGTCTCATTCTTGATGCCTTAAAAACGTTCTAAAATCCTGATATATAAGCAAATAATCGAAAATTATGCGACAAAACGCATGCAAAGGTACAAAAAAATATTTAAATATACACGTTTTTGCGCATTTTATTTGTACAAAAAGCGCCTTAAATATACAGATATTCAAGTACGTATGATTGCGGATAAAAATCTGTCTCGTATGCCTTTAGACTCTAAAAGCAGGCATTTCGCACCTTAAAAGCATAGGTTTTACAACGCAAAAGCTTATCTTTATAATGTTGGATGTAAAGCTTTTGCTTATGCAAACCTTTTTTATTAATTTTGCAGACTGCAGCCTGGCTTTTCAAAAACGTATGCTTTTTATAGATAACGGGTATTATGATAAATAGACATATACGGGCTTTACCCTTTCCTGATATAAGGCAGACAGATGGAAACGGGGCTATAATGAATTAAAAAAAGATGAGCGGTACAATAAAAATAAAGAATGCGCGGGTGAACAACCTTAAGAATGTGTCACTCGAAATACCAAGAAACAAGTTTGTTGTCATAGCCGGAGTATCCGGTTCGGGCAAATCGTCGCTGGCGTTTGACACGCTTTATGCCGAGGGACAGCGCAGATACGTGGAAAGTCTTTCATCGTATGCGCGCCAGTTCTTGGGCAGGATGAACAAGCCGGAATGTGACTTTATAGAGGGACTGCCGCCTGCCATTGCCATAGAGCAGAAAGTGACATCGCGTAATCCACGCTCTACAGTCGGCACAAGCACGGAAATATATGAGTATCTCAGGCTTTTGTATGCCAGGATAGGAAAGACTTATTCTCCCGTCAGCGGAGATGAGGTGAAGAAACACTCAATAGAAGATATTATAAAATGTGTACAAGGATATGCAATTGGTACAAAATTTGTAATAATGTCGCCTCTGCACATTTCTGAAGGGCGCAACTTGTCCGAACAATTGATGTTATATGTGCAGCAAGGCTATTCCCGTGTATATTATAAAGGTGACTTTGTGCGCATTGATGCTATGGAGGATACAACGGACGACGGCATGGAAGCGCACGGCATATATCTTGTCGTAGACAGGATGTCGCTTGATGGAGAGCCGGACACGCTCTCTCGTCTGGCGGATTCGGCAGAAACGGCTCTTTTCGAGGGCAACGGCGAATGCAGGCTGATGTTCCTTCCTTCCAATATATCATACGATTTCTCCACGCGGTTCGAGGCTGACGGAATGACGTTTGAAGAACCGTCGGACAATATGTTCTCGTTTCACTCCCCTATCGGTGCATGTCCGAAGTGCGAAGGATTCGGAAAAATCATAGATATCGATGAACGCCTTGTCATACCCAACTCATCTCTGAGTGTTTATGACGGCTGCGTGCAGTGCTGGAGCGGCGAGAAGATGGGCGCATGGCGTAAGGAGTTTTGCCGGAGGGCGGCAAAAGACAGCTTCCCGATATTTGAACCTTATTACAATCTCTCACAAAAGCACAGGGAATGGCTGTGGCACGGTCTGCCGTCGGACAAGAACAGGGCACTGCGCGACAAGGTTTGCATAGACGCTTTCTTCCAGATGGTGAGGGACAACCAGTATAAAATACAATACAGGGTTATGCTCAGCCGATACAGGGGGAAGACAACGTGTCCGGAATGCCACGGCACGCGGTTGAAGAAAGAGGTTGAATATGTAAGGATAAACGGCAAGAGTATAACAAATCTTGTGGAGATGCCAGTGGTAAGTCTGAAGGAATGGTTTGACAATATAGTACTTGACGAGCATGACTCTATTATAAGCAAGCGCTTGATGACGGAGATACGCAGCAGACTGCAATTCCTTGTAGATGTGGGACTTGGATATCTTACATTAAACCGCACGTCCAATACTCTCAGTGGCGGTGAGAGCCAGCGCATAAACCTCACAGCCTCGCTCGGAAGCAGCCTTGTCGGTTCTCTCTACATACTCGATGAGCCAAGCATAGGGCTGCATTCCCGCGATACGTTCAGGCTCATAAAAGTGCTTAAAGACCTTCAGTCGCTTGGCAACACCGTGGTTGTCGTTGAGCATGACGAGGACATTCTGCGTGCCGCCGACCACATTATCGACATCGGACCCGAGGCGGGAAGGTTCGGAGGAGAAGTTGTGTTCAACGGAAATGCCGCCGGAATAAACGAAGAGACGGCAGACAAGTATCCGAAAAGCAATACCGTGAAATACCTTACGGGCAAGGAGACGATACCGCTGCCTGTATCGCGGCGCAGCTGGAATATGTATATTGAACTGAAAGGGGCAAGGATGAACAACCTGAGAGGGCTCGATGTGAAATTTCCGCTGAACGTACTGACCGTTGTTACGGGTGTCAGCGGCTCGGGAAAGTCGTCGTTGATAAACGGAATACTATATCCTGCCCTGAAAAGGCACATGGACGAGGCGGCGGATATGCCAGGGGAATATTCATCATTGGAGGGAGACTGGAAACAGATAAGTCATGTAGAGGCGATAGACCAGAACCCCATAGGAAAGAGCACACGCTCCAATCCGGTCACTTACGTAAAGGCATTTGACGAGATACGCCAGCTCTTTGCCGACCAGCAACTGTCCAGGCAAATGGGATTTACGGCAAAGCATTTCTCCTTTAATGCGGAAGGCGGGCGCTGCGAGGAGTGTAAGGGAACGGGAACAATAACGGTGGAAATGCAGTTTATGGCAGATATCGTGCTCGAATGCGAAGCCTGCCACGGCAAACGCTTCAAATCCGAGATTTTGGACGTGCTTTATCACGGAAAGAATATCAGCGACATTCTCGACATGTCGGTAAGCGAGGCAATAGAGTTCTTCACGGAACACGGACAAACGGGCATCGTAAAACGTCTCAAGCCGTTGGAAGATGTCGGACTGGGCTACATAAAGCTCGGACAAAGTTCCTCAACGCTGTCGGGAGGCGAGAACCAGCGTGTAAAGCTTGCATATTATATAGGGCAGGGAAATACAACCCCTACCCTCTTTATATTTGATGAACCGACGACGGGACTTCACCTTAATGACATAAAACGGCTTCTTGAGGCATTCGATGCACTTATAAAACAAGGGCATACTGTGATTGTAATAGAACATAATATGGATGTAATAAAATGTGCGGATTATGTTATAGACCTTGGTCCGGAGGGAGGTGCGAAAGGCGGAAGTCTTGTCTGTACAGGCACTCCTGAGGATGTGGCAGGCTGCGCGGAAAGCTTTACGGGCAAGTATCTGCGCGAAAAGCTTCATTAAGATTATTGCAAAAAATTATATGTATAATATATATATGTACGCGGACATATATATATTATACATATAACACGTTAAATGGACATCAGCCGCTACTTTCTGCACTTCCTGTAAAGCTCAGCGAGCGAGGCGCGTGGTATTCCATACTTAACAAGCATGTCAAGATCGCGCCTTGCGTCTTCTTTCTTTCCCGCCATTATACGTATGTCTGCACGGTTCAGTATATAGTCCGTGTTTGACGGTTCAAGCCTTATCGCCTCAGAATAGTCATATTCGGCAAGTGCCAGCATGTTGCGTTCCTTTTCCATTCCTGCCCTTATGGCATATACAATGGCGCTGTCGGGATACTGATGCACCATGCGGTTTATCATGTCGAATGCCTCGGTATACCGCTTGTCCTTTTGGTTTACAAGCGCAAGACCAAGCTGCGCCTCGAAGTCTGCGGGCGAGATGGCGAGGACCGCCTCGTAATCGGCACGCGCAAAGGCATTCCTGCCAAGCCTTTCGTTGGCATACGCACGATAGAACAGTGCCGTGCGGCTTTGCGGAAACCGCCCTATTATATAATCATACTCGGTCTTTGCATATTCCCACTGACCAAGACGGAGATTGTAGGATGCCTTCTTAAACCTCAGGGGAATGGAGTCGGGGCAGGCTTTGAGCTGTTCACTTATAAGCTTAACGCTGTCACGCAACTGCCCGTTGCCTTGTGACTTACATCCCAAGACAACGGACAGCAGCATGGCAACGAGCACTTTACATCTCAACATAGCCGTTGATTAAGAGTTCATGATATATCCGGCAATCCACTCTCCTACCTCCTTCGTTCCGTATTTCGGTCCGTCCTTGCCTTGTATATCTGGAGTACGGACACCCTCGTCGAGCGATGCATCCACGGCACGGCGTATCATTTCACCCTCTTCCTTTAGGTTGAAGTATTCAAACAACATGGCTACCGAAAGAATTTGTGCAACGGGATTTGCAATGTTCAGCCCCTTTGCCTGTGGCCATGACCCGTGTATCGGTTCAAAAACAGGTGTTCCCTCACCTGTGGATGCCGACGGAAGCAGCCCCATGGAGCCGCTTATAACGGAGCCTTCGTCTGTAAGGATGTCGCCGAAAGTATTTTCCGTAACCATGACATCAAAGAAAGACGGTTCCTGAATCATGCGCATGGCAGCGTTGTCTACGTACATATAGTCAGTAGTAACCTCAGGATACAAGGGTGCAAGTTCCTGCGCAATCTTACGCCACAGACGCGATGAGGCAAGCACGTTGGCTTTGTCCACGACCGTAAGATGCTTTCTGCGTTTCATCGCATAGTCGAACGCAACTTTCAGGATACGCTCTATTTCTCCACGCGTGTACATATTAGTATCGTAAGCCTTGTCATCGTCCTGATATTTCTCGCCGAAATACATACCGCCCGTAAGCTCGCGGATACATATAAAGTCGGCATTCTCTACCAGTTCTGCCTTGAGCGGGGAGTTGTGCACCATGCACTTGAATGTCTGCACGGGACGTATGTTGGCAAAAAGTCCCAGCTTTTTTCTCATTGCAAGCAGTCCCTGCTCCGGGCGGACCGTTGCCGTAGGGTTGTTGTCAAACTTCGGATCGCCGACGGCGGAGAACAATACCGCATCGGCAGCCTTGCATATCTCGTATGTCTCATCGGGAAAAGCATCGCCTGCGGCATCTATTGCCGCCGCGCCGCACAGAGCATATTCATAGCTTACCTCATGACCGAACCTCTTGCATACGGCATTCATCACATTAACACCCTGCACAGAGATTTCCGGTCCTATTCCGTCTCCCGGCAACACTGCAATCTTTAACTTCATAATTATTCCTGTTTTTATATATCTGTTTATGTCATATCATGTTAAGCATCTTGAAAGTAGCCTTGATTGCCGCCTCCGTCTGGTCGGCATCAAGCCCTCTTGTCTTGAACACCTTGTCGCCCTGCTGCCATGTTATTATTGTCTGCACCAGCGCATCCGTATCTCCTCCGGGCGGAATGCTCACAGCATAGTTGGCAAGGACAGGGAACGACCGCCCGAGCACGTCCTCGTATATGCTGCGCAGTGCCCTGACAAAGGCATCATATTGTCCGTCTCCCGTAGCCGCCGCCTCATACTGGCGTCCGTCTATCTCAACCTTTACGCTTGCTATGGGTTTCAGTCCGTATGCCGAAGACACCATGTAACTTATCAGCTTCACGTTGTCTTCCGGTGCCGCATGCTTCAATACGTCGCTTACAATAAATGGCAGGTCGTCCTGCGTCACTATCTCCTTCCGGTCGCCGAGTTCGGTTATCCGCTTCGTAACCCTGGCTGTCTGCTCAGGAGTAAGTTCAAGTCCCAGTTCCTGAAGATTGCGGTCAATGTTTGCCCTGCCGCTGTTCTTGCCCAAGGCATATTCACGCCTGCGTCCGAAGCGTTCCGGTTTCAGCGCATTGCTGTAAAGGTTTGCCTTGTTGTCTCCGTCGGCGTGCACTCCCGCAACCTGCGTAAAGACATTCTCCCCGACAATCGGCTGGTTCGGGGCAACCATTATGCCCGAGTATCCCTCTACCATGCGGCTTATATCGTTAAGCCGCTCCTCGTTTATATTAGTCTTTGCATTGAACTGATCCTTCAGTATAGCCTGCACGCTCGCCAAGGGGGCATTGCCACAGCGTTCTCCAAGACCGTTGACAGTAACGTGCAGCCCGCGCACACCGCTAAGTACGGCGGCAAGAGAGTTGCTCACGGCAAGGTCGTAATCGTTGTGCGCATGGAAGTCGAAGTGCGTTCCCGGATATCTCTTTATCATCTTGCGCATAAACTCTATCACCTGCAGCGGATTGAGTATGCCCAAAGTGTCGGGCAGCATGAAGCGCCTTACATTTGTCTTTACCAAAACATCCAGCATCCGGTATACATATTCGGGAGAATGTTTCATTCCGTTGCTCCAGTCTTCCAGATAGACATTCACGTCAATACCCCTGTCCCTTGCATATTCGAGCGAGCGCAGGATATCGGCGATGTGTTCGCCGGCAGTCTTTTGCAGCTGCTTGACGCAGTGTCTTTCAGAACCTTTCACAAGCAGGTTCATAACCCTGCATCCACAAGACTCTATCCAGTCTATACTCCTTTTTCCGTCAACAAAGCCAAGAACCTCTACTTTGCCGAGCATGTCTATCTGCCTTGCATATCGGCAAATCATTGTCACGGCATCCTTCTCGCCCTCGGATATGCGGGCGGAAGCCACCTCTATGCGGTCGACGTTCACATCCTTGAGCAGCATGCGGGCTATCACCAGCTTCTCATGCGGAAGGAACGACACGCCGCTTGTCTGCTCCCCGTCGCGCAGGGTGCAGTCCATTATTTCAACGAAAGGCATGTCCAACGAGCCTATTGCCTGTTTCTCCTCTCCCACTCCTCTATCTTATCTTTGTTTTGCAACAAATAGTCTATGTCGTCAATGCCGTTTATCAGACAGTGCTTCTTGTAGCCGTTGATTTCAAACTTCTCGCTCCGTCCCGTTTCGTTGTTTGTTACGGTCTGGTTGGGAAGGTCTACCGTAACCTCCGTCTGCGGATTTGCAGCTATGCTCCCGAACAGCTCTGACAGGAAATCATCGCTTACGACAACGGGAAGCACGAAGTTGTTAAGCTCATTATTCTTGTGAATGTCTGCAAAGAAACTGCTTATGACTACACGGAATCCGTACCCGGCAATAGCCCATGCGGCATGTTCGCGGCTCGAACCCGAACCGAAGTTCTTGCCGGCAACAAGTATTACACCTTTATATATGGGATTGTTCAGGACAAAGTCCTTTTTCGGAGAACCGTCCTTGTCATATCTCCAGTCGTAAAAAAGATTATCGCCAAACCCTTTCTTGTCGGTAGCCTTAAGGAAGCGTGCCGGTATTATCTGGTCTGTATCCACGTTTTCCAAAGGAAGAGGCACGCATGTACTTGTTATTATATCGAATTTTTGTTTCATTGACTTTAATTTATAGGTTGTTTTTACAGGCTAAGGTCCCTCGGATCGGTTATCCTGCCGGTCACGGCTGCGGCGGCTGCCACCAGCGGACTTGCGAGAATGGTGCGCGCACCGGGACCCTGACGTCCCTCAAAGTTGCGGTTGCTCGTTGATACTGCATACTTTCCAGAAGGCACCTTGTCGTCGTTCATTGCAAGACATGCCGAACATCCCGGCTGCCTTATTGCAAATCCGGCTTCTTCGAGTATCTTGTCCAATCCCTCTTCGCGTATCTGTGCTTCGACAGCCCACGAGCCAGGCACGAGCCATGCCGTAATCCCGCCGGCTTTCTTCCTGCCTTTCACCACCGAGGCGAAAGCCCTGAAGTCTTCAATGCGTCCGTTGGTGCATGCCCCGAGGAACACATAGTCAACCTTATGGCCGAGCAGGCTGTCGCCGGGCTTAAAACCCATGTAGCAGAGCGACTTCATGAAAGAGCCGCGCCCGGCATCGGGTATCTCGTCAAGCGTCGGGATGCAGCCGGTGATGCTCATCCCCATGCCGGGATTAGTGCCGTACGTAATCATGGGAGTTATATCTCCGGCATCGAAAGACAGTTCTTTGTCGAACACGGCATCGTCGTTGCTCCTCAGCGTCTTCCAGTATTCCACGGCATTGTCCCACTCTTTTCCTTTGGGAGCGAACTCTTTTCCCTTTATGTACTCGAACGTAACGTCATCGGGAGCGACAAATCCGCCGCGCGCGCCCATTTCTATCGAGAGGTTGCACAGCGTGAGACGCCCCTCCATGGACATGCTTCTAATCACGTCGCCCGAATATTCTATGAAGTATCCCGTGCCCCCGGAAGTCGTCAACCTGGACATGAGATATAGCGCAACATCCTTGGGCGTGACGCCTTTGCCCAGTTTCCCGTTGATATTTATGCGCATCGACTTGGGCTTCTGCTGCAGTATACATTGCGATGCCAGCACCATTTCCACCTCCGACGTGCCTATTCCGAAGGCAATGGCACCCACGGCACCGTGGGTTGAGGTGTGCGAGTCGCCGCATACAATGGTCATTCCCGGCAGCGACAGTCCCTTTTCCGGCCCCACGACATGTATTATGCCGTTGTCGGGAGTCATCATCCCATAGTGTGTAAGCCCGAACTCACGGGCGTTTCCGGCAAGAGTTTCCACCTGAGTCCTCGACACCGCGTCTTCTATGGGCTTGTCCTGATCATGAGTCGGCGTATTGTGATCGGGCATGCAATATATCTGTTCCGGACGGAAACATCTCAGCCCGCGCCTGCGGAGTCCGTCGAATGCCTGCGGGGATGTCACCTCGTGGCAATAGAGGCGGTCTATATAAAGCTGTGTAGGACCGTCTTCCACGGTCTTCACAACATGCTTGTCCCATATTTTGTCAAACAGTGTATTCATTATTATATGAGTTTTTTTATCCTTATATTAAGTGAGTTCTACGAATTTATCTTTCTTGTTATATCACAAACCACCCCTGCCCCTCCTTTGGAAAAGGAGGGGACGCAGGCGCAGGCATTGTATATAGACATTTGTCCTTTAACTTCATATAACTTCCCATAACTTCTTTAACTTCCTAAC
>UQZX01000007.1 GCA_900545525.1 uncultured Prevotella sp.
CAACTCGTAAAGTTTTTAAATTACCAGACATAAATGTTATTAATTTAATTGATTAGTAACATTTTATGCCGTGCCTCAGGAGCCTTTGCTATACAAAAATGCGGATGACCCAAGAGAGTCATCCGCACAGATTTCTAATAATTATTCTTTAAGGGTTCCAACGCTTGTCGCCATATCCGCCCTTAACGATGTCTTCATTACCGTAGGTAAAATCACCAGCCGCAGCATTCTTATACTGAGGATTGATTGATGCAGGAGAAGCCCCGTCTACAAACAGGTTTGTCTTACCCGCATCCGAACCGTCAAGTGTCTGAAGCTTCGAGCAGTTATAATAATTGTTGTCCCTGAAAGCAGGAACAGCCGTCTTACTCTGGTTGCTCCAAGTAGCCGCCGTATTTGAAACAATGTTGTTTGTCCAGTTGATAGATGTTCCGACATAACGGACATACAACAGTCGTTTTCCACTCGCATTTGCCGCAGCATCAATCGTACACTGTTTGACATTAACCACCGGAGAACCTCCAAGTGACGAAGCATCGTCTATACGTATGAAGTCGCGTGCAGCACAGCTTGCATATACCGTGCTGTTTGTAAGGTTGAATACGTCCATGCGTCCCTTTCGGCAGTCGAACATGTCGCCACCTTCACATTTTATGTCATGTATCAGGCAGTTGTTGAACGTAACTTCAGGAATTACAGCAGCAACATTGACGTATATCACGCCCTTTGTATAGTTCTTTATCTCCGCATTGTTTACAGAGATTTTTCCTATTGCCGTACCCTTTACGTTGATAAACTGGTCGCCGCTTGTACCCGTTCCGTCAAAGTTAACCTGATTGATTGTCAGCGTTGCGCCGTCCTGCAGCTCAATGCGTCCGTTTATTGTAGGAACATTTGTGGGATAGATACCCTTTATAGTTATGTTCTTAGACACTTTCAGCGAACCGGCATCCACATCTTCTCCTCCGTCAACTTTATAAGTGCCTCCATAAAGAGCAAACACCTGACCGTCCGTTGCGTTCTCTATAACCGACTGGATATTGTCTTCAGGAGATACAGTTATGGCACCGTCAAGGTCTATAATGGTGGTAATGCTCTTGCTTCCACGCTCCTTGTTGCCGTTATACAGCTTTATTGTATACTTTGTCTCGGGCGACAGTCCCTCGATTTTGGCGCGTCCTGCCTCAATTTCCTCGGCTGTAAGGTCTTTTGACGCAACCTCGGCTTCGCTCTCGTCAAGGGCAACAAGACGTGTAACCTCCTCACCCGCAGGCCATGACATCGTTACGCTTCTGTCTGCAATATCTGTCTCTTTTGGAGTAATGAGTATCTGCTGCGCGGCTGTGCGGAATGAAACCGTGCTCCATTTTGAGTTACGGCTCTCATCTTCACCGTCTACAGCCATAACCCTTACAGAATAGTCTGTGTCATAAATCAGTCCTGTCACGCTGCAACTGTTCTCCGTTGTCTCATACGTCTGTGCGGGTGTGCCTTCAAACGCCATGCTGTTGTCATCGGCAAAAACCTCCACCACATATTTCGAAGCACCCTCGGATGCCATCCATTGCAGGTTGGCACTGTTCTGCGTAACGTTCTTTGCATCAAGGTCAACAGGTGAGAACACACGTCCGTAGACAATGTTTGCAATCTCATCCATCGGGTCGCTGCACGATGTCAGGGCAAGAGTGCCAAGCCCCAACATACATGCGAATATTATTTTCTTGTTCATAGTTACTTTTTTGTTTGTTGATTAATTAGTCTGAAAGCTGACCGTAGTTTCCGTCATTGTTTATCAGTCCGTTACTGCTGTTTACGAATGTCTGCCAGATAGGCCACAGACAGTTGAGGCTCGGGGTGTTAACATAAATACCGTTGATATAGTCCTCTTTAAGTTTCAGACCGTCCTTGCCCTCAAACCAGTCTTTCGATGCAAAGCCGGCATCTTTCAGTTCGGTGCTTATAGCTTCTGTGTCATCGCCGTGGTTCAGACCGTAGATAATGATAGACTCTCCGTTGGGATTGGGCGAGTCACCCATATACATATTATATTGGTTTATCAGTGCTGCATCGCCCTCACTGTATATCTTTGTATAAACCTTTACAGGCAGGTCTGCATACTCACCCTGACGGTTTGCCAGACGTGTCAGTTTCTCCTTACACTCAGCCATCTTCTCATCGATGATGCCCCAGCGCACGAGGTCTGCCTTACGCAGTGCCTCACCTGCAAATTCCAGTGCACGCTGATCAACTATTCCGTTTTGGAAGGCTTCTTTGCTTGCAGTGTACCTTGCCTTCAGTTCGACAACCTTGGCTGCGGGCAACGCACGGCTGAGCACCGGTTCCATATACTGCCATGCAGCATCCGGACCGTCAAGCTGGTTTACTGCCTCTGCTGCCATGAGATAAACATCGGCAAGACGCATATACTGCCAGTTGATACCGTCGTCGTTCGTAGAAGTTACGATGCGCTTCATCCACTCATAGCGCAGTTTGCCGAAGCACCACTTATCTATAGAGCTGAGTTCCTGATACGACTTGCCGGCAACAAGCTCCTTGCTCCACTTGTAAGGTACACATGTTATGTCGCGGCGTACATCATCCACGTCATAGTCGTAGAACAGGTAAGGCATCGGTGAGTTTGTACCGCCCTGTGCCTGCTGTGTATACTGGTCTTTTGCCTGGTGGTATACACCCCATGTATAGAGCACACGTCCGCGGCTGTCAGAGAACGGTATCTCCCAAAGGCTCTCGCCTCCTGCCGTGACATTGTCCTGCGACAGTTTCTTGAAATTGTCGGCAAACTCTCCGAGAGTATTGCGGCGGCTGTTGATGATGTCTATACACTCTTCCTTTACAATCTGATACATCTTGCTGGTCTCCAGTTCAGGGTCATTGCTCTTACGGAAGCCGTCGCCGCGCAGTCCGTATCCGCCTGCATAGAGGGCGATACGTGCACGCAGACCTTTTACAAAGCTCTTGCTCACGCGTTCTGTGGAAGATGTGATAGAGTTTTCGTTGGGCCAGTAACAATAGTCCTCTGCCTCTTTCAGGTCGGCAAGGAGCTGCTTGTAAATCACGTCGCGGTTTGTACGCGGCTTATACATGTTCTCGCTGTTATTCGGTTCAAAACGTGCCGGAACGTCGCCCCATGCCTTTGTAAGATCGGTGTATATCACTGCACGCAACGTGAGTGCCTCACCGAGAAGCTGTGCCATATTGGGGTTGGATGCCGTGTTGCCATATTGGCGCAGACCCTTTATGGCAAGGTTTGCACGCTCTATTCCCTCATAGAACTTGGCGTATGCATTGTTGTCGGTATTCATCTGACCGTTGTTTGGCAGTGTTGAATAGTTCCACAGGCTTTGCTTGTCGTCTGTCTTTGAGGCAAGCGAAGGCGTGGACCGTCCGCCTGTTTCCACGTCGCTGTTAAGTCCGTAATACGGCAGGAAGCGTCCGCGGTAAGAGTTTGTCTCGCCAAACGACTGGTGAATTGACATTACTTCTGCCTCTGCGAGCGAGTATACGGAGAACACCGACGACTCGTCCAGTGACGAGATAGACGGAGAGTCCATGTCGCAGGCTGTTGTCACTCCTACAAGTGCAACCGATAATATCGATAATTTTATATATTTGTTCATGATAAATATTTCCTTTTTATTAGAAGTTCAAGTTAAGTCCGAAAACATACTGGCGGCTGCGGGGATATCCCGAGTAGTCCACACATGGCGTAAGGGCATTCTTCCTGATACAGTCTGACTCAGGGTCAAAGCCGCTATAACCTGTTATCGTGAATACATTGTAGCATGTGGCATAGAAGCGCAGGCTGCCTATGCGCATCTTGTTTGTCACGCTCTTCGGCAGTGTATATCCGAGTGTGAGCGTGTTGAGGCGCAGGAATGACGCATCTTCTACAGCCCAGTCTGTCAGCACCATTTTGCTCATGTACGGGCTCCACATCGTTGTGTTCTTGTTAAGCTCGGCAAGAGCGACAGGGTCATTGCAGAGCGTTCCGTCCGGATTGAGGTTTGTCCAGCGGTTGCCGTCTGCCATGATGTCTATCATGTTGCGATACTGATATTTTGACGTAGATGTATACTCTATCTTGTTGGCATTGTAAACCTGGTTGCCTACGCTGAAGTTGAAGTTTGCGCTCAGGTCAAATCCGTAAGCATGTGCGTTTATGCCGAAACCTCCGGTGAAGTCAGGATTTACATTACCTATTATAACGTTGTCCTCATCTCCGATGACACCGTTTCTGTTACCCTCAGCATCAGGCTGGTCCACAAGTTTCAGGGATCCGGGGCGTACGGCACCGATTATTGCCGAAGCATCGGCAACGCCTTCTTTCAGCTTCCATGTGTTTGTGGCTGCGTCATAACCTTCGAAATCGCTTACTTCATAGCGTCCGGCATTCTGATAACCGCGGATTTCTCCTACCTGACCGCCAACGGCAATCCAGTAGTCCTGACCGATTTCTGTTGAAGCCCATGCCGTGTTCATACCGAAGTCTTTCATTGCACCGAGGTCTTTAATCTTGCTCTTGTTGAAGCCGATGTTTCCGTTTATGTCTATGCCCCAGTTCTTCTTGTCTATCGCATGCCATGTGAAAGACAGTTCAAGACCCTTGTTCTCCGTCTCACCCATGTTTCTGTACTGCGTGTCATATCCTGTTCCGCCAACAGGGAATTCGATAAGAAGGTCTTTTGTCGTATTGAGATAAGCCTCAAGGCTACCGCTGAACTTGCCGCCAAACAAAGTGAAGTCGAGACCTACGTTGCGTGTTACGGTCGTTTCCCACTTAAGATCCGGATTAGCCATTGTCTTGGACGGTGCCCAATAGGAAGTAAAACCATTTATCCATGCCGTAGTCTTTGACAGATATTCCTGTGCCAGCTGACCGGTCGGGATGTTGTTGTTACCTGCCGTACCGTAGCTGAAGCGCAGTTTTAAGTCATCGAGCCAGCTCTTTGTGCTCTTCATGAAGTTTTCAGAACTGATACGCCATGCCAAAGCCATTGAGGGGAAATAACCCCAACGGTTGTCATCGCTGAACTTAGAGGAGGCATCGGCACGGAATGTTGCAGTGAACAGATACTTGCTGTCGAAGTCGTAGTTTACACGTCCGAAGAAAGAGAGCAGCTTGTCGTCAGCCTTATAGAATTTGTCTATGGAGTATGCCTTGCCCTGTGCCGAGAGTTTCCAAGCCGTCTCAGCATCGAAGTCTACGGGGAAACCGTGTGCCTCGTCGGCATCGTCGTTCTGCTTTGTTATCACATACTCATGACCGAGCATTGCATTCAGGTGATGCTTGCTTGTCTTGCCGAAGATAGCCTTGAAGTCATAGCTTGCCGTGTTAGTGTTGCGGAAGCGGTGACGCGATGTAGTTGTCATCCTTATTGCCGGCTTGTTCTGGTTGTCACCCTGCGGCACATTCTTCACATAGTATGTCGTTGTACCCCAGTAGCGCAGGTCTTCCTGATTATAGTCGTCATAACCGAATTCGGTCTTCAGTTTCAAATTCTTATATACTTCCC
Source organism: uncultured Prevotella sp. (assembly GCA_900545525.1). Classification (GTDB taxonomy): domain Bacteria; phylum Bacteroidota; class Bacteroidia; order Bacteroidales; family Bacteroidaceae; genus Prevotella. The sequence continues at coordinate 5,535 of UQZX01000007.1, forward strand.
AACCGAATGAACCTGCAATGTTCAACGTCTTGCGCTCCTTCTTGCGGTCGTTGTCGCTCTGCACCGTAACAGGATTGTAAAGGTTACCAAGATCGTCGTCGTCAGAACCAGCCTCGGCATTAAGGTTTTTGAGAGGTATGGGCGTATATATAACGGCATATTTCAGACGCTTGTCAGAATCGTACACACCTGTGGCATCGTTTGCACCGCCGCCGCGTATGTCCGTCTCCGAATAGCGTGCCTGAAAATCGAGGGTTGTACGCTTTGAAGGCTTGGTATTCAGTTTCAGGCTGAAGTTGTCGCGCTTGAAGTTAGAACCCAGCTGTATTGCCTTGTCGTTCATGTGGGCATAGCTGAAAGCGTATTTGATAGTTTCCGAACCGCCCGTGATGTTCAGGTTCTGGTTGAATGTATGTCCTGTTCTTCCATAGACAATGTCCTGCCAGTCGTTAGCAGCGATATTGTTATACAAATCCATGTCATTGTAGTTTCCGAAGAAGTCGGTGTATGACTCCATCTTCGTCAGGTCTCCGTTGTTCTTCAGCAAAGCAAGTTCATACTGCCACTTTGCATAGTCGTACGGAGTAAGCACATCCATGGTCTTTGCTATCTTCTTTACACTATAATATGCATTATAGCTAACATTGACCTTACCGCTCTTGCCGCTCTTTGTGGTAACAAGGATAACGCCGTTTGCACCGCGGCTACCATAAATTGCAGTAGAAGAAGCGTCTTTCAATACGGTAATATCCTCAATGTCTGAAGCAGGGATGTCGCTGATTGTCTCAACGGGGAATCCGTCAACGATATAAAGCGGGTCATTACTCTGTGTGATAGAACCGCCGCCACGCACGCGTATCTTAACTTCTGCGTCGGGAGAACCTTCGGTCGTGGTTACCTGCACACCCGCCATCTTACCGGTAAGAGCCTCGGAAGCCGAAGCAACGGGCACGGCAACAAGGGCTTTGTTGTCAACTGTGGCGACAGAACCGGTGATGTCTTTTTTCTTCACCGAGCCGTAACCGATTACCACAACGTCGTTAAGACCGGTAGCCTCGTCTTCCAACGTTACGTTTATACTTGTCTTTCCGGCAACGTTAACAGACTTTGTCTTCATACCGATGTACGAAATCTGAAGCTGCTTGCCCGAGGTAAGACTGATGGAGAAGTTTCCGTCGAGGTCTGTTGCCACGGCATTCTTTGTTCCTTTCTCCTGGACGGTGGCACCTATCACCGGCTCGCCACTGCTGTCCTTAACATTTCCTTTAACCGTCTGCGCCGACAGGCTCCCTACTATGAATGTAAAGAGAACTGCTAACGCAATCCGAAAAGTTTTTAAATTACCAGACATAAATGTTACTAAATTAAATTAAACAAAATATTATTTTCTTGATTTGTTTTCTTTTCCGTTCACCACCTTATTACATTATCACAGAAAAACATGATTTTTATTCAGATTATAGCATCTTTTCGTACAGATATTGCCATTCTGCATACTTCTAACCGAATGAAAATTTCACATTAAATCCATGATTTGTCACTTATCTATCAGCTTAGTAGTTTATTACTATATAGTAGTTTGTGCTGCAAAAATAGTATAAATAAACATAACAACAAAATAAAAATGTCTATTTTTACTATATTCCTGTATATTTTTACCCGTAGAAAAAATATATATTATGAGGTAAGTAATGATTTTGAAAAGGAATTTACCTGTATTCAAGAACTATATCATGAGTGATATATACACTAAGAATAGTGTAATGGCATATAAAAATCATAAACGTTCAGGGATTTTTATTATAAAAGTCCGGTATGCCGATGCAGGGGTTATAATTATTCCATATAAAAGGGTGTATCAAAATACCCTTATTACACCTTGCTTTCTATATTAACGTGAGTTCGATGAATTATACAAACCATCCCACATTATTTCAATATGTTCATAGGCAGTCCGCCCTGAAGGGGCTGCGAGCGCATAGTCCATGGCAACGCCATGGGTATAATGACGTGTACAGGACTTGCGCCCTGGAAGGGCAAAAGCATTGGCAGACAGTATTACGATGTCGTATAACATATTGTCAATAAACAATTTACGTTTAGCATATAACGCTTTTGCCCATTCAGGGCGACAACCTTTGCACGCGTTAAATCCCAGGGTGTCGCTAACGCTATGCCCCGGGCTGTAGGCTCGCTGCCCTTTCAGGGCGCCCGGCATGAAAATTCATCGAAATCACGTTATATTACAAGCCAACCGAATTTCTCTCCGTTCGTGCGGATCTGCAATCCGCACGCAATGAAAGCCCGATTTTATGTGCTATTAATGATGTGCAGATGCGTGCAGATTGCAAATCCGCACGAACAGGAGGGCACATTTTTGTACTTGTCCGCTATATAGACACTGAATATAAATATGTTACAAACAGGCAAGCACAAGATGTATTGTTGAACACAGTGAGAAATATGTCCCTGTCATAATAATAGAATTTTGACATAACCTCCTACAGATGGAAGTCTTCTTTTTATTATAAAAACAAGCTATATGAATTCAATTTCTTCATTATATTAAATATGTGGTTTATTTCATCTCCTATGATACTATTAATATTTTAGATTGTAAAAATATCTTTCATTTGTTAATTTTATTGTTATCTTTTTATTACGGCTGTTTCTTCATTTTAGAAATACATTATGCACAAAATCAAAGAAATGTGCATTTTTACAGCATAAAACAGACTTGCTTATTTAATAAATACTGCACAAAATATTTGTATTTGTGCAAGAATAACGAACATTTAACCTTTTTCTGCTTCTGTTTTTACTATTTCATCAAATTTTTCGTTCTCGAAAATCACGTAAAAACAGGCTGATTTTACCGTATCCAATCCTATTTTACAATGCAAGGGGATATCAACAACCTTGCAACGGAATATTAATTGCACCGTAACGGATATTGTTTTACTTAACAACGAAGTATTAATTGTTTTGTAAGGAATACTCCGTTGCAGAGTAACGGAATATCTATTGTGGGGTAAAACGATATTAACTATGAAAAACGGAATATTTTCAGATGTTTTTACGCCTGTAATTATCATTTTCCATAATTCGGGTGTAAACCCTACTTTAATTAGGTAAAAATAAGGCGTTAATCTGACATGTCCGGAATTTTATTGAAAAGAAAGGAAAAACACAGCACTAAGTGTTAAATATTTGAGGGCAAATATTTAAAATATGTTTAACAAGACACTTAAAAATGGTCTTAATTTAACGTGAGTTCGACGAATTTATCTTGCCTGTTATATTACAAACCACCCCTGCCCCTCCTTTGGAAAAGGAGGGGACGCGTAGGAATGGAGTAAGGAGTAAAGTGTTTGGGAGTTAAAGAAGTTATGGGAAGTCAGAAGAAGTTAAAGGACAAATGTCTACATACAATGCCTGCGCTGTGTCCCCTCCTTTTTCAAAGGAGGGGCAGGGGTGGTTTGTAATATTCATCGAACTCACGTTAATTTAATTGATTTACACTGCTGAATTAACATTAACGGGCAAATAGTCAAGCATGCTTTTAATATTATATAATAATGTGAGTTTGGCATAAGAAAATCCGCAAGCGTCCTCCTTTTGTAGGGACTTCTTCTTGTAAATGTATGTAAAGACAACACATAAAAACTACTTTAAACAGGATAAGACACGGACATTTACAAGAAAAAATCCCTACAACAGGAAGGACTTATAACTATAAATATAGAACTCACCTTATATAAGGTACATTATTTATAATATAATATATACGTGTTCATCGAATTTATATTCTCCATTGTTTTTTATGTAACTATTCTCTCTTTTGAAATGAGAAACTTGATATTTGTATAGTCCAGTGAGCAAATATCGGTATGACTAAGCTGATAGATAAGTGACATTTATGTGTGAAATGTGCAGAGAAGGCAGCAATCGGTACACATATACCGCCCGTGTTGAGAGAGTTGCGGACGGATAATATTGTTTGCATCTGTCTTTGAAATATTGGCAATATAATTTTTGCAGAAAAAATATTTATGTTATTTTTGCATTAGGCAATGAAAAACATAAAAAGGCAATAAACCTTTTTCAAGGTAAATATTATATAAGTTTTATTAATGAACAAACAATATCGCTCTCTGACAATAAGATATAACACATTAAGCAGCAATGTTTTGATAAAATATCATATATTATAATCAATTCGTACAACTGCTAAAACATATTAAAAGCATATATTTGCATTTTGGAAATTTATCTTTAATCAATTAAATTAATAACATTTATGTCTGGTAATTTAAAAACTTTACGAGTTGCGCTCCTGTGCCTCTTCGCCCTCATGGGCGTGAGCCTGTCCGCGCAGACTGTTAAGGGAAACGTGAAGGACAGCAGTGGCGAGCCGGTGATAGGCGCCACGGTCCAGGAGAAGGGAACGAAGAACATCGTGGCGACAGACCTCGACGGAAACTTCTCCATCAGCCTTACCTCGGGCAAGCAGCTTCAGATTTCGTACATCGGTATGAAGACGAAGACTGTCAGCGTTGCCGGTAAGACGAGTGTAAACGTGACGATGGAAGACGAGGCTACGGGGCTTAACGACGTCGTCGTCATCGGTTATGGTTCTGTCCGCAAGAAAGATTTGACCGGTTCTGTAGCAACCGTCAAGGGAGGCGAGCTGAACAAGGTGCCTACTCCGAATATCGCAGAGGCTCTTACGGGTAAGCTCTCCGGTGTGAACGTAACTACCACCGACGGTTCTCCCGATGCAGAAATCCTTATCCGAGTTCGTGGAGGCGGCTCAATCACCGGTGACAACTCACCGCTTTATGTCATCGACGGCTTCCCTGCAGACAACCTGAACGATATTTCGTCTAACGATATCGAGGACATCACGGTACTTAAGGATGCGTCTTCTACGGCTATCTATGGTGCACGCGGTGCAAACGGCGTTATCCTCGTTACAACAAAAAATGCCAAGGCTGGCAAGACACGCGTATCGTACAACGCATTCCTCCAGACAAAGAGGGTATCAACGCGTCTCGATGCGATGAACACATACGACTATGTAATGAGTAACTACGAGTATGCACTGCTTAGAGGTGAAAGCGCTGTAAACAGTTTTGAAAAGAACTTCGGCGTGTATGACGACCTTGACCTTTACAAGAAGGTTGCAGCCATTGACTGGCAGGACGACATGTTCGGTGCGAACGTACTGACACAGCAGCACAACGTAAGCCTCAACGGCGGTACAGAGAAAACAAACTTTTCACTCAGCGGAACATACGATTACAACGGCGGTCTTATGCCGCAGAACGATTTCAGCCGCTACTCATTCCTCCTCAAGCTGAATCATCAGATTAACAAGAACCTCAAGTTTACATTCAACGCACGTGTAAGCGATCAGGAAGTAAACGGTTCTGGTACTCAGGGCGGGAACTACAAGATACGTACGTCTCAGGCTATCACCTCCGTAGCGACAAAGGGTCTGCAGGATTTTATCACGCCTGACTTCAGCTCTATGTCTGATGAGGAATATCAGGAATATCTCAACAGCCAGATGACGTTGTCGGAACAGGCAGCACGTTACTGGAGAAAGCGCGAACAGCGCAGGTTCCAGTTTAATGCCGGTCTTGACTGGACCATCATAAAGGGATTGAAACTGCACGTTGAAGGCGGTTACGGCTATGGCTTTAACGAGACAAAGAACTGGTGGGGTGCAACAACGACAAATGCATCTTATGTAGGCGGACAGCCTCTTGCCGAATGGACAAAACAGAACACACGCAGCATGCGCGAGGCGGTGACTCTTACATACGACTTCCGTCTGAACAAAGTTCATCACTTCAATACGATGATTGGTCAGGAAATGCAGAGCAACCAGTCTGACGACAGCTATATGTACGGCACACGTTACAGCAAGGACTGGACAGCTGACCAAGTATTTGCGAACTTCGGTCTCGGTTCAGGCGTAACGACAATCAAGTCTACAATAGACCCTGACAATAACCTGGCATCTTTCTTCGGACGTATCAATTACGACTTCAAAGACAGATATCTCTTCACATTCACAGCAAGACGCGACGGCAGTTCGAAGTTCTCAAAAGGCAACCAGTGGGGTTTCTTCCCTGCTGCAGCAGCTTCTTGGCGTATCATCGAAGAGCCTTGGATGCAGGATGTAAAGAAAGTTCTTTCCAACTTGAAACTCCGTGTATCTTACGGTGAGGCGGGCAATAACCGCATAGCAAGCAGTCTGTACAAAGTTGTATATTCTGCAAACAGCGGCAGCAAGTTCTATGGTGTGGGCGAAGTGATGAACAACCACCTCACAACAGGAAAGGCTCTTGCCAACCCCAACCTTACATGGGAGACTACTATCACACGTAACATCGGTCTTGACTTCGGTCTGTTCAACGAGAAGATAAACGGTAGCATCGAATATTACTGGAACTCAACAAAGGATCTGCTTATCGAACACAACATCACAGCTCCCGGTTATGAAACAGTATATGAAAACTCTGCAAAGACTTCGAACAAAGGTATCGACATGACGTTGAATGTAAACTTCATAAACAAGTCGGACTTTACGCTTGACGGATATTTCAACATAAACTTCAACAAGTCAAAGGTTGACGGACTTGCAAACGGTCTTACCGAAATGCCGTTTAAGAGCGGTTGGGCTGGTACAGACAACAAAAACCAGGAAGACTACATCGTACGCATAGGTGACCCGATAGGTCTTGTTTATGGCTGGCAGACAGACGGATACTACACCACTTCTGACTTTGCTTCATACGATGCGGCTACCAATAAATACACTCTGAATGAAGGCGTTCCGACAACATCTCTGCTCGGCGGCGCAATAGGCATACGCCCCGGTACACTGAAACTGCGTGATATCAGCGGTCCGGAAGGAAAGCCAGATGGCATCGTAGACAACTACGACCGTACAATCATCGGTGACACCAATCCTAAATGCACCGGAGGTTTCGGTCTGTCGGCTACATATAAAGGCTTTGACCTTGCCGCAAACTTCACGTTCTCTGTAGGCAACGACATATACAATGCCAATAAGATTGCATCATCACAGAGATATCGCAGCGGTACATATCCCAACATGCTCGACTTCATGCGCCAGGCAAACAGCTATTCTTACATGAACCCGGAAACGGGCGAACTTTTGTCGTCACTTGAAGACCTTGCTTACTGGAATGAAGGCGGAAATGGAATGGGCGCAAAACAATACTGGTCACCGTTCTCCATGGGCGATGCCGTTGTACTTCCCACGGACTGGGCTCTTGAGGATGCTTCGTTCCTGCGTCTGCAAAGCGTAACTCTCGGATATACACTTCCGCAGGTTCTTACACGCAAGGTCGGCGTACAGCGTTGCCGTTTCTACGTAACTGCATCCAACCTGTTCTGTATAACAAGCTATACAGGATACGACCCAGAAGTAAGCTCTTATGCAAGAAACAGCTCTTATTCAGGACTGACACCGGGTATAGACTACTCTTCTTATCCCAAGAGCCGTGCATTTACATTCGGTTTAAACCTTACATTATAATAACTTAAAGACTTTAGATAGAAATGAAATATTTAAGATATATATCATTGGCTTTTGCCGGCATGCTGGGATTGTCGTCATGCAGCGATTTTCTCGATGTGGAATCACCGTCGCAGCAGGATCCGGACTTTGTGTTCAGCAACACAAATGATGCGACACAGGTACTGAACGGTGCGTATGCTTTGTTTGGAGAAGACCCGTTCACATCGCGTATGTCATGCGTATGGATGCAGAATACCGATGTGGAAGCATACGGTCCGTCTGCAGGACGTCCCAACACAGCTCACCGTTCGGACATTTGGGCACTGCAGGCATCTGAAGATGCATCATTCGCAGATATCTACAGAGCATGGAACAACAACCTGCTTGCCGTAGACCGTGCCAATCAGGTGATAGAAGGAGCAAATGCAAGCGCATTGGCAGAAGACTCGGAAATGAAACAGATAAAAGGTGAGGCTGTATGTCTCAAGGCAACACGCTACCTTATGCTGTGCAACTTTTGGGGAGACGTACCTTATTTTGATGTCCCCGCTAAATTCGGAGAAGAACTTGACAAACCGCGTACAGACAAGTTTATTGTCTACAGCAAGATTTTGCAAGAACTTGTCGATGTGGAAAACGGAATGAAATTCTCTGATGTAAACACTGGCGGTATTGAACGTATGAACCGCGACTATGCGTTAGGACTTATTGCAAAAATCGCACTGTTCCGTGCAGGATATGCCAAGACTGTGGACAATCAGATGAAACGTGCCGATGAATATCTTGACGTAACGAGTAACGAAGAGCTGGCCGTTACCTACACTGACCTCAGCGGCAACACCGTTACGGCACGTACCTATAAGGACTACTACCAGATGGCAAAAAACTATGCACAGAAACTCGTTAATCTCAAGCCACGCGAATTGCGCGCCGATTTCGGTTCTATATTCATGGACCAGAATGAATACAGGGTTGTAAACAATGACGAGGTGCTATATGAAGTTGCATTCACTGAGTCACGAGGTGGCGATGTAGGCTGGTGCATCGGCGTAACAAACACCAACAGCAAGAAAGGCAACGGTAACACGACTAATCAGGTTGGCTTCACACCTATATATTATATGTCGTTTGCCGATAATGATGCACGCCGTGACGTGACTTGCTCGTGGTGGAGCCATGACAACGACACAATTGCAATGGCATCAAACGTAAACTCACTGAATGTCGGCAAATGGGACCGTGCACTCGCAACGAAAGAGCTCGGTGTTGAGTCGTCTAAGGGAACAGGTATAAACTGGCCTATGATGCGCTACTCTGACGTCCTGCTGATGCTTGCAGAGGCAGAGAACGAACTTAACGGACCGACAGCCCTCGCAAAGGAAATGCTTACAAAGGTACGTGCGCGTGCTTTTGCTAACAGTCCGGAGTACAGCAAAGACGTCACTGAATATGTAGAGAACGTATCCACCGACCAGACAAAGTTCTTCAACGCTATCGTAGATGAGCGTGCATGGGAGTTCGGCGGAGAGTGTCTGCGCCGTTTCGACCTTATACGCTGGAACCTTTACGGACAGAAAATCAACGAATGTGTAAAAGCTATGCACGACTGGGGCATCGCATCTACATCGGATTTCTGGGATGTCATGGAGGATGGAACTATAGTAATCAAGCCTGAAGCTGAAACTATAATAGCACAGAATCCCGATGTTCAGAAATATCTTGGATGGGCAGATGTTGTTTACTACAAGATTGAGAACTCTGGTACAGCTAATGAGAAAGCTGCAATAAAGAGACTGAATCCAAAGTACAGGGTTACTGAGGAAGAAGCGCTTGAAAACGGTTACAAACTGAACAAAAAGTGGGGGAGCAACCTTGTTTCAAACGTAACAACCTACGAATACAACGGAGTTACATACACCAAGTGCGAGAAGACAACCAACAATGCAGAAGGAACTGCAAAATATGTGCTCAGCGGTGGTAATGCAGAACCTAAGACCACAACCGTTGAAGTTCCGGTAACCGACATACCTGGAATAACACGTATCCGCACATACCGTGAAGGTGATGCAGTGGCAAGAATGTTCCGAGGATACACTGGCGGCGGTACAGGACAGGGAACAGGACCGGTTCCTTATCTTTTCCCTATCGGAACGACAACACTGACTTCAAGCTCTGTTCTCAACAACGACGGCTACGGATTCTCTTCAACATATACGGGAGATGATGTTCCGGTTGTTTTCGGTACAATATCTAACCCTGAATATAAATAATAAAACGTGACAAGCTTTATGAAAACTATATTAAATAAATTGCTTCTTATAGCCGTTGCGTCTTTGGGATTTGTCACTTTAGTAAGCTGCAGTGACGATGACGACGCGACACTTGACAGACTGTTCCGTCCTATATTGAAAGACGTCGTGACTGGTCTTGGCGCAGAAAACAAGCCATATATGACATTGGAATGGGACAAGTATGCTTCAGCAAACATGTATGTAGCAAGGATTGAAAGTACAGACGGTAAGGACGTAAAAGAAATTACAACTGAAGAAAACACCTGTACGTTCAACGACCTTGCATACGACCAGGACTATAACGTGTATATATATTCGATGAATACGGAAACAGGGTTGCAATCGAAAGAATATACGACTATTGCTACAACACCTGACCTGCCTACGTTGCTCGCAAATATATCTACAAGCAACATCATCGATACACAGGTTCGTGTTAAATGGAGTGACGGTGCTGTATACGATTCTTTGGCAGTTGTAAACGACCTTACAAACGAGTTGGCAGCATATCATCTGGTAACTCCTGAGGATCTTACAGCCGAGAATGTTATAATACGCAACCTTGAACCAAGCACGGCATACCGCGTGGAGGCTTATTTGGACAAGGCTTATCAGGGAAAGAAACGTTTTACAACGGCAGCTTCTGAAAACTATGAAGGTACGGTAATAGACCTGCGTTCAATGACAGAAGAAGAGAGTTACAAATGGTTCTCTATGAGCAGCACCTCAGAATATGAGAATGCCATAGATTCACTTGTGAAGACTTATCCCGATCAGGACATAACAATTGTATTCCAAGGTGGTGTGAAATACCGTATACCCACAGTCAACATACCTTCTACAACAGGTAAGATAAAGTTTGTAACCGGTCTTACTCTCTCAGGAAATGCAGAGTTCTGTGTAACCGGCAGCATGGCTGTGGCATCGAATGCAAATGTAAATGAGCTGGCTTTTGACAAGATATCATTCATCGATGATGAGAGCAAGCCTAAGACAAGCAGCAACTACGGAGGTACATATCTGTTCAACTTCAACCAAGCCAATGCTACATGCGGAAAGATAAACATTAAGGACAGTGAGATAAAGTATAAGCGCGGTGTATGCCGTATACAGACAACTGCTTCTATTGATGAGTTCTGCATAGACAACTGTATAGTCGACTCTATCGGCGGATATGGTATAACCAATGCGGACAATGCAAACGCTCTGATAAACAACGTTGTTGTAAAGAACTCCACGTTATCCAACTGTGCACTCGTATTCGTTGCGACCAAGGGTCCGGACTTCAAATCAGTAACAGTTGAGAACTGTACCTTTGTATACAGCGTAGCCAAGAGCCGTTATTTGTTCAACTTCAAGGGCAAGTCTGTAGCAGACGGAATAGTACTGAAGAACTGCCTGTTCGGTGTTACAGGAGAAACTCCTAAGAAGCTTTCTGATGCTTTCTCCGGTTGGGTAGGAAACACTGTTCCTGAAGCCAGCGGACTATATTTTACAAATGACCTCAAATGGAAGATGACAACGGCTGAACCTCCAGAACCGGAAGCGCAGTTTGACGGTATAACCTTGTCTACCGACACCAAAGGCACATTTGCAAATCCTGAAACAGGCGATTTCAGAATAATAAACACGGCAGAACTGAAGGATTCACATCCTGGTGACCCGCGCTGGTATTAATATTTACAAGCAAACACAAACAAAGGGCAGGCTATCATTATGCCTGCCCTTTCTATTCAACAGACATTAGAATACAACACATATCAGTCTATCTCCAATTAATATGAATTCAATAAATATCCGCCACCTCTATATATACATGACAGTCTTTGCAATTTTAATTGCGGGATGCAGTAAGGACAGGAAACAAGAAACATGGAAAAAGCATACGGAAACAGAGAACATAAAGACAAATAACAAGCATGATAACAGTAAAACAACCCTAAAACTTGTATATGATATACCCTGGGGTATACCTGAAGACGGTTTCAATAAAATTACAACAGACATTATCAATACAGGAAAAAGGAATGACGGTTTTGTATATATCGGCGGAATGAAACTCAAACAAGACGGTATGAACGGATTTTTCGATATTGAAAATCACCTTGAAGGCATACAGGCCGAATTCTCCGATTTTGTAATCGGAGAAGCTCCAGACTATTCTGACACTGAAAAACGAAGAATAAACGATATAATGAAAAAGCATAATGAGAAAATTGCATTCATGATTTCTGCGATTACCGAAATAGCAGGAGCATATCAGGTATGTGGCTTTGATGAAGATGATACAGATTTTTATTTTGAAAACGGAACAAATATACTTGCTGAATGGATGACGGATACCGGTCGTATAACATTGCTGTCTTCAAACAAAAGTAATGGAACAGGTTGCCGGATGCATCTCATACTCGAGAGACAAAAGAAATAATCTATAACATAGGAATTATTTATCTACAAAAAACAAAAACAGCATATTTTATCCAAAATATATGTATAAATGTATAAAAAGGGCATGAAAGGATGAATAGAACAAGGCTACATTTTGTGTATAAATGGTAAAATAGCTATATTTGCATGATGTTATGCCATAAAATAAGCTTATTGCATAATAATCTATTTGACTTTAAACAGACTTTACTAACAAGCTATAACAAATACAATGAAAAAGAAACTTATAACAGCTGTCATGCTTCTTATCGGCATTATCATGCCGTATATGGCACAGGCACAGACACCTGCTTTCCCCGGAGCCGAGGGATTCGGCATGTACACGACAGGAGGACGAGGGGGAAATGTCTATCATGTAACAACTCTTGAGGATGGAAGTCAAGAAGGAACGTTCCGCTGGGCCTGCAATAAGAGCGACAGGCGCACAATCGTATTCGATGTGTCTGGTACCATTCACCTCAAATCTGAACTGAAGATGAGCCGTGGCAATGTCACCATTGCGGGACAGACTGCGCCAGGCGACGGTATCTGTATAGCCGATTATCCGTTCACGATTAATGCAGATAACGTCATCATACGCTTCATGCGCTTCCGTCTTGGCAATGAGGCATTAAAGACAAACAATAAAGCTCACGAAGGCGACGGCCTCGGAGGAATGGATAAAAAGAATATAATCGTAGACCATTGTTCTGTCAGCTGGAGCATAGACGAATGCCTTTCGGTCTATGGAAGTCATGACATTACCGTACAATGGTGCATAGCTGCGCAAAGCCTTGTAAATGCCGGACACTCAAAAGGCTCACACGGATATGGCGGCAACTGGGGCGGCAGCGGTGCAAGTTATCATCACAACCTTGTGGCACATCACGGCAGCCGCACCCCACGCCTTGGTCCGCGTCCTGGCACACAGACTGACGAGCGCATGGATTACCGCAACAACGTGATTTACAACTTCGGCGGAAACGGATGTTACGGTGGCGAGGGCATGAACGTAAATATCGTTAACAACTACTACAAGCCCGGTGCAGCTACAGGTTCTGGAGCAAAAAAATACCGCCTTGCCGCACCTGGAATAAGAACGGTCGACTACTGTCTTAACAAGGGAACAACAATTGCAAACTATAACAGAGTTGCAGGGACAACTCTTAAGGAAAATGCTGTTACCGGTTCTTCTGACTATGGAAAGACCAATTACGTAACCATCAACGGAACACGATACGAGATAGACATGACCACAAACACTATCAACGTAAACGGTACAAAGGTGACCGTTGCATGGAACGATTGGAAGGCTATGCTCCACAAGTGGGGCACATTCTATGTCGAGGGCAACTATAATCCGACGTCAGAAGCCATGAACAACGACAACTTCAAATATGGAGTGGCTGCCCAGATAGCAAAAAGCGGCACTGATAAAGGCAACAATGACGGCACATATCCCGGTGATGACAAAGTGAAACTGACTACTCCCATCGAATATGTATATACCACCACACACTCTGCCGCAGATGCATACGAACGCGTGCTGTCATTTGCCGGAGCAAGCCTTCACAGGGATGCCCTTGACGAAGTTATCGTAAAGGATACACGCAACGGAGACATCACATACGGAAAGGATAAAAAAGGACTTATCGACAGTCAGGATGAATGCGGCGGATGGCCTGTCCTCAACAGCGAAGCGACACCTGCCGATACCGACGGAGACGGCATTCCGGACGCTTGGGAGGATGCTAACGGACTGGATAAGAACAATGCCGCTGACGGAAAAACTGTTGGTGCTGACGGATATACAAACCTTGAGAAGTACATGAACAGCCTCGTTGCACACATCATGGAAGGCGGAAACGAGGGCGGAACGATGCTCAACGGCAGGCAGATATTCGGAGATCCGACAGGCATCAGCGACATAACAGTTGCCCCTAAGAAGGACAACAGGACATACAACCTGCAGGGCATAGAGGTCCAGAACCCTACAAAACGCGGCATTTACATACGCAACGGAAAGAAAATCGTCATAAACAAATAAGCGCCAGCCATACCTGATAGCCGTTGCACGTGCCATGACGCATCCCTGCATTATATGTACGGACCGGCGACGGCACCTCTGAACAGGGCAAGGACGCTACATCATAAAAAGGTGGAATATTTATAACGCAAGGCAGAAAAGGAACCATTTGTGTAAAAGACACAGTCAGCCGGCTGCCCGCAATAAATATTCCACCTTTTTTATTCTACTATCCATCATATCCTTTAACGACAGCAAACAACAATCTTAACTGTATGAAAAATATCAAAAGAACCATTGTGGCAATGACACTTGCCATAACCGGCGCCACGGCATACGCGCAGACATATCCCTATCAGGACCACCGTCTGAGCGCGAAGGAGCGTGCCGCAGACCTGTGCAGCCGCCTCACACTTGAAGAGAAGTCACTAATCATGCTCGACCGCTCACCGGCAATACCCCGCTTGGGCATCCCCCAGTTTGCATGGTGGAGCGAGGCACTGCACGGTGTGGGGCGCAACGGACACTGCACCCTGTTCCCCTCGTGCATAGGAATGGCTGCTTCGTTCGACGACACCCTGCTCGAACGCATCTACACAGCCATAAGCGACGAGGCAAGAGCAAAGAACACGGCGCAGCGCAGGCACGGGAAAGTGGACAAATATCAGGGACTTTCGTTCTGGACACCTACCGTAAACATTTTCCGCGACCCGCGCTGGGGACGCGGACAGGAGAGCTACGGCGAGGACCCGTACATGAACGCGCGCATGGGTTCTGCCGTGGTGAGAGGCTTGCAGGGACCTGCCGGGCACAAATACATGAAGCTGTATGCCTGCGCCAAGCACTTTGCCGTGCACAGCGGACCGGAAAAGACGCGCCACTATTTCGACATCGACAATCTCTCGCAGCGCGATTTGTGGGAGACATACCTGCCGGCTTTCAAAGTGCTCGTACAGCAAGCGGGCGTAAAAGAGGTGATGTGCGCATACCAGCGGTTTGAGGGCGAGCCGTGCTGCGGCAGCAACCGTCTGCTGCAACAGATACTGCGCGATGAGTGGGGCTTCCGCGGATTGGTGGTGAGCGACTGCGGCGCGATAAGCGACTTCTGGCGCAAGGGACGCCACGAAGTGTCCGAAAGCCCCGCGGCGGCTGCCGCCAAGGGAGTTGTTTCCGGCACCGACGTTGAGTGCGGAAGCGAATACAAGAACCTGCCACAGGCTGTGAAGGAAGGCAAAATAAGCGAAGAGCAGATAGACGTGAGCGTAAAGCGGCTGTTGGAAGCCCGCTTCGAACTGGGCGACTTCGACCCCGACTCGCTCGTGGAATGGACTTCCATACCCGAGAATGTGGTGGCATGCCCCGAACATAAGGCACTGGCATTGGAAATGGCACGCGAGCAGATGGTACTGCTGCAGAACCGCGGCAACCTGCTGCCACTGAAGAAAGACGCATCGAAGATAATGGTGATGGGTCCCAACGCCGCCGACTCCACTATGCTGTGGGGCATATACTTCGGTCAGCCCACGCACACGGTGACCGTACTCGAGGGAATACGCAAGAAACTGGGCAGCGATGTGCCCTACGCCAAGGCATGTGACATAACAGAGATAACCGAGAGCGAGAGCCTCTTCGGACTTCTCACAGGGAAAGACGGCAAGCCCGGCATGACGGCAAAGTTCTGGAACAACCTCAGCATGGATGGCACACCGGCATACACAACCAACTACACCTCGCCGCTTACATTCGACAGCGGCGGCAACACGGTGTTTGCACCGGGCGTAGAGCTGTCTGGTTTCACGGCACAGTTTAAAGGCACATTCACAGCCAAGCGCGATGAAACCGTACGCCTCGACTTCGCCCACAACAACGGCATGCGCTTCATCGTAAACGGCGACACGCTGTCAAACCGCAAGCGCAACGACTATGTGCGCTACTACAAGAACGAGCTGAAGGTGAAGGCGGGAGCATCTTACAACATACAGATAGACTACACCCAGTTTGACGAAAACGGCTCCATGAGCTTCGACATCATCCGCAACCGTCCCACAACGGCAGCCGATGTCGTGACAAAAGCAAAAGACGCGGAGACCGTAATATTCGTCGGAGGCATATCCCCCAACCTCGAGCGCGAGGAGGCAAAAGTCAGCCTGCCGGGCTTTGACAACGGCGACCGCACAAGCATAGAACTGCCGCAGGCACAGCGCGACATACTGAAGGCACTGCACGAGGCAGGCAAGAAGGTCATACTGGTAAACTGCAGCGGAAGTGCCGTGGCACTTACGCCTGAGACAGAGACCTGCGACGCCATTCTTCAGGCATGGTATGCAGGCGAGCAGGGAGGGCATGCCGTTGCCGACGTGCTCTTCGGCGACTACAACCCGGGCGGCAAGCTGCCCGTGACATTCTACCGCGACGACTCACAGCTGCCGTCTTTCGATGACTACAGCATGAAGGGACGGACCTACCGCTACATGCAGGACATGCCCCTCTTCCCGTTCGGCTACGGACTGAGCTACACATCGTTCTCCACCGAAAAGCCCGAATATGACGACGCACACGGCAAGATAACGGTAACGGTAAGGAACACAGGCAAGCGCGAAGGAACGGAAACCGTACAGGTGTACATGCGCAACACCGCCGACACTGGAGGTCCCGCCAAGACGCTCCGCGGCTTTGCACGCGTATCGCTGAAAGCCGGCGAGAGCCGCACGGTGACCATAGATTTCCCCCGCGAGTGCTTCGAGGGCTGGGATGCCAAGACCAACACCATGCGCGTTGTACCTGGAATGTACGACATAATGGTGGGAACATCGAGCCGCGATGCCGACCTGAAAAAGATAACGGTTGAGGTGAAGGAACTCATCTAAAGACACCGTCACCACACATACATCATCTATAGCGTTCCAAGAGGTGCCCTTTCGCAGTCTGAAACACGGCTTTTCAGGCTGCAAAAGGGCACCTTTTGGATGCTAAGAGGTATCGTTTTGATTATCAGGAGATTATAAATGTATATCTTTAAGGTGAGTTATATAAATATTACAAACCACCCCTGCCCCTCCTTTGGAAAAGGAGGGGACGCGGAGTAAGGGAGTAAGGAGGAAAGTATTAGGAAGTTAAAGAAGTTAGGGGAAGTTAGAGGAAGTTAAAGGACAAATGTCTGTATACAATGCCTACGTGTGAAATCACTCCAAATAAAGCCTCTCATACTCTTCCTGCATGCGTTCTATCCCGAAGTTCCCGAGGACAAAGCGCTGTGCCTCCCGCCCAAGGGCACGGGCATCGGCAGCAGGTATCACGCTGTCGAAAATCCTGTCGTATGCGGCAAGGTCGTTGTTTTCCACCTTCAGCAGCCAGTCCGGCGGGAGCGTATCACGAAGCCCGGCACAGTTGTTGATAATCACGGGAAGCGCAGCCATCGACGCTTCTATCGACATGATACTAAGCCCCTCAAACTCGGAGGGCATGAGCATGTAGTCGAACGACGACAGATAAGCCGGCAGACCGTAGACCGGAGGAACCACCGTAACATTGTCCTGTCCCGAAAGACGCTTCATTATGACATCACGCATAGACCCGTCGCCGGCAACATGAAAATGATACCGGGTGTCATCGCGCCGCCTGCCGATAATCTCAACAAGCGTGTCTATGCCCTTCTGAGGCTCGAAGCGTCCGGCAAAAATGATGTTCTTCTTTCCCGGCACTATACCCTCATACTTTCTCTGAACGACCTGCCCCACCCCGTTGTATATCAGCGGAGGGCACTGCCCGTACTCGCGCCGGTAATTATCGAGCACCGACCGGGATATCGCCACATTCGCGGCACGACTTATAAAAAAGCGTTCCACCCGCCTGCCCGTATTCTTCAGTCCCGTCCACAGACACGTGTTGTGTATCGTCCGCACCACCCTGCACCGCCGCAGCATCCACGGAAAGAGCCTGAAGGTCGCGAACACGGCAAGGTCGGGCATCTCCGTATGGCTGTGGACGGCAGCCGGACGGTATTTAAGATAAAGGAAGAGGAAACGAAGAGGAAACGTCACTGCCGCCAGTCGCTCGAAAAGATAGTGGAAACGGATGTCAGGCACGACGGCACGGTGATAGCGTATGCCAGCCGCCTCAAGCTCTGCAATAAATGCGGAAGTGAACTCCGAACGTGTACGGATAAGCTCCACGACATGATACTCTATATCCGGATTGGCAGACCCAGCTATGCTTACCGCCACCCGTTCAGCCCCGCCCATGTCGAAATGGGATATTATATGGAATACGCGCTTCATATCATAAGCCGGAAAAGCATGTTTCCCGTCATTGCAAAAATAGCACTAATTGTTTGAAGTTCAAAATAAAAGCATTACTTTTGTGCGGCATACTACATCTGAACAATGGACAACCTGAAAGAAAAAACGGCACAAGGACTGTTCTGGAGCGCAATAAACAGCGGCATGACACAGGTTCTCAACCTTGTCATCGGCATATTCCTCGCCCGCCTGCTGTCGCCCGAGGACTACGGGATAGTAGGCGTTCTGACTATCTTCACCGTAATTGCCGGCAATCTTCAGAGCAGCGGCTTCACGCAGGGACTCATAAATCTTAAACATCCGGAAGCCAATGACTACAACTCGGTGTTCTGGTTCAACATTCTCGCAAGCCTCACGATATATGCCGTCCTCTTTTTCTGTGCCCCGCTCATAGCCATGTTTTTCCGCCGCCCCGAGCTGACGGCACTCTCGCGCTTCGTGTTTCTCGGCTTCGTAATCTCTGCCTTCGGCATAGCGCAGAACGCATATATGACAAAGAAGATGATGAACCGCCAGCTTGCCACCGTCTCGCTCGCCGCCCTCATCGTGTCGGGCACGGCAGGCATAGCCATTGCCTTCAGCGGATACCGCTACTGGAGCCTTGCGTGGCAGCAGATTATATATATCAGCGTGCTCAATGCCGGAAGATATCTCTATTCGGACTGGCGCCCGTCGTGGCACATCGACTTTACGCCCGTAAGGAGGATGTTCGGCTTCAGCGTGAAGATACTCGCCACCAACATCATAAACACCGTTGGCAACAACATCCTGACGCTTGTCTTCGGACGCCTGTTCCCGATGAAGGCTGTGGGAAACTTCACACAGGCATACAAGTGGGACACCATGGCAAACTCGGTTGTCAGCGGTGCGCTGAGCCAGGTGTCGCAGACCGTGCTTGTGTTTGCCGCCGAAAGCGGTGACAGGGAGCGGCGCGTCTTCCGCAAGATGATGCGCTTCACGGCATTCCTGTCGTTTCCCGTAATGTTCGGACTTGCCCTCGTTGCCGAAGAGTTCATCGTCCTCACCATCTCGGACAAATGGCTCGGCAGCGTCGTCCTGCTCCGCATTCTCTGCATCAGCGGTGCCTTCATGCCCTTCTACACGCTGTATCAGAACCTTGCCATAAGCAGCGGACGGTCTGACATATACATGTGGCTGAACATCGTACAGATAGTGTTGCAGATAGGCGTGATACTTCTTTTCCATCCATACGGCATGACGGCAATGGTCGTGGCATACACCGTGTTCTTCATTATATGGCTTGCGGTATGGCAGGTGTACGCCCGCAGGTTCATCGGACTCGGATTTGCGGACACCATACGCGACATAGCACCTTTCATGATGACTGCCGCCGCAACGATGGGCATCACGTTCATAATAACAAAAAACATGGGAAGCCCCGCCATGGTGCTTCCCGCAAGAATTGTCATTGCCGCGGCACTCTATGCCGGAACAATGAAGATGATTAAGTCTGAAATGCTTGACGAATGCACGGCATTCATCTTCAGAAAAAAGAAACGAACCTGATGAACAGGGCACGCCACATCCGATACACGCCGTCAGCTAACTTATAAGGACAATGGCGGATGAAAAACTCACAGATACGGGGCATCACCCCGTATGGCTCATACCAAAAGAGGTCGTCCATATACTTAAAGCCGCGGCCGCTCTTCCTGAGACACCGCATGAGGTTAAGCATGCCTATCTCCAACGCGCCGCGGTAGAAGCCGGTGCCGTCGTCATAGTTCAACATCGTCGCATACAAGGTGTATACCGCATTGACATACGAGCGGTAGTTCTTTTCTGACATCGCGTGCGTATACGAGGACGTGTTGTCCACACGATAGCAGTAGACAATCTCGTCCGTCCATGCCCTTTCCGACTTGAAGAGCAGTGCCGGGACAACGGAATAGTCCTCACCGTAGTCTATGTTCTCTATATGCTCTATTTTATACTTCTTGTACAGGCTGCGCCTGTACAGACGCCCCCATATACGGTTGGAGAAAATGTTCTGACAGAGAAGCATGTATACATATAGGTCGTTCCTGCCATGAAACGGCATACAGGTCTCAAGCACCTTTCCGCCGGAAACACGCTCATATCCGCCGTCCACAACCTCTGCACCGGTCTCTTCCATCCTGCGGCACAGTGCCTCAACGGCTCCCGTGGGCATATAGTCGTCGCTGTCGACATGCATGACACACTCTCCCGTGGAAGCCGCAAGCGCCGTGGCACGCGCGGCACCGAGCCCGCGGTTGACCTCATGCCTTATTATCTTCACCTGGTCGCGACGCTCCGGGAAACGTTCGAGAACGCGACCGATGACGGCGATGCTGTCGTCAGGGGTGCAGTCGTCTACAAAGACATACTCCAAATCCTTATATGTCTGGCTGAAAAGCGACTCGGCGCAGCGGGCAACATACTGCTCGACGCCATAAACAGGAACCAACAATGAGACTTTCATAACTTTTATTTTAGATATCTTTCAAACCCGTCTTATTCAGGAATACATGGCGGACGGTGCTCAGAGAGTGAGATACCAAGCAAGCATATAGCCGTTATATATCCACAGCCAGCCGGCAAGGAA
Source organism: uncultured Prevotella sp. (assembly GCA_900545525.1). GTDB lineage: Bacteria > Bacteroidota > Bacteroidia > Bacteroidales > Bacteroidaceae > Prevotella. Next base: position 26,722 of record UQZX01000007.1, read on the forward strand.
CACCAGCAGCGAGCGCAACGCCCACAGCTCCTTGCCCTCGGAAGACTTCACAAGGTACGCCATTGCCACTGGTATGACAAACAGCCAGTGGGCACCCATGATGTAAACCTCATTTATACCGAAGCCCAGTCCCAGGTGCAGGAACAGGTCGAAAGCAAATCCGGCAAGACACATCCACAGGAAGCGGGAGCGTCTGCCATACCATATTCCGCTTATGAAGAGCATGAAAATCACCGCTTCAACGGCATAGTTGAAACGTGTGTTGTACCTGACTATTGCCGGGCGGTTGCGCAGCGTGTCGCCTAAAAGGAACTTCTGATGCAGCTGTATGGACTCTCCGAAGAGATTTTCCACCGCCGTAGCCCACCTTGACGTGGTGGCATCGGTCCAGTTCATAAACTCTCCCTTGGCAATGGGCCTGCCCGTATTGCGGTTCCATGGCTTCTTGCGGTCAGCCTTATAGCGCGCCTGTATGCGGCGGTTCATTTCCCTGTCGAACGCTGCACGCAGCTGAATGCTGTCCTTTATACCGGCTGTATCGGCAAAAGCTTCGAACAGTTTCTGCTTTTTCTCCGCCTGAGCCTTGTCTCTTGCGGCGTTGCGCGCCATTTCCCTGGGCCAAACAAAGGTGCGGTATTCCCAGCGGGCGAAGCCCCATATCAGTGCCGACGGCAAGATGATGCCGAGCAGGAGATACTTGATGCGGAAGAACTTTCTGCCGTTGACGAACAGCGCATCGATGAAAATCTTTATTCCGTTGCTGAGTGTTATGCCCGCCGTGATGAAGAACAGAACCACCGTCTGCCATGTCTTAAGCACCGTTCCCTGCTGCATCTTGATGCCTGAGACGTAAAGCGCGAAGACAAGGAGGAAGAGGGAAATGCCGAAATGGTCGGGGGCTATTATCGAGAGCATGATATATGCAAACGAGAAGAGCATGAACGACAGTATCACGGCATCTGTCTTCTTTATCCGGACAATGTCGCGGAAAATGCGGAACATGAATATGAACGTGTAGTAAGCACACACCAGCAGGGGCAATGCCACGATAAACTGGGCGGCATTGAAGCCCGTTGTCTCCATGATAAGCTTGTTGAGCTGGGACAGGGGCCACACCATGAACGAGAGAAACGGATGCCGGTATACATTATAGTTGGCTTCCCAGTAGGTAAGCATGGAATAGGTTATGGGGTCGAAGCCGGACAGCATGAAGTTGTTCACGAATATGTTCCAGTGTCCCTTGCCTGTCTGTGAGAACAGCTTAAAATACTTGCTGATGAGCAGCCAGTGCATACCGATGAATAGAACCAGTGCGATGAGGGACGGAACAATCTCCTCACGCCTGATCTTGAACATTCTTAATATTTTTTTCATACAATCAATCTGTTATCTGTTGTTTTTCTTTCTGAATGGTCTGTAATATCCTTCGTTGGCAAAGTCGAGCATAGCGCAGTCGCCGCTGCTGTCGCCGTATGCCACGAGTTTGTACGTGCGGCGGTCGGGGAGCAGCTCCGATATACGGCGCACCTTCTCTTCTCCGTGACAGTTTCTTGTGCTGAAACGTCCTGTCAGCACGCCGTCCCTAACCTCTATGCCCGTACCGATGACCGTAACTCCGGGCATGTCTTTGAAAAACGGGGCTACCCAACGGTCTGAACTTGCGGTCACGATGAGCACACGTGTGTTCCACTCTGCCTGCAATTTGCCAATCATGTCAATGCCGCCGCTACGCAGGAAGCGGCTGCCGGCAGAGGCGAAGCGCCGGCAGAGGTCGTCGAACGCCTCTTCGGTCATGCCCTTGAAGCAATATGAGAACACCGCCTCCTTGGCTTTCCCGTTGTCGTAAAGCCCCAGCTTCATCGCCAACAGCAGATGAATGTGCTTGAGGAGGCAGAGCCACAGCTCTTTTTCGCCTTTGGCAAAACGTATCAGTTCTATAAACGTATCCCTGCTTGTCAGCGTTCCGTCGAAGTCGAACGCATGTACCGTCTGCCGCTTTACAGAAGTGCCTGCGCCGCCGGAAAGGGCATCGGAAGAACCGTTATAATCATTAATCTGAGGTATCATAGTATATAAATTATGACAAAGAATGACAGTGCCCACAACAGCACGGCCGCCTGCATGAACCTGTCGCGCAGCATGACTTTCGTGGGTTCGCCGCTCTTCTCGTCGACCACGGTTATCTGGAGATAGCGCAGCAGACCGAGGATGACAAACACCGTGGTGAGATAAAGATACGGAGTATGGACACGTTCGCCGACATCGGGCGACACGGTGTACATGATGTAGCAGACGAGAGTTACCGTGGCGGTTATGGTTACAGCCTGGTTGATGAACGTGAGGTTGTATCTCACGGTGTTCTTGCGCGGCGGCTCGCCTGTCTCGTTCATCCTTATGACATCGTCGCGGCGCTTGGCAAACGAAAGGAACAGCGTGAGCAGGAAAGTCATGAGCACAATCCATTTGCTCAGGACCACATCGGTGGCAAAGCCGCCGGCGAGGAGACGCAGCACGAAGCCCGTGGCGATGATGCACACGTCGACAATGGCAAACTGCTTAAGCCAGATGCAATAGGCAACATTCAGCAGCACATAAAACAATATCACGCCGCCAACTGCCCACCGCCCGGTGCCAAGGAGCATCAGCAGCGATGCCGAGACGACAAGCAGTATGCCCATGAGCCGCCCTGCACCGGAAACGGTCACCGCGCCAGAGGCTATCGGGCGAAAACACTTAACGGGGTGGCGACGGTCAGCCTCAACATCAATAATGTCGTTGAGACAATAGACCGACGACGCGGCAAGGCTGAAAGCAAGAAATGTTATCACGCTCGCAAGGATATCATGCACATCCGTAATGCTGCCCGCAAAGAACGCGGGGACAAATACGAAGCCGTTTTTCAGCCACTGCTTGGGACGCATTATCTTTATAATGTCTTTATTCATCTTCTTTCATATATAAGGAGTCTGTAAACATATATGTTGTCTTACTATGCTTTCTCCGCACTTTTCTTATCGACTTTCTGCTCCAGCGTGGTGGCAAGCATGCCGGCTGCCTTGTGCAGAAGCCATGCGGGCGGAAGGGATAAAGCAATCATCGTTGCAGCAGTGAGGCAATATCCGAGATTCCACTCCCTCACGTATTTCAGCACGAACTGGGCATGTATGAGGTATATTTCGAGACTTATGCCGCCGACAAATGCCATTGCGCGGTTAAACCACGACGGCGTATGGCGCAACAGGCGGACAAGGAGCAGCATAGCCGTGACGGCAAGGGGTATGTAGACCATGCGCTCGAGGAAAAGCGGGAAGCGACCGCGCCACGACTCTTCAAACTCAACGCACATGGCAAGGCTCATTATGAAGAGCAGCAATATGAGCCACAGCGAGGAGCCTTCTGCCTTATGCCCCGTGCGGACAAGTTCTCCGCAGTTTATGCCGAGAAGGAATATTGGTATGCGGCTGAAGAATATCTCCACATGACCTACAGCCCCGTGAACGGGCGGATAGTAGCACACCATGACGGCAAGGACCATGAACGCCACGGGCAGCCACCGCCACGATGGTGCCCGGCGAACAGCTTCCATATATGCCGGGGCGAACGTGTACATCATCATTATGGACGGGATGAACCAGAACGTAAGATCATCGATGCGCCAGAAACTCCAGTTCACGGCAATGTTTGCCGCAAGGTGAAACAGGTTCGGGCTGTATCCGCCGCCGTCGGTATTAATATAATTAGGTATGTAGAAGAGGCATGCCATAATGAGCCATGCCGGATATATGCGGATGTAACGCTTGCGGAAGAAGCGCGGCAGAGAGCGGTTGCCCGTCCACGAGAACCACAGTCCTATGCCGCTGAGAAAGAGGAACATGTCAACACCTACGTTGCCGCAGCGCACCAGTCCGTACATAGGGTTGCTCTTGGGCAGCCATACGTGGAAAAGCATTACGAATATCATCGCCAGTCCCATAAGCTCGCTGCGGTAGCGGCTGAGGTCCGAGAAGTCTGTCTGTCTTATTTTCATTTGTCGTTTTATTTCTTGTAAAGTCCTTAAGGTCCTTAATGACCTTAAAGACCTTAAGTCCCCTATCCCCTTAGCCCTTCAGCTTAGGCACCGGTATGAAGCGCAGCAGGCGGGCGAAGAGCCATGCACAAGCCACGGAGAGCACCACATAGAGGATGATGCCGGTGTAAACCTGACCGCGGTATGACATCTTTATTATTATCTCACGCAGGATGGGATGAACAACGAAGAGTGCCGAGGATATGCCGCCAACCCATATACAGGGTTTGAGCAACGGAGCCGGAAGCAGCTTCACCGTAGCAACGGCACCCGTAACGACAAACAGCGGCACCCACAACCATGTTTGGAAGAAGAAGCTGCCGGCAAAAACGGCGACAGCCGAAACTGCTGCCACGGCGGCATTTCCCCACGACGGAAGCCCTCTGCCGTGACGTGCATAGACAATGCCCATGCCGAAGGGCAGCATTCCGCCGATGAAGTTATAGCGTATGCGGTTGAGCATCTCGCCGCCGTGGTCGACATCGGGAGTGAACACTGCCTGCACAGCCCAGCACACAATGATGAGCGCAATGACGCAGAACGTGCTACGGCGGTAGAACAGCAGGCGATAGACAGCATACAACTGTAACATCAAACCGAAGAACCAGTATGGTCCGGGCTTGATGATATGGTCAGGATCGGGAAGCAGGTTGATATACATGAGCATCTGTGCCACAACCCGCCCGAAGGTATATCCGTGATAGCCGTGGGGATGAAGCCAGCTCACGACGGCAAAGCCTATGTAGCCGAGGAACATCAGACGTAGCAGTTTCAGATAGTGCACGCCTATGAATGGGAGCGCACGGACGGGTGCTGCGGTGCCCTGCTCATACTTGCGTACCAGTCCGAAGCCGCTTATGAACAGAAATATAGGCACTCCGTAGTGTCCGAAAAACGATAGGATGTGTACGAATAGGTTATTGTCGAGGGTGATGAGCCTGTCCCATAGCATCGCCGGCTTTGCGGCAGTGAAGGTATATTCGTTCTCCTTCACGGCAAAGCCGAGGAAGTGGCAGTAGTTATGCAGTATGATGCCGAGTATGGCGATGCCCCTCAGCGCCTTGGAGCCGTCAAGGCTCAGCAGTTCCTTTTTCATCTCTTCTTATTGTTTGGGTTTGTTGCAGATGCGTCTCCCCTCACATCCAGCTTGTCATAGTCAACCTGGTTCTTCAGTATTCTCGGACGGTTTTCGTTGTAGTCCGTACTGAGTATGTTAAGGTCGTCGCGGTATTCGGGGCAGTGTATGCCACCGAGCCACAGCAGCATGTGAGCCAGGGCGTCGGTCATATAGCGCTTGTCGCGTGCCGCCTTTATGCGTGCAAAGACATCGGGGTGTGCCTTGCGGTATTTCTTCGAGCACCATACCCAGAAAGGAATGTCGAATTCCTCGCGTGCCAAACGCGCAGTGATTTCGGTGGAGTGCATGCGCCCGTAGAAGTGTATGTCGTCTCCGTAACACTCTTCGCCGTGGTCGGGAACGTATATCACTATGGCGTCTTCTGCCTCGAACTTCCTTATCACGGCATCCACAACGGAGTCATTGTAAAGCACGGCGTTGTCGTAGCTTGCCAGTATGTGGCGCTCGCGGGGGTTCAGCCTGGGACGGTCGTAGTCGTTCACGCCCCATTTGGTGCGGTCTTTGGGATATCGCGTCTGATAGTCGACGTGCTGTCCCTTGAGGTGGAATATTATAAGGTTATGGTCCTTGCCCTCGGGGCGAAGGTGATCGTAGTCGTTGAGCAGTCCGCCGTCATAGCGGAAGAGCTGCGTGTTTCGCGTGTCGAACTGTGCGCTGCTGAGCTTCGGATTGTTGAGGAAGAAGCCTCCGCTGAAGTCGTAGACTGCCTCCTTTGCCTGCGGAAGAAACTGGTTGGTGACGAATGTGACGTGGTATCCCGCCTTACGGAACAGTTCTGGAAAAAGGGGATAGTCGCACCATTCACCCTTGTCGCCAACGGTGTAGAGCGAGAAAAGGTGCTTGAAGACAAAGCTCGTGAGGTTCCATGGCGTCACCACATCGCTGAAGGGCACAAGGTCGCCGCGGCGTGCCCTTGCCTTTTGCCGCGGTGTCGTAGGCTTGTCGTATCCGTAGAGCTGGGCATGGTGGCGGTTGTAGCTCTCACCTATTATCAGTACGATGTTGTCACTGCGGAATGAGCAACTGTCCACGCGCACCGTATCTATAGCCCCGATGAGCTTGTCAACCTGCTGCGCCGTCAGGCTGTTGGCGTATACGCTGAAGACGAGCCTGTAAAGCGGCAGGTAAAGAACTGCCTTGTCCTTGCGCGTAAGCTCATGTTCGACGCTGCCTATATTCTTGCACGACATCAGCCGCACAACGGCTCTCTTGTTCTCAACGCATTCGGATGCCGTGTATATTAACAGTGCCAGTGTTACGGCACCCATCCATGGCACGGCGGCACGTGCCATCTTCAATGCTGCAATCATCCACGGATGGCGGCGCACGAGCCTGCGGCGGCGGTAATAAATGCGCGACACCACATAGGTGCAGGCGATATGCACCATTCCGGTAAGCACTACCCATCCCACCTTGCTGAAGACAACGTCAAATCCGACGTATGAGGAAAGGAACTCTGTTGCCTCATCGGTGTTTGTCTCACCCACAAGAAGGAGCATGGTAGGCGTTATGGTTGAACCGAACTCAACATAACAATAGACATCTATGAGGGCGATGCCGTATGCAATGAAATAGAACAGGCGTCTCACCCACTGTCTGACGATGCCGGGCAATACGATGAGGAAAAGGCACAATATATATAGGTCGAGGAAAAGCTCGTCCCATGCAAGACTATAGGCGTGGTAGCCTTTTTTGTCGGGCACCACGGCGTATGTACACACCAGACCGAGGATGTACATGAAGATAAAAAAGGCGGCATTACATCTTATAGGGGCAAAGAACGCACTGAGCACCCGTCCCGCATGACGAAATATCTTCATAAAAATTGCAATTTGCTGCAAATGTACATCTTTTTCCTTTAACAGCGATGTTTTGGCGGTTGTTTTATTCGTATCATGGGATAATTGCACGCCGGGTGGCATCCGCCGCGCGGGACATTCCCAGGCACGACATCCCTCACCTCACTTTGTAACAATTCATGAGCACGGCATACAGCAGCGCACCGCTCAGCAACCCGGCAATGGAGTCTATGGCATAATGCGCCTGTATGTATACCGTCGCGAAGCACATCAGGACATAGAACGGCAACAGGATGAAAAACAGGCGGCGGTTGCGCGTGTGCCAGGCAAGGAGAACGAGCACGGTTGTTATGCCCACATGGCTGCTGGGAAATGCCGCCGTGGGGCGTTCGCCTGCCTCCTTTGCACTCTCGACAAGTCCGTAGAAAAAGCCGTCGGGATTTCCCGGACTGGGAAGGCATCCTGTATGGGTGTTGAAATAGTCACCCACGGAGGGGAATATGCCTGCGGCAATATTGTCCACGCCCACAGCTTTATAATAGAACGTCGGACCGGTGACGGGAACGAGAACGAATATCACATAATATATGAAAAACGACGTGAGGACTACAAACGCCGCACACTCAAACTCGCGGGGACGGCGGAAGAAATAGAACAGCGTGACGAGAACTATCATAGGATAGTAAGAGGCATAGCCCATGTCCATCATCTCACTGAAAAAATGCCACGGCACGCAACGTGAGAACAGCAGTGCGGGCTGGCAGCCGAACACCCACTGCTCAAGCGATGCGAAGACATGGTCGAGGTTGGGGAACATGCGGTTTATCTCGTAAGTGTCGGGATACCACCAGCCGAGCAGGGCAAGCTGTACGACAATGCGCACAAAGCGTGTAAACCGGCACGGAAGCATACTGTACACGCCCCACAGCGCAACTGTGATAGCTGCCACGCGCACGCGTCCCCATATCATGTCGTCGGGGTTGACAGCCTTGGTATATGTGAGGATTATCAGCAGCAGGGTGAAAACGAGATATGCCATCATCACCCACTCGAATGCGAAAAGCCCGCGGCGGGGCTTCTTCTCTATGGAAAAAAGGTTTATCAGAAATTTTATCATAGTGTTTGTTTTTATCTTATAATAGGTTTGGCAGCTATAGGCTCTATAGAAACTATAGTTGCTATAGAAGCTATCGCCCCTATAGCCACCCATGCTCTTTATACCATTTTACGGTCAGGGGTACGCCGCGCCCGAGGTCATACTGCGGCTCATAGCCCAAATCGCTCACGGTTGACGAGATGTCACAGCGCCAGTTGCGCTGCTTCATTATATGAAACTTGTCGTTGTTCAGCGCAGAAGGCATGCCCGTGAGCCGCCCTACATGCTCGCCCACGAACGTCACAGCGCGCAGGAACCATAGCGGTGCCTTTATACGCAGGAGCAGCCCCACGCCAAGCTCGCGTCGCAACAGGTCGCTGAACGTGCGCGATGAATAGACGTTGCCGTCGCTGAGGAAGTATCGTCCGCCGTTCTGTCCCCTCTCAAGAGCAAGGAACACCGCCTGCACCACATCAAGGACATATACAAAGGTAAGGTCCTGACGCCTGTAACCAACGGCAAAGTCAACATGGTTCCTTATGCTCTTTGCCATCATGAAATAGTCGCGCTCGCGCGGACCGTATACTCCCGTGGGGCACAATATGACATAGGGAAACGCCGCACCATCATTCCCGCTTCCCAAAATCTCGTCGAGACAGCGTTCGCTCTCCATTTTGCTGCGTCCATAGGCAGTATCGGGACGCTGCGGGTCAGACGGCTTTATCTCGCAAAGCGGGTCATCCTCGTGTACTGGTCCGTAGCTGCTCAGGCTGCTTATATACACAAAGCGCCTGACGCCGCCGAGACGGAGCAGGGCGTTGACAAGATTTACGGTGCCAAGGGTGTTCACACGGTGAAAGTCGGCGCTGTCCACGCATTTGGTAACGCCGGCGGCATGAACCACATAATCGAAAGACCGCCCGGCAAGACTGTGTTCAAGCTCAGTCTGACTACCGAGATTAAGTTCTATGAAGTTTATGCGTGGATCGGAAAGATACTCGCGCGAGCTCGACCTGCGCACTGCCGCCCATACCTCCATGCCGCGGCGCAGTGCCTCTTCGACGATAAACCCGCCGATAAAGCCCGTGGCTCCGGTTATCAATATCTTGTTGCTCATCTCTATTTTTACACCTTATTATAATACGCGCGCCCGCAAAGCACGGGAAAACACGTGCAAAGATAAGAAGAAAAGTCCGAATTAACCGTTTTTTTCATAACAACAGCGCGTTTGTACGATTTATTTCGTATCTTCGCACATCTGCTTAAATCATTAAAAGTTAGTATTATGGCAAAAAACAAAGGCAGCCATACACGTGTAGGCAAAAAACAAATGTCGGAAATGTTGCAGCAGTTTTTCATGCACCATGCCGAAGAAACATACAGTTTAAAACAAATATTCAAGGCTCTCAGGCTGGACACTCATCCGGCTAAGATGCTCGCCGTGGACACAATGGAGGACATGGCGTGGGACGACTATCTTAGCAAAGTGAGCGAAAACTCGTTCCGCCTCAACACAAAGGGACAGGTGCTAACAGGGCGTTTTCTGCGGAAACCCAACGGAAAGAACAGTGTTATACCCGACGAGAACGGCAAGCCGGTGTTCGTGGCGGAGCGCAACTCTATGTTCGCGCTCAACGGAGACCGTGTGCAGGTGGCTATGATGGCAAGACGGAGGAACCACATCAAGGAGGCAATGGTTACGAAGATTATCGAACGTGCACACGACTCGTTTGTGGGCAAGCTGCTCGTTGAGAAAGACTTCGCACTGCTTGTCCCGGACAGCCGCACCTTCATGCAGGACATCATCATACCAAGGAAAAAGCTGAAAGGCGGAAAGACAGGCGAGAAAGCTGTGGTGAAAATCATACAGTGGCCCTCGGCAGATAACAAGAGCATCATCGGAGAGGTGGTCGACGTGCTCGGGAAGATGGGCGAGAACGACGTAGAGATGCACGCCATACTGGCTCAATACGGACTGCCGTACAAATATCCCAAGCATGTGGAAGAGGCGGCAAACAGGATAAGCGGCGAGATAACGGAGAATGACTACAAGGAACGTGAGGACTTCCGCAGCGTGACTACATTCACTATAGATCCCAAGGACGCCAAGGACTTTGACGACGCGCTGTCGATAAAACCGCTCGGCAAGGGACTGTGGGAGGTCGGAGTACACATCGCCGACGTGTCGCACTACGTCACCGAAGGCTCCGTTATCGACAAGGAAGCGGTGAAGCGCGCCACAAGCGTGTATCTCGTAGACCGCACGATACCCATGCTGCCCGAGCGTCTGTGCAACTTCATATGTTCTCTGCGCCCCAACGAGGAAAAGCTGGCATACAGCGTTGTCTTCGACATGGACGAAGAAGCTAAGGTAAAACGCTGGCGGCTGGTGCACACCGTAATAAAGAGCGACCGTCGCTTCGCATACGAGGAGGTGCAGGAGATACTCGAGAAGAACGGCGTGCAGGAGGGAACGGGAGAGCCTGCACCGCCCGCCGGCAAAAACGGATACACGGGCGAATATGCCACAGAACTGGTAATACTCGACCTTCTGGCAAAGAAGCTGCGCAAGGCAAGGTTCAAAAACGGCGCGGTGAAGTTCGACCGTGAGGAGATGCGGTTTGAAACCGACGAGAAAGGGAAGCCCATACGCTGTTATTTCAAGAAGGCAAAAGACGCAAACAAGCTTATAGAAGAGTTCATGCTGCTTGCAAACAGGACCGTTGCGGAGAGCATCGGCAAGGTGAAGAAAGGCGAAAAGGCGAAGACACTGCCATACCGCATACACGACATGCCAGACCCGACGAAGCTGGAGATGCTGCGCGAGTTCATCGTAAGGTTCGGATACAAGCTGAAGACCGGAGGGACAAAGGGTGAAGTGTCGCGCAGTCTTAACCGCCTTATGGACGACTGCAGCGGAAGCAACGAGCAGAAACTGATAGAAAGCGTTGCCCTGCGTGCCATGATGAAGGCGAAATACAGCGTACACAACATAGGGCATTACGGATTGGCGTTCGACTACTACACTCACTTCACCAGTCCCATACGCCGCTATCCCGACACTCTCGTCCACCGTCTGCTGACACGCTATCAGGCAGGAGGGCGCAGTGCAAACAAGGAACGCTACGAGGAGCTTTGCAAACATTCGAGCGACATGGAGCAGATAGCGCAGAACGCCGAGCGCGACTCCATAAAGTATAAAATGGTGGAGTTCATGGCAGACAAGATAGGGAACGAGTATGATGCACACATCAGCGGCATAACACCATACGGCATATACTGCGAGATTGACGAGAACCATTGTGAGGGAATGGTGTCCATACACGACCTCAACGATGACTACTACGACTTTGACGAGCGCAACTACTGCCTTGTCGGGCGCCGCCGCAGACACCGCTACCAGCTGGGAGATGCCGTACGCATAAAGGTGGCTAAGGCGAATATGGAGAAAAAGCAGCTTGACTTTGTTCTTGCCGACGAATTCTGATACTCCTTACGCCGACAACACAATATGATAAGGTAATCTCGATGAATATTACAAGAGGGTGTGTCAAATTTCTCATACAGCGCCAAGTAGGGACATATTCTTGTATTTGTCCGTTTGTAACATCTTGATATTCAATGGATGTTTGGCGGACAAATACAAGAATATGTCCCTACAGGTTGAAAGAGTTGAGTTTTGACACACCCCTCTTGTTGTATAAAAGATAAATTCGTCAAGTTCACGTTATGATAAGATACACAAGGAAAGAAGAATTGTGGAACTCATGGTCGCATGCCGGAGGGATATTTCTCGGTGTGGCAACAGCCGTAGTCTTCGCCCTCATCTGCCACGGGGCAGACAACATGTGGGCATCGCTCGGCGTGGTACTTTATCTCGCCGGCATGCTCTGCTCTTACATCGCATCCACGGCATATCACGCCCTGCCAAGACGCAACCGGTGGAAAGAGACATTAAGGAAGTGGGACCACGCCGCAATATACTGGCACATAGCGGGCAGCTACTCCCCGCTGACGCTCATCGCGCTGCGCAATGAGGAGTATTGGGGCTGGGGACTGTTCATATTTATATGGGCATGTGCACTGGCTGGCACGGTAATAAGCTTTGCAAAACTTAAAGACCACAGCAATGTCGAAACTCTCTGCTTCGTAGGAATGGGGCTTACCGTGCTCGTGGCATTCAAGCCGCTTATAGACAATGTCAGCGCGGCAGCAGTGGCATGGATTATCGCCGAAGGAGTATGTTATATTACCGGTGCCGCCTTTTACAGCCTTAATAAAAGGCGGTTCATGCACAGTGTTTTCCATTTCTTCGTGCTCGCGGGCTCCGTATGCCACATCATTGCCGTATGGGACGTGCTTATGGCTTATCTGCAATAACACGCTGGACAATCATTCCACGTAGTCAAGCTTCACCACAATAACACGTATTTCCTGATCTTCAAGGTCGGTTTTGACCTTCGCTATATGCCAGTCGGACGGGAAAAAGATAAAAAACCTGTCTTTTGCCGAGTCGTAAAAGCGTGTCTTATCCACATCGTAGTCATAATGTATCACATCGGGCTTGTACTCACAGTTGGGCTTACTCGTCTGATGGTCTATTATACCGAAGCGTTCCGTACCCTTAACCACATACTGGAAGTCAATATGATGATAATGACTTTCGCTCTTCCGCTTTTCCAGTTCGCTGTTTCGACTGTCCTCCACGCTTACGACAAGCGTCGTTCCCTCTATGGGATACTTGCCTTTCGGCATATTCATCAGGTCGGCAGAAGCAAGCCAGCGGAACATCGCATCCCACTGCGCACGGTTCTTTGCATACTGAGTGTAAAACTCAACGGCATTCACGCTCTTGTGCGGAGACGCCATTTCAAATCCGTTTCGCCACTCCCCTTTCTGCTCCCACTTAGCCGCTTTCTTGGCAAGAGCCTTATCGTTGCACGCCTTGGTGTATGTCCCCTGTGCACAAACGCACATCGAAAACATCACAAACATTAAAAAGAATACTGCCTTTTTCATATATTTTTGATGATTAGATGCAGATAATATATGCAAAGATAGTCATTATCCATGAGATTACTTCTTTCTCTGCCGCTTTTATTCCAAGATAAAAGGACACCTTTGCGAGCCGCATGCTTTTTTGTCCCCAATAACTCTTTAAAATGTAAAACGCCACAAAAGATACGGGGAAGTATAGTTAAACATTGTTAAAGCCTTCGGGGGGGGTATTTTTTAGTAATTTTGTAATTTCTTAAGGCACAGACAGATAAATAGCATGTAATATAATTAAGTAAGAAGCCTTTAAACTGACATAACAAGAAACTATTAAAATTAGAGGAATTTATTTACAATGAAGACGAGATTATTAGTTGTAGCAATGATGATTTTAGTGCTGGGACTATTTAAGGCTCATGCACAGACTTGGACAAAAGGTGTCACTTTGAACGAAGCAGATATCAATAACACCCCTGACGCCAAAGTGTTTTTATATAATCCTACTACCGATTACTATGTGGGTGGCAGCGGCATGTGGGGAACACAGGCATTCTTGTTTCATATAGGAAAACTTTTTCAACTGATAAATGAAAGCAGCGGAAATACCACCGTGTATTCTCTCAGATTTAACCAAGGTGGCGATGGTGTCAGCGATGACTACAGATATATAGGATGGGGCAACAATTCCACGGACAACAACATCCTGTTTATCAACGCCAGAAAGGATTTAAGAAGCAAGCTGACATTTACACCTGTTACTGTTGCAGGAAAAGAAAATGTGTATAACGTCTCATTGACAACAAACGATGGTAAAAACACTACAGTATACCTGATGGCTAACGCGAAGGGAACAGAAGGAAGAAACAAGGCTGTGGCATGGACTGCAACCAAGCCTGATGCATCAGACGAAAGGGCACACTGGATGCTTATCAGGAATAAACAGTTTCTGGATAAGCTAAACGAAGTAATGGACCCAAGCATAACCGGCACGAAAAGTGCAGATGCAACAAACCTGCTGAGAAACCCTCGTATTTCTGCCTATAACAGTGGTGCCGCTTCGTGGAAAGTTGCCTCCACTGTAAACAACGGAACAACAAACGGTTATGTAAGGCTGCGTAATTACACAAGTGGCACGGATACGGTAGCGAACCTTAAACATGCAGGAAGTATAAACAGTGGAAGTACATTAATATGCAAGCCTACCGGTTTATCAGATAATGTAAACTATGTTTATGGCGGTGTGGGATATGGCTCTGCTACATTCATTACCACTAATGAAGAAACCGGCGACAACTTCAAAGTCACTAATGATATAAATGATGGCAAAAACAATAAGATAGGAACTATAAATAATGCTTCCGAGGCCGACCTTATTACTTACGACGACTATACCGGCTATAATGGAGACAAGCATGCCGAAACCTATCTGGCTAAATACTGGACAGCAAATATCCATCGTAAAGCCATTGTGTATCAAGAAATAAGCACAGAAACAACAACAACAGATGAAGAAGGGAACACCGTGACAGAGCCTTTACCCGAAGGATGGTACAACATATCATGCAAGGGATTTACAACAGGCGAGGCAAAGCTTTATGCAAAAGCAGGAACAGCCAGAGCTGAAGAGCCATTCATAAAACTGAATGATGATGAAGTACCGGCAACCTATGCACTTGGAGGCAAGTTGCTGATGGAAGGCGACTACACACGTGGTTTGAGAATACCACCAAGTTGGCAAAGCTGGAAGGCATCAATGAAGATGCACCATATACAATCAGATATACCCTGGTGGATTTGACTGTTTCATCAAGCAGTGCCTTAGAAGCAGGACAACACTATATCATCAAGCCTTCCAACAGTGACCATGTTACGATAGAGAACTGGAAAACAGAACGTTTGGACAAAAATGAGACATCGGGATATGCAACATTGGATTTGTCGGAAAAAGACGACACTTACAAAGCAAACATTTATTTAATCAAAAATGTCACATTTGAAAATATTCCCGAAAACAATATCACGGATGAATCATCAGCCTTTTATGGCTGCACAACGCCCCAAGACTTCGAAGTGATTAACAATCCGCAATTCACCGGTCTGAGACATTACGGCACGTATGTCTGGAAAAAAGAGCCTGTCATCGAACCAGGCGCATTCCTTCTGAGCAATGGCGAATGGTATCACACACAGAACAAGAGCTACAGCGTAAAGGGTTTCCGCACATGGATAGACACACAGAAAGTACCGGCTGGCACCCAAATCACCTTCAGCATCAGTGGCATAAAGGATAACGACGATGTCGTTACCGGCATCGGCAACATGGAAATGACAAATCAGGCATCATGTAATTCGCAGTGTATTTATGACCTTAACGGACGTCTTGTACGCACAAACGGCTCCGGCGAGGGACTTGCCAAGGGAATATACATCAAGAACGGCAAGAAGATAGTAATCAAATGATGAAACGACATAAAAGAGAATTACTATGAAGAAAACATATATTACACCCGAAACAAATCTTTTGAAGGTAGAAACCGAAGGCTTGATGGCTCCTTTGTATTCGGTAAAGATTTTCGATAACGCAGATGGTCTTCACAGGCTTGATGAACGTTATCCTGTAAAAGAAGAGGACTTGCCGGAAGGTCAAGAGGTAGGCGCCAAAGAGTTTGGAAAGAACAGCTATGACATCTGGAACGAAGAAGAATATTAACAGCTCTTATTTAAACCCAAATCGGTCATTAGACTTGGATTAAAGAAATATGATTATACATAGAATAGAGGACATTCCGCGCACGGGATGTCCTCTATTATTATAATATTTAATATGGTTCTGACGAATAATAACACCTTTTTCATTTATATGGATATATATCCACTCATGCTATATATTCCTGTAAACGCCATGAATCGCGTCTCTACTGTATTTTAATACCACAACGTAAGGGTTACTATTCCGAATTAAGGAAAACCGCCCGTGATTACACATTCAGCTTCCAAACACATCCGTCCTTGGTGTCCTTCACCTCGAAGCCGGCGTTCTTCAGCGCATCGCGTATCTGGTCGCACGTAGCCCAGTCTTTGTTGGCACGTGCCTTTGAACGAAGTTCAAGAATCATGTCCATCACCTTGCCGTATGCCTCCTCACGTGCACCGCTGCCGGCACCCTTGTCCTCACGCAGACCGAGAATGTCGAAGGCAAAGAGCTGCATTGTCTCCTTAAGTTCCTTCAGGTCAGCATCACTTATCGCCGCCTTATGGTCGAGAAGGATATTAATCAGACGGCACGCCTCGAAGAGATGGCTTATCACCACAGGTGTCTGAAGGTCGTCGTTCATTGCCTCATAGCATTTGCCCCGCAGTCCGGCAACCACCTTTGCCGTGTCAGCATCGCTTTCCGCCGACGGCACAATTCTCTCCATGCCGCTTATTCCGGTCATCAGCCTGTCCAGTCCCTTCTCGCTCGCGGCAAGAGCCTCATTCGAGAAGTCAACCGTTCCGCGATAATGCGCCGACAGTATGAAAAAGCGTATCGTCATCGGACTGTATGCTTTCTCAAGCGACTCGTGCGCTCCGGTGAAGAACTGCTCCAGCGTGATGAAGTTGCCGAGCGACTTGCCCATCTTCTGTCCGTTGATGGTTATCATGTTGTTGTGCATCCAGTAGCGCACCATCTGGTCGCCCTGACTTGCCACCGCCTGGGCAATCTCACATTCATGATGCGGAAACACGAGGTCCATCCCGCCTCCGTGTATGTCGAAATGGTTGCCGAGATACTTGCGTCCCATAGCCGTGCACTCACAGTGCCATCCAGGGAAGCCTTCGCTCCACGGACTGGGCCAGCGCATGATGTGCTCCGGCTGCGCCTTCTTCCAGATGGCAAAGTCAACCTGATTATGCTTCTCTCCCACTCCGTCAAGCTCACGGCTGGCATTTATCACGTCGTCAAGGTTGCGTCCGGAAAGCACCCCGTAGCGGTGAACCTTGTTATACTTCTCTATGTCGAAATATACCGAACCGTTGCTCTCGTATGCAAATCCGTTGTCAAGGATTTCCTGCACAAGCTGCTCCTGCTCTATTATATGTCCCGTGGCATGCGGCTCTATGCTCGGCGGAAGCACATTGAGAGCCTCCATTGCCTGATGATAGCGGTTGGTGTAGTGCTGTGCTATCTCCATCGGCTCAAGCTGCTCAAGCCTTGCCTTCTTTGCTATCTTGTCGTCGCCCTCGTCGGCATCGTGCTCGAGATGTCCCACGTCGGTGATGTTACGCACATAGCGCACCTTATATCCAAGATGTTTCAGATAGCGGAAAAGTATGTCAAACGTTATCGCCGGGCGGGCATGTCCCAAATGGGGGTCGCCATATACCGTAGGACCGCACACATACATACCCACATTGGGAGCATGCAGCGGCTCAAAAAGCTCTTTACGGCGGCTCAGCGTATTATAGACAAATAGTTTCTGTTCCATAGCCATATATATAATAATGTATACTTATTAATTATAGTCTGCAAAATTACATCAATTCAGCGTAAAAACAAAACTTTAACGGTCCATTTATCAACCCGTTAAAGTACAATGACTTTCAATATTACCCTAATGCTCCATTTGTCGTCCGATTTTTCCTGAAATATTATTATGTATTGCATTATCGGATATATATACATAACGTATGTTATATATTTATATTCCGAGATTCATCCTTTTGTAGGGACTTTTTCTTGTAAATGTCCGTGTTTTTATCCTATTTAACGTGAGTTCGACGAATTATATCAACGCTGTAAGTCATTAATAAACATTCTCTTACGTTCGGGTGGATTTGCAATCCGCCCGCATGTGCATGTTGAAAGCTATAAAAACATGGCGCAGTGAAGGCATTTGAAATGCCTATTGATTGCAAATCCATTACTGATGGCGCTTAAAAAGCGGGCGGATTGCAAATCCACCCGAACGTTGCAGGGTGTTTTCTTGATTGTATCATATTGATTGTCTATAACTTTTTTGATTATTCAAATTCGCCGAACTCACGTTGTTATTATAATAGGAGTTAAAGGGAGTTAAGGAGTTAAGCCGAATGTCTTAATGCCGTGCAATAGGCTTGCCCGCTATTGGTATAACTCCTCAGCGACCTGCGGGAGCGATAACTCCATAACTTCCTTAACTCCTTAAAGTCATCAGCGTCCTTAAAGTCTTTAAAGTCATAAAAGACTACAATACCTATCTACTCCTTACTCCCTTTTCTCCTTACTCCTTTACTTTATCATTTGTCCTTTAACTTCTTCTACCTTCCCATAACTTCTTTAACTCCCAAATACCTTACCCAAAGGCGAGGCAGGGGTGGTTTATATATTTCAGATATCTCCCCCGCAAACACACCGGAAGGCACTATTGCAAACTTTAATTTTTGCACTTTGCATTTTAATTTGTGATATGTTAATTTATATTTCATTTGTTAACAGAAACGTCTTTATTAGCAATAATATTTCCAGTGGTTTTAGAAGGCGGCGCTGCACAAAATCAATAAAATGTGCAATATTTATGTCCCAAACTGGAATTTCTTTTTAAACAATACTGCACAAAACCGAGCGGAATGTGCAGAAAGAAGATAAAAAATAAAGTTTTTAACACCTTATTCCAACATTTTCATGCAAAATCCAGCTTCCATGAAACTGCAAAACATTGCATTTCTGCATCTTTTGATACCATTTTACTCTCTGACGGATATCGTTTTACACGGCAACAGATATTGCCTTACTCTGTAACGGAGTATTAACAACATGGCAACGAATGCTATTTTACCATACATTTAATACTCCGTTACAGAGTAAGGCAATATCTGTTACGATGTAATTAATACTCCGTTGCAAGACAATTAATGCTATTTTACATTCAAAACGAGGCATAACGTGCTCATAAACAATGTTTTATACATATAAAAGCCATTGCAGCCCTTCCCTTTGGAGCCTGCGGTATATCATCATACAAACAGTCCTCATCTTTCAAGTTCTCAGGTCCAAGACGATAATATTTTAAGAATGTGGCAAAAAAGAGACTCTGTTTGTTAAAAGGCAGAATGTTAAATGTTAATGAATATTTAATAAATGTATCTTTTACAACACTTTTTCGTAAACGTTTACGTGATATTTACCATTATAATCCAATTGTATGATGACAAAAAACAACTAACTTCGCGGCATCAAAATAATACTAATCTAAACAAATTTATGAACAAATCAATTGCTTTAATCATCGGCATGGCGGCTATGTGTTTATCTGCCGGTGCCGACAACACCCAGACGGTGGTCGTTGACGGAACTACCGTCAACAAGAATGTCACACGTCTGACATTCAGCGGCGATGATGTTGTCATGACTTTTGCTGACAACACATCACAGACGGCAGACATGTCGCTCGTATCTATCAACTTCTCCTATTCTCCGTCAACAGCCATAAGCAGACCGGAAGTGGAGACGGAAAACGCGGTGAAGAAAGTCTACAACCTCAACGGACAGTATATGGGCAACAGCACCGAAGGGCTGCCCAAGGGTCTGTACATCGTGAACGGTAAGAAAATGGTAATCAGATAACACAACGGTCATGAAGAAACATACACATATTATATATAGCCTCATAGCAGGCTTTATGATGCTCTTCGCCACAGAGGCTGGAGCACAGACGAGTTGGACATTCGGCACGGTGGGCGATGCGGACAAGACAAATATCGCAGCTGATGCCAACTGGTATGACGATGCTGCACAGACACGCTACAGCATGTTTGCCGCCATCGACGGTCCTCTTATGGCAAACGGCGTAGAACTTGAATATGCAAAGGGGCTTAAATTCAAAGCCGGAGCCGGTTCGACAAATACAAATGGGAAAGTACGTCTTAACTACGGCAAAAACCGTATGGAGCTTAACGGAAAGGGCATTATCGTAACAATACCGGGACTGAAGGCAGGACAGGTGGTGACCGTATCATGCGAGACGGCAAAGACGGCAGAGGCACGCGGTCTGGCACAGACAAACCTTACGGTAAAGAGCGGCTTTACGCCTGTTACAGGTTCACAGACCTGTGAAGGAACTGTTACTGCCGACGGCGACGTTACGCTTACAACAGAAGTGGGCGGCGTAAACGTGTACAGCATTACCGTGACTGATGGTCAGGGCGGCGGCGGAGACCAGCCGGGAGGCGACACGGACCACTCTGTGGCAATGGACGTAAACATGAACCAGGCTCTGCTTACAACCGTAACGGGTAATGCCGTGAAATATTACAACACAAAAGAACTTGAGGACATCACCATAGACAATGCTACCGGAACCGTTACTGTAAAGCCGGCAACAGGCGCGTGGGAGGATGTATTTACTAAAAATATATCTAACATCTCTTTTGCAAAGGCAATTAATCAGGGAACCGGCGGCGACATTGAGAATAAAGGCATAGAGATAACAGAGGCAAAGGGCTGGCACGAGGCTCTGTTTGTTGAGTGGAAGCCGTTTACGGGTGCCGACTCATATAATGTATATGTAAAGGGCGGACAGTATGCCGACTTTACAAAAATAGACGACCAGCTTGTACGCGGCTACGCTTCATACCTGCGCGCAGATGCTCTCGGACTCAAGGCGGGAACATATACGGTGAAGGTTGCACCGGTAATCGGCGGACAGGCAGACGAGACAAAGGCAAGTACGGCATCAAACCTGCAGGTTATAAACTTTAACCGTGACGGATATGCACACAGCAACACTACATCGGGCATAGGCGCATACAACAATGACGGAACACTGAAAGCAAACGCACGCGTAATTTATGTCACAGCTGGCAATGCGAAAACAATAAAGCTGGATATGGATGCAGGTGGAAAGACAGAAACACGCACCGGCATACAGGATATTCTCCAGGCATACGAAAAGGGGTCGGAAACACGTCCTTTGGCAGTACGTATAATCGGTCTGTTAAAAGCAGGTGACATGCCAACATTTGGAAGCACTGCAGAAGGACTTCAGATAAAAGGCAGAGGTCAGGAAATGAACCTCACGTTAGAGGGTGTTGGTCGCGATGCCACATTCCATGGCTACGGCATGCTTATACGTAACTGCAAGAGCGTGGAGATACGCAACCTCGCTATCATGCGCTGTCTTGACGACGGACTCAGCTTTGATACAGACGTAAACAACGTATGGGCACACAACCTTGACATATTCTATGGCAAGAACAAGGGCGGCGACCAAAAGAAAGGTGACGGTTCTCTTGACATTAAAGGCACTCAGCATGCAACCATTTCAAGCAACCACTTCTGGGACACCGGTAAGACCCACCTCAATTCTAACGGTGACGAGGTTGACTTCGTAACATACCGCAACAACTGGTACGACCATTCGGACTCACGCCATCCACGTGTACGCAAGTCTCAGCATATACACATTTATAACAACTATTTTGACGGAGTTTCAAAATACGGTTCTGGTGCCACGCTCGGTTCATCGCTCTTTGTTGAGGCAAACTATTTCCGCAGCTGTAAGTATCCGGTGCTGATGTCACTTCAGGGCAGCGACCTCTACGGCGGCAGCAACACTTTGGGCAGCAAAGGAACTTTCTCCGGTGAGGCTGGCGGTGTAATAAAGGTTTATAATAATATTATGGCTGGAACTTATACTTTCATACCTTACGGTGCAAGCAAGTATATACAGAAAGGTAAGGAGGTTGCGGCAGTAATGGATACGCAGAAACACTTTGACGCATATCTTGCAACAAGCCGTGACGAGAAAGTGCCTTCAAGTGTAACAGCTCTCGGAGGAGGCTCTTCATACAACAACTTTGACACTGCTTCTGACATGTACAAATATACAGTGGAAGATCCGGCAAATGTCCCCGCACAGGTTCAGGGCTTCTTCGGTGCAGGCCGTATGCAGCACGGTGATGTTACATTTACTTTCAACAACAGCACGGAAGATACAAACTATGATATCAATGCCCAGCTTGATGCTCTTATCGACAACTACAAGAGCTCACTGGTGAAGGTATACGGCAACCTCGGTGAGGTAACAGGCGGTGGAACAACCGGCGGCGGCACCGGTGGAGGAACAGGCGGTGAGGACCCCGACCCGACACCTTCCGAAACGGTTGTTGCTGGTTCAACAGCAACATTCAACGGTTTCACATCGGGAAGCAATGTTAACGGCTTCACTATCACCGGAAACCTGAAGAGCGGTGTATCACCAAAGACATACAATGGGGTGACATATACAACTGCCCTCAAGATGGAAAGTGCAACAAACATATCTTTCACAACAACGGAAGAGCTTACAATAACAGTTGTGACAGACGGCGCTTCAGGCAAGAGAATAAAATTCGACGGCACTAACGCTGCTGTGGATGCAAACGGTGTTGTATCACAGAAGCTTGCAGCCGGAAGCCATACAATTACAAAGGGTGATTCTATAAACGTATATGCAATCATTGCCGAATAATAAAAAACAAAAACTACATAAGGAAAAAGAATCAGGATAATTCTTAAAGTCTGAAAGCCTGCTTATTTGCATACCGTTATGTACGGTTTCAAATAAGCAGGCTTATTTTTTTAACTTGAGTCCGACATAATACAATCCGCAAGTGTCATCCTTTTGTAGGGACATTTTCTTGTAAATGTCCGTAAAACCGACACATAAAAACGGCTTTAAACAGGATAAAAAACAGACATTTACAAGAAAATGTCCCTACAAAAGGATGTATTCCGGAATATAAATATATAACTTGCTTATATCAAACTCACATTATTTATTTTAGAAAAAACAATAAGCCCAGCCATGCCTTTTAATGGTATTAATGCCATGAAATCTTTCCAATAAATGTTAAAAACACATATTGTCACAAAGAAAATACAAGAAAAGCTTGCAAGCAATATTATATTATCATATATTTGCAGTGTACTATTATTCTATTACACTATATATCATATAAAATAAACTTATAAAACATAAGATAATGATAGACATAAGAAACATCGGATACAGCTATCCGGGAAGCCGTCAAGAGGTTTTCAACAACTTCAGCCTCAGCATAAAGGGCAACTCCATATACGGACTTCTCGGCAAAAACGGAACGGGTAAGTCTACGCTGCTTTATCTCATAAGCGGCATGTTGCGCCTGAAATACGGTAAGATTGAAATCGACGGCGAAGATGCAGGCAAGAGAAATCCTGACATTCTGCGCGAACTGTTCTTCGTTCCGGAAGAATTTGACCTCCCGCCGATGACACTCGACGCATACGTACGCCTGAACAGTCCGTTCTATCCGCACTTCGACCGCAATGTGCTCAACCGCTGCCTGCTCGACTTCGAGCTTCCCTTAAACCTTAACCTGAAAGAGCTTTCCATGGGACAGAAGAAAAAGGTGTACATGAGCTTTGCCCTGGCGGCAAACACGAGGATGCTTCTCATGGACGAACCTACCAACGGAATGGACATACCGTCGAAGAGCCAGTTCCGCAAAGTGGTGGCAAGCAACATGGACGAGAACCGCACCGTCATCATATCCACTCATCAGGTACACGACGTGGAGCAGCTTCTCGACCATATAATAATGCTCGACCGCTCGCGCATATTGCTCGATGCCTCTGTGCAGGATATATGTGAAAAATACTCTTTCGAGTGCAGGATGCCCGGCGAGGAGAACGGCGACGTGATATATGCGGAGCCTTCATTGCAGGGCAACAATGTCATTGCGCGCCGCAACAGAGGAACGGATGACACGATGATAAACCTCGAACTGCTGTTCAACGCCGCAACAAAAGGTCTGCTTAAATAACCAGCAACATCAGGAAAAAACATAACAACAACCGTAAAGACAATATATTATGGCAAAAACATTCGACATAAACCGTTTCATGCAACTGGGCAAATGGTCTGCATATACATACAAGAAGGAATACATCACAACAGTGACGATGGCTACCGTCGTATTCTTTATAATACTTTTTGTAAAGTTCAACCTCACAAACGGTTATCACCTAATTGGGAATGAGCTGGAGTCATTCGGCAATACCGCCGTAGGTCTGCTCCTGTTCATGTTCTCATTCTCTGGCTGCTACCTGCTGAACAACATGAAGACAAAGCAGCAAAGACTGATGTTCAAGCTCCTTCCGGCATCCGACGCGGAGAAGTTTCTGGTAAGGTATATCTATGTTACAATATTTTGGATTGCCGGTTGCATCGTGGCATTCTGCATTGCCGATGTCCTGCGCCTGTCGCTCTCTCTGATAACAGGACACGGCATGCAGACCACGACAATCCCCCACTTCTTCAATGCGCTGATAAACGCCATTACGTTCAGCGGCATTGACGACGCTGCTGATGCCATTCTGTCCGTTGAACTGCTGATGTTCACCCACTCGATATATCTGCTCGGAGGCACGCTCTTCCGCCGCCGTCAGTTTGTCCTCACGTCGATGACGATGATACTTGGCACAATACTGCTGGCATGGGTGGCATCATGGTTTGTCGATTCGCGCAGTTTCGACATCAATGAAGAGTCGCTAAAAGGCTTCGTATATTTCATAATGTGCCTGCTGCCCGTATTAATTGCAGCCGCATACTGGCTGTCTTTCAGGATATTCAAGCGCATGCAGGTTGTAAACAATAAATGGATTAATTTATGATATTCGACAACAGCAAGGCAATATATGTGCAGATAGCCGACAGGCTGTGCGATGAAATACTGGCAGGGAAGTATCCCGACGACTGCCGTATACCGAGTGTGCGCGAGTATGCAGTGCTTCTGGAAGTGAACATCAACACTGCCGTGAAGTCATACGACCTGCTCGCAACAGAGGGTGTCATATACAACAGGCGCGGACTGGGATATTTCGTCACGCCGGGCGCAGGCAAGACAATCCTCGAGACACGTAAGAAAGAGTTTATGGACATCCGTCTTCCTGAGCTGTTCCGCAACATGCAGCTGCTCGGAATAAGCATGGATGAGGTGAACGAGAAGTTCAAACAAGAGCAGAAAGCGACGAAAGAAGGTTCTGCAGAATAAGCAATATCGTCATGATAACCCTAAAAGACATACACAAGACATACAACAACGGGCAACCGTTGCATGTCCTCAAAGGCATAAGCCTCGACATCGGCAAGGGCGAGTTTGTGTCCATAATGGGAGCATCCGGCTCTGGAAAGTCCACGCTCCTCAACATACTGGGCATCCTCGACAACTACGACAGCGGCGAATACCTGCTGAACGGAACGCTGATAAAGGACCTGTCGGAAACCCGCGCCGCCGAATACCGCAACCGCATGATAGGCTTTATCTTCCAGTCGTTCAACCTCATAGGCTTCAAGACTGCCGCAGAGAACGTTGAACTGCCCCTGTTCTATCAGGGAGTGGGACGCAGGAAGCGCAAAAGACTTGCCATGGAATATCTTGAAAGGCTCGGACTTGAACGCTGGGCAGACCACTATCCCAACGAAATGTCAGGCGGTCAGAAACAGCGTGTGGCAATAGCGAGGGCGTTGATAACACATCCTCAGATAATACTTGCCGACGAACCGACGGGCGCACTCGACTCAAAGACAAGCGTGGAGGTGATGCAGCTGCTCAAAGACCTTAACCGCAACGAAGGCATAACCATTGTCGTCGTGACGCATGAGAGCGGTGTGGCAAACGAGACAAACAAGATAATACACATCAAGGACGGTCTGATCGGAAGCATAGAGGAGAACCTCGACCACCACGCAAGACCGTTCGGAACAGGCGGATTGTTTAAATAAGCATGGCTATGGTATATAAAAGCGCTAAGGCTAATTCCCAATCGTCAAAATACGAGCGAAAAATTCTCCGTAATAACTCCACGTTTTTTGAGGCAATTCTATGGAAAGTACTTAAAGCGAAACAGGTTAACGGATTAAAATTTCGCAGGCAGCACAGCATCGGCAGATATATTCTCGATTTCTACTGCCCATCTATAAAACTTGGAATCGAGCTTGACGGAAACAGTCATTACACTCAGTCCGGACTTGACAATGATGAAAAAAGAACAGCTTTTCTCAATGACAACGGCATAAGCATAATGCGCTTTGAAAACAAAATCGTTACAAATAATCCAGGACATATAGTAGAATGTATATTAGAATATGAAAAATCTTTCCAACAAAAATATGATAAATAGCACGAGTTAAACGAATTTGTATCCCCGGTTTACTACAAACCACCCCTGCCCCTCCTTTGAAAAAGGAGGGGACACAAGAGCTTCACTAAAGAATGCAGGGTGATATTGAGGTTTAAAAAGACTGCACATAACCATAGAACAGAACATAATATAACTGTATAAAATGTTCACTGCAATAAGAAATAATTAATAACAATAATATAAAAGACATTATGCAGAACAAGGAACCACAGATATATCAAACTTATATACAGTGTGTTACACTGCAACGTGTCCCCTCCTTTTCCAAAGGAGGGGCAGGGGTGGTTTGTATAACAAAGACCTTCTCATCACAAGACCAAGGCATCCAACAACACATCAATAAACATCCGTACCACAATGCGTGACATACTGAAAGAAATATGGGCAACGACGCGGAAGAACAAGCTGCGAACTGCGCTCACGGGATTTGCCGTGGCATGGGGCATCTTCATGATTATATTCCTGCTCGGGGCGGGAAACGGGCTGATAAACGCCCAAAAGCTGTCGAGCGAGAGATTTCTCGACAACTCCATGATGATAGGCTCCGGACAGACATCGAAGGCTTACGACGGACTGAAAGAGGGGCGCGATATAACCCTCAACACAACGGACATGGAGATAACATCGCGCTCGTTTGCCGAAAACATAGACAATGTCGGCGCACAAGCGGACAAGGACGGGCAGACCGTAAGCCTCGGGAACAACTATTTCAGCGGCAGTCTTGCCGGCGTTTATCCCAACGACATGCAGATAAACAAGAAAGAGCTGCTGCACGGAAGATTTATCAACGACACAGACATACGGCAACAGCGCAAGTCGCTTGTCATCTCCGATGAGAACGCACGCGAGCTTATGCCGCGCAACACCGCCGCCCTCATAGGCAGATACGTCACCGTCAACAACATCGCGTTCCGCATCGTGGGCATCTACAAGCAGGACAAAAGCTCCATGTGGTCGTATTCCTACATGCCACTAACCACCTTCAGCACGATATACAACAAGGGCAACAAGGTTGAAAACATAGTTTTCTCGTTCCACGGACTGAATACAGAGAAGGAAAACGAGGATTTCGAGACGCAGTACCGTGCACGGATAAACAACAATCACCGTGCCGCACCCGACGATGAAAGCGCCGTCTGGATATGGAACAGGTTCACCAACAACATGCAGATGAACAAGGGAATAGGCATAATACAGACCGCACTGTGGATAATAGGACTCTTCACGCTGCTCAGCGGCATAGTGGGCGTAAGCAACATCATGCTCATCACCGTAAAGGAGCGCACCCGCGAGTTCGGCATACGCAAGGCAATCGGTGCCCGCCCGTCATCGATACTCAGGCTGATTATTGCAGAGAGCATCATCATCACTACCATATTCGGATTTATCGGCATGCTCCTCGGCATAGCATCGAACATGTATATGGACGCCACGATTGGGCACACGAAGGTCAACAGCGGGCTTTTCGAGGCAACGATGTTCTACAATCCCACCGTAGGGCTTGACATCTGCATCGAGGCAATTGCCGTGATAGTGATTGCCGGAACGCTCGCAGGACTGATACCGGCACGCCGTGCAGCACGCATAAGACCAATAGAGGCACTGAGAGCAGAATGACATTAACAGCAAAAAAGCGTATGACAAGATTTGACATAGACAGGCTTCACGAGATACTCGACACCCTCTCGCGCAACAAGAGCAGGACTTTCCTCACGGGTTTCGGCGTGTTCTGGGGCATATTCATGCTCGTGGCACTTGTCGGCGGCGGCAACGGACTCAAGGAAATGCTGCAAACCAACTTCGAAGGGTTTGCCACCAACTCAGCATTCATCTTCCCGCAACCCACGACGAAACCCTATTCCGGTTTCCGGAAGGGTCGCACATGGAGCATGGTATACAAGGACGTGGAGCGTCTCAAGAGCCATGTGCCGGAGCTTCAGACCGTAACGCCGGTACTGTCGCACTGGGGCGGGAACGCCACCCACGGCGACAAGAAGGCAAGCTGCACAGTGAAGGGGCTGCTGCCAGACTACCGTAAGGTTGAGACACCCAAGATGTTCTACGGCCGTTACCTCAACGACATGGACATACAGCAGGGCCGCAAGGTCTGCGTATTGGGCAAGAAAGTGTATAAAGACCTCTTCCCCGGCGGCGAAGACCCGTGTGGCAGCAAGATATGCATAGACAACATATACTACAACGTGGTGGGCGTGGACTACGCATCGGGCAACATCAACCTTAACGGACGCTCGGAGACATCGGTTCTCATTCCGCTGACACTGATGCAACAGGCATACAACCTCGGCGACAGCGTACACATAATATGCGTCACGGCAAAGCCGGGAATAACCATGAGCAGCATCACCGAGAAGATGAGAACCGTGGTTGCAGAGGCTCACAGGATAGACCCTACGGACGAAAAAGGCATCACCGTGTTCAACACGGAAGTCATGTTCGGACTCGTCGACAATCTCTTCAGCGGCGTTAACTTCCTCGTGTGGCTCGTAGGACTGGGCACCCTGCTCGCAGGAGCAGTCGGAGTAAGCAACATTATGATGGTAACCGTGCGCGAACGGACAACGGAGATAGGCATAAGGCGCGCCATCGGCGCAACGCCGCTGAACATCCTGTCGCAAATTATATCCGAAAGCGTCATCCTTACTGCCGTCGCCGGCATGAGCGGAATACTCTTTGCCGTGCTCATTCTCGAGATGCTCGAGCTTGGAAGTACCTCCGACGGCATCACCGCCGCACATTTCCAGATAGACATCTCCACTGCCGCCGGCGCCGTGACAATGCTCTGCATACTCGGCATCGTTGCCGGACTGGCTCCCGCCATGCGTGCCATGGGGATAAAGCCGGTCGATGCCATGAGGGACGAATGATAACTGATTAAGCCTATTAGACCAATTAGCATAATTGGACCAGTAAGAAAACAGAAACAATAAAACAACAAAAAACATAACAATGAAAAAGTATCTGAAGTTTGTAATCGCAGGAATGGCAGTCCTTATATTCATCGGGACATTCGTATTCCTCTACCAAAAGTCGCTTCCCAAGCCAGTGGTCTACGAGGAATTCACGCCTACACTGACGGACATAAGCAAGACAACGGTCATCACCGGAAAGATTGAGCCGCGCGATGAAGTCAACGTAAAGCCGCAGATAAGCGGCATCATAACGGAGATTATGAAACAGGCGGGCGACGTGGTGCATGCCGGCGAGGTGATAGCCCGCGTCAAGGTTATTCCCGACATGGGACAACTCAGCTCCGCCGAGAGCCGCGTGCGGCTTGCCGACATCAATCTCAGACAGGCGCAGGTGGACTTCGAGAGAGAGAAGAAGCTTTACGACAAACAGCTTGTAAGCGCCGACGAATACGACAAGATACGTCAGGAGCTTAACCGCGCAAGGGAAGAGAAGGCAGCGGCGACAGATGCCCTGGAGGTTGTGCGCGACGGTGTTTCGAGGAGCAATGCCAGCGCAAGCAGCACACTGGTACGCTCCACAATAAGCGGAATAATCCTCGACATACCCGTAAAAGTGGGAAACTCGGTGATACTTGCCAACACATTCAACGACGGAACGACCATAGCCAGCGTCGCCGACATGGGTAATCTAATCTTCAAAGGCAACATCGACGAGACCGAAGTCGGCAGCCTGCACACCGGCATGCCAATGACAATAACCATAGGGGCACTGCGCAACCTCAAGTTTGCGGCGTCTCTCGAGTACATCTCGCCCAAGGCGGTGGAGAACAACGGTGCAAACCAGTTTGAGATAAAGGCATCTGTGACCGTGCCCGACGGCAACCGCATACGCTCCGGATACAGTGCCAACGCCGAAATAGAGCTTGCCGGAGTGAAGAAGGTGCTTGCCGTGCCCGAGAGCGCAATAGAGTTCAGCGGCAGCGACACCTTTGTCTATGTCATAAAAGACAACGGAGGCGAAAAGACATACGAGCGGCGGAAGGTGACAACCGGACTAAGCGACGGCATAAACATCGAGATAAAGAGCGGCATAACGGCACGCGACAAGGTCAGGGGACCGCAGGTAATAAAAGACGAAACGGAAGAAAAATGACAAGAAGCATATTGATATCCGCCGCAATGATGATATCCCTTGCGGCACAAGGACAGGAACCACACCGATGGACACTGCGCGAATGTATGGCACATGCGCTCGAAAACAACATAGAGATAAAGCGCATGGACATAGAGACGCAAAGGCGTGAGACCGAACTGAGCACGGCGAGAAACAGCCGCCTGCCCGACCTTAACGCCTCGGCAGGACAGAACTTCTCGTTCGGACGCGGTCTCACAGCCGAGAACACATACTCGGACAACAACACGAGCAACACCTCCTTCACCCTCGCCACGAGCGTTCCGCTCTTCACAGGGTTCAACATCCCGAACACGATAGAGCTTAACAGGCTCAACCTTCAGGCTTCCCTTGCCGACCTCGAGAAGGCGCGCAACGACATACGGATGCAGGTTGCAGCCGCATACGTGCAGGTTCTTTATGCCATGGAACTGCGCGACGTGGCGCGGCGGCAGACCTCCATAGACTCGATGCAGGCATCAAGGCTGCGCGAGATGTACGCCAGCGGAAAGGCAAGCGGCGTGGAGGTGGCACAGCAGAACGCCACGCTGGAGGCAAGCCGCCTGACGGAGACACAGGCTGGAAACGACGTAAGGCTGTCGCTTCTCACACTGTCACAGCTGCTTGAACTGCCTTCGCCCGAGGGCTTTGACATAGCCGTTCCCGACTCTGCCGGCATAGAACCCGACGACGGGAGGCACACAACGGTTCCCGAAGAGATATTTCAGGAGGCTCTGATGACAAGACCTGAGATACAAGCGGAGCTGCTAAGGCTCAAAGGAACGGAAAAGAGCATACTCATTGCAAAGAGCGCGCTGTACCCCAAACTGGCACTCACGGCGGGCATAGGTACGAACTATTATACCACAAGCGGATTTGACACCGACGGCTTCAGCCGGCAGATGAGGAACAACTTCAGCCAAAACATAGGTCTGAACCTGTCCATACCGCTGTTCAACAGGTTTGAGACACGCAACAGCATACGTGCCGCAAGGCTTAACAGGGAGATGCAGCAACTGCAGCTGGACAACACAAGAAAAGCCCTATACAAGGAGATACAACAGGCATATTACAACGCCGTGGCAGCAAAGGCAAAATACAGGAGCAGCTCCGAGGCTCTGCGCAGCAATGCGGCGGCTTTCGAACTGATGTCGGCAAAGTATGAATACGGCAAGGCAAACATAACCGAATTCAACGAGACAAAGAACAATTATCTGAAAGCGGGAAGCGACCTTGCACGGGCACGGTACGAATATCTATATCAAAACGCCGTGCTCAACTTCTACAGGGGCAAGGACATGGATTTCTGAAAAATGACGAACTTATGGCAAATATATTTTGTCCGATACGGACTTTTACGTATATTTGTAGCGAAACATCGTAATTTTGAGGAACTTAGCATACATCATCCTTCTCTGTACAGGTTTGTGCGGATGCCACGAGAACATCCGCACAGACATCTTTCCCGGCAACTGCCGCCTGCTTCCCGGCGATGTGGTGTTCAGGAAAGGAGAAGGAGCCGCGAGCCGCATTGTGATGTTTGCCGACAATGGAGGCGTCTACTCACATGTGGGAATAGCAGTAGACTCTGCCGGAACCATGATGATTGTGCACGCCGTTCCGGGCGAGCCTGACTTCAAGGGCGACCCGGACAGGGTGAAGATGGACACACCGCAGAAATTCTTCTCCACGGCAAATGCCGCCTGCGGAGAAGTGCGCAGGCTGAAAGGAGGCAGCTCCGCCGCACGCCGCGCCGCCGTCTACGCAACACAGGTGTACAGGCGCGGAACTCTGTTCGACCACAAATATGACGACACCGACACTACGAAGATGTACTGCTGCGAGCTTGTTGAAGCGGCATACATACATGCCGGAGAAACATTGACGGGCGGGAAGCGCCACGACCTGAGTCTTCCCGGACTGGAAGCCAGCCGCTGCATACTGCCGTCAGACCTCCTGAACTCTCCCAAGCTGATGAAAGTCATTTCTTTTTAAACATAATTATAAACCTAAAAACAAGAACCATGAAAAAGCTATTAGGAATTATCGCGTTGTTCATCGCCGTATTCACAATGTCAAGTTGCAGTGACAATTCACCAAAGGGAGTGGCAAAAAAGGCAATAAGCTGCATGCAGGCAAAAGACTGGAACGGGTATGTGGACCTGTTGTATTTTGACAAAGAGGAAGGCAAGGACATAGACAAGGAGAAGGAACAGCTTGCTGCACTGTTCAAGGAAAAAGGCGAGAAGGAGCTCAACAAGCAAGGCGGGATAAAGTCATACGAGATTGTTTCTGAAGAAATATCCGAAGACGGAAACACCGCTACGGTAACTGTAAAGATTGTTTACGGCGACGGCACGGAGAAGGACAACGAGAAAATAAAAATGAAGAAAGATGCCAACGGAGACTGGAAGATATCCCTCGGCAAGTAGGAAGTTAATCAGTAGAATTATAAGAAGCCACCTTTTGCATGCCGAAAGGTGGCTTTTTGGCTTCTGAAAGACCGTGTTTCAGCGTCTAAAAGGCGGTCTTTTGGACGCTAAAGGTATCATACTGGCTTACAGAATGTTACAGATACAGCTTTTCCCTGCGTATCATCTCTTCCACAACAGGCGGCACAAGGGCGGAAATATCGCCGCCAGCCTTTATCCGCTCACGCACCTGCGTGCTGCTTATATCTATCAGCGGCGTGTCGAGAAGGCACACTCCTGCCGGAAGTGACGGCGTGTCTATGGCAAATCCGGGACGCGGATATACGGCTATGCGGTAACCGCGCAATATGTCATCGTGGCGGTACCACCTGCCGAAATGTATCCAGTTGTCCGCCCCAAGGAGCAAGACAAACTCGCGGCAGGCATAATCGCGTTCCAGCGCCTGCAACGTGTTCCACGTGTACGAGGGGCGCGGCAGCCCGAACTCATAGCCGCATGCCGTCACACCCGGCACGTCTGCAAGCGCTGCGCGCACCATGCGCAACCGTGTCCCGTCGTCGAGAAGACTGTCATGACGCTTCAATGGGTTTTGAGGAGACACCATGAACCACACCTCGTCAAGCCCCGCCGCATCAAGGAAGCAGCGTGCAAGGCGTATGTGACCGTTGTGTATGGGGTTGAAGGAACCGCCGTATATGCCTGTGACTGTCTTTTTCATTATAATAAGAGAGGGTTAGGAGGTCTCGGAGAGCTCGGAGAACTCGGAGGTCTCAGAGAACTCCGAGATTTCTTTATCAGTCTTTTTCAATAAATTCCCTTACCACGTCAAGAGCCTCTCCGACAGCCTTCTCAAGGTCGTTGTTAACCACCACGCGGTCAAAACGGCTGGCAAACGTCAGCTCGTATTCCGCCCGTGCAATGCGGTCTTCTATCACCTCGGGGGCATCGGTGCCGCGCCCTACAAGGCGTTTGCGCAGCTCCCCGACCGAGGGAGGCTGTATGAATACGCTCAGCGCCCTGTCGCCATAATGGCTCTTGATGTTGCATCCGCCCTTCACATCTACGTCAAGGACAACATTCTCGCCGTTTTCGAGCTGGCGTTCCACCTGCTCTTTCAGCGTGCCGTAATAGCGGTCGGCATATACCTCCTCGTATTCAAGAAACTCATCGTTGTCGATACGTCTGCGAAACTCTTCCGGCGTGAGGAAGAAATACTCCACCCCGTGGCGCTCTGCGCCGCGCGGCGGCCGGCTCGTGCAGCTCACAGAGAATGCCATGTGCAGGTCTTCGTGCTGCATCAGGCGCCCTATGATTGTGCTCTTCCCGCTTCCGCTGGGAGCCGAGAATATTATAACCTTTCCTTTTTTCATAATCTTGCGGTATAAAAAAAGAGTGTGTCATGCTGCCGCTTCATGCCTTAAGCATGACTGCACACAGTGACACACCCTGTTTGTATTTTATTCTTAAAGAACATTCAGCACCTGTTCCTTTATCTGTTCCAGCTCGTCTTTCATCCTCACCACTATGTTCTGCATCTCTGCCTGGTTGCTCTTGCTTCCCGTGGTGTTTATCTCGCGCCCCATCTCCTGCGCTATGAAGCCGAGTTTCTTGCCCACTCCGGCACCCTCTTCCATCGTCTCGCGGAAGTATTTGAGGTGGTTGGCAAGCCGCTGTTTCTCCTCGTTGATGTCGAGCTTCTCTATATAATAAATCAGTTCCTGCTCCAGACGGTTCTTGTCGTAGTCAGCTTCGGGTATCTTCTTCAATGCTTCCACAAGCCGGCAGCGTATCTTCTCGACGCGCGACGCCTCGTAAGGCTCTATGTCGGCAAGCAGCGATGCGATGTTGTCCAGCTTCTCCTCAAACTTCTTCTGAAGTGCCACACCTTCCTGACGGCGGAAGTCCACGAGGTTTTCAAGGGCAGTGCGCACAGCCTGCGAGGCAGCCTCCCACTCCTCGTCGCACAGTTCCTCCACATCCGTCTTCAGCAGCACGTCGGGCATGCGCATCAGTGTGGAGAACCAGTCCTGCGGCTCCGGTATCCCGGTGGCGGCAGAGATGTCCTTTATCTGCCTGTAGTAGTTCTCCACGAGAGCCTTGTTCACCGGCGTGGCATCGGCATGCGCCTCCTTCTCCACCCATATCGAGAAGTCTACCTTGCCCCTTGTCAGTGCACCGGCAACCATCTGCCTTATTTCCATTTCTTTCTCCCTGTAGAGCGGAGCGATACGTGCGGACAGGTCGAGAGCCTTGCTGTTGAGCGATTTCACCTCAACGTTTATCTTCTTGTCTCCGTAGGTTACGACAGATTTACCGTAGCCCGTCATTGATTGTATCATACCTCTTATTGTAGTTAAATTTATGCAAAAGTACACAATTCTTAGGAAAAAAGAGTATTTTTGCACTTTATTTACACTAATACACATAGCTATGTCGTGCATCTTGAATATCGAGACGAGCACCAACGTGTGCTCCGTTGCCGTAAGCAAGGACGGAGAGTGCATATTTAACAGAGAGGACCACGGCGGTCCCAACCATGCCGTGCAGCTTGGGGTGTATGTGGATGAGGCGCTGAAGTTTGCCGACGGCAACGGAGCGAGCATCGATGCCGTTGCCGTAAGCTGCGGACCGGGTTCTTATACAGGGCTGCGCATCGGCGTGTCCATGGCAAAAGGTATCTGCTACGGGCGCAACCTGCACCTTATAGCGGTGCCTACGCTTGAGCTGCTTGCCGTTCCGGTGCTGCTCGGTCACGAGCTGGAAGACGACGCCTTGTTGTGTCCCATGCTCGACGCACGCCGCATGGAGGTCTATGCGGGCATATACGACCGCGCGCTGAGCAGGGTGCGGAATGTCGGGGCGGACATTGTCGATGCCGGTACGTACAGGGATTATCTCGACAGACATCCTGTATATTTCTTCGGAAACGGTGCATGCAAGTGCATGGAGGCTATAGCACATCCCGCCGCACATCTCATAAAGGGCATCGAGCCGCTGGCAAAGAACATGTTCCCGCTCGCCGAAAAGCGGATGGCGGAGGAAAGATACGAGGACGTGGCATACTTCGTGCCGTTCTATCTCAAGGACTTTGTGGCAAAGACACCCAAAAAGCTGTTATAATATATATATGTATAAGAAGGCGGCTGTGCCGCCCGTGGCAAGGACATCCGTGTCCGGACATGTACAAAAGGAAAAGATATGAATATTGAAGGATTGGACTATAACACCCGGAGAGAGCAGCTCATACTGCCCGAATACGGGCGCGAGATACAGAAAATGGTGGACCATGCCCTGACAATAAAGGACAGGGGGGAACGTCTGCGCTGCGCCGAGACCATCGTGAAAATAATGGAGCGCATGTTTCCGCAGAACCGCGAGAACATAGACTACAAGCGCAAGCTGTGGGATCACCTTGCCATAATGAGCCGTTTCGAACTGGATATAGACTATCCGTGTGACATAAGCGGGGCTGCGGGGATAGCGGCAAAGCCGCAACCAATGGAATATCCCATGAAGAAAATACCCGTGAAGCACTACGGAAGCATGATTTTCAACATCTTCGAGAAGCTGAAGTCAATGCCGGAGGGTGCCGGAAGGGACGAGCTTATACGCATAACGGCAAACCAGATGAAGCGCAACCTCATGCAATGGGGACACGGCTCAAACAACGACAAGAAAATTGCCGACGACCTTGCATATTACACCGACGGTGCCGTACAGCTCGACCTGAACAGCTTCAAGTTCCAGCCTTTCTCCGAAAGAGCCGTCAACGACAAGAGAAGAAAAAAGAAGTAACCTTTAACCTTATCCTGAGATGGAATCTTTTATCATAGAAGGCGGTCACCTTCTGAAGGGCACCATAACGCCGCAAGGTGCCAAGAACGAGGCTCTGGAGGTTATCTGTGCATCGCTGCTGACGGCAGACGAGGTGAAGATAGGCAACATCCCTGACATTCTCGACGTGAAAAACCTCATACAGCTCCTTATAGATATAGGTGTGGAAGTGAGGCAGACAAGCCGCAACGAATATGTCTTCCGTGCCGCAGAGCTGAACCTCGACTATCTCGGAAGCCCTGAGTTTGTGCACAAATGCTCATCGCTGCGCGGCAGCGTGCTGATGATAGGACCGCTGCTGGCGCGATATGGCAAGGCGGTAGTGGCGAAACCGGGAGGCGACAAGATAGGGCGCAGGCGTCTCGACACGCATTTCCTGGGCTTCGCGCATCTCGGTGCCAAGTTCAAACACGATGAAGAGCTGGGCACTTTTGAAATTCACGCCGACAGACTCGACGGATGTTACATGCTGCTCGACGAGGCATCGGTGACAGGAACGGCAAACATCATAATGGCATCGGTGCTGGCAAAGGGCACGACAACCATATACAACGCGGCATGCGAGCCATACATACAGCAGCTGTGCCACATGCTCAACAAGATGGGGGCACGCATAAGCGGCATAGCATCGAACCTTCTGACTATCGTGGGAGTTGACAGCCTGCACGGCACAAGCCACACCATACTACCCGACATGATTGAGGTCGGCTCGTTTATAGGCATGGCGGCAATGGTGGGCGACGGCATAAGGATAAAGGATGTGTCGCTGAAGAACCTCGGGATAATACCGGACGCGTTCCGGCAGCTGGGCGTTGACGTCAGGACCGACGGCGAGGACCTGTTTATTCCACGGCTTGAACACTACGAGGTAAGGTCGTTCATCGACAATTCGATGATGACTTTGGCTGATGCCCCGTGGCCCGGACTGACGCCGGACCTGCTGTCCGTGCTGCTGGTTGTTGCCACTCAGGCACGCGGAAGCGTTCTTTTCCACCAGAAGATGTTCGAAAGCCGCCTGTTCTTTGTCGACAAGCTGATAGACATGGGGGCAAATATCATACTGTGCGACCCGCACCGCGCCGTTGTCATAGGTCACGACCACAACATCCGCCTGCGTGCAGGCAGGATGACAAGTCCCGACATACGCGCCGGAATAGCACTGCTCATCGCTGCGCTCAGCGCCAACGGCACAAGCCGCATCGACAACATCGCGCAGATAGACCGCGGCTATGAGGACATAGAGAAGCGCCTCAACAGCCTCGGGGCAAAGATTGAACGTGCCAACAGCTGACAACAGGCAGCACGACAGGAGACACTAACAAAAGCATCAGGAACCGACGATGATACGACAGGAAGACGTTTACAAGATAGGCGAAACAGGCAAGCCGCACGGCGTAAAGGGCGAGATAAGCCTAATGTTCGACGATGATGTGTTTGACAGGGTGGACGCTCCGTATCTCGTATTGGCTATCGACGGCATCCTGGTACCTTTCTTCATGGAGGAATACAGGTTCAAGGGCAGAAGCACGGCACTGGTGAAATTCTGCGACATAGATACCAAGGAACAGGCTGCCACGCTGACAGGATGCTCCGTATTCTTCCCGAAAAGCCTGTCGGACAGAGACGAAAACGAAATCACATGGGATGAGATTAAAGGCTTCAGGCTCATCGACAACAACATATACAACAAGGAAATAGGAACCATAACGTCTGTCGACGACTCTACGGCGAACGTTCTTTTTGAGGTGACAACGCCCCAAGGCGACGACATACTGATACCCGCCGCAGAGGAGTTTGTACTGGACATGGACACCGAAAAGAAAATAATAACGGTCAGCCTGCCTGAAGGGCTGCTCGACTTAGACGACTGACAGCTACTTATATGAAAAAGCAAATAGCCATACTCGGCTCTACCGGGTCGATAGGAACACAGGCACTGGAGGTAATAGAGGAGCATTCAGACTTATATGAGGTATATTGCCTCACCGCAAACAACCGCGTCAGGGAACTTGCAATGCAGGCAAGGAAGTTTCGTCCTGCCGCCGTGGTGATTGCCAACGAGGGCCATTACGAAGAGCTGAAGAACATGCTCGACGACATGCCGGACATAAAAGTATACGCCGGAATGCGTGCCATCGACGAGATAGTGGAGGCGGAACCGGTTGACATGGTGCTCACCGCAATGGTCGGCTTTGCCGGTCTCAGCCCCACGATACACGCAATCAAGGCACGGAAAAAGATTTGCCTGGCAAACAAGGAGACGCTTGTTGTTGCCGGAGAACTTATCTGCAGGCTTGCTGCAGAATACCACTCACCAATCATTCCGGTGGACAGCGAACACTCGGCGATATTCCAGAGCATTGCCGGCGAGGGTGACAACGCTATCGAGAAAATACTCCTCACGGCTTCAGGAGGTCCTTTCCGCAACTTCACAAAGGAACAGCTTGCCACCGTGACGCAAGCCGATGCCCTGAAACATCCTACATGGGACATGGGCGCGAAAATCACCATAGACAGCGCAACGATGATGAACAAGGGCTTTGAGGTTATCGAAGCCAAGTGGCTCTTCGGCATAGAGCCGGACAAGATACAGGTTCTCATACATCCGCAGTCGATTGTACACAGCGCAGTGCAGTTCTGCGACGGAGCCGTAAAGGCACAGCTGGGAGTTCCCGACATGCGCCTGCCCATACAATACGCATTTTCCTACCCCGACAGACTTCACCTTCAGGGCTGCCGTCTTGACCTTTTCAGACAGCCGTTAGAGTTCTTCGAACCCGACACGGACAAGTTCCGCTGCCTTGCACTTGCCTTCGAGGCAATTAAAAAAGGCGGGAACATGCCCTGCATCGTCAACGCTGCCAACGAGATTGTCAACAAGGGATTTCTCGACGGGCGATGCGGCTTCCTGCAGATGAGCGACATCATAGAAGCGACAATGCAACACGTGGCTTTCGACAGCAAGCCCGACTACGACACATACGTGGCAACCGACAGCGAGGCACGCCGTGTGGCAGCAGGTCTGATGGGATAATCAAAGAAACGGAACATATAAAACAAGAATAAGAAACACATGGAAATATTTTTAATCAAGTTACTGCAAGTGGCGCTTGCACTGTCCATTCTGGTTTTCGTACATGAGGGAGGACACTTCCTCTTCTCAAAGCTCTTCGGCGTAAGAGTTGAGAAATTCTTCATATTCTTCGACCCCTGGTTTCACCTTTTCCAGTTTAAGCCAAAGAACAGCGACACCACCTACGGCTTGGGATGGATACCGTTGGGAGGCTACTGCAAGATTTCGGGGATGATAGACGAGTCGTTTGACACCGAACAAATGAAGCAACCGGCGCAGCCATGGGAGTTCCGGAGCAAGCCGGCGTGGCAAAGACTACTTATTATGGCGGGCGGCGTGCTGTTCAACTTCATCCTCGCACTGTTCATCTACGCAATGGTCCTCTTCACATGGGGACAGTCTTACATCCCGCTCAAGGACATGAAAATGGGTATGGTGTTCAACGAGACGGCACAGCAGGCGGGCTTCAGGAACGGCGACATACTGCTCTCTGCCGACGGCAAGCCCATGAAGCGCTTCGACATAGACATGTACCGCATGATGTCAAACGCCAAGACGGTGGACGTGATGCGTGACGGCAAGAAGAAAACGATAACCATGCCCGAAGACATAAGCCTGCTGACAATGGTAAAGGAGACGCCCGCATTTGCACGGCCATATATCCCGTCGAAGATAGACAGCGTCATGCCGGGCACGCCGGCAGCACAGGCTGGGATGTCGAAGGGCGACCACATCGTTGCCGTAAACGGCAAGGAGATAAGCAGCTGGAATGAGTTTGACATGCAAATAGGCATATTGAAGGACATGCTCACCGCCGCAAAGCCGACGGCAAAGGACAGCATGAGGGTGAGACAGGCGACGTTTGCCTTCAGGCACGGCGGCACGGGACATATCGACACGGTGAAGGTGACGCTTACACCGGAGCTTACACTCGGCGTGGGAAAAGCCTCGCTCGCCGACTTCTACAAGCCCGTAACCATAGAATACGGTTTCCTTGAGAGCATACCGGCGGGTGCCAAGTATGGCGTGGACGTGCTCCGCGGATATGTGGACGACCTTAAATACGTGTTCACAGCCGACGGTGCGAAGTCGCTCGGAGGCTTCGGCGCAATAGGGAACCTGTTCCCCCCGACGTGGGACTGGATGCTCTTCTGGCAGATGACGGCATTCATCAGCATCATGCTTGCCTTCATGAACATCCTCCCTATACCCGCCCTCGACGGCGGTCACATACTGTTCCTGTTCTATGAGATAATCACCGGGCGCAAGCCGAGCGAAAACTTCCTGCTCCGTGCGGAGTATGTTGGCTTTGCAATACTCATACTCCTCCTCGTGGTGGCAAATCTCAACGATGTCCTAAGATGGCTGGGATATATGTAAACGGCATAACATCTCACAACCTACAGTAAACTATATGCCTGCCGCATAACAGCCGCAGGCAACAGGATATACACACGAAAGTGCTGCGGCAATAATGCCGCAGCACTTGTTTTTATGCCGTTTTACAGACCTCCTGCAACATACTGGAAATCAAGATGATACCTTTTGGCCTCCAAAAGACGGCATATTGGAGCCTGAAAGGCGGCATATCAGCTCCTAAAAGGGCATCTTTTAGGAGCCGGAAGATGATGTATTGGAAAACGGGACTAAAATTCTCTGTCTGTTAAAAGGCTGAAGATATCATGCACACCATTAAATCATGAGATATCACAAACTTTGTATAAGGAAAAATAATTATACATATTGCACCCTTGTTGTTTATTTAAAGAAAACAGTGTGATAATATTTTAAATCGTAATAAAATATATACAAAATAGCAATAAATCATAACTTTACCCCAAAACATAGATAAAAAGTTTATTATTGGACGGCATATTGCAATATCAAAAAGAAAGAATTTAATTACTTTTGCACACAAATTGAAAGATTTTAAAGGATTTTACTAATCAAAAGTAATGAAATAATGGCAAAAGGATTATATAATGCCGAATACGAACATGACGCCTGCGGCGTGGGAATGGTCGTAAACATACACGGCAATAAGAGTCACGAGCTTGTCAACAACGCGCTGAAAGTGCTCGAAAACATGCAGCACCGCGGTGCGGAAGGTGCCGACAACAAAACCGGGGACGGAGCGGGAATAATGCTGCAAATACCCCACGAATTCATATTATTACAGGGAATACCAGTTCCGGAGAAAGGAAAATACGGCACAGGCATCGTCTTCATGCCGAAAGACGCGGCAAGACAGCAGGCAATCCTAAGCATAATGATAGAAGAGACGGAACGTGAGGGGCTGTCACTGATGCACCTGCGCAACGTGCCCACAAACCCGTCGTGCCTCGGAGAGACGGCACTGCAGAGCGAGCCGGACATCAAACAGGTGTTCATAACAGGCGTAACGGACGACAAGGTGCCCGTGTTTGAACGCACATTATATATAATAAGGAAGAAGATTGAACGCCGCATAACAGACAGCGACTTCTACATCTGCTCGCTGTCCAGCAAGAACATCGTATACAAGGGCATGCTGTCGAGCATGCAGCTGCGGCAGTATTATCCAGACCTTACGAACAACTACTTTACAAGCGGACTGGCACTGGTCCACTCGCGCTTCTCAACCAACACCTTCCCGACATGGAGTCTGGCACAGCCTTTCCGCCTTCTCGCCCACAACGGAGAGATTAACACAATACGCGGAAACAGGGGCTGGATGCAGGCACGTGAGAGCGTGCTCAGCTCGGGCGCACTGGGAGACATCAGGAGCATCACTCCCATCGTCCAACAGGGCATGAGCGACTCGGCAAGCCTTGACAACGTATTCGAGTTTTTCGTAATGAGCGGACTGTCATTGCCCCACGCCATGTCCGTAATGGTGCCCGAGAGCTTCAACGACAAGAACCCCATTTCGGAAGACCTGAAGGCTTTTTACGAGTATCACTCAATACTTATGGAACCGTGGGACGGTCCGGCGGCACTGCTCTTCAGCGACGGGCGCTTTGCCGGAGGACTGCTCGACCGCAACGGCCTGCGCCCCGCGCGCTACACAATAACAAAGAGCGACACCATGGTTGTGGCGAGCGAGGTGGGCGTAATGGACTTCGAGCCGTCTGAGATAGCAGAGAAGGGTCGTCTGCAGCCGGGAAAGATACTGCTGATAGACACACAGGAGGGCAAGATTTACTACGACGGGGAGATAAAGGAGAGCCTCGCAAACGAGCATCCGTACCGCCGCTGGCTGTCAACAAACTGCATCCAGCTGGAGAAACTGCGCAGCGGGCGCAAGGTAAGCAACAGCGTCGACAACCTGATGCGCAACGAACTGATATTCGGCTACGGCAAGGAAGACATCGAAAACACCATTATTCCCATGTGCGTGAACGGTCAGGAGCCGACAGCAGCTATGGGCAACGACACTCCCTTGGCTGTTCTTAGCGACCGGCCGCAGCTGTTTTTCAACTATTTCCGCCAGCAGTTCGCTCAGGTAACCAATCCTGCTATCGACTCGATACGCGAAAATCTGGTGATGTCGCTTACCGAATACATCGGGCGCGTAGGCTCCGGCATCCTCAATCCGGACGAAAGCAACTGCAAGATGGTGCGCCTTCCGCATCCCATTCTCAACAACACGCAGCTCGACATACTGTGTAACATACGCTACAAAGGCTTCAACACCGTCAAGCTGCCCATGCTCTTCGAGTGTGCCAAGGGCGGCAACGGTCTCCGCACGGCACTCGACAACCTCTGCAAGGAGGCAGAACGGAGCGTGGACGACGGCTACAACTACATCATCCTGTCAGACCGCGACGTCGACGGGAGCCATGCGGCAATCCCGTCGCTGCTCGCCGTGAGCGCAGTACACCACTATCTTATATCCGCCGGCAAGCGTGTGCAGACGGCACTCATCGTGGAAAGCGGCGAGATACGCGAGACGATGCACGCCGCCCTGCTGCTCGGCTACGGCGCGTCGGCACTGTGCCCGTACATGGCGTTTGCCATAATGGACGACCTCGTACGGCGCGGGAAGATACAGGAGAACTATGAGACGGCGGAGGCAAACTACATCAAGGCTGTGAAAAAGGCACTGCTCAAGATAATGGCGAAGATGGGTATCTCCACAATACGCTCATACCGCGGAGCCAAGATATTCGAGAGCATCGGTCTCTCGGAGACCCTCCTGAACAAATATTTCGGCACACAGGTATCCACCATAGGCGGCATCGGGACGGACATCATAGCCCGCGATGCCACGGCAATGCACGATATGGGCTTCGCCGGAGACATCAACACGGACTTCCTGCCCAACCACGGGCTGTTCCACTATCGCAAAGACGGCATCAGCCATGCGTGGAACCCGGAGACGATAGCGGCGCTCCAGCTTGCCACACGCACCGGCAGCTATGCCAAATACAAGGAGTTTACGCGTCTTGCCGACAAGAAGGAGAAGCCGATATTCATACGCGACTTCTTCAGTTTCAGGCGCGGCACGCCGATAGACATCGACAAGGTGGAGCCTGTCAGTAGCATCGTGAAACACTTCGTGGCAGGTGCCATGAGTTTCGGAGCACTGAGCAAGGAGGCACACGAGGCTATATGCCTTGCCATGAACAAGCTGGGCACGCGCTCGAACACAGGCGAGGGCGGTGAGGACCGCAGCCGCTTCAGCTCCGGGTACGACGGTATCTCCTTGTCGAGCAAGACAAAGCAGGTGGCAAGCGGACGCTTCGGGGTCACAGCCGAATATCTTGTCAACGCTGAGGAGATACAGATAAAGGTGGCGCAGGGCGCAAAGCCGGGAGAGGGCGGACAGCTGCCGGGCTTCAAGGTAAACGAGGTGATAGCCCGCACGCGCCACTCCATACCCGGCATAAGCCTCATCTCTCCCCCGCCCCACCATGACATCTATTCCATAGAAGACCTCGCACAGCTTATATTCGACCTGAAAAACGTCAATCCCAAGGCTGCGATAAGCGTCAAGCTGGTTGCCGAGAGCGGTGTGGGAACAATCGCCGCAGGCGTGGCAAAGGCAAAGGCAGACCTCATAGTGATA
This sequence comes from uncultured Prevotella sp., assembly GCA_900545525.1. Lineage (GTDB taxonomy): Bacteria > Bacteroidota > Bacteroidia > Bacteroidales > Bacteroidaceae > Prevotella. The sequence goes on from UQZX01000007.1 coordinate 71,492, forward strand.
TCCGGAGCCGAGGGAGGCACGGGCGCATCGCCGGCATCGAGCATGCGCTTTGCAGGCATATCGCCTGAAATCGGACTGAGCGAGACCCAGCAGACACTGATGAAAAACGGTCTGCGGGGAAAAGTGAGGCTGCAGGTCGACGGGCAACTGAAAACGGGGCGCGACATCATAGCCATGGCACTGCTCGGCGCGGAGGAGTTCGCCTTCGGCACATTGACGCTCATCGTGCTCGGCTGCGTCATGATGCGCAAGTGCAACATGAACACATGTCCGCTCGGAGTGACGACACAAGCCCCGGAACTGAGGCGCCACTTCATGGGCAAATACGAATATCTTGTAAACTACTTCACCTTCCTTGCGCAGGAGGTACGCGAGTATCTGGCGGAAATGGGATACTCAAGGCTCGATGACATCGTGGGACATACGGAACTGATAGAGACCGTGACGGATACCGGCAACTGCAAGCATGCCTCGCTGGACTTCAGCCGTATGCTCGCAAGAGAGGACTGCCAGTGTGCCATGTACTGCAAGGACAGGCAGGAGCACGACATCGCCGACGTGCTTGACAGGCGGATAATAGCAGCCGCGCAGAAAGCCATTGACAACGGGGAGGAGGTAAATCTCGACTACGCAATCAAGAATACCGACCGCGCAACGGGAACCATGCTGAGCGGACTGATAGCCGAAAGGCATGGCGAAGCCGGTTTGCCGGACTCTACGATAAACATTAAGTTCAAGGGAAGTGCCGGACAGAGCTTCGGCGCATTCCTCGTAAAGGGAGTCAGCCTGAAGCTTGAAGGCGAGGCTAACGACTACTTCGGCAAGGGAATGAGCGGCGGACGAATAGCCATCCTGCCGCCGATAAGAAGCAACTTCAACGCCGAGGACAACATCATAGCCGGCAACACGGGACTCTACGGAGCCACCGGCGGCGAGCTGTATGTAAACGGCAAGGTGGGCGAACGTTTCGGCGTGCGCAACTCCGGAGCCATTGCGGTAATCGAGGGAGCGGGCGACCACTGCTGCGAGTACATGACCGGCGGGCGCGTCGTCGTGCTGGGAGAGACCGGAAGGAACTTTGCGGCAGGCATGAGCGGCGGCGTGGCGTATGTATGGGACAAGCACCACAACTTCGACTACTTCTGTAACATGGACATGGTGGAGATAAACCTCGTAGAGGAAAGCAGCCACCGGAAGGAGCTGCACGAGCTTATCAGGCAGCACTACCTGTACACCGGCTCTAAGCTCGCCCGCACAATGCTCGACGACTGGAACCGTTATGCAGAGGACTTCATACAAATCGTGCCGATAGAATACAAGCGGGTGCTGCAAGAGGAGCAGGTCAAGAAACTGCAACAGAAGATTGCGGACATGCAGAGAGACTATTAAATTACGAGTTTTGAATTACGAATTATGAGTTGTCGGAACGTTGTTCCGATGACGAATTATTGAATTTTAAATTACTGTTAAAAGTATATTCATTTATCTTTAACAATAAATCATTCTTAATTATACATCGGAACAACGTTCCGACAACTCATAATTTGTAACTCAAAAATCGTAATTACACATCGGAACAACGTTCCGACAATTCGTAATTCGTAATTCAAAATTCGTAATTCAAAAATCATGGGAAATCCAAAAGCATTCTTAACAATACACCGCCAGGAGGCGGGATACCGCCCGTTGCACGACCGTATACACGACTTCGGCGAGGTGGAACAGACACTTAACGAGAAAGACAGACGCACGCAGGCATCGAGATGTATGGACTGCGGCGTGGCATTCTGCCACTGGGCATGCCCATTAGGCAACAAACCGCCGGAGTGGAACGACGCCCTTTACAAAGGCGACTGGGAACTGGCATACCGTCTGCTCAATGAAACGAACGACTTTCCGGAGTTTACCGGACGCGTATGTCCAGCCTTATGCGAGAAAGCATGCGTGCTCAACCTTACGCACCACGAGCCTACGACAAACCGGGAGGACGAATGCGCCATTACCGAACATGCCTTTGCGGAGAACTACATACGCATACACAGTCCAAAACGGAACGGGAAGCACGTCGCCGTGATAGGCGCGGGACCGGCGGGACTGACCGCGGCAAACCGCCTGAACCTGAAAGGCTATGAGGTGACCGTGTTCGACCGGAACGAAAACGCGGGCGGTCTGCTGCGCTACGGCATACCCAACTTCAAGCTCAACAAGGCTATAATAGACCGCAGGATAAGGCTGCTCGAAACTGAAGGCATCACGTTCTGCTATGGCAGGGACATCGACGTGACATCCCTGCCCGAAGGCTTCGATGCATACATCATAGCCACCGGCACGCCAACCGCACGCAACCTCGACGTTCCAGGGCGTGAACTTAGGGGCGTGCACCTTGCCCTCGACATGCTGGCACAGCAGAACAGAATACTTGCCGGTGCCGAGATAAGCAAGGATAAGCTGGTAAGCGCACGCGGGAAAGACGTATTGGTAATAGGCGGCGGAGACACGGGCAGCGACTGCATAGGCACCGCCCACCGTCAGGGTTGCCGCAGCGTGACACAGATAGAGATAATGCCAAAGCCGCCGGTGGGGCACGACGACCCGGCAAACCCATGGCCGGCATATCCCCGGACACTGAAGACGACATCGAGCCACGAGGAAGGCTGCACGCGGCGGTGGAACCTCAACACGCTGAGATTTGTCGGAAAAGACGGCAGGGTGACAGCTGCCGAGGTACAGGAGGTGGCATGGGAGCCTGCCGCAGACGGCGGACGCCCCGTAATGAAACCCGCAGGAAAGCCCGAGATGATAAAGGCAGACATGGTGCTGCTTGCCATGGGCTTCATCAAACCCGTGCAGCCGCAGTTTGCGGAGAACGTCTTCGTATGCGGCGACGCGGCAAACGGCGCCTCGCTTGTCGTACGGGCAATGGCAGACGGACGCAGGGCGGCAGCCGAGGCAGACAGGTATCTGAACAGCTGACAACATCCATACAGGGCAAGGAAAAAGGCTTCTACACAAAAAGAACAAGGAACATAGCACGCGGCAGTAAGGACACACCGTCATGAAACATGCCGGAAATAATAAAGGCGGAACAAATGTTCCGCCTTTATCGTGGACAATCCGTCCTATCTTAACATTAATCCTGAATATTCATCATCAACAACAGACATCATCAGTTGTAGCAGCTCTCACCATGCTCATAGATGTCCAACCCCTCTTCCTCTATACGTCTGTCAACACGCAGGCTGCTTATCCTGTTCAAGCCGGCGAAGAGTATCACGCCCGTGACCGCCGCCCAGGCATCTATGCAAAGTATTCCGAAGCACTGTGCGCCGAAAAATCCCCAGCCATGACCGTACAACACACCCGACTCAACAGACAGAAGTCCGGTAAGAACGGTGCCCAATATGCCGCATACACCATGCACGGAGCTTGCGCCGACAGGGTCGTCGACATGCAGCCGGGCATCGATGAACTCTATCGAGAACACCAGTACGACACCACACACGGCACCTGTTATAACAGCACCCACGGGCGACACGAGGTCACAGCCTGCCGTAATGCCCACAAGTCCGGCAAGAATGCCGTTGAGTGTGAGTGAAAACGACGGTTTGCCATACTTTATCCAAGTGACGAACATTGTTGCAACGCCGCCTGCAACTGCCGACAGGTTGGTTGTAAGAAACACATGGGATATCGCCATGCGGTTAACGCTGCCAGATGCCGCGAGCTGCGAGCCGGGGTTGAAACCGAACCACCCGAACCACAATATGAATACGCCGAGAGCCGCAACAAGAAGGTTATGCCCCGGTATGGCATGGCTCTTACCGTCCCTGCCATACTTGCCGAGACGCGGTCCCAGCACCATGGCACCGATGAAAGCCAGCACGCCGCCAACGGAGTGAACTACCGCCGAGCCGGCAAAGTCGTGGAACACAGTCCCGAACGTCTTCATCATGAAACTGCCGGCAGCCCCGTCGCAGAGCCATCCGCCGCCCCACGTCCAGTGACCCTCCACCGGATAGATGACAAGCGATATTACGACAGAATATATAACATACATGCTGAACTTGGTGCGCTCCGCCATTGCGCCCGACACTATCGTAGCCGCCGTGGCACAGAACACCGTCTCGAACACGAGGAAACCCTCCACCGGAAGGTCGCCGGAGTAAAAAGACAGGTCGCCGAAGTTGGGCGTTCCGACAAAGCCCGTACCGTCATTGCCGAACATCATGCCGAAACCCGCGAACCAGAAGAGCAGCGATCCGAACATGAAGTCCACAAAATTCTTGAACAGGATGTTAGCCGTGTTCTTCCCGCGGGTAAATCCTGCCTCGCAGAGAGCAAAGCCCGGCTGCATGAAAAACACCAGCATTGCCGCCAGCAACATCCACACTGTATCTAAAGATATACACAAATCTGACATAAAAAAAGCTTTTATTAAACCGTTTATAACCTTAAACAAACACTATTTCTCCTGCTCCGCGTTGTACAGGGCGATGTCTCCGCGCTCTCCGGTGCGTATGCGTACAGAATCCGCCACAGGTATCACGAAGATGCGCCCGTCACCAATCTCTCCCGTATACGCCGCCTGCCGCACAGTCTCAATGACCTTCTCCGCGTTCTTGTCGCGCACGACTATGGATACCAGCGTGCGCTCAATTGAACTCGTGTCGTACATCACACCACGGTAGATACGCGCCTGACGCGACTTTCCCACGCCGCGCACGTCGTAGTAAGAGAACCATTCAATGTCCACGGAAAGCAGCGCCTCCTTGACATCCTCAAACTTTGTCTTGCGTATTATCGCCTCAATCTTTTTCATAACAGATAGCTTTTATATATTTAAAATATTCGTCACAAACGTCAGCATTTTCCGTCTTAGAACATCATTATGCCATATTCATGCCGCAAAATTACACCTTTCAGAAAGCAAAAGTATTGTTTTTATAACACTTTAATGCGTCAAACAGGTTTGGGATTACACTTTATCGCAACCTTGCGCCGCATGTATTAAGATTGAAAGAAAATCCTCTAAAAAGATTGCAGACTGTCAGAATTACACGCAGCATTGACAATTTATGCAACAAATATTAATATTTCACTTTACAAATTACATCTTTAAATCAATCCGTATATATTTACTTACAATCTGTCAGACATTCTCCCGTATATCCGCAAAACCGAAAGAAAAGTGTAAAAATTAACGTTTTATGTCAGCATAAACAGGTCTTTTCCGGCTAAAATGTTGTAATTTTGCATACGTTATCAGACAAAAAGAAATGTTTTAAGGTAAAAGCCAATCAATATGACACAATCGAAGACAGTGTTCACGAAGATGCACGGAGCAGGAAACGACTACATATACGTGAACACCTTATTATATAACATCGCCGATCCGTCTGCCACCGCCATAAAGTGGAGCGACCGCCACAAGGGCATAGGCAGCGACGGACTGGTTCTGATTGGCTATTCCGACACCATCGATGCCGACTATTCCATGCGCATCTTCAATGCCGACGGCTCCGAGGCGATGATGTGCGGCAACGCATCAAGGTGCATAGGGAAATATCTCTACGAAAAAGGCATAACCGACAAGACGTGCATACGGCTCAAGACACTTTCCGGAATAAAGGTGCTCCAGCTGCATATCGAGGACAGGAAGGTGACCAGTGTCACCGTAGACATGCTGTCGCCCACGCTTGCAGACAAGGCACAGATTGCCACGCCCGACGGCAGCATGACCGAAGGAACGCTGCACGCCGGCGGCAGGGAGTTCACCGGAACATTCGTATCCATGGGCAATCCCCACTTCGTGACGTTCGTGGACGACATCGCGACGATAGACATCGCCGCATACGGGAGCATTCTTGAGCACGACAAGATATTTCCCGACAGGTGCAACATCGAGTTCGCACAGGTGACCGCCAGTGGCGACATACGCACACGTGTGTGGGAACGCGGCAGCGGCATAACCATGGCATGCGGCACGGGAGCCTGCGCCACTGCCGTGGCGGCAGCGCTGACGGGAAGGAGCGGAAGGACAAGCCACATCCTGATGGACGGCGGGACGCTCTGCATAGAGTGGCGCGAGGACAACGGGCACGTATACATGACGGGACCTGCCGAATTTGTATTCGACGGCGAGGCGGAGCCTTGAAAAAAGGCAAAAAGGGCATACGGGCACGGCGCACAAAAGCTGAGTCATAACATCTTGATATCCAATGCGTTGCAAAAGGACATCTTTCAGCCTCCAATATGCCGCCTCTTAGCCCCTGAAAGGGCACCTCTTGGAAGCCAAAAGGGCATCTCTTGGAAAACGCCCGCAAACATGCCTGTCCGAAGAAGTACAAAAACGGCAGGCGGGACGCACACCGGCAACGGCAAACTTAACAACAATATAAAGAAACATGGCACTCATAAACGACCACTACCTCAAGCTGACAAAGAACTATCTCTTTGCCGACATAGCAAAGAAAGTAAACGCCTTCAAGGTGTCACACCCGCGTTCAGGAGTGATAAGCCTCGGCATAGGCGATGTCACCCAACCCCTCTGCCCTGCCGTAACGGAGGCAATGCACAGGGCGGTGGACGACCTTGCCACCAAAGAAAGGTTCCACGGCTACGGTCCGGAGCAGGGCTATCTGTGGCTGCGCGAGGCAATAGTGAAGAACGACTTCCTGCCACGGGGCGTGCACATAGACCCGGGCGAGGTGTTCATCAACGACGGTGCCAAGAGCGACACGGGCAACATAGGCGAGCTGGTGCGCTGGGACAACAGCATAGGAGTGACCGACCCGATATATCCCGTATACATCGACTCGAACGTAATGATAGGCAGGGCGGGCGTGATGAAGGACGGGCAGTGGAGCAACGTGACATACATACCATGCTCGGAAGCCAACAACTTCGTGCCGCAGATACCCGACCGCCGCGTGGACATCATCTACCTGTGCTACCCCAACAACCCCACGGGAACGGTGATAACGAAAGACGAGCTGAAGAAATGGGTCAACTACGCCCTAAAGAACGACACACTCATATTCTATGATGCTGCATACGAGGCATATATACAGGACGACAGCATACCCCACTCAATATACGAGATAAAGGGGGCGCGCAAGGTTGCAATCGAATTTCACAGCTATTCGAAGACGGCGGGTTTCACGGGCGTGCGCTGCGGATACACCATCGTACCCAAGGAGCTTACCGCCGCGACAATAGACGGCAGCGAACGGCTGCCGCTCAACCCGATGTGGCTGCGCCGGCAGAGCACAAAGTTCAACGGTACAAGCTACATAAGCCAAAGAGCGGCGGAAGCTACATACACGCCCGAGGGCAAGAAGCAGGTTAGGGCAACCATAGGATACTACATGGACAACGCACGGATGATGCGCAATGCGCTGACGCGCCTCGGTCTGAAAGTGTACGGCGGAGAGAACGCCCCATACCTGTGGGTGAAGACACCGGGCAACACAGACAGCTGGAAATTCTTCGAGCAAATGCTCTACGGTGCCCAGGTGGTATGCACGCCGGGCGTAGGCTTCGGTCCGAGCGGCGAGGGTTTCGTGCGCCTTACATCGTTCGGCGAGCGCGACAACTGCGAAGAGGCACTGCACCGCATAAGCCGCTGGATGAACGAAAGATTATGACGGAAAGCGGCGGAACGTGCTATAAATGAAAAATTTACCGTATCTTTGCAGCGCAGAAGCCAAGGCACCACATCAAACAAACATATAAACGCAACGAACGTTTACAAATAAAAAACTCATATACAATGGCTAATTTAAGATTTCAGGTTGTTGAAGAGGCTTTCAAGAAAAAGCCGACGGAGGTTATCACACCGGTGGAACGCCCGTCGGAATTTTTCGGGAAGTACGTGTTTAACCGCGCAAAAATGTACAAGTATCTGCCCGCAAGCGTCTACGAAAAACTGATAGACGTAATCGACAACGGCTCCACGCTCGACCGCTCCATTGCCGATGCCGTTGCCGCCGGCATGAAACAGTGGGCAGAGGAGAACGGCGTGACACACTATACGCACTGGTTCCAGCCGCTGACGGAAGGAACGGCAGAGAAGCACGACGCCTTCATAGAACACGACGGCAAGGGCGGCATGATAGAGGAGTTCTCGGGCAAGCTGCTCGTACAGCAGGAACCTGACGCCAGCTCATTCCCCAACGGCGGCATACGCAACACCTTCGAGGCACGCGGATATTCGGCATGGGACCCCACGTCGCCCGTGTTCATCATCGACGATACGCTTTGTATTCCCACTATATTCATATCATACACCGGCGAGGCACTCGACTACAAGGCTCCGCTGCTGCGTGCCCTGCATGCCGTGAACGTTGCCGCAACGGACGTGTGCCGCTATTTCGACCCGGCAGTAAACAAGGTTACATGCAACCTTGGCTGGGAACAGGAGTACTTCCTCGTAGACGAGGGACTGTACAGCGCACGCCCCGACCTCATGCTCACCGGCCGCACGCTCATGGGACACGACTCTGCAAAGAACCAGCAGATGGACGACCACTATTTCGGAGCTATCCCCGACCGTGTACAGGCGTTCATGAAAGACCTGGAGATACAGGCTCTCGAACTGTCCATTCCCTGCAAGACACGCCACAACGAGGTTGCTCCGAACCAGTTTGAGATAGCCCCGATATTCGAGGAGACTAACCTTGCCGTAGACCACAACATGCTGCTCATGTCACTGATGAAGCGCGTTGCACGCAAGCACGGCTTCCGCGTGCTGCTTCACGAGAAGCCGTTTGCAGGCATAAACGGCTCGGGCAAGCACAACAACTGGAGCCTGTCCACCGACACGGGCGTGCTGCTGCATGCACCGGGAAAGAACGCCGAGGACAACCTGCGCTTCGTGACGTTCATCGTAGAGACGCTTATGGGTGTGTACCGCCACAACGGACTGCTCAAGGCATCTATCATGAGCGCTACCAACGCACACCGCCTCGGAGCCAACGAGGCACCTCCCGCCATCATATCATCGTTCCTCGGAAAGCAGCTTACAGAGCTTCTCGACCACATAGAGAAGAACGACAAGGAAGACCTCTTCGACATGGCTGGGAAGCAGAAAATGGCAATGGACATCCCCGAGATACCCGAGCTGCTCATAGACAACACCGACCGCAACCGCACATCGCCGTTTGCCTTTACGGGCAACAGGTTTGAGTTCCGCGCCGTCGGTTCGGAGGCAAACTGCGCATCGGCAATGATTGCGCTGAACACGGCTGTTGCCGAGGCACTGGCATCCTTCAAGAAGCGTGTCGACGCGCTCATCGCAGCTGGAAAGGAAAAGCGCAGCGCCATAATAGAGACTATACGCGAAGACATCAAGACGTGCAAGCCCATACGCTTTGACGGCAACGGATACTCTGACGAATGGGTGGAAGAGGCTAAGAGACGCGGGCTTGACTGCGAGACAAGCTGCCCGGTTATCTTCGACAACTATCTGAGCGAAGACTCCATAAGGATGTTCGAGAGCATGAACGTTATGAACTCCAAGGAGCTTGAAGCGCGCAACGAGGTGAAATGGGAGACGTATACGAAGAAGATACAGATAGAGGCACGCGTAATGGGTGACCTGTCCATGAACCACATCATACCTGTTGCGACCCACTATCAGAGCCAGCTTGCGAAGAACGTACAGAACATGCGGCAGATTTTCCCCGTGGAGAAGGCTGAGCGGCTGACGGCACGCAACCTCAAGATAATAGAGGAGATAGCAGAGCGCACACAGGCTATCGAGACAGGAGTGGAAGAGCTTGTAAACGCCCGCAAGGTTGCCAACAGGATAGAGAGCGAGCGCGAGAAGGCGATAGCATATCACGACACCGTCGCTCCTAAGATGGAGGAGATACGCTATCAGATAGACAAGCTGGAGCTTATCGTTGCCGACGAGCTGTGGACATTGCCAAAATACCGCGAGATGCTCTTCATCAGATAAGCATGCAGCCTGCTGCAGGCAGGAACGTAAAAGCATACAGGCAGACATGTTCTGCCGGATTGTTTAAGTTTGCAGCGTGGAACGTCATACATTGCCGTTCCACGCCTTTTTATTAATGTTCACGTAAGTCCGGCGAATTTATCTTTCTTGTTATATATACAAACCACCCCTAAAAGGTATGTCAAAATATAAAACCATCCGCTTTGTAGGGACATTTTCTTGTAAATGTCCGCACGCATCGAAGAGGCGTTTCGGTTAGGATTTAAAGAATTTAAGACGAATGTATTGTTACCGTATGTCTTCTCATTCGTATGGAATATAAGTCCTTGTGCATCAAAGAACGCCTCTATGAGGCGTGCGGACATTTACAAGAAAATGTCCCTACAGACAAGGACAAGATTTTGACACACCCTCACACGTAAGCATGTAGTACGTTGTAAAGGGTATAAGGAGTTTATACCTTACATGGGAAAGAAGGGGATTGCAATAAATATTCAATGAAACATACATATTATATGTCTGCATACAATGCCTGCACAGTGTCCCCTCCTTTTCCAAAGGAGGGGCAGGGGTGGTTTGTATAATTCATCAAACTCATAATGTTAGCATGCACTCCCGCCCGTCAAAAAACAAATAAATTTGTTGTCTGGCTCTCGGCTTATTCGTATATTTGACTTCGTTTAAGACTTCGTCCTATATACTCACGCTCGGCAAAAAACAAATGAATTTGTTGTTTTGCTCTCGGCTTATTCGTATATTTGTAGTCTGCCGAAAGGCTGACAGTAACTTTATAAAGAAACAATAGCGTTTGACGACATGGACAATCCATATATTAAACAGTTTCCACATCTGATGGAAAACAAGAGAATACTTTATGTACACGGCTTCGGCTCGTCGGGACAGTCGGGCACGGTGGACAAGATACGCGAGATGCTGCCTGCCGCCACAGTGACTGCGCCGGACCTTCCGATACATCCGGAAGAGGCTATGGAGCTGCTTAGGGACACATGCAACAGCTTCATGCCACATCTTATTATAGGAACGTCGATGGGCGGAATGTATTCGGAGATGCTGCGCGGATACGACCGCATACTGGTAAATCCGGCAATGCGCATGGCAGACACCATGCACGAACACGGCATGACAGGAAAGCAGGTGTTCAGCAATCCGCGGCAGGACGGCATACAGGAGTTTATCGTGACAAAGGCACTGGTGAAGGAATACCGTGCCATGACCGACCAATGCTTCGGCGGTGTGGACGACGATGAGCGCAAAAGGGTGTGGGGACTGTTCGGTGACATGGACACAACCGTTAACAACCGCGACCTCTTCTTCAGCCACTACCCGCAGACTGTGGGCTTCCACGGCGGGCACCGGCTGAACGACAAGACGCTGATACACGCCGTGATGCCCGTGATACAGTGGATTGACGACAAACAGGAACACCGCGAGCGCCCCATGGTGTATATCAGCATAGACAGCCTGCGCGACAGCCACGGCGGACAGTTTTCAAGTGCCGTAAAGGCTTTCTGCCGCCTCATCGAGAGTTACAACGTATATATCGTGGCACCGGCACCAAGCGCCGACCCTTCGTACATGGCGGAAGCACAGCAGTGGATTGACGAGTTCATAAGCACACCGGCATACAACCATGTGATATACACCAACCGCAAGGACATGCTCTACGGCGACTATCTGATAGACCCGTCGGCAGACAACGGGACGGACGACTTTATGGGGACGGTGATAACATTCGGCGACGAGACGTTCAAGACGTGGGAGGAGATAATGGAATATTTTGAAAGGCTCGGCGGACAGTAGGCATTGCCCTCCCTGCGGATGCCCTGTACCTATTTATATATATTATAAGCATGTCACATATCACAGCAGAAGAACTGTTCGACAGAGTATACGGGATACTGACAAGTGCTGACGGCACATCCGCGAACAGGATGATGCACGAAACACTTGTACTTGCCTGCCATGCAGGCGTGAAGGACACGGAACAGGCTTTCGGCAACATATTCTCGCAGGTTGACTTTCTCTGCAAACGGTGCCGCGTGTCTGCATCCGACAAGTATGCAATACAGAGCATGCGACGGCACTCGAACCACGGCACGCCACTGTCACGTGAGGACCTGCTGTATGATGCCCGTGCGCTGTGCCTGTTCATATCGGCAGTATTCAACACACCCGTGCCGTCGCACGTCACGCCGCTCATTCCACGGGAAAACCGCCGCAACGGGAATGCAAGGAAGATAAATGCACGCTATATAAGGTGCATTGTCAGAAGTTGGGAAGGGAGCATGATAACGGCTGAGACGGAACAGGACATGACGGAAGGGACCCTGACAATAGACTGCACGGGGGACGACCTGAGATACATAACGGACATAATACACGAGGGAACACAGCTTAACCTGCTCGACTGCAACGTAGAGGGAGACATGGTGACGCCGCAGGTGGTTGTGGTGGAGCCTGACTTCCTGACGGACATAAGCAGCATAGCGGCATGTTTCAGGGACCACGGGCATCATCCGCTGGCATACACCGTAAACCGCATGCAGCCGAGGGCAAACACATACGCCACGCTGTTGGGAAACTTTGCCGGCAGCGCGCTGGACGACATAGTGAGCAGGCGGAACGGCTATATCCTCGCCGACACCCTGCGGAACAACTTCAGGGAGAAGGCGACGGAATATTGCTCGTGCAAGGAATTTAACGGTAAGAAGTTCAAGGAAGACGCCGCCGTACAGGCGGAAAACATAATGAAGACGGCAGACGTGCTGTCACGCGACTACGACCTGGGACAGGTGGCGGTGGAACCGTCGTTCGTATGCGAGCAGCTGGGCATACAGGGACGCATCGACCTCATGACAACGGACATGCGTCTGCTGGTGGAACAGAAGTCGGGACGCAACATGAACATAGAGCGAGGACACGCCAATGCCTTCGGAAGCATGCAGACGGAAAGCCACTATGTGCAGCTGTTGCTGTACTACGGTGTGCTGAGATACAACTTCAGACTTGGCAGCGGTACCACGGACATACGGCTGCTGTACTCCAAATATCCGCCGTCTGACGGACTGCTTGCCGTCGCCTTCTACCGCCGCCTGTTCCTTGAGGCTATAAAGACAAGAAACCTCATCGTGGCAAACGAGCTGAAGATTGCGACGGAAGGGTTCGGCAGCGTGATAGACAGCATCACGCCGGAAACGCTGAACACGGCACACGACACATCGCCGTTCTATCACCGGTATATATATCCGCAGACGGCGGCCGTGACCGGACCGCTGCATGCCCTGACGGAGACAGAGCGTGAGTATTTCTGCCGGATGATGACATTCGTATACCGCGAGCAGCGTGTATGCAAGTTGGGGGCTCAGGAAGGCGTGACAGGATGTGCTGCCGACTACTGGAACATGACGCCGGAGGAGAAAGAGGACAGCGGCAACATGTATACGGAGCTGACACTGACGGGAAAGGAAAAAAGCAACCCCGACGGGGGATACGACATAATAACGCTCGGAGTGGCGCAAAGGGAGACCGACTTCCTGCCGAACTTCAGACCGGGAGACATGGTACTGCTATACTCGTATGACAGGGAAAGGACACCGGATGTGAGGGAAAACATTCTCTACAAGGGAAGCATTGCGGAGATTCGTTCGGAAGAGATTGTAGTGGCACTGACGGACGGACAGCGCAACAGCAACTTCCTCGGCGATGTACAGCGTACGGGACGTGACGGCGGAAAACGGCTGATTGCAGTGGAACATGCCGTATCCGACGCATCGGTGAACAGTGCCATACGCGGTCTGCACGAGTTCATCACCGCACCAGCGGCACGCAAAAACCTGCTGCTTGCCAGCCGGACACCGCGGAGAAACACTGAGATAAGGCTGTCGCGCAGCTACAACCCGACATACGACGACATACTGTTGCGGGCGAAACAGGCACGCGACTATTTTCTGCTTATCGGTCCGCCGGGAACGGGAAAGACATCCATGGCACTGAGATATATCGTGGAGGAGGAACTGGCAGACGGCGGCACGCATCCCTCGATACTGCTCATGGCATATACGAACAGGGCTGTGGACGAGATTTGCAGCATGCTGGAGGATGCCGGTGCCGACTATCTGAGACTCGGCAACAGGTACAGCTGTGACAAGAGATACAGGCACCGCCTCATAGAAAACATGGTGGAAAGAAACCCGCGCCTTGATGCAATACGTGCAAAAATGGCTTCAACACGCATCGTAACCTGTACAACATCAATGCTCATGTCGAAGCCTTACTTCTTCAGAATAAAACGTTTCTCGCTCGCAGTGATAGACGAGGCATCGCAAATTCTCGAGCCTAACATCATCGGACTGCTTGCCGCACACATGAAAAATGCCGACGGCAGCATACGTTGCTGTATAGACCGGTTCATCCTGATCGGCGACCACAAGCAGTTGCCGGCAGTGGTGCAGCAGGACGAAAGCGACTCGGCAACAGACAACGGGACATTGCACGCCATAGGACTGTACAACTGCCGCAATTCTCTTTTTGAGAGACTGATAAACATTGAGCGTGCGAACAACCGCAAGGATTTTATCGGGATACTCAACAGGCATGGCAGGATGCACCCGGACATAGCAGACTTTCCTTGCCGAATGTTCTACGGGGCGGAGCATCTCGCAGCCGTACCGTTGCCCCATCAGCAGGAAAAGGAGCTGAACTATGCCGTTAACGGTGCAGAAGACAGCATGGACAGAATGCTGAAACAGCACAGGATGATATTCATACCGTCGCCTGAATGCAGAAATCCGGACATATCTGACAAGGTGAACACTGCCGAGGCGGCAATAGTGGCAGACGTCGTGCGACGCATATACGGATATTACGGCAACGGATTTGACGCATCGCGGACAGTAGGAATAATCGTTCCGTACAGAAATCAGATTGCCACCATACGCCGCGAGATAGAGAAACTGGGCATCGCTGAACTTGAAAAAATCTCCATAGACACTGTTGAAAGGTATCAGGGCAGCCAGCGTGAGGTGATAATATACTCGTTTACGATACAGAACCGTTACCAGCTTGAATTTCTTACGGGCAACAGCTTCTGCGAGAATGGTTTTACTATAGACAGGAAACTGAATGTCGCAATAACGCGGGCACGCAGGCAAATGATAATGACGGGAAACATACGGACACTCGAAAAGGACACCGTTTTCCGTAACTTGATTGAATATATAAGGGAGAAAGGCGGAATGGCAGCGGTATGATATCCGCGAGGGGACTTCAGAAAGCATTACGGCACGAAAACCACCAGCCTTCAGCTTGAAAAGGAAAAGGAATTTACATGAATGGCATACATATAACGGAATGAATTTATAAACAGTGTATAACCACTTAACATAAGGGCAATAAAAAAGGAACTCCGCTGAGTTCCAATCTTTGTTAACCTTAAATCTAATACTATGAAAAACACAGTGCAAAGATAATCACTTTGCCAAAATCTGCAAAACAGAGACGGGCAATATAGCATAACGGGCTTTCTTTTTTGATGTAAGTCAAAGGGTGACAGGCAGTAAGGGCTGCAACGGAATATCCGGCAGAAGAATTATATCAGCTTGCTTGTTATACGTAACTAACGTCTTTTTATCACCACCTCTCCCATTTACAAAGGAATATCACACATATATTCCTGTAGGGAAAAACTCATAAGACATGTCTTTATATGATAAAACACGGACTTTGCCTTGTAAATGACATAACTGACAAAATTATATCTGCCAGCCTTTCATGTCGTACTCATGGTAAAATAAATGCCAAAATATTTGGTTTATAAAATAAACTTATTTATCTTTGCAACATAAAACATTAAGAAGCGCATCGCCGCTTTTCTTTTTTGGCTACGTAGTTTATAAAATAAAGTCGTTTACAAACATTTAAAACAACACATCATGGAAGATAAAAAATTAACCGAGAAGGAGAGTCTGGCACTGATAGCCGAGATGATCCGCAACACAAGAGACAGATTGCAGATTGGCGACGGAAACATACTGCTGATATGGGGATATGTCTCATCTGCTGCCGCTGTGCTGACTTATATTCTGTCAATAATGACAGGAGACCCGCGCAGCAACCTGATATGGATACTTATACCGTTGGTCGGACTGCCACTCGCAAAGCGGGAGAAGAACAGGCAGAAGTCTGAAACAAAACCAATGACCTATACCGACAAGGTTTCAAGTGGTCTTTGGAAAATAACCGGCACATTGGCTTTCATCGGCACAGCGCTTTGCACCGGATTTATGTTTTACGGTTATAACAGCTGGCTTTTGATGTTTATCTACGCACTTGTAATAGTAGGCATTGCCTCTGCTTTCCAAGGTATAGTAATCCGCGAACAAACGCTCATAGCCGGAGGACTGTTCAGTGTATCAGCAGGAGGATTTGTAACATGCTGCAAAATATGCGGTATACCTGTATTAATGAGTTGGGCAATGCCCCTGTTCATCATAAGTTTTATTATGATGACAATCATTCCGGGACATGTCATTAACTACAAAGCACACCGAATATGCCAAGAGAACTAAATCCTCTGTTACACTCACAGCTGCGACTTGCCATAATGTCTATACTGATGACAGTGGAGGAAGCAGACTTCGTATACCTGAAGGAAAAGACGGAAGCCACTGCAGGCAACCTGAGTGTTCAGCTTGACAAGCTGTCTGCTGCAGGTTACATAACAATCGAAAAGACATTCGACGGCAAAAAACCGCGCACTGTCTGCCGCGTGGCTACCGGTGGAAGAAAAGCCTTTGAGGAATATGTGGACACACTGAAAGAATATCTGCATATATAGTATGAATAACGGTCTGTCTCCTTACCGGAGATGACACATTATATAAGAACTAAATTATAAATCAAGAATGGGTCCTGAAAGTGTTTTCAAACTTTCAGGACTTGCTTTATAAAACATACCTCCGTTTTTTATAAGGTACATGTAGGAACAGTAAAAAAATAATATCATTTAAAGAACATGATTACTTATTAACAGCTTTAAGATTATTTGTGACACCGCATTTAGAAAAGATAAGATACCGGATGGAACAGGCTTAAAAGGAAAAAAGTATATTTGCAGGGTTATTATCAACTATTCATTTTATAAACCAATAAAAGCTATAAACAAATGAAAGGACTATGCTTACTGGCAGTCATCACGGCTATAGCTGTAACAGGCTGCGACGAAAACAGGAAAGGGGACTGCTGCAAGAGAGGAAAAACAACGACGGTAACAAAGACTGTAAGCAGTAAAAACAAGATTGCAGACTTCTACGGCACTTATGAAGGTACACTGCCATGTGCCGACTGTAGTGGTATAAGAACTACATTGAGGATTAACAACGATACCACATACGAACTGAGAAGCGAGTATCTCGGCATGAAGGACGGGGTGTTTGAGGAATGTGGCGTATACCGTATAATGTCCGGAAACATCATCGAGTTGATAACGCCGTCGTCAGGAGATAAGACGTACTACAAAATCATAGAAGGTGGCGTTGCATTGTCTGACAGTACCGGCAAGACCACCAGCGGTAAACTTGCCAAGCATTATATATTGAGAAAGCAGTGACAAGACGGACACGCATCATAAAAGAACGGAGTATATAAATAAAAACGGTTTGCCAATAGTATGACAAACCGTTTTTATAATATTACAAATAACAAGATTTACTTCTCTTCTTCAGATGCGTTCTCTGCAAAATCAAGTACATTCTTGCGATTTGCCTGCATGCGCTCATATTCTTCCTTTGAACCGACAACAAGCTTCTCAAACTCACGCAGACCGGTACCGGCAGGTATCAGGTGACCGCAGATAACGTTTTCCTTCATACCCTCAAGGCGGTCAACCTTTCCGCGTATGGCAGCCTCGTTAAGAACCTTGGTCGTTTCCTGGAACGAAGCGGCACTCATGAAGCTCTTTGTCTGAAGTGCAGCACGGGTAATACCCTGAAGTATCTGTGTAGACGTTGCAGGGACAGCTTCACGCACTTGAACAAGTTTAAGGTCGCGACGCTTCAATGAAGAGTTTTCATCACGCAACTTGCGGGCTGTAACAATCTGCCCTGGCTTCATATTCTCAGAGTCTCCCGCGTCTATGACAACTTTCTTGCCCCAAATACGGTCATTCTCTTCTGCAAAGTCGAGCTTGTCTACAATCTCCTGCTCGAGGAACGTTGTATCGCCCGGATCGTTAATCTGTACCTTGCGCATCATCTGACGCACGATAATCTCAAAGTGCTTGTCATTGATCTTCACACCTTGCAGACGGTACACATCCTGTACCTCATTAACGATATATTCCTGAACGGCAGTAGGACCCTTGATGGCAAGTATATCGCCCGGAGTTATGACACCGTCTGACAGAGGAGTTCCTGCACGCACGGCATCGTGCTCCTGTACAAGGATCTGCTTTGACAGGGATACCAGATACTTGCGCTGCTCTCCAGTCTTGGATGTCACGACGATTTCACGGTTACCACGCTTAACCTTACCCATTGTGACCTCACCGTCTATCTCGGAAACAACTGCAGGGTTAGACGGATTACGAGCCTCGAACAACTCTGTGACACGTGGAAGACCTCCGGTGATGTCACCCGCCTTGCCGACTGTACGCGGTATCTTGACCAATGTCGTACCGGTAAGCACTTTCTGACCGTCTTCCACAACAACGTGACCGCCTACAGGGAAGATATATGTACCGACAACATCGCCGTTCTTGTCTATGACATCACAGGTAGGCACCTTGCTCTTGTCTTTCGACTCCGTAATAATCTTCTCGGTAAGACCTGTCGTCTCATCGGTCTCAGTATGGTATGTAACTCCGTCGATAACATCACGGAATTTCAACTTACCTGCATACTCCGTAACGATAACGGCATTGAAGGGATCCCAACGTGCTATAAGTTCGCCTTTCTTAACAACATCGCCTGCCTTGAAGTAGAGTGAACTTCCGTAAGGAACATTCAACGTAGAAAGTACGATACTTGTATTGGGATCAACAAAACGGATTTCGGCAAGACGGCTGACAACCATCTCACACTCAACCTTGCCGTTCTCTCCTTCTTCAACGAAAGGTACGGTACGAAGCTCGTCAAATTCTATCTTACTGTCATTCTTTGCCACAATAGAGGCGTTGGCTGCGGCATTTGCAGCGACACCACCGGCGTGGAAAGTACGGAGGGTAAGCTGTGTTCCCGGCTCACCGATTGCCTGTGCCGCTATGACACCAACCGCCTCACCTTTCTGAACCATACGGCGTGTAGCAAGGTTACGGCCGTAACACTTCATGCAGACGCCGTGTTTGCTCTCACAAGTAAGTACCGAACGTATCTCAACACTCTCTATAGGACTTTCCTCTATAATACGTGCTATCGGTTCGGTTATCTCCTCACCGGCTGAAACAATCAGCTCGCCCGTAGCAGGATGTATGATATCGTGTACTGACACACGTCCGAGAATTCTCTCATACAATGTTGATATGACCTCATCACCGTTCTTCAAGGCTGTACATACGAGTCCGCGCAATGTGCCGCAATCCTCTTCAGTTATGATGACATCATGAGACACATCGACAAGACGACGCGTAAGATAACCGGCATCGGCTGTCTTCATGGCGGTATCGGCAAGACCCTTACGGGCACCGTGAGTCGAGATGAAGTACTCAAGCACGCTCATACCTTCCTTAAAGTTAGAGAGGATAGGGTTCTCAATAATCTGTGCGCCTTCGGCACCCGCCTTCTGCGGTTTTGCCATAAGTCCACGCATACCGGCAAGCTGACGTATCTGATCCTTAGAACCACGGGCTCCTGAGTCAAGCATCATGTAAACGGCATTGAAGCCTTGGTCTGCCTCTGTCATTTCTTTCATCAGCACATCACCAAGCTCATTGTTGACATGTGTCCAGGCATCGATTACCTGATTGTAGCGCTCATTATCAGTAATGAAACCCATGTTGTAGTTATCCGTAATCTGACGGATTTCCTCATTACCACGCTCTACAAGCTTCGCTTTCTTCTCAGGAATAATTATATCATCGAGGTTAAACGAAAGACCGGCAAGATATGCCATGCGGTAACCGAGGTTCTTTATACCGTCAAGGAATTCACATGCTTCTGCAAAGCCGACCGACTTGATAACATCTGCAATGATGTCACGGAGACTCTTCTTTGATATAATCTTGTTTACAAAGCCTACTTCATCGGGGATTATACCGTTTACGATAACACGTCCAACAGATGTTTCAACCATCCTGTTTACGAAACAGCCGTTTTCGTCCACATCCTTGACAACAACCTTAACCTGTGCATGAAGGTCGCATTTGCCTTCATTGTGGGCTATTATTGCTTCTTCCGGACCGTAGAAAGTCTGTCCTTCGCCCTTTGCTCCCGGACGTATCTTCGTTATATAATAGAGTCCGAGAACCATGTCCTGAGACGGCACTGTGATAGGAGCACCGTTGGCGGGGTTAAGAATGTTATGGCTCTGGAGCATCAATATCTGTGCTTCAAGCACTGCCTCATTGCTCAGCGGGAGGTGAACAGCCATCTGGTCGCCGTCAAAGTCGGCATTGAATGCCGTACATGCCAGCGGATGAAGCTGAATAGCCTTACCCTCAATGAGCTTCGGCTGGAAAGCCTGAATACCAAGACGGTGAAGTGTCGGTGCACGGTTGAGAAGCACAGGATGACCTTTCATCACGTTCTCAAGAATATCCCAGATAACCGGTTCACGACGATCTACAATCTTCTTTGCACTCTTCACTGTCTTCACTATGCCACGCTCAATGAGCTTACGGATGATGAACGGCTTATAAAGCTCTGCTGCCATCAGTTTAGGAAGACCGCACTCACCCATCTTCAGCTCAGGACCTACAACGATAACCGAACGTGCAGAATAGTCAACACGCTTACCGAGAAGGTTCTGGCGGAAACGTCCCTGCTTACCTTTAAGAGAATCTGACAGAGACTTTAGCGGACGGTTAGAGTCGCTCTTCACTGCGCTGCTCTTGCGGGAATTGTCAAAGAGACTGTCAACAGCCTCCTGCAACATACGCTTCTCATTGCGGAGAATAACCTCGGGAGCCTTAATCTCCATAAGTCTCTTCAAACGGTTATTACGTATGATGACACGACGGTAAAGATCGTTAAGGTCAGACGTAGCGAAACGTCCTCCGTCCAGCGGAACCAACGGACGGAGTTCCGGAGGAGTAACAGGGATGATCTTCATTATCATCCACTCCGGCTTGTTTATGTTCTTGCTTCCGCGGAATGCCTCTACAACCTGCAGACGCTTCAAAGCTTCTGTCTTGCGCTGTTGTGAAGAGTCGCTGTTGGCACGGTCGCGCAGCTCGTAAGAAAGGGCATCGAGGTCTATGTTTACAAGAAGGTCATATACAGCCTCTGCTCCCATCTTTGCTATGAACTTGTTCGGATCGCTGTCATCAAGATACTCATTCCCGTCAGGAAGATTGTCCATAATGTTAAGATACTCGTCTTCCGACAGCATATCCATTTTATGCGAACCGTTGATTTCCTCTCCTTCCGCGTTCTTGCTTCCTTCCATAACACCCGGCTGTATAACGATATATCTCTCGTAATAGACAACAGCATCGAGTTTCTTTGTAGGAATACCAAGAAGATAACCTATCTTATTTGGCAGCGAACGGAAATACCAAATATGTGCAACAGGCACAACAAGTTCTATATGTCCAGTACGCTCACGGCGGACCTTCTTCTCTGTGACCTCTACACCACAACGGTCACAGACAATACCTTTATATCTTATGCGCTTATATTTTCCGCAGGCACACTCATAGTCCTTTGTCGGACCGAATATGCGCTCACAGAAGAGACCGTCACGCTCCGGCTTATATGTTCGATAGTTTATGGTCTCAGGTTTGGTAACCTCACCATAAGAACTTTCGAGTATTTCCTCCGGTGAAGCCAGTCCGATGGTAATCTTCGTAAAATTACTCTTTATCTTTGAATCTTTCTTGAAAGCCATAATTCTTATTTATATTTGTTATGTAAAGAGTTCTATTATTAATCAAGTGTGACACTCAGACCAAGTCCACGGAGTTCGTGCAACAACACATTCAGTGACTCTGGTATACCCGGATTAGGCATAGGCTCACCTTTGACAATTGCCTCGTATGCCTTTGAACGTCCTACAACATCATCAGACTTGATTGTCAAAATCTCCTGAAGCACATGACTTGCGCCGAATGCCTCGAGAGCCCAGACTTCCATTTCTCCGAAACGCTGACCACCAAACTGTGCCTTACCACCAAGAGGCTGCTGTGTAATCAGGGAGTACGGACCTATGCTACGGGCATGCATCTTATCCTCAACCATGTGACCGAGCTTAAGGAAGTATGTTATACCAACTGTTGCCGGCTGGTCGAAACGCTCACCCGTCTCACCGTCAAACAGACGCGTTGAGCAAAGGCGCGGCAGTCCTGCCTTGTCCGTCCATTCCTGCAAGTCTTCCAATTTGGCACCGTCAAAGATAGGAGTGGCAAACTTCACGCCCAACCGTTTACCGGCTGCACCGAGAATAGCCTCGAATATCTGACCAAGGTTCATACGTGAAGGCACACCCAGAGGGTTCAACACCAAATCCACAGGACGTCCGTCCTCAAGGAACGGCATGTCCTCCTGACGCACGATCTTAGACACGATACCCTTGTTTCCATGGCGTCCGGCGAGTTTATCACCGACACCAATCTTACGTTTCTTAGCAATATAGACCTTTGCCATCTGAAGTATTCCGGAAGGCAGCTCGTCACCGATTGTAATAGCAAACTTGCGGCGTTTCATCTCCGCATCAAGCAACTTATACTTCTTAAGGAAGTTCATGATGAGCTTCTGTATAAGCTCATTGGTATGCTCGTCACTTGTCCAGTTATTAGACTGGATGCCGTCATACTCAAGGTTCTTAAGCTGTGCGGTAGTAAACTTGCTGCCTCTTGTTATAATCTCGGCACCCGTATAGTCTTTCACTCCCATTGAGGTCTTGTCCTCGGTGAGGGTAAGCAACTTATCTACAAGAATATCTTTCAGATCATCAATCTTTGCCTCATACTCCTCATCAATCTTTGCAAGTACGACCTTATCCTGCTGTTTCGAAGCACGGGTCTTGATTGCACGCGAGAACAGTTTCTTGTCTATTACAACACCGGTAAGAGAAGGATTAGCCTTCAAAGAAGAGTCCTTCACATCACCAGCCTTGTCGCCGAATATGGCACGGAGCAGTTTCTCTTCCGGTGAAGGATCGCTTTCACCCTTAGGAGAAATCTTACCGATAAGAATGTCTCCCGGCTCCACGCGCGCGCCAATACGTATTATACCATTGTCGTCAAGGTCCTTTGTTGCCTCCTCGCTAACGTTCGGAATATCGCTTGTAAACTCTTCCATTCCGCGCTTTGTCTCACGCACATCGAGAGAATACTCGTCCACATGCACAGAAGTGAGCACATCTTCACGTACGATACGCTCATTAAGCACAATGGCATCCTCATAGTTATAACCCTTCCATGGCATATAGGCTACAAGCAGGTTGCGTCCGAGGGCAAGCTCGCCATTTTCCGTGGCATAGCCTTCCGTCAGTATGTCACCGGCTTTGACCCTCTGTCCCTTGTTACATATAGGACGCAGGTCTACCGTCATGTTCTGGTTAGTACGCCGGAACTTCGGTATACGGTATTCCTTCAGTGCAGGTTCAAAGCTTACAAACTCCTCATCATCCGTGCGGTCATACAGAATGCGTATTGTAGTGGCATCAACATATTCTATGATACCGTCCGCCTCGGCTGTAATCATTGTACGGGAGTCTACACACACCTGCTTCTCTATACCGGTACCAACTATCGGAGCTTCATTGTGAAGCAACGGAACAGCCTGGCGCATCATGTTACTTCCCATCAATGCACGGTGGGCATCGTCATGCTCCAAGAACGGAATAAGACCGGCAGCAATTGATGCAATCTGCTGCGGAGATACGTCCATGAGGTCCACTTGTGACGGATCTACGACAGGGAAATCTGCATCCTGACGACATTTCACATAAGTCCTTATAAATGTTCCGTCATCGTTCAACGGAGCATTTCCCTGACCTATGATATGGTCTTCTTCCTCTTCTGCTGTCAGATATACAATATCTTCATTTGCAAGATTTACCTTACCATCATGTACCCTGCGGTATGGCGTCTCAATGAAACCAAGCTCATTAATCTTCGCATACACACAAAGAGAAGAAATAAGTCCGATGTTAGGACCTTCAGGACTCTCGATAGGACACAAGCGACCGTAGTGCGTATAATGCACGTCACGTACTTCAAATCCGGCACGCTCACGAGACAGACCGCCAGGACCGAGGGCACTGAGACGGCGCTTGTGGGTAACCTCGGCAAGCGGGTTCGTCTGATCCATAAACTGCGACAGCGGATTAGTTCCGAAGAAAGAGTTTATAACGCTCGATATAGTCTTTGCATTGATAAGGTCGGTCGGCGTAAACACCTCGTTGTCACGCACATTCATACGCTCGCGGATTGTGCGGCTCATACGTGCCAGACCTATGGAGAACTGGTTGCTCAGCTGCTCTCCTACCGTGCGTACACGGCGGTTGCTCAAGTGGTCGATATCATCAACCGTGGCATTTGAGTTTACCAGCTGTATAAGATACTTTATAATCTCTATAATGTCTTCCTTTGTAAGAATGCGCACGTCCATGTCCGTATCAAGACCAAGCTTCTTGTTGATACGGTAACGTCCCACATCTCCCAAGTCATAACGCTTGTCCGAGAAGAACAAGTTCTGTATCACCTCACGTGCACTTGCATCATCCGCCGGATCTGCATTGCGCAACTGATGATATATATAAAGCACGGCTTCCTTTTCCGAGTTGCTCGGGTCTTTCTGCAATGTATTGAAGATGATGGAGTACTTGTTGGCAGAATCCACATCCTTGTGAAGCAATATGGTAGATGCTCCGCTGTCAAGGATGTCTTCCATGTTTTCTTTCGTAATCTCAGTTTCACGCTCCATGATTACCTCATTACGCTCGATTGAGACTACCTCACCGGTATCCTCGTCTACAAAGTCCTCGTTCCAGCTCTTCAAAACCCTTGCCGCCAACTTACGTCCGACAGCCTCCTTCATATTCTTCTTATTGACCTTTATCTCCTCTGCAAGGTCAAAAATCTGAAGTATGTCCTTATCTGCCTCAAATCCGATAGCACGCAACAAGGTTGTCACCGGCAACTTCTTCTTACGGTCGATGTAAGCATACATCACATTGTTGATATCCGTTGCAAACTCAATCCATGATCCCTTAAACGGAATGATGCGGGCAGAATAGAGTACGGTACCATTTGCATGTACTCCCTGTCCGAAGAATACGCCCGGCGAACGGTGCAGCTGTGAAACGACAACACGCTCTGCACCATTGATGATGAACGTGCCGTTGCTTGTCATATACGGGATTGTCCCCAAGAAAACATCTTGAATAAACGTGCCGAAGTCTTCATGGTCAGGATCTGTACAATACAGTTTCATCTTAGCCTTCAAGGGTACGCTATAGGTCAGTCCGCGCTCCAGACATTCGTCTATGGTATAACGAGGCGGATCAATATAGTAATCCAAGAACTCAAGAACAAAGTTATTACGCGTGTCGGTAATAGGGAAGTTCTCGGCAAACACCTTGTACAAGCCGTCATTCTTGCGTTCTTCAGGCGGTGTGTCCAACTGTAGGAAGTCTCTGAAAGACTTTAACTGCACATCAAGAAAATCCGGATATGGCATCGGATTCTTTATGCTGGCAAAATTTACTCTGTTATCAACAATTTTTGAAGCCATTACTTATCGTATAAAATATTAGTTGTCCGGACCGGACGAAATCGGTCAGACCGATTTAAAATAAGACTAAAAACCAAGTGTGATGTAACCACCACTATTCCGGCAGGTGCCGAAAGACACAAAAAGGTTAAGAATCTCCTACCAGGAGACTCTTAACCCTAAAATATCGTAGTCAGCCTATTATTTGAGCTCTACCTTAGCACCAGCTTCTTCGATAGCCTTCTTCAGGTTCTCAGCCTCGTCCTTAGACATGCCTTCCTTCAGTGTAGAAGGTGCGCCGTCTACAAGCTCCTTAGCCTCTTTCAGACCAAGACCGCAAGCTTCCTTAACTGCCTTTACAACCTGCAGTTTAGCAGCACCAACCTCAGCGAGGACTACATCAAATGAAGTCTTCTCCTCAGCTGCAGCAGCACCAGCAGCAGCAGGACCAGCAGCAACAGCGACAGCTGCAGCAGCAGGCTCAATTCCATACTCGTCCTTAAGGACTGTTGCCAACTCGTTTACTTCCTTAACTGTCAAATTTACCAATTCTTCAGCAATAGCTTTAATATCTGCCATTTTATTCTAAATTTTAATGTTTTTAAATGTTAATGTTAATGAGACTTTGTTTTTATTCAGGACGCTCGCCTAAAGTCTTCAGCACACCATGGATAGTGTTTGCGCCTGACTGAAGAGCCGAAACAACGTTCTTTGCCGGAGACTGCAGCAATGCAACGATCTCTGCAATGACCTCGTTCTTGCTCTTGAGAGAAGAAAGTTCTTCCAACTTGTCAGCACCTACATAGAGACCTTCCTCTGCATAAGCCGCTTTCAGTGCAGGAATACCTTCCTTGCTGTATTCTTTCAACAACCTTGCCGGAACATTTGCCGTATTGCAGAACATCACAGCCGTAGTTCCTTTCAGGCAACCATACAAAGGCTCGAAATCAATTTCCGAAGCCTCAAGAGCCTTGTGAAGAAGAGTATTCTTTACAACGGTCATCTTTATTTCACTCTTGAAGCACTTGCGGCGAAGAGCACTTGTCGCAGCTGCATCAAGACCGGTAACGTCTACCAGATAGAAATGAGGATAAGCCTTTATCTTCTCACCAAGCTCTACTATAATAGTATCTTTTACTTCCTTTTTCATCTTTCAAACTTTTAGAGTTATTCAACTGATTTAGGATCAATCTTGATACCCTTACTCATTGTGCTCGAAATAAAGATACTCTTGATGTATGTACCTTTTGCAGCAGCAGGTTTCAGCTTTATCACTGTTGCAATAAACTCCTTTGCGTTCTGATAAATCTGTTCCGGAGTAAAAGTAACCTTACCGATTGAAGCATGTATGATACCTGCCTTGTCAACCTTAAAGTCTATCTTACCTTGCTTAACCTCTTTCACTGCTTTAGCAACATCCATAGTTACAGTACCGCTCTTCGGGTTCGGCATCAGCCCACGGGGACCGAGCACACGGCCTAAAGGACCCAGTTTACCCATACAAGACGGCATAGTGATAATCACATCAATGTCTGTCCAACCACCCTTGATCTTTTCGATGTATTCATCAAGACCAACGTAGTCAGCACCTGCCTCTTTCGCAGCGGCCTCAGCATCAGGAGTACAAAGGCAGAGAACACGCGTAACCTTACCTGTACCGTTAGGAAGAGTAACAACGCCTCTCACCATCTGGTTTGCCTTACGCGGATCTACACCCAAGCGCACATCAATATCCAAAGATGCCTCAAACTTTGTAGTGGTAATATCCTTTACCAGCTCTGAAGCCTCTTTCAAAGAGTATGCTTTCCCTGCTTCAACCTTATCAGCTACTGATTTTTGGTTTTTTGTCAGTTTACTCATTTTCTTAATTGAAGTTTATTCGGATCTCCCGACAACGGAACTGTCTCCAAAGAAAGCACCCGTCATCCTTCAACCCATTTGTTACTAAACAGGGAAGTCCCCTTTTACAGTAATACCCATACTTCTTGCTGTACCTGCCACGAGCTTCATTGCAGACTCTACTGTAAAGCAGTTTAGATCTGCCATTTTATCCTCTGCGATAGCCTTTACCTGCTCCCAAGTTACCGAAGCAACCTTTTTACGGTTAGGTTCAGCTGAACCGCTCTTGATTTTGGCAGCCTCCATCAGCTGAACGGCTGCAGGAGGAGTCTTGATTTCGAAGCTGTATGACTTGTCGGTGTAGTAAGTGATAACAACAGGAAGTATCTTTCCTGCCTTATCCTGGGTTCTGGCGTTGAACTCTTTGCAAAATCCCATGATGTTGATACCCTTAGAACCCAATGCAGGTCCTACTGGTGGTGAAGGATTCGCTGCGCCACCTTTAATCTGTAATTTGATTAATCCAGCAACTTCTTTAGCCATTTTTCTTTATTTAAAATTGATTATTATAAAAGAACACTGCATCCGTAACAATGCACTATTCTTTTGCAACTTGCATAAAACCAAGCTCAAGCGGAGTTTTACGTCCGAAGATCTTAACCATAACTTTCAGCTTGTGCTTCTCGGCATTCACCTCTTCGATAATGCCACTGAAACCGCTGAACGGACCGTCCGTAACCTTCACTGTCTCGTCAACGCTGTATGGAATGTTTATATCATCCACCAGTTCTGTATCTTCGGCAGTTCCGAGTATACGGTTCACATCGGATTGCTTTACGGGAGTAGGATTGTCCAATCCGCCGAGAAAGCCCAAAACATTAGGTACAAAACGTAATGTATGCGCAACATCGCCTTTCAGCTCTGCCTCGACAAGAACATAGCCCGGAAGAGAAATCTTTTCCTTAACCACCCTCTTGCCATTACGCAAAGAAGCATGCTTCTCCATAGGTATAAGTACCTGAGAAACATACGTGGAAAGCAACGCGTTGTGTTTCAATTCAGCCTCGATATATTCCTTTACCTTAGCTTCCTTGCCACTTACAGCACGGAGCACATACCATTTTTTTCCAGTTTCAGCCATTTTTCCTCTAAACGATTAATTAGGATAAACCGTACTCATAACAAACCTAAACGCCGAGTCCATCACGAACACAACAACTGCAATGATCAAGGAAGCAGATAATACAACCATTGCACTATGAGTAAGTTCGGCACGTGTAGGCCAAGTAGTTTTATGCGCAAGTTCGTCGAAACAAGTCTTGCAATAATTTACTATCTTCTTAAACATATTATCTTTAATTTGGCACGGGAAGAGAGGCTCGAACTCCCGACACCTGGTTTTGGAGACCAGTGCTCTACCAACTGAGCTATTCCCGTAAAATAGGTTTCCGCCTTACATTAAGATAAGAAGGACGGAAACCTTATTTTATAAGTCAGCAGACTATACCGCCACATTTTAAAACCTGCCAGCAGCCTGCGAGACTACAAGATATTAATCGTCGATGATTTCTGTAATCTGACCAGCACCTACCGTACGACCACCTTCGCGGATAGCGAAACGCAGACCAACGTTCAGGGCAACAGCGTAGATAAGCTCAACAGTGATAGTTACGTTATCACCAGGCATTACCATTTCTACACCTTCCGGCAGAGAGATTTCACCTGTACAGTCCATTGTACGGAGATAGAACTGAGGACGATACTTGTTTCCGAACGGAGTATGACGTCCACCCTCTTCCTTCTTCAATACATAGATCTGAGCCTTGAACTTCTTGAACGGCTTAATCTGACCCGGGTGGCAAAGTACCATACCGCGCTTGATTTCTGCCTTGTCAATACCACGGAGCAACAGACCTACGTTATCACCAGCCTGACCCTCATCAAGGAGCTTGCGGAACATCTCAACACCAGTAACAACTGATTTCTTGTCCTCACCAAGACCAAGGAGCTCAACCTCATCACCTACGTGGATAACACCAGTCTCGATACGGCCAGTAGCAACTGTACCACGACCTGTGATTGAGAACACGTCCTCAACAGGCATCAAGAAAGGCTTGTCTGTGTCACGCGGAGGCAGAGGTATCCACTCGTCTACGGCAGCCATCAGCTCCAAAACCTTCTCTTCCCACTTAGCAACACCGTTCAGTGCACCAAGAGCAGAACCGCGGATAATAGGAGTATTGTCGCCATCATACTCGTACTGATCAAGAAGCTCACGCATTTCCATCTCAACGAGCTCAAGCATTTCCTCATCCTCAACCATATCACACTTGTTCAGGAATACAACCAGACGGGGAACGTTTACCTGACGAGCGAGCAGTACGTGCTCACGTGTCTGAGGCATAGGACCGTCAGTTGCAGCAACAACGATGATTGCACCATCCATCTGAGCAGCACCAGTAACCATGTTCTTCACATAGTCGGCGTGTCCCGGACAGTCTACGTGAGCATAGTGACGGTTAGCTGTCTCATACTCTACGTGTGCCGTGTTGATAGTGATACCACGCTCTTTTTCCTCAGGAGCATTATCAATCTGGTCGAAAGACTTAACCTCAGACAGACCTGCCTTAGCCAAAACGGTTGTGATGGCAGCTGTAAGAGTGGTCTTACCATGGTCAACGTGACCGATAGTTCCAATGTTTACGTGCGGTTTGGTGCGCACAAATGTCTCTTTAGCCATAGCTTTATTGTTATTTATTAATGAATAATCGTGTATTTCCCAACTTTTATTAAAAAGTCCGTAGAGCTGTAACCGAGAGTTGAACTCGGGACCTCTTCCTTACCAAGGAAGTGCTCTACCACTGAGCTATTACAGCAGTTAGAGCGGAAAACGGGGCTCAAACCCGCGACCCCCAGCTTGGAAGGCTAGTGCTCTATCAACTGAGCTATTTCCGCGTGTGCTTCCGAAAGCGAGTGCAAAATTAATACAAAAAAAACTTCTATGCAAATTTATTTTTCATCTTTGAGATTTACAGGCTAAAATACGGACCTGCCAACTACCCTTTCCTCCGTTCCTTATATTTGGAGGGAGACATACCCATATATTTGGTGAACAGACGGGAGAAATACAAAGCATCCTCTATGCCAACCAGCGGACAAATCTGCATGATTTTCAACTCCGTAGTATCCATATAACGGCAAGCCTCCTGTATCCTGAGATAATTGAGATATTTCAGCGGCGGAAACCCCGTCTTTTCTTCAAACAAGCGGGAGAAGTAGGATGCCGACAGCCGGACCTCGATCGCGATGTCGGCCAGACGTAATTTCCGGCCCAGATTCTCATGCATAAAATGAACGGCACGCTGCACCATATCGCCCGTATCCCCCTGCCCGGCAAAACGGCATTCACGATATTCTCCAAGAAACTTCATCGAGCCTAAGAAATGAAACAGACTTGTAGTGGCATACAACATGTAGTTCTTGTCATACCCCGCGCTGACAGAAGCATAAATCTCCTCAAACAGCATCAGTCTTTCCTTGATGCGCGAATGCCCGGCCGGAAGTATATCGTGGGGCTTGTCGAACCCCGCACTGAAAAACGCAGCTTTGCCTCCGTCAAAGTGAATCCAATAAATCGTCCATGGATTTTCGGCCCCGCATCCATACGCATGAGCCCGGTATTTAGGTAAGATGAAAAACTGGTTGGCTCTGACAGTCATGCGCCTGCCTCCCTCCATCTCAAACCATCCTTCACCCTCCACACAATAAATCAGTACGAACTGCTCGGCCTCCTCGGCCGAACGCCGGCAATAATGATACAAGGCATAAGGATAATATCCGATGTCAGTGATATACAGTTCACGACCCAACGGGTCGCGCCGGAGTTCCTCAATCAAAAAGTCGGGCAATACGATGATGCGCTCTCCCTTAAATCCTTCCTTTATCCGCGGCATAATATCATGTTAATGGTTCATCCTTGCAAAAATAAGTCTTTCGTCCTATACAATCAAGTTCCGGAACCAAAAAAGGAGAGCCTTTGACAAAAGGAAAGCGCCCGCAAAAACTTCCCGCAAAAAATCCGGCTTAAAGTTTGCTTTATACCTTTCGATTCACTACATTTGGGAGCATAAAGTAAGCACCAATGGCTTACACTTAAATCAAGGACATGGGCAACACTATAAGGAAACAGTCTTTTCCTGCCTGTTTTGTGGAACTTCCCACTACGACGGAAAGAAGGCGCGCGGCATTTTACCTTGCTGCGGAAGAATATATAGCCGACCATTTTCCCGAAGACAACTATCTGTTCACCTGGCAGCTGAACCCTACTGCCGTAATGGGACGCAACCAAGTGGCCCATCAGGAAATCAATCTTGACTTCTGCCAATCGGAAGGCATTGATGTCATACGCAGAAAAAGCGGAGGAGGCTGCATCTTTGCCGACCGCAACAACATCATGATCAGCCTGATTACCGGAGGCGGACCCGTAGAGCCTCTTTTTGCCGAATATGCCGAAACGGTGGCCAAGGGACTTTGCCGTCTCGGAGCGGAAGTCATGGTATCGGGACGAAACGACATTGTGCTGAAAGACGGCCGGAAAGTCTGTGGAAACGCTTTCTACCATAAGGCACAGCGAAACATCGTGCACGGCACCATGCTTTACGACACTGATATGCGACTGATGAGCGGTGCATTATGCCCCGACCCGCTGAAACTGAAGTCTTCCGGCGTAACCTCGGTTCGAAGCCGCATCGGACTGCTGAAAGAACAGTTGACATGTAGCGTGGAAGAGCTAAGGAAAGAATTGCGCCGTATCTTATGCAACCGAAGCATAAAGTTGGATGAAAGCCAAGTGGAGAACATCGAAAAGATAGAAGCCGGTTACTACGAACCGGCATACCTGTTCGGACAGACATCACACACCGGTATCGTCTGCTCGGGCCGCATCGAACGGTGCGGACGCCTCAACCTGAACTTCTCACTGAAAGGCACACTGATAGAAAGCGTGCAACTGACAGGAGACTTCCTGCATGAAGGTAATGCCGAAGCGGAGTTCAACGATACGTTCCAGGGCATTGCCTTCACACCCGGCTGCATAGCGGAGGCCATCGGCCGGAAACATCCGGAACGTTGCATACGCCATCTTGAGGCGGAAGACCTGATTCGCCTCATCACAGAGGCCATCCGGTAACATCATAACAGAACAACCTTAAATCAATCTAATATGGAAGAAAAAAGAACCTGTCTTTACGACAAACATATCGCACTCGGTGCCAAAATGGTGCCGTTCGGCGGATTTGAGATGCCTATCCAATACACGGACATAGCGGAAGAACACAATGCCGTGAGAAAAGCATGCGGAGTTTTCGACGTCTCACACATGGGCGAGGTACTGGTCTGCGGAAAAGACGCGGAACGTTTCGTGCAGTACATCTTCACGAACGACATAAGCGGCGCACCGACAGGAAAGATATTCTACGGCATGATGCTCCATGAGACAGGCGGGACAATCGATGACCTGCTGGTGTACAAAATGGCCGACGACCGGTTCTTCCTCGTCATCAACGCAGCCAACATCGACAAAGATTACGCATGGATTTCGGAACAGGCCAAAGCATTCGACGTTACCGCCGTCAACCAGAGTGAGGACTACGGACAGCTTGCCGTGCAAGGCCCTTTGGCCGAAACCATCATGGAAGAGGTTCTGGCCCTAAAGTGTAAAGAACTTGCCTTTTATACATTCAAGGTAATGGCATGCGGAACTGAAGAAATCATCGTCAGCCGCACAGGGTACACCGGCGAAGACGGATTTGAAATCTACGGAAGCCATGACTTCATACGACTGTGTTGGGATAAACTTATCAGCGAAGGGCGGACCTTACCTTGCGGATTAGGATGCCGCGACACTTTGCGCTTCGAAGTGGGACTTCCGCTTTACGGCGATGAATTGAATGATGACATCACACCTATCGAAGCCGGATTAGGCATGTTTGTCAAGCTCGGCAAAGATAACTTCATCGGCAGAGATGCCTTAGCACGACAAAAAGCGGAAGGCGTGGCCCGGAAACTCATCGGCATAGAATTGTCCGGACGTGCCATCCCACGGCATGGATATGAGGTCGTATCCGGTGAAGAGGTGGTCGGTGTGGTCACCACCGGATACCAGTCCATATCTACAGGAAAAAGCGTATGTATGGCAATGGTCAAAGCTCCCTACGCACAAATAGGCACACCGCTGCAAGTACGCATCCACCGCAAACTGCAGGACGGCATCGCGACCAAAAAACGTTTCTACGAGAAGAACTACAAAAAATAACGAACTCAAACTATAAACAGAAAATACTATGGCAATAACAATCGAAGGACTTTATTACAGTGAAAGTCATGAATATGTAAGAGTGGAAGGAGAATACGGTTATGTAGGCATCACAGACTATGCACAAGAACAACTGGGCAATGTGGTGTATGTGGACATGCCGGAAACAGATGACGAAGTAACTGCCGGTGAAGAATTCGGCGCAGTAGAAAGCGTAAAGGCAGCCAGCGACCTTATCTCTCCCGTAAGCGGAACTGTGGTGGAAATAAACGAAGCACTCGAAGACCAGCCGGAGCTTGTCAACAAAGACGCATTCGGAAGTTGGATTATGAAAGTCAGACTTTCAGACCCCTCCGAAGTGGAACAACTGATGGGAGCCGAAGAATACCGTAACATCTGCAAATAGCGCCATGAGTTACAAGTATTTTCCGCACACCTCCGATGACCTCCGCCAGATGCTGGATGTCATCGGTGTCGGTTCTTTGGATGAGCTTTATGCAGAAATCCCCGAAGAACTGAAACTCAAGAAGGACCTCAACATGCCCGATGCCCAATCGGAAATCGAAGTACGCAGAACCATTTCCGAACTCTCCAGAAAAAACATACCGCTGATATGCTTTGCCGGAGCCGGGACATACGACCATTATACACCGAGCATCATACCTTATATCACTTCGCGCTCGGAGTTTTCTACCAGCTATACACCTTACCAGGCGGAAATTTCGCAAGGAACATTGCAATATATCTTCGAGTACCAGACCATGATGGCCGACCTTACAGGCATGGACATCTCCAACGCTTCCATGTACGACGGTTCGACAGCCACGGCCGAAGCCATGCTCATGTGCGTGGCTGCAGCAAAAAAGCGCAACAAAGTACTGATATCCGGCACATTCAATCCTGACGTACTTCGTGTCGTGAAGACGTATGCCTCATTCCACGGGGTGGAACTCATCACCATCCCACCTCAGGACGGAGTGACCGACATGGATGCCATTAAAGTCCATCTCGGACAAGATGATGTGGCCGGCGTGATTGTACCACAACCCAACTATTACGGCATCATCGAGGATTTCACAGGACTTGCCGAAGCATGCCATGCCCACAAGGCTTTGCTTGCCGTCAACACAGTGGCCTCAGCCCTCGGTGTGCTGAAATCACCGGGCGAATGGGGAGCCGACATCGCATGCGGAGATGCACAGAGTTTAGGCATTCCCATGAACTACGGAGGTCCTTATATCGGTTATCTCTGCACCACGGAAGCACTGGTACGCAAGATGCCGGGCAGACTGGTAGGTGCCACCACAGACACCGACGGCAAACGTTGCTTTGTACTCACGATGCAAGCACGCGAGCAACATATCCGCAGAGAGAAAGCAACGTCCAACATCTGTACGGCACAAGGGTTCATGTGCCTCTACGTAGCCTGCTATCTTTCACTGATGGGAGAAAAAGGATTGCGCGAAGTGAACGAACATTCATACGCCGGAGCGCACTACCTGCACGACAGGTTGCTCGAAATCGGATGTTTTGAAGAAGCATACACAAAGCCTTTCCTCAATGAGTTCACATTACGGTATACAGGAGTAAGACCCACTTTGGACGAACTACGGGACATTCTCGGCAATATGGGCTATCTTGCCGGAGTAAAAGCGGAAAACAGCGATGACTTGATTATCTTCGCCGTTACCGAACAACGGACACAGGAAGAGACAGACGGCCTCGTCAGTATACTGAAAAACATCCACGAGGCCAACAAAAAAGAAGTTTAACCGATTAAAACCTACCCATTATGAACAGAACTTATTACGGTAAACTGATATTTGAACTGTCCAAACCGGGACGTACGGGCTATTCCCTGCCCGCCAACCCGTTCAACACATACCGTCTTTCCGACCTGCCGGCACACCTGAAGCGAGAGAGCAACACCATTTTGCCTGAAGCCGACGAACTGACCGTAACACGCCACTATACCAACAAGGCGAAAGAAATTGCGAACGGCGACCCGAAAGTAGAACAAGACTACCTCGACTCTCTCTCCAATGAGAAAGTGTGGTTGGGTAACTGGACGCTGAAACAATGTCGT
>UQZX01000008.1 GCA_900545525.1 uncultured Prevotella sp.
CCTTTTCCAAAGGAGGGGCAGGGGTGGTTTGTAATATTCATCGAACTCACGTTATTTAATATACCCTGTTATTTTAGGTGTTATATAAAATTCTCCATCGTTTAATGAAATAAATATTGTTTTATAAAATATACCGTTTTTATTTTTAGGATTGAATGATACAGTAAAGCCTATAGTAGAATCAGGGAATATGGGTTGCTGTGGATATGATACAGAGATACATCCACATCCTTGTAAAACATTATTGATTGGTACTGTGTCATTGCTTGTGTTTTTAATTTTAAAGGTATGTTTTATCAAACCTTCATTCTCCTTTATTGTTCCAAAATCAAAATGCATGGAATCTGTTTTCATAAAATATGCATATTTTTGATGCTTTGTTATCGGTATTTTCTTTTGTTTCTTGCAACATGATGTTATATAGAAGAGAATAAATATGTATAGTATAATTTTTGGCATGTGCTTATTTTATATGGTAATATTATAGAATTCTTCAGTCTTTATAATATGGCTGAAGAATTGTTTTTATATTAGTTCTATTTGTGCTTTATATCTCAAGCAATCTTGCACAAATTCCTGCAATGGCTGTTATGTTTAAAAACAATACTAAAAGTAAATCATTCCTTTTATACTTAGCAAGTTCCTGTTTTCTTATAAAAACAAATATAATCAATAATGTTGACAATGAAAGTAACACTATAGTTGTAATATTTAGAAAGATATAGTCTAACCAAGCCCCTAAAAGGAAAAAGATATAGGCAATACCGCTTATATTAATTATATTATTAAACATGTTGATTAATGCCTTTTACTGTTTAAACATGAGCCATATTGATAAATTGTATACGCAACTCCAACCCAACCTACAGTGCGAAGAATTAAAGCTCTTCCTATTTGCCATGCAACTGTTGCTGTCATTAATTCTTTAGTAAAGTAAATGTAATCAGTCATGCTCGAAATAGCGTTAAGCCCAAGTGAGAAAGTGAGACAATCCAGCAAGTCTGCTTTTGTATATTTTATTTGCATGGCATCATTACCCATATCTTCTACATTTACATATTCTTCTTGTGTAACGACATGCATGAAATATGCAAATTCCGCCAATGTCACTTCGTCCATATTATTAAGGGCATCAACCTCTTCTTGTGATAATTCCAATAAGTTTGTTTCTGACAAATTGACAAGTTCATCACGCATCTCCTGTCCGCTTTCCATTAGAGGAGATAATATTTCCTTTGTCTCTTTTTCTGTAAGGTCTGCATTATTAACTTGTTGAGATTGATATTTTTTTGTGTTGCCATGCTTATGAGTGGTTCCTAAGCGGGCAGCAAGTTTAGTATTTACATTATAAAAAATAGAATCTTCCAAATGTGAACTCATAAATATTTGTTTTTCTTTTTGTGCTTCTTGTGTTAGATCCTCGTTTTGGCAAGCTGTTAATGTAAATGCCATTAATACAGTGAATAATAAAATCTTTTTCATGTTGTTTGTTTTTAATTATTAATAAAAGTTCATGTTAATTTGTTATTCTTCTTCAAATCTTCCAATCAAATATTTCTCATCGTAGAATATTTCTATGGTACATTTTTCATTGTCAGATTCTTCCGGTACAAAAATAGTGTTTGATGATGGGGTTATTGTTATTGTATCATCGTACATAATGTTCCCGATATTGTCTTTAATGATAATATGCACATTATTTATTAAAGAATCAGAATCGATTGTTACGAAATCTCGTTCACTTGTTATGCTACTGATAGCAAAAGGGTGAGGTGTTCCGCTGCTACCGCCTGTAAATATTCTTGTGTCTTGTGCATTTGTTGATGTGTGATGCAAGACAAAGCATAGAAATGTAAATATTAAAAGTTTCATATTATTAATTTTGAATGCCCAAAGGTACGAATGAATATAATTATGCACCAAGAAACTAACTGCGCAAAAATGTATGCAACTAGTTTCTTAGTGCAATATTTTATTGCGCAAAATAGTACGCACAATCTGTAATGATATTATAATGAGGATATTATATCATCCCAGTCTTTTACAGATGTAACTGTTCCGAATGCCCGTTTATAAAGTTTTCGTCTTACTGAGTTCACCCCGGATGAGCTTAAATTCATAAAATCACCTATATTGGATAGTGACAATCCTGTTTTTAATAATAGGCAAAGTCGGTAGTCGTTGATATTCATTTTACATAAGTCTGCAAGTTTTTTGTTGAAGTTTGGATATAATATGTTTATTGTTTTATCAAGTTCTTGCCATTCATCATCCGTCAGTTTTTTCTTTTCATTAGGATTATTGATAATTTGTTTAATGCGTAGCCATATCCTGCTGTCTTCCATTTTTGTCTGTATATGTTGCGTAAGACCGGATATTTCTGAAACCTTTTCAATCAACAAACTGTATTTGTCGAGTTTAAACTTTTTCTTTATTCTTATAAATATGGTGATGAATATAATTATTATAATTATAATTAAAACAAAAGATGACAGGATAATTATAGCAATAGTCTTATTGTTGTTTTCCTGTTTCAGGCGTATATTTTCTTTTTCCCTTAGGCTATAGTTATATTGGTTGTTTTTTTGCATGACAACCTCGGTTGATGTAATAAAATTGACAGAGTCTGTATATATGCGATATTGTTCCAAATGGTGTAATGCATTTTGCGGATTATTATTATTGATAAAATATTTTGCGAGTTCCCTATGCGCTTGTTGCTTAGTCCGTATATTACCATAAGAAATCAGTTTGTTATAATACGTAAATGCAGAGTCTGTATGTCCAAGCCCCATATATGTGCGTGCTGCTATTGAGAAAACGCTGTTTTTGTTATAATATCCGTTATAGTCGAGTGCATATTTTATAAGTTTTTTTGCCTGTGTATATTTTTCTTCTAATGAGTACATGTTGGCTTTTTGTGAATATACATCAATTTCAAGATCTTTGTTATTAAGTTCCTTTGCAAGTTTTATTGCCCTGTCTATATAGTAATACGCACTGTCCTTCTCTTTTTTGTCGAAGTATGCGCAGGCAATATCACGTTGTGTGTATATGCACGATGCGGTGTCTCCCGAGACAAGATAACACGAATCTGCTTTCAAAAACATTTTCAGGGAGTTCTCGCCAAGCCATTGCGATGCGTATATATATCCTAACTGGTTATATGTTCTGGCTTTCAGGTTTACTTCATCTTCAGGTATTATATTAAGAACCTTCAGGTAATAGTCTATGGCACGTGGTATGTCGTTTGTGGAATAATATACTTTTCCAGCATAATAGTATGCCTCTGTAAGTTTCTTTTTATCATTGTCATGCCTTTCATAATATTCTACGACAGGGTGTATGAGGCTGTCCGATGAAAACTTTTTGAAAGAATAGACATCGGCTTTAACCCTTATAAGCTTCCAGCGCATATTGTCCTCCTCGCATGAAGCGTCTACAGAATCCTTTATCCGTTCAAGTATCTCTATAGTCTTTGGTGTATTTACAGCGGCAAGACTATCGGCTATGTCAAGCTGTTTGGTGAAACGCCTGTTGTTACATGATATGCATAACATCATGAAAACTGTTGTAAATGCCATATATACCACAGGTTTATATATCACTTGTAAAATCTTGTCGGATAATCCCATAATATAATAAGGTGTAGCTATAATTTTTTCTGTATATTATACATGTTGTTTCGTTTATTTCATCATTTTCAACCGCAGGCTGTTCAACACCACACTGATGCTTGAGAAAGCCATGAGGGCACTTGCCCACATTGGTGTTATCTGCCAGTCTGTGTCTAAGGCGTATGGGACGCCGGCTGCCAACGGAATGCAGACGATGTTGTATATAAAAGCCCAAAACAGGTTCTGGTGTATCATTCTTACTGTTTGATGTGACAGCCTTATAGCTTCCGGAATGCGTCGCAGGTCTGTTCCCATGAGCGTCACCTGTGCCACGTCCATGGCAATGTCCGTTCCCTTGCCCATGGCAATGCTAACATCGGCAGCGGCAAGTGCCTGTGTGTCGTTGATACCGTCGCCTACCATTGCCACATTCCTGCCTTCACCTTGTAATTTCCGTACAAGTTGCTCTTTGTCGCCCGGCATCACCCGGCTGTGCCAGTTGCTTATCCCTGCTTTTCCAGCCCAGTATGCCGCTGCCTCTTCGCTGTCTCCGCTCATCATGTATATGTCTATTTCCTCAGTTCTGAGCATGTTGATAGTCTCTTTGGCATGAGGCTTGAGCGTCTCACGCTCCTCCGGCAGGGTGTCTTTTCGTGTAAAATCGGCATCCTTGTTGGGTATGGTGAGCGTCCCGGTCTTGTCTATTACCAGCGCATTGATGCCCCTCAGCCTTTCAAGTGCCGTGGCATCCTTTATAAGAATGTTTCTTTCCGCAGCTTTGCCTATGCCTACCATAAGTGCTGTAGGCGTGGCAAGTCCCAACGCGCATGGGCATGCTATGACGAGCACGGACACAGCCGACATCACGGCACGCGGCATGTTTGTACTGCCTCCTGCTATCATCCATGCGGCAAAAGTTATCAGAGATATGGCTATGATGACAGGAACGAACACTCCTGCAATCCTGTCTGTCACGCGCTGTACTGGTGCCTTGCTGCCCTGAGCTTGCTGCACAGTCTTTATAATCTGTGACAGCATGGTATATTCGCCAACTTGTTCTGCGCGGAAAAGCATATTGCCACGGCTTACGAGTGTGCCGGCATATACTTTGTCTCCGGCTTTTCTTTCGGCAGGAAGCGGCTCGCCGCTTATCATGCTCTCGTCTATATATGCACTGCCTTCCGTTATTATTCCGTCTACAGGAATACGGTCTCCCTGTCTCACATCTATTATGTCGCCGCAGGCAAGAGCTGCTATCGGCACCTCTTCTGTTTTTCCGCCGCATGCCACACGTGCCGTTTTAGGTGCAAGCCCCATAAGTCCCCTTATAGCCGATGCCGTTCCGCCCTTTGCCTTCTCTTCGAGCAACCGTCCGGTGAGCACGAATGTTATTATCATTACCGAGGCATCATAATACGTATGGTTTTCCAATCCGTAACAGCCCCACAGTTCTTCGCCCCAATAAGTGTTAAACACGCTAAGGCAGAACGATATAGCCGTGCTCAGGGCAACGAGCGTGTCCATGTTTGCCGCTCCATGCATCATCTGCCGCCAGGCGTTGACATAAAACTGTCTGCCGCTGTATACCATGTTTGCAAGTGCGGCTATCATCATTGCCTGATTGTCGAACATCGCGTCCCCTGTTCCAGCCATGCCCATGGAAAAGCACATTATGATAATTGCAAGTATCCACGAAACTGCGGCTTTCTTAAGCAGAAGGCGGTATGCCCTGCGCTCTGTTTCCTCAACAGATGTTCCTTCGTCGGTTATCATGTCATATCCCGCCTGTGCCAATACCTCCCGCATCTGTTGTGGTGACGTGACTTTCGGGTCGTAGAATACAGATGCTGTGCGTGACGCGAAGTTCACTTCCGCTTTTTCAACACCTTCCATACCGTTCAGTTTCCGTTCCACTGTTGCGGCACATCCTGCGCATGCCATGCCTGTAACAGGTATCACTTTGTTTTCCATATCTTCTTTTTTTATGTAAAGGTAATGATTTCTTACGAATGTTCCTGTCATACTTAATACATCGGAATGTCTGTTTTTTATCTTAAAAACACCGTGTTTTTATAACTCCCCGATAAAAGAACGAATAGCCTCATTAGGTCAGTTTACCCTGACAACCCTTATGCCGGGCATTGTTTTTCTCTTCTGTAAATATTGATAAAGCGTCATTGGTTCTTCCACCACTTTGTGGCGTATGCTTGATGCGTTGAGCATGTGCAGCCCGTCGTTGTGCCATACGGCTATGCCTATATGTTGTGTGTCAAGCCCCTTTATGTCCGTAGTCGTGGCAATGATGTCGCCGTCGTGTATTGTTTTACGTAGCAGACGTGTATTCTTTATTTCGGATTTTGGGATGTATCTGCATCTGTTTCCTGTCAGTTCCTTCTCGGTATTACGTATTTCTGGTATGTATGAAGGGTTCAGTTTCAGCATCCTGTAGCTTGCCACGTGCGTTGTCATGTAGTTGATGTTCAGCGTCTGTATGGCGGTGAACGGCGGTATCGGCGACTGTATTTCCCTGCATAACCCTTTCCTTGTGTTGTGTTCAATCCACGATGTGAAGTAATGCAGGCGTGCGGTGTAGTGGGGCTGTCTTCCTTCGGCATAGCGTATCAGGGCTATTTTGTTACAGAAGTTGTCGAACGTAGGCTTGTTCTCTTTTATGCAAAGAGTGAGGGCAAGGACGTTTTCAACATAGGTGGTACAGTCGAGTTGCCGCAGATTGATTATCAGATGCTCCGTATTGTTTACTTCGAGCGTGTGCGCCACATAGGGCAGTCCGCACATCTGACGGGCAAAGAATACCATGTAGTTGGTGCCGGCAGGTTGTTTCAGTGCTTTGGAGAACAGTTTCATAACATAAAGGCTGTCACTTTTTTCATATTGTGTTTCTGCCTTTGCGGTTGTAAAAGACAATGACAGGAGCAGTAATAATGCGAATTTCATTTTTGTTGTTTGATGTTTTTATTTTCTTCCGAAGTTCATTCCTACATATATGTTCAGTGAACCGAACACGCTGCTTGTTGAAAACTGACTTTTATGATAGTTGTATGAGTGAAGTATTGTGCTTGCCCCGGCATACCATTTAGTGTTGTTCCATACCAGTCCGAAGCGTCCTATGCCGTCGATGTTTATGTCATCAAAGTTGAAGTCGCGCAAGAAAAAATTGTTTTTGTCAATGCGGTCTCCGTCGCTCTTCTTGTATGCAATGCCGGCAGACAGTGATGCCGAAAACAGAAAGTTGCGTGCAAACACCCAATTGTAGGCATATCCGCCCGATATGGAATACGATGTATATCGTACATTGTTGAACATAAGGCCGTTGTCGAGTTTTATCTCCTCGCCCGAATAGTCGGGTCTTTTGCTGATGCCTTCCGTTATCACCCGTTCAAGTTCCTTGTGATCCAGGCTGATGTCGTGTGTCATGTATCCAATGCCGAGCAGGGGCGAACCGCAACTGCGCTTTTGACATGTGCTTTGGCTGAATGCTGCCGGATAGGAAAATTTACGGTGATTGAGGATATAATATAGGTCAAATCCCTTAATCTTTACGCTGAGACCGGAGAAAGGAATGCCTTTCAGTATGTCCTTGTCCATACCGTTACCCAAATCGGCTTCACGTATGCGGTAGTCGTTTCCCGTTCTGCGATAATACAGGTCGATGCCGACAAGAGAACTGTACAGGCTTAGGTCCAGCTCTTTCTTGTTTTCGCTATGGTCGAACTTACTTATGTCTACGGTATATCCGAGAAACACCCAGCGCCAGCCCACGTAAGGACCAATTCTTACGGTTGGACGCGGGGCAAAGGTTATTGATTGTCCCGACTTGCTTTTTATATTGTATTCCTCGTATGTGGTGGTGTTTTGCAGCATTACGGTGTAATTATAATGCTGAGGTTCTATATAATTGGTGTCTATCTTGTTGAAATCCCTGAACACACCCGTAAAAACACGACCTATCCTTCTGAATATGGTATTTTTCTTAACCCTTACGCATGTATCTGCCTGCAGCGAAAGGCTTTCTGCATGCATTGCAAGTGCAGGCAGAAATAGCAGTAATATGGCATAGAGATAGCGCATGTGGCTTTAGAATTTACCGAGTATACGGTCCATTACCCAGTTTACCGGCGTTGCAGATATACCCGTACATGAGCATGTTCCTATGCCTTGAAGATGTTCCACAACCGATTTTATCATTGGCAGCTGCACATACTGCGGGTTGGGAATGGTAAGTCTTACGGTCCCCTCACTTGTTATGAGCGTTATAGGCTCGTATGTAAATACCGAAAAGCACAG
Source organism: uncultured Prevotella sp. (assembly GCA_900545525.1). GTDB lineage: Bacteria > Bacteroidota > Bacteroidia > Bacteroidales > Bacteroidaceae > Prevotella. The sequence goes on from UQZX01000008.1 coordinate 7,923, forward strand.
CATACCTTTCTCGCCGATTATTTCTATGCGGTCTTCCTTTGCCGACTGGTGCCCTACAAAACACCACGAACCGCTTCCCGGCAGTCCGTTTTCAAACTTGAAACATGCGCTTACGCTGTCTTCTGCCTTGTATAGTCCGGCACGGTTTGCACACATTCCGTCAGCCTCGATTATTACTCCGAACATCTCCTGCAGCAGGTCGAGCTGGTGAGGGGCAAGGTCGTAGAAGTATCCACCGCCTGCAATATCCGGCTGAACACGCCACGGAAGCGAATCTGAATTATAGTCCAAGTCGCGCGGAGGACACGAGAAACGTATCTGTACATTGATAATCTTTCCTATTTTTCCTTCGCTAACGATATCCCTTACACGCTGAAAATAAGGAAGACACCGGCGGTAGTATGCCACAAAGCAAGGCACTCCCGTCTGCTCGCTCACTCTGTTTATGCGTGCACAGTCATCGTAGCTGGCAGCAAGCGGCTTCTCTATATAAACCGGTTTGCCCGCATACATCGCCATTATGGCAAATGTGGCATGGCTCGACGGAGGTGTGGCGATATATATAGCATTTACATCAGGGTCGTCAACAAGTTCCTGTGCGTCGGTATACCATTTGCTTATGTGATGTTTCTCTGCATACGAGCGGGCTTTTTTTTCGCTTCGGCTCATTACGGCAACGACCTGCGAGCCTTCAATTTCGTTGAAAGCCGGTCCCGATTTCTTCTCCGTAACCTCTCCACAACCGATGAATCCCCAGTTTATCTGTTTCATATAATCCTGTATGTAGTTGATGTATATATGCAAAGTTACTAATTTTTATTAATAACATAAGTGTTATATTTCAATAATTGTTACCTTTGCAACTATAGAATTTAGCTTCTCTGCTACCCCAATGGAGCAGTGACGGCTTTTCTTCTTTAGCTATAAGAAGATGGACAAATAAGAAAATCCGGTATATAATAGGTATGAAAATGGAATTAAAACAAGTCCCAGTTTATAAAAATCATGGTTACAGAGCGTGTATCTCTGCGGCGTTCTCCTTTTTTTCCGATAATATAAAGATAGTCCTGTCCCATACGTGGATGTATGCCGCGGCCTTTTCGTTGCTTATAAGTGTCAGCAGCGTCTTGTTCCCATCGTCACGGCTCCTTTATTCCATGATACTTGAAAATCCTTATATCGTTATAGGTGTTGCTGTTGTGATGCTGCTGTTCTTTGTGGCGCAGCTTGTTTTCCATTCAAGCATAATGTCGCTGCTCACCTGCCGTTCGGTAATGTGGAACATTTGGCGTAATTTCAAGGCAGTTGTTTCGGTGTCTGCCGTTGTCATGTGTTTGTCTGCGGTGTTTACGGCAATAGCATTTCTTTCGGTAAGGCATAGTGCCGATGCCAGTCAAATATATAAAGCCATGTTCCTTGCCGTTGGCATTTTAATGCTGTTGGTTTTGATTTTTGCCTTGCCTTTCGTCTATGGCATGATGAAATATATAATGGAGCCGGAGACAAAACTGCGGCAGATGTTCACCGGCTTTTATGTTGCAGGATTGAAACACTGGGGATTTCTTTTTGTCATTCTTGTTACAGTAATACTTTTTGTATGTGTCTCAAGCCATGCGGTTATGCTTCCCGCCATTATAATGTCATTTGCCGCCAACGTTTCCGAAGCAGGTGTGATAGAGTATGGTGATGCAGACGGGCTTCCCGCATATTTTCCTTACATGTTTTTTATAATAACTTTCATAACATCGTTTATCTCATTGTATATTAATACAATAGTCATATTTGCTGCATATTATATATATGGCAGTGTGAATGTGCGTGAAGAGATGACAAAGACTAAAAACGCAAAGAAATGAAACAACAGCGCATACTCTTTATAGACCGTGACGGGACACTTGTTGAAGAACCTGAAGACGAACAGGTTGATGCTCTTGATAAAGTAAAGTTTGTAAAAGGTGTTTTCAGAAACCTTGGATTTATACGCGAAAAGCTTGACTTCCGCTTTGTAATGGTTAGCAATCAGGACGGGCTTGGCACTTCTTTTTTTCCTACAGAGACGTTCTTGCCTGCACACAACTTTATTATCGACACTCTTAAGGGTGAGGGAATAACGTTTGATGATATTCTGATAGACTGTCATTTTCCCGAAGACAATCATCCCGACCGTAAGCCCGGTATCGGAATGCTTGGCAATTATATAGGCAATCCGGCGTACGACATAGCCGGAAGTTATGTCATCGGCGACCGTGAGACTGACCGCCAGTTGTCAGAGAACATCGGTTGCAAGGCACTGATACTTGGACAAGACGGCATGACATGGGATAAAATATCCGAAATACTATTCTCCGGAGAGCGCATGGCGGAAGTAAAACGTACAACCAAGGAGACAGACATATACGTTAAGATTAATCTTGACGGTCATGGAAGATGTGACATATCTACCGGACTTGGCTTCTTTGATCACATGCTTGAGCAGATAGGCAAGCACGGAATGATAGATCTTACCATAAATACGCGTGGAGATCTTCATGTGGACGAGCATCATACAATAGAAGATACGGCAATAGCATTGGGTGAGTGTCTCCTGAAAGCACTTGGAGACAAGCGCGGAATTGAACGCTATGGGTATTGTCTGCCTATGGATGATTGTCTGTGCAGTGTTGCATTAGACTTTGGCGGACGTCCTTGGTTGGTGTGGGATGCGGAGTTTAAGCGTGAAATGATAGGTGACATGCCCACAGAGATGTTCCTTCATTTCTTCAAGAGCTTGAGCGATTCGGCAAGGATGAACCTTAATGTTTCGGCACGTGGAGACAACGAACATCATAAGATAGAAGGTATATTCAAGGCTTTTGCACGTTCGATAAAAATGGCTGTGCGGCGCGATATCTATCATTATGAGCTGCCTTCAACCAAGGGTATGCTGTAATCAGGTGATAAAAGAAAGCCTGCTGCCTGCATCAGGATGTTCATTTAATTACATCTCACTGCGGGCAGCAGGCTTTTTTATGTATCATGTATCAATGATACATTGTCTTATATATTCATTTATTAAAATTCTTCATCGTCAGTGACATCCTCTGCCGCAAGGCTCAGCTCGTCCGGATCTTCATCTATGGTTGTGCGGTAGCTCTCTTCTGTCAGCTTGTCTTCGTCAAACATGTCATCGTCATCATCAGCATTGCTGTAGCTGTCTTCAATTTCAGGCAGGTCTTCGTCATCATCCTCCTCGCCCTGTTCCTTGGGTTCAGTAAGGTCTGATACAGCATGAAGCTTTTCAGCTGTAGGCTTCAGCTTGGCGAATATAGCCTCTATCCATGAGCCTTTTTCTATTTCGAGTACTTCGAAACCGTCAGCAATCTTCTTTTCGTACATGCCTCCCGGCTTGTGAAGACGGTCTTTGGGCAGTGTTGTGGTACTGATGTCAAAGCCGCTCTGTATAATGTCCTGGATGCTTTGCGACAGAGAGTCCCAGCCACCGCCGAAGTTACGCTCAAGCACCTCGATGAGCTTTGCGGCAGAAATATGGCGTATGTTCTCGTATGTGAGGTCGGTAACCCTCATTATCAGCTTCTTCTTTATAGCCCAAGTCAGTTTGTTGTTTTCGTCAAGCCTTATCTGTGTAACCTTAAAATCACGGCTTTCATATTTCTGTATCACCTCGGGCTTGTCTATTTTTATCTCTTCCAGATCAAATGCACTTCTTATTATTACTGCATAATGACTGATATTATCTTTCAGGTCGGCATCCTTTTCAGCCGCTTCCAGCATTCTGAAGATGTCGTTTTCTTGTAAATCCCAGACATTACTCTTGCTCAATGTCTTCAATGTGAGTGATTTTTTTCCTGTTTCTTTCATATATGTTATGGTTGTTTTTTATTAGTTTGTCAATCTCTGTCGTCCAGTACCCTGAACTTGTTGCGGAAGTCACGAAGGCTGTCCAAGTCTATTTCTGCCGTTATTGCCTGTTCCGCCTCTCCGTTGCATTGTGCAACAGTCCTGCCGTAGGCGTCTATGACGCAACAGTCTCCCGTATATGTACAGTTGCCGCCGGTTCCTGTCCGGTTTGCGGCAAGCATATAACACTGGTTTTCTATAGCCCTTGCACGCAGCAATATCTGCCATGCGTCACGCCGCGATGCGGGCCAGTTTGCAGCCAATATTATGGCATCGTAGTCGTCCTTGTAACGAAGCCATGACGGAAAGCGCAGGTCGTAGCATGTTGCAAGCAGAAACCTGAAGCCTCCATACACCGCAACAGTACGCTTTTTGCCAGCCGTAAAATGTATGTTTTCACCGCCATAAGTGAAAAGATGACGCTTGTCATAGTGGCAGATGTTGAGATCCGGATGTACAAAATAGTGCCTGTTAAACCATTTTCCGTCATCACTGCGCGTGGCAATGGTTCCGCAAATGGCACAATTACCCTGTGCGGCAAATTCTTTCATCCAGTCAAGTGAATGTCCTGTATTGCCGTATCCGGTCATGTTACCGGGACTTGTAACAAATCCGGTGTTCCACATTTCAGGCAGTATGTATAGGTCGGATTTCGGAGCATTTAATATAAGACGCTCAGCTTTCTTTATGTTAAGTTCTGGCTGTGCCCATGCTATGTCTGTCTGAAGTATGGTTACTTTCATTACCTAAAGTGTTATCTTATGATTACAATGCTTATTGCAAAATTAATACATTATCTTCTATCCACAAGTTTTTGACATATATTTTTTGTTTAAATGCGATATATTTCCTAATTTTGCATGAGATATGGCTCAACCTCTTGCTGAAAGAATGAGACCCCAAACGCTCGATCAGTATATAGGACAGAAACATCTGGTGGGCGAGGGTGCCGTACTGCGTAGGATGATTAATGCAGGACGCATATCGTCCTTTATTCTTTGGGGACCGCCGGGAGTGGGCAAAACCACGCTGGCACAGATTATATCAAAGAAGCTTGACGTACCGTTCTATACACTGAGTGCCGTTACAAGCGGTGTAAAGGATGTGCGCGATGTTATAGAAAAGGCAAGGAACAGCAAGTTTTTCAGCCAGTCAAGTCCAATACTTTTTATCGATGAGATACACCGTTTCAGCAAGAACCAGCAGGATTCTCTGCTCGGTGCTGTTGAAAGAGGTATCGTAACGCTTATCGGAGCCACAACGGAAAATCCTTCGTTTGAGGTAATACGCCCCTTGCTGTCGCGTTGCCAGCTCTATGTCCTGAAATCTTTGGAGAAGCAGGACCTGCTTGATTTGCTCAACCGTGCGGTTAAGGAAGATGTGGAACTTAAATCCTTTAATATTGTAATAAAGGAATATGATGCCATACTGAGATACAGCGGAGGAGACGCACGTAAGCTCCTTAATATTCTCGAGTTGGTTGTAGAGGCTCTTAAAGGAGGCGGAGATGTGATTACAATCACAGACGATGCCGTGGTTGAATGCCTTCAGCAAAATCCTTTGAGCTATGATAAGGACGGCGAGATGCACTATGATATCGTGTCGGCATTTATCAAAAGCATACGCGGATCCGACCCTGATGCGGCACTTTATTGGATGGCACGAATGATAGAAGGCGGCGAAGACCCGCAGTTTATAGCGCGCAGGCTTGTGATAAGTGCATCGGAAGACATTGGGCTTGCCAATCCCAATGCACTGCTTATGGCAAATGCCGCATTTGATGCAGTTATGAAAATAGGGTGGCCGGAAGGCAGGATACCATTGGCTGAGGCAGCCGTATATCTTGCGGCAAGCCCTAAAAGCAATTCGGCATACATGGGTATAGCCAATGCGCTCGATGCCGTCAAGAGAACGGGCAACCTGCCTGTGCCGTTGCATCTGCGCAATGCGCCGACGAAGCTCATGGCTCAGTTGGGCTATAGTGACGGTTATAAATATTCTCACGATTATCCCGGTAACTTTGTTCAGCAGCAGTTCATGCCCGACGCGCTTACGGAAGAGCGTCTTTGGCATGCACAGCACACACCGGGAGAGGAAAAACTGTATCAGCGTATGGTGCAGTGTTGGGGAGACAGATTTAAAGACAAGCAGAAATGAATATAGTTGTATTGGACGGTTACTGCGTAAATCCCGGCGATTTGTCATGGGATGCCCTGAGGCAGATTGGCAACCTGACGGTTTACGACCGTACGTGTGCCGACGACGTGGTGAGCCGTGCCTTGGATGCGGACGTGGTGCTTACCAACAAGGTTCCTATAAGGGCGGCTCAGATACAGGCGTTGCCTAAACTCAAATATATAGGTGCAATGTCTACGGGAGTGAACATCATAGATATCGGGGAGGCCGGGCGACGCGGCATAGTCGTAACAAACATACCGGCATACAGTACGGAAAGCGTTGCACAGATGACATTTGCCCATATCCTCAATATAACCAACCGCATAGGGCTGTATGCCGACATGAACCGCAAGGGGCGGTGGGCAGGCTGTGAGGATTTCTGCTATTGGAACACTTCGCTTGCCGAACTGTCGGGCAAGACTATAGGAATAGTGGGACTTGGCAATATCGGCATGAAGGTTGCGGCAATTGCCATGGCTTTTGGGATGGATGTGTTTGCATATACAAGCAAGGGTATGGATGCTCTTCCGCATAATGTCCGCAAGACGACATTGGACGGGTTGTTGGGCGTAAGCGACATCGTTACGCTTCATTGTCCGCTGACCGATGCCACCCGCGGCATGATAAACAAGGATGCGATAATGAAGATGAAGCACGGTGCCATACTTATAAATACGGGCAGAGGACCGCTTGTAAACGAGGCTGATGTTGCCGCGGCACTGCGCAGCGGACAGCTTGGCGGGTACGGCGCTGATGTTATGTGCAAGGAACCGCCGGCTGCGGACAATCCGCTTTTTGCCGAACCAAATGCTTTTATAACCCCTCACATAGCATGGGCGACACCCGAAGCAAGGGCAAGGCTGGTGGATACGCTTGCCGGTAACTTGAGATCCTTTGTTGAAGGAACGCCTGTCAATGTTATAAACAGATGAATACAATACTCATAATAATAGAGTTTCTTGGTACATTTGCCTTTGCCATATCCGGAATAAGAATGGCTGCCGCCAAGCATTTCGACTGGTTCGGTGGTTATGTGGTAGGGCTTGCAACTGCCATAGGCGGCGGAACGATACGTGATGTCATGCTCGGGCTGACCCCGTTTTGGATGACAAAGTCCATATATATAATATGTACGGCAGCGGCACTGCTGCTTGTTATCCTGTTTAAGAAACGTCTTACGCAGTTGCATAACACATGGTTCCTGTTCGACACCCTCGGTCTTGCACTGTTCACCATAGCAGGAATACAGAAGTCTCTTTATGCCGGCTTTCCTTTTTGGGTGGCGATAATAATGGGTTGTATCACAGGTGCGGCAGGCGGCGTTATACGCGATGTGCTTATAAACGAGGTTCCTTTGATATTCAGAAAGGAGATTTATGCCATTGCATGCCTTATCGGCGGTGTTGTATATCAGCTCAGTTCATTGCTTGGATGCAACTTGGAAATAGTCTCCTTGTTTAGCTTTATATCAGTTGTCATAGTCAGAATATTGGCAGTGAAGTACAAAATATCATTGCCCGTGCTTAACGATGACGACGTTTCGGGGAATGATAAATAGTCAGAGAGATTTACAATACTAATATAAAAAGTATGTTTATATGAAATCAAAGAGACTTACACTTGTGTTTTTAGCATTGCTTTTCTTTATGTCTTTGTTTGCGGAAAGCAGTAAGAACGTGCCGGCTGTCACAATGGTGTCTTATGAACAGTCGTGGCTGGATACAGAGGGAACATTGGCGTTGAGAAACAATTTGAATGAAGACATTCACAATGTTGTATTTCAGATAATATATCTTGATATGTCGGATAACCCTCTTGACTATGAAGAATTTTCAAAGAAGGTGGACATAGCGCCGGGTATGACGAAGAAAATAGACATCCCAGCTTATGAACACGACCGTCGTTACCATTATTATAAGACAAATGATCGTGGAAATCATCCGGCATTTAAGATAAAGTTCAAGCTGAAGTCGTATAATGAAAGCGAGGTTGTGGATGTGCCGTCAGTAGGTGATGCTGATGAGTTAAATGAAGAGGCAGATGATTTAAAAGTAGGAGAAGGGCTGTCGGATATACTTGCACTTGGTACAGGACTGGTTGCATGGGGATTTTTCATTGTATTCTTTGTGATTGCAATAAGTGTGGGATTGTATGTGCTGGTGGCTGTTATGGCGCAGCGCAGGAACCGCAGTGTTGTCGCATGGATACTTATAAGTTTGATAGCAACACCTTTATTAAGCATCGTTCTCCTGTTGTTTATCGGTAAAGACAGAAATGCCGGACCGATTTAAAAAACGCCTTTAAAATTGCTTCTATAAGACATTGAAAATCAATATCTTACCTTTCGCCCTCCAAAAGCTATGCTTTTGCATCCTTAAAGCTATGCTTTTTGAGGGCGAAAGCTATGCTTTTGGAATGCAAAAGATGTTGTTTGGTAAAACCGTCTGTCCGTCCTGCATGACATATCCTTGTATATGACCGTTAAGATTTCGCTTTCATGGGATATGTTTTCATATAAATTCAACACATTATTAATATATATGTAACATCAATGTTAAATTTAATTCTTACTTTTGCAGCAAAGTTTTAGTTTTAGCATGTTCAGATATTATTTCTTAATGTTATTTGTTACCTGTGCCGTGTTGCCTTTATGTGCACAGGAGAAAGAGGACGATGTGGACAGGATGCCGCAGATACACGGTACGTTGCGCGGTAAGTATGAGTTTCAGACAGAAGAGGGCAGGGGGCGTTTTGAGGTGCGTAATGCCCGTGTAAGCGTGTCTGGTAAGGTCTTGAAAGAGCTGGAGTATAAGGCGGAAGCCGACTTGTGTGATGAAGGCAAGATAAAGATGCTTGACGCATATGCACGCCTTAAGCCTGTTACGGGGCTTAGTTTCACTATAGGACAGATGCGTGTGCCTTTCACCATAGACGCACACCGTGCCCCGCATACACAGTATTTTGCAAACCGTTCGTTTATTGCCAAGCAGGTGGGCAATGTGCGTGATGTGGGATGTATATTGGGATATAACTTTAACATAGGCTTTCCCATTGTGCTGGAAGCAGGACTGTTCAACGGTTCGGGGCTGACGGAGCAGAAAGACTATTGGACAAACAGCATGAATTATGCGGCAAAAGCACAGTTTATATTGCCGCGCGGGTTTAATATAACATTGAGTACTCAAAAGATAAAGCCCGACAATGTGGCTGTTTCTCTATATGACATCGGAACGTTTTATCACGGACATGGCTGGCATGTTGAGGCTGAATATCTGTTTAAGCATTATTCGGAAAACGCATTCCGCAATGTTTCGGCGTTCAATGCCTTTGTAAACTATGACATACCGTTGCGTAAATGCTTTTTCAGAAAGGTCTCCCCGCTGTTGCGTTACGACTATGCCGGCGACCACAGCGACGGAAAACGCTATCTTGACGGGGCTGTAAGCGAAGAAGGAACGCTGATAATAACCGATTACAGACGTTCACGCATTACGGGAGGAGTGACCTTCAGTCTGGCACAGCCTTTCATATCCGATATAAGGATAAACTATGAAAAGTATTTTTATAGGGACGGGGCTGTTCCCAAAACGTCGGAAAGAGACAAGATAGTCGTGGAGTTCATGACCCGTTTTTAATTTTACACCAAGGATAAAGAGAGCAGGCTGCATGGTCTATTATGAAAGATGCAAAGCCTGCTTTCTGTGTGTTTTGTCATTTATTGTGGCTGTATTTTGACTTTTTTATATTTAATCATTCATTTTTCTTTCATTTTGTTGTGTTTTTAAATAAATATATATATCTTTGCAACCGTATTTAAAAATACATATAATACGACAGATTTCAATAAGTATATTTATTATAAGTGGTTAAGTAAAAAGATTAATTATGAATGCAGTAAAAGTTGTTGAGACACTCAAGCAGAGATTTCCTAATGAACCGGAATATATACAGGCGGTGACTCAGGTATTGGGAACCATTGAAGAGGAGTATAACAAGCATCCGGAGTTTGACAGGGCAAACCTTATAGAGCGCCTTTGCATTCCGGACCGCGTGATAGAGTTCCGTGTTTCATGGGTGGACGACAAGGGCAACGTGCAGACAAACATGGGATATCGTGTACAGCATAACAATGTGATAGGTCCGTATAAAGGCGGTATCCGTTTCCACAAGTCTGTAAACCTTGGCATATTGAAGTTCCTTGCTTTTGAGCAGACTTTCAAAAACTCTCTTACGACATTGCCCATGGGCGGCGGTAAGGGTGGCTCAGACTTTTCTCCGCGTGGTAAGAGCGATGCAGAGGTTATGCGCTTCTGTCAGGCATTCATGACAGAACTTTACAGACATATTGGTCCAGACGAAGACGTTCCTGCCGGAGATATAGGTGTAGGCGGGCGTGAAGTTGCCTATATGTTTGGTATGTACAAGAAGCTTACGCACCAGTGGAACGGCATACTTACAGGTAAGGGACTGGAGTTCGGAGGTTCGCTTATACGCCCTGAGGCTACAGGATATGGAAATGTTTACTTCCTGCAGAACATGCTTAAGACACGCGATATCGACATAAAGGGAAAGACAGTCCTTGTGAGCGGTTCGGGAAATGTGGCACAGTATACCATTGAAAAGTGTATAGAACTGGGGGCAAAGGTTGTGACATGTTCTGACTCAGACGGATATATATATGATCCGGACGGAATTACACGTGAGAAGCTCGACTACATCATGGAGCTGAAAAACATAGAGCGCGGGCGTATACGTGAGTATGCCGAGACATACGGAGTCAAGTATGTTGAGGGAGCAAAGCCTTGGTTTGAGAAGGCGGACATCGCACTTCCGTCGGCAACACAGAACGAAATCAACGAGGAAGCTGCAAAGGCTCTTGTTGCCAATGGCGTGATTGCCGTGAGCGAAGGTGCAAACATGCCTTCAACGCCTGAGGCGATAAAGGTGTTCCAGGATGCCAAGATACTTTACTCACCCGGAAAGGCCGCCAATGCGGGTGGCGTGGCTGTGTCAGGTCTGGAGATGAGCCAGAACTCTGAACGTCTGAGCTGGAGCCGTGAAGAGGTGGATGCAAAGTTGCATGACATTATGAATGACATACACGCCAACTGTGTCAAGTATGGAACAGAGGCTGACGGATATATCAATTATGTGAAGGGTGCCAATGTCGCAGGCTTCCTTAAGGTTGCAAAAGCAATGATGGCACAGGGAATAGTATAAAATAAGTTTCGTAATATCCTGACAAAGGAGGCTTGCACAACTTTGGCTTGTGTGGTCTCCTTTTAAATTTTTAAAGACAGCAGTACTGTTTTGGTTACATACATTTTAATATAATGATAAGAAGAGTGGATTTATCCGATGCCGGTGAGATAGCCTCTATATATAACGATTATATATTGAACAGTGTCGTTTCTTTTGAGACGGAGGCTCTGACCGTGGAGGAAATGCAACAGCGTATATGTGCTTTTTCTTCTTCTTTCCCATATTTTGTGTACGAAAAAGACGGACATATAGCAGGGTATTGTTATGCCCATGCGTGGAAAAGCAGGGCGGCTTATTCTGCTACTCTTGAAACTACAGTCTATATTGCACCTGAGTTTAAGGGGATAGGTATTGGCAGGGATTTAATGGAGAGGCTTATAAGCGAGTGCCGTTCCTTAGGATATTCTGCCCTTATAGCATGTATCACGGCAAGTAACACGGGCAGCATAAACTTTCACAGCCGCCTCGGCTTTGAGAAGGTGTCGCATTTTAAGCGCGTAGGGTATAAGTTCGGGCGCTGGCTTGATGTAGTTGATTACGAATTGCTGTTGTGATAAACTGTAAAAACGGAAACACAACATGTCTTTGACAACATGTGCCGTGTTTCCGTTTTTGCTTTATTTCATCGGCTGTCACTCGAATACGTCCTCGATACTTTCCTCTTGGAACTCGTCCTCTTCCGACTGGCATGAGTTGAAACCATAAGGAATGTCAAACTTTTCCTCCGTACTGTATCCCAGGGATGTATCGGCAAACACCTTCTTCATGTAATATGCCCATATAGGCAGTGCCATATTTGCGCCTTGTCCCATGCGTGTAGAGTCGAAGTGTATGTCGCGGTCCTCTCCTCCGACCCAGCATCCGCTTACGAGTGACGGGGTGAAGCCCATGAACCAGGCATCGGAGTTGCGGTTGGTCGTTCCGGTCTTTCCTCCCATCTCGCACTCTATTCCATATTTATATCTCATGCGACCGCCAGTTCCGTTGTTGATTACCCCCTCCAACATTTCAAGCATCTGGTAGGCACATGTCTCGCTTATTACCTCGTTCATGCGGGGCTGGAAGCTTGCTATGACATTGCCTTCACTGTCTTCAATCTTTGACACGAACATGGGCGAACAGTGTATTCCGCCGTTGGCAAATGTTGTATATGCGCTTACCATTTCACAAACCGATGCCTCATACGGACCAAGGCATAACACCATGGAAGGATATACTCCGGTTGTGTTTATACCGAACTCGCGCAGTATTCTTAAGAAGTCCTGAGGATTGATGCGGCTCATGAGGTTTGCCGATACCCAGTTGTTCGATTGTGCCAGTCCCCATTTTAAAGTCACCATTTCGCCATAGTGCGACCTGCTGCCGTTTCTTGGTGTCCAGTTTCCGTATGTTGTCTGTACGTTGAGGACCCGGTCACATGGCGACATGCCGTTTTCAAGTGAAAGGGCATAAAGGAATGGTTTTGTCGTAGAGCCGACCTGCCGCCTTCCTGACGTTGCCATGTCGTATTTGAAATGGTTGAAGTTAACGCCGCCAACGTACGCCTTTACGGCTCCTGTCTTTGCATCCATGCTTACAAATCCGGACCGTAAGAATGATTTTACGTATCTTATGGAGTCGAGCGGTGACATTATTGTATCTATGTCTCCGTTGTATGTGAATACGGTCATTTCTGTCTTCTTTCTGAAAGCCTCGTTAATCTCCTCTTCTGAAGCACCGCTTTCTTTCATGACCCTGTAACGTTCGCTTTGTTTTATGGCACGTGTCATGATTGCCTTAACTTCCGAAGGCTTAAGTGCTGTGGTAAAAGGTGCGTTGGCTTTTCTGCGGTTCTCTTTTGAGAACTCAGGCTGTAGATATCGTCCGACATGACGTAACATAGCCTCTTCCGCATATTTTTGCATGCGTGTGTCTATTGTCGTGAATATCTTCAGTCCGTCGGTATATACGTTATAAGTATCGCCGTTCTTCTTGAAGTTTTTGTTACACCAGCCGTATAACGGGTCTGTTTCCCATGCCAAAGAGTCTATTGAGTATTGAACCTTGTTCCATGAAGGATAGTTATTGCGGTCGGGTCTCTTTGCCATCATGTACTGGCGCAAGAACTCACGGAAGTAAGTTGCCGTACCGTCTTTATGGTCGGGACGGTGAAAGTCCAGTTTCAGTTCGCTGCCGCATGCACTTTCATATTCGCTCTCGGACAGATAGCCGGCTTTAAGCATCTGTCCCAATACGACATTCCTTCTTTCCTTGCATCTGTCAGGATAGCGTACCGGATTGAAAAACGAGGGGTTCTTGCACAAGCCGATCAGCATTGCCGCCTCTGACACAGAAAGTTCTTTGGGGTCTTTGTTGAAATATACATTCGATGCCGTCTTTATTCCTACGGCGTTGTGAAGAAAGTCGAAGTAGTTGAGATACATTGTGATTATCTCGGACTTGGTATAATACCGCTCAAGCTTTATGGCAATACACCATTCTATCGGCTTTTGCAGTAGACGTTCTATAGTGCTTCCGGCTGTGTTTGAGTATAACTGCTTGGCAAGCTGCTGAGTGATAGTGGAGCCTCCTCCTGCGCTTTCCTGTCCTAACAGTCCTCGTTTGACAATGGCGCGTCCGAGTGCGATGAAGTCAATGCCTGAATGATCGTAAAAACGTTCATCTTCCGTCGCTATGAGAGCATTGACAATATTGGGAGAAAGGTTGTCGTAATTTATGTGAACCCTGTTCTCGCGGTTTATATTATATGTGCCTATTATTTTGCCGTCGGCAGAATATATCTGCGAGGCGTATCTGCTGATAGGGTTTTGAAGGTCCTCTATGTCCGGCATGTAGCCAATCCATCCGTTCCATATAGCAACGAACGCAATTGCGGAAAAAAGGATGCCGGTACAAAGAATGCCCCAAAGGAAGCGTATGAATATTCTTCTCATTTACTTTTATTATAAAATGAACTGAATGCAAAAATACAATATTTCTTTGAAAAGGATGTAATAAATTAAAAATTATGTGTAACTTAGCGGTCAAAATAGAATTTCCCTAATATTCACAAGCAATGGATAAACAAAATTTTGTAACGATTGCAGGTCTTTCAAAGGAAAAAATCAATTATTTAATAGAAATGGCTCAGGAGTTTGAGAAATATCCTAACCGTGACATCCTTAATGGAAAGATTGTGGCAACGCTATTTTTTGAACCATCAACCAGGACAAGACTCAGTTTTGAAACAGCTGCAAACAGGCTCGGTGCACGCGTAATAGGATTTACGGACGCAAAGGTTACAAGTGCCACGAAGGGAGAGACCTTGAAAGACACCATGCTCATGGTTTCAAACTATGCTGACGTTATTGTAATGCGTCACTACATAGAGGGAGCCGCGCAATATGCGGCGGAAGTGGCACCCGTGCCAATTATCAATGCAGGCGACGGTGCCCATCAGCATCCTTCTCAGTGCCTTTTGGATTTGTATTCCATATATAAGACGCAGGGAACTCTTGAAAATCTTAATATATATCTTATCGGTGACCTGAAATACGGACGTACGGTGCATTCGCTTATAATGGCAATGCGCCATTTTAATCCGACCTTTCATTTTGTCGCTCCGGCAGAACTTGCGATGCCAGATGAATACAAGCTGTATTGCAAGGAGCATGGGATAAAGTATGTTGAGCATACGGATTTCAATGAAGATGTAATTTCCGATGCCGATATTGTTTACATGACGCGCGTGCAGAAAGAACGCTTCTCGGACCTTATGGAATACGAGCGCGTGAAGAATGTGTATATTCTTAAAGCTGGAATGCTTGGCAAGGCGCGTGAGAACATGAAGATTCTTCATCCGCTTCCGCGTGTCAACGAGATTGCATATGATGTCGATGCCGATCCGCATGCTTATTATATACAGCAGGCACAGAACGGACTTTATGCGCGCGAAGCCATAATATGCGATGTGCTTGGTATCACTATTGATGATATCAGGAACGATAAGACGATTATTAAGTAATGATAACCTGTTTTGATAAAATAAGTAAAGCATGAACAAAAAAGAAAGACTTGTTGCCGCAATAGAAAACGGGACGGTGATAGATCATATTCCTTCAAACAAAACATATCAGGTTGCAAACCTTCTTGGATTGCAGAACCTTGATACAATTGTTACCATTGGTTATAACTATCCGTCAAAGAAACTTAATAAAAAAGGTATCATAAAGATTGAAAACAAGTTTTTTACGGATGAAGAGATATCACGCCTTTCTGTTGTCGCTCCTAATGTTGTGTTGAGTATCATTCGCGACTATGAGGTGATAGAGAAGAAAAGGGTTGAGACACCAGATGTCTTGAAAGGTATTGTAAGGTGTAATAATCCGAAATGTATAACCAACAACGAACCTATGCAGACTGTATTTCATACGATAAACAAGGACAAGGGAGTGATAAGATGCCAGTATTGTGACAAGGAGCAGGATATAAACAAGGTGGAACTTGTCTGACTTAATCAGTGAAATGTTTGTATACGTAGCATTTTATAACTACTTTTGCACGAGTTTTTAAGATACAAAGATTTATAAATCCTATAAAATAATTAATGAGATGAAAAGAGATCAGGAGATTTTTGACCTAATCGAGAAAGAACATCAGCGCCAGCTCAAGGGTATAGAACTGATTGCTTCAGAGAATTTTGTAAGTGATGAGGTGATGAAAGCCATGGGCTCATGCCTTACAAACAAGTATGCTGAAGGCTATCCTGGAAAACGTTATTATGGCGGTTGTGAAGTCGTTGACGAGGTGGAGACACTTGCCATAGAGCGCGTTAAGAAGCTTTTTGGTGCAGAGTTTGCAAATGTGCAGCCTCACTCAGGTGCTCAGGCTAATGCTGCTGTATTGCTTACGGTGCTTAAGCCCGGCGATACTTTTATGGGACTTAATCTTGCTCATGGTGGACATTTGTCTCATGGCTCGGCTGTAAATACAAGTGGTATACTTTATAATGCCGTAGGCTACGACCTTGATAAGGAAACCGGACGTGTGGACTACGATCAAATGGAACGTCTTGCTGTTGAAAACAAGCCTAAGCTTATAATAGGAGGTGGTTCTGCATACAGTCGTGAGTGGGATTATAAGAGAATGCGCGAGATAGCGGACAAGGTTGGTGCATTGCTTATGATAGATATGGCACATCCTGCCGGACTTATTGCAGCCGGACTTCTGGACAATCCTGTTAAATATGCTCATATCGTTACATCTACAACACATAAAACATTGCGTGGACCGCGCGGAGGTATAATCCTTATGGGTAAGGATTTTGAAAATCCGTGGGGACTTAAAACACCGAAGGGTGAGATAAAGATGATGAGCCAGTTGCTGAACAGCGCAGTGTTCCCCGGCACACAGGGCGGACCGTTGGAACATGTTATAGCAGCCAAGGCAGTTGCCTTTGAAGAGGCTTTGCAGCCGGAGTTTAAGGAATGGGCAATGCAGGTAAAGAAAAACGCGTCGGTTCTTGCCGATGAACTGATAAAACGTGGATTTACCATTGTAAGTGGTGGAACGGACAATCACTCTATGTTGGTTGACTTACGTTCAAAATATCCTGATTTGACAGGCAAGGTTGCCGAGAAGGCTCTTGTTGCTGCTGATATCACAGTGAACAAGAATATGGTTCCATTTGATACACGCAGCGCTTTCCAGACATCGGGAATACGACTTGGCACTCCTGCAATAACGACACGTGGTGCAAAGGAAGACTTGATGTGTACTATCGCCGAACTTATAGAGGAGGTTCTGAACAATCCTGAAAACGAACAGGTTATAGCAGATGTCCGTTCAAGAGTGAATGGAATAATGAAAGAATATCCGATTTTTGCTTATTAAGAAAAGGCAATAGACTTTTTAGGTTAAGGTCTTGCCCCGTTATGAACTGTTATCCTGATGACTTGTTGTCAAATTAAGTGGAGACAGTTCATAACGGGGCTTTTCGTTATTGGTTCCGTTAACTAATATTGTTGTTTCTGAAAAATTCGGGTTGAAAAGTTTTTTCTTATGAAAATAAATTAAGATATAATATATATTATCTTTTTTTACGACAATCTTTTTTCTTCTTATTTTACTTTTGT
Organism: uncultured Prevotella sp.; assembly: GCA_900545525.1. Taxonomy (GTDB): domain Bacteria; phylum Bacteroidota; class Bacteroidia; order Bacteroidales; family Bacteroidaceae; genus Prevotella. Next base: position 25,373 of record UQZX01000008.1, read on the forward strand.
TGTCAAAGGAATGATACGGTCTTTAGTGTGTATTCCTTTATAATATTTTATTAATGTATAAAACATAGGGTATGAAGAATGGAGTAATGATGCAGTATTTTGAATGGAATCTGCCAAATGACGGAACTTTATGGAAAAAGATTAAGGATGACGCTCATCACTTGCATGACATGGGGATAACAGCCGTATGGATACCGCCGGCATATAAAGGCTGTGGAAGTGAGGATGTAGGCTATGGCACCTATGACCTGTATGACTTGGGTGAATTTGATCAGAAAGGAACAGTACGTACAAAATATGGAACCAAGCAGGAACTGAAAGAGATGATAGAGACCCTTCATTCCTGTAACATTTCGGTGTATATGGATGCTGTTATGAATCATAAGGCTGGGGCGGATCATGTTGAAGCTTGTATGGCACGGCTGGTGGATCCAAATAACCGTGACAAGCCTATATGTGAGCCTTATGAGATTGAATGCTGGACCGGATTTGATTTTTCCGGGCGTGGTGACAAGTATTCTGATTTTAAATGGCATTGGTATCATTTCTCCGGTACTGATTATAATGAGCGTGATAAGAAAACCGGAATATATCAGATAGTCGGTGAAGGCAAGGCTTGGAGTATGGGAGTTGACAATGAAAATGGAAACTATGACTATCTGATGTTCTCCGATATTGACCTTAATCATCCCGAAGTCATAGCAGAATTGAAGCATTGGGGCAGGTGGGTGACAGAAGAAACTGGCATTGACGGTATGCGCCTTGATGCTATAAAGCATATGAATGATGAATTTATGAGAGACTTTCTTGCAGATGTACGTGCTGCCAGAGGTGATGATTTTTATGCGGTAGGGGAGTATTGGATTGATGATATAGAGACGATGGAAAACTATCTGTCAAATGTCGGATATATAATAGATCTTTTCGATGTCTGTCTCCATTATAATTTAAACAGTGCATCGAAGGAAAACAGTGATTATGACTTGCGTAAACTGCTTGACGGGACGCTTGTTTCACATCATCCGGAACTGGCTGTTACGTTTGTGGATAATCACGACTCTCAGGCTGGCGGTTCTCTTGAGTCTCAGATTGAGGACTGGTTTAAACCGTCGGCTTACGCTTTAATATTATTAATGGAAAAAGGTTATCCGTGTCTGTTTTACGGTGATTATTATGGAACATCCGGCAATGCCTCACCTCATCGTGTTATTATAGATATATTGCTCGATGTAAGGAAAAGGTGTGCTTATGGTCCTCAAACAGATTATTTTGATCATCCTTGTACCGTCGGTCTTACCCGTCATGGTGTTGATAATATGCCTGGGTCCGGGCTTGCGTTGCTTATATCCAATGGAGAAGATGGTGAGAAACTTATGAATGTAGGTGAAGGGCATGCGGGTGAAGTATGGCATGATGTTACAGGTAATAGAACGGAGGAAGTCACTATTGACAATGACGGTAATGGACATTTCTTTGTATCAGCCGGTAAGATGGCAGTATGGACTTCCTGATATATATCGGATTCCCCTGGCAGGATTATTTGATTAGACATCATGATACAGACGTAGAGAATTATAATCCTTATTGCTAATACTGCATATTCGGATAAAAAGCTTATCTTTGTCGGACAATTCCATAAAATGAAAAGTTTAAAGCGATTTAGAAATATGAGGGTATTGTTTACATTTATATGTATGTCTTTTCTTTTGCCCTGTATGGCAAAGGGCGGTTTGGCAATAGAGGATTCTCTACGGATGTATATAGAAAGTAAGGATGCACGGATTGGTGTGGCTGTCATGACGGCAGACAGCTGTATGTTTGGCGTTAATACACATGACGCTTTCCCCATGCTGAGTGTTATGAAATTTCCTTTGGCATTGGCTGTGGCTGAGACAGTAGGCGAGAGGGAATGTTCGTTTGACGATTTGATAACTGTAAGAAAGGGACAGCTTCATACTGATACTTATAGTCCCATGCTCAGTAAATATTCATTTGGAGAGGAGCACCGTATATCTGTTAATGAGCTGTTGGATTATGCCTTGAGAAACAGTGATAACAATGCCTGTGATATTCTGATTGATTTTACAGGAGGTATTTCTGCTGTGTCTAAATATCTTGATATGGCAGGAATAAAGGATGTTGTTATTAAATGCAATGAGGATGATATGCAGAAGAGCATCTCCCGTTGTTATGAGAATACGGCTACACCTTATGCGATTGTAAGTATGACAGACCGGTTCTTCAAGTATGGCAATGATGAAAATTCCGTAAGGATAAAGCGTATGCTTGAGACTTGCCAGACAGGCAAGGACAGGCTTGCCGCTCCTCTCAGAAGTACAGATGCTGTGATAGGGCATAAGACTGGGACAGGACCGGTTGATAAAAATACCGGACGGATAGTTGCTGTAAACGATGTTGGATATATTTGCTTGCCAAGCGGTATGAGTTATTCTATAGCCGTATTTGTGGCAGATGCCAAATATTCCATGGAGGAGGCAGAGGATATTATTGCCGATATATCAGGAATGGTTATGAGAGAAATGAATAGAAGAAGCACTTTATTGAAGTCAGCAAAGGCTGAAACCGTAAGCTGTTGCACTTGTGGAAGATCTAAGGTACAGCTGTCTCTTCCTTAATCACGCTCACACTATAGTTGTGTTTTACCTCTTCCATTACAAAAGTACTTTCTATCGAAGCCACACTTTCTATTCTTCCGAGCACGTTTATTAAAAACTGCTGATACTGTTTCATGTCAAGCGAATTTATTTTCATCATATAGTCGAAGTGTCCGGATATGTTGTAGCATTCGGTCACTTCGGGTATATTCCTGATACGTTCTGTAAAATCGTTAGCAGTATCGGTATTTAATTTGTTCAGCTTGACACAGCAGAAAACCACAAAGCCACGGTTAAGTTTGTTGGCATCAAGCACGGCTATATATTTCTTTATATATCCTTCCCGTTCAAGTCTCTTCCACCGTTCAAATGTCGGAGAGGGTGACAGATGTATTTGTGCTGCAAGTTCCTTGTTTGTAATGCGGGCGTTGTGCAGCAAAGCATGAAGTATAAGTATGTCTGTACGGTCAAGTCGTTCTGTTTCGTTCATATTATAATACAGCTTTTAGAATGAATGCGCAGTTGATGCAGGCAAAAGTAGTGATTTATTCTGAATTATTGAAAAGTCATGGAAATATTTCAGCAGAATATTAACTTTGTGCCGAAGACAGGTCAAATAAAAATAAAATAATTATGAACAAAGAGACATTGAGAAAGCTGCACTTTGAAACACTTCAGCTTCATGTAGGACAGGAACATCCGGATATCGCAACAGATGCACGTGCGGTTCCGATATATCAGACAACATCATACGTATTCCGCAATTCGCAGCATGCGGCCGACCGCTTCGGTCTGCGCGATTCCGGAAATATATATGGCAGACTCACAAACTCCACTCAAGGAGTATTCGAGGAACGTGTGGCTGCACTTGAGGGAGGTGTGGCAGGTTTGGCTGTAGCCAGTGGTGCGGCGGCAATTACATACGCATTGCAGAACGTTGCACAGGCAGGAGACCACATTATTGCCGCCAATAACATTTATGGAGGAACGTATAATCTTGTGGTACATACACTTGCAACACAAGGAGTAAGTTGTTCAATCGTAGATCCGTCTGATTTTTATGCGGTTGATGCGGCATTTCGCGATAACACAAAAGCTGTCATTATTGAAACTTTTGGCAATCCCAATGCAAGTGTGACCGATATCAGACGTATAGCAGAGATTGCACATCGCCACAATACGATAGCCATTGTGGATAATACTTTCGGTACACCATATCTTATACGTCCGATAGAATACGGGGCTGATGTCGTTGTACACTCTGCAACTAAATTTATAGGCGGACACGGCTCGAGCCTCGGTGGGGTGATAGTGGATGCCGGACGCTTTGACTGGAAAGCCAATGCTGGCAAATATCCTACATTAGCTCAACCGGATCCGAGTTACCATGGAGCTGTGTTCGCAGATGTGGCAGGAGCTTCAGCTTTCGTAACTCGTATACGTGCCGTAATATTGCGTGACACAGGAGCCGCAATATCACCATTTAACGCATGGATATTGTTGCAAGGACTGGAAACATTAAGTTTGCGCGTGGAACGCCATGCTTACAATACATACCGTATTGTCGACTTTCTCGCAAAACATCCCAAAGTGGAACGTGTCAATCATCCTCAGCTTCCGTCGCATCCTGATCATGCCTTATACACAAAACTCTTTCCTAATGGCGGAGGCTCGATATTTACATTTGATATAAAGGGTGGTGAGAAAGAGGCATGGAAGTTTATCGACAGCCTTGAGATTTTCTCGCTATTGGCTAACGTGGCGGATGTTAAAAGCCTTGTTATTCATCCTGCGACAACCACCCACTCACAACTTTCACCCGAAGAACTTGAAGAACAGCATATCTATCCGTCTACCATACGCTTGAGTATAGGAACTGAGCATGTTGACGATCTCATTGCAGACATAGGCAGTGCACTTGATAATATTTGATTTTAAGTTAGTCAACAGAAACTTTTGAGGGGCGCACAGAAGGTTGTAAGGAGTTAAAGGGAGGGTGTCTTTAAAATCTTAGATGTCTTCAAGGTCTTTAAAGACGTACAACTCCCTTACTCCTTACTCACTTATTTAATCACCACCTTTCTGCCATCTTTGATGTATATGCCATGTTGCGGATTATCAACGCGACGCCCTTGCAGGTCGTATATAGCGCCTGGAACGGCATTTGCCTTTCCTGTGATTTCACCGATGCCGGTGGCAGATGACTTCGGGAAGCGCACGGCTACATCGTCGTATGCAAAGTATGCAGGCTGGGAGAAGCCATAGCCGTTATCGGAAGAGCCCGTTATGTTGAATGTTATTTTTGTGACTTCGCCGAGCGTGGACAAATCGAATTTGGTCCAGTCCATTATTATGTTATCCGGACCGTTGCATAGAAATATCTCCGCCGTACCGGTCTTTTCATCGCCATTGTATCCTGTCGCCACGATTTTCACCCAGTCGTCGGGACCGATATTTGCGGTAAGGCTGTTACCGTTTACATAGCAGTTGAGGGCGTATGTGCTGTTGGTGACATACATGTGGTCTACAACGCGGGCTGTTCCGTCGCTGAACTTTAGCGCAGGCAGTGCGTCCTCGCCCAGTCCATATCCCGAGTTGTCTGCATATCCGAACTGCATTGCAAAATTGTCGGAACCTCCGTGACCGTTGCCTTTACGGCTTATGTCGTCTCCGCCGTCCTTGTTGTATACGGTCAGCTGGCTGTTAAAGTCGCCGTATTCTTCGATGTTACGTGTCCCGTAGTTGGATATGGCATGACCTCCCGACCAGTAACACCATGTGCCGTAGCCTTCGGAGAGGATGCTCGACAGCCATGTGTTGTTGTCGTCGCTCCATTTATATGCCTCGTCTTCAGAGGAAACTCCCATTCCGGAGTCTCCATAGAGCATTTTTCCGCCATATTGCGGATCGTCTATGAGTGATGACCAGTCTGTCCCGCCCGCAAAGTTCGTTCCTCCTTTGTAGTCTTTGTCCTCGAATGTGAGTACGCGGAGTTCATAGTTCTCCTGTGCGCCGGTACATAGTGTACAGCCCAGAAACATTGAAAGTACTAATTTTCTCATAATTGTCTGTCATTTAAATATGTGATATGTCATTTTATATAAACCTTCTTTCCGTCCTTTATGTATATGCCTCTTGCCGGAGACGTCACCCGGCGTCCGGTCAGGTCGTACACATATCCGTCCTGTTTCGGGCGGTTGCTTATGTTCCCGATGCCTGTGGGCAGCTTGGGCGTGATTACTATTGGGTTGTCATCATAGCCCTCGACGAGGTGCAGGTCCTGAAAGCCTGATACTTCGGTGGAGGTTTCGCCCAGCCAGCCGCAGTATTGGAATATTCCGCAGACAACCTTTATGAAGTTTATTTCCTCAAGTTCAACATGATTCCCGTCCTTGTCCACCGCCCAGTCTATGTCAAACGTGGACCATTCGTCATCGTTGAGCGACGCGTCAACGTATCCGTATGCGTCCGGAGCATATCTGTAGAGCACCCAGTATGTGCCCTTGCCCGACTGCTCTATGGCGTTGTTGGGCAGTTTCCCTCCGGAGAAAGTGAGCGTCTCGCCCTCTTCCCACATGGGCCAGTATGTCTGCTTGTGGAAGGAGTTCTTCATATGGTATCCGGTAGAATCGCGGCGCACCCCGTTTTCGGTCCATGTGGCTTCCCATTTTATGTAGTTGTCGTAGACGGACGTGAACTGGCTGTGCTCCCCCTCTTCAGCAACGGGTTTGTGGTATGTGATGGAAAAGTCGTGTATCTCCCTCGTGTAATATTCGGAGCCTGCAAGTTCATACCATTGTGCCGTTTCCACACTGCTGCCAGTGCCCACGTATACTATTCCCGGCTCAAACGATCCTCCAATTGTGTTGTCACCGTATGCCGGGTCTGCATTGGCGTAGAAACCGTTTCCGGTGATGCGCAGGTCCGAGCCACGGAGGTTCTTGACAGGATGGTCGAACTCAACCGTTATGTATCCTCCGTACGTTCCAAGGTGTATAAGCTCTCCGTTTCTTAGGCACTCGGTGGCTTTTCTGCACATTTCCCCGTGTGTGGATGCGCTGTTTGCCTCGGGAAGCGTGTTTACAAACTGTCCGGGTGCAGGATGCAGCTGCAGGACCGTTATGTCCTGGCTCTGTGCATACATGCCCGATGCAAGGCATGCGAATGCTACGGGCAAAAGATTTTTTTTGTTCATTTGTATGTATAATTAGGTATTGCAAGGATATGTGCGGGGTTTATGTATATTTTCTGCGGGTTGAAGACTTCCGTCCCGTCGCTTGTATACCCGTAGATAAATCCCGCCGTGGCATAGCTCTTGGCATCGGTGAAGTAGATGTTGCCCGTGTACGGCGATATGTAAAGCTCGTAAGGCGACTGCAGTTCCTTGAGCTTTTCGGTGACGGTGCTGTTGTATATGCCGTATGTCGCGCTCATTGTTTCGGGGTCGATGGTATAGAGATGGTATACGTACTCGTAGGTGTTGTATGAAAACTCGCTTCCCACGGTGTAGAACTTCTTTCCGTCGGTGGTGTTGTAGGTGCACGGGAAGTCGAATACATGGTATCGCTCCGTCTCACAGTCGAGTATGACAGTCTTGGGTCTGACGTCGTAGTAGTCGCCGCATGAGTTTATACAGAGATACTTTCCTGCCTGCGACATTTCTCCATACAGGTTTATGCACCCCGTGTCTATTGTCCTGAGTGTCTTCATCGTTGCGGCGTCTATGACCTGTACGGTTGTCTCATAGTCGTGTGCCTCGGAAAAAGAATATCCGCCCGTGTTCGCCACGTACAGCCTGCCGCCGTACAGGCGTATTCCTTCCGGTTCCCATCCCGTTCCGCATGTCCCGACCACTTCCTTTGTTTTCAGGTCGATCTTTGCCACATAGCCTTTCGTAAAGGTGCGGTCGCCGCATTTGTGTGCGTAGGACGTTATATAGAGGTGTTTTCCGTCCGTGCACATGCGCCTGTTGTTAGGTACGTTCTCTGTCGCGCCGCATGCCGTTCCGTCCGGATGTATATACTGTATGATGTTGGACCAGTTTACGGCAATGGCAATCAGCGTGTCGTTGACGTGCAGGATGTCGTTGGGCGTATCGCCGAGCTTTATCCCGTTCTTGCTCCTGAACCATTGGTTTGTCATTTTTCCCGTGTTGCCGTCATAATACGACAGTTGCCCGTTGTCCGACTGCCAGTTGCCTTCATTGCAGATTATGAGGTTTTCGCTCACGACGGTCTGTGCAGGAGGCTGCGGTTCAAATGTCTCTCCGCCGCCGTCCTCGGACGAGCAGGCGGCAAGAGCCAGCAATGTGATGAATAAAAGGGTCTTTTTCATTTTCTATAAATCATATTTAAGTGTTAGTGCAAATCTCCTTCCCGGCATCGGCCAGCGTTGTATCATCTCGTACCTTATGTCGAAAAGGTCCTGACACTCGGCTTCTATACCGATGTTCCTTAATTTATATCCAACCTTTACGTCCGTGCAGTTGTATGCCGACAACGGTTCTTCAATGGCATTCTCCGCCGTCCAGTAACGCTTGTCGACAAACATGTGTGACAGCGATGCCGACAGCCTGTTCCATGTGAATGTGTATACAGCCGTGAAAGACCATTGCGGTGAGTAGGCGATATAGTCGTTATAGGCATCCTCTGTTGGGTCGGTACGGTTGCGGTCATCCTGATATGTGCCGGTCAGCAGCAGGCTGTGATGTCTGTATCTTGCGTTTACAGATACGTCTACGCCCATGCACCGTGTATATCCGTAGTTGAGCATGGTCCATTGGTACGAGCCTTTGAGCGGCAGGCACACAATACGGTCTTCCACATGGTTGTAATACCAGTCAGCCTGTATGTTGAGCCATTTGCCGTTATAGGCAAATCCTATGTCAAACTGTCTGGTATATTCTGGTCTCAGGTTTCTGTTTCCCACAAGGGTATAATAAAGGTCGTTAAGCGTCGGTGCCCTGAAAACCGTTTTGTAAAAGCATCTTACAGTCCAGTTTCTCAGAGAGTATGATGCCAGCGCGTTCCATGTAAACCGCGACAGAGGTTTTGTTTCCCCGCGGGTATTGTCGGATATATGCGTGTACAGCCCGCTCATGTTGACGCTTATTCCCCTGTTGTTGTAGAAGGCAGACAAGGATGTCTTGCTGTCAATGCGGTACACGTAGTGGAAGTTCTTTACGTCGGTCGTAAGGTCGGACCATCTCAGGTCCGTGGATACTGACGTGCCGAAATGCTTGTATCTATACCCTCCGGCAAGTGCTGTATATATGTCCTGCTGATGGTATCTGTTGTCTGCATGTACCGAGATGTTCTCCGGATAGTCGGAACAATAGTGCAGGAAGTCGTTCGAATACTTTATTATTCCCCTTATGCCCAGCCGCTCCGTCTGTTTCTTGTATGAGAGCTGTGTGAAGAAGTTGCGGTCCCATTCGCGTCCCACGTCGGTGTATGTGTCGGACAGACGTCGTACGACGCCTCCCGGGAGTCCCCTTCTTGAGTTGAAATAATATGTATGCCATTCAAGTCCTTTATAAAAGGCACATCCTTCGATGCGGAACATGGTTATGTCAGAGTTGCGGCGTGTTCCGGTGGTATCCTCATATTCTGTATGATACTCAAAGGGATAGTCGCCCTTGGTCCTTGTAATGGAGGCATCTATAAATCCCCAGTTCTTGTATGAGAAGGTTGCACCCGCCTTGTGTGTGCCGAACGACGCGTTGGTATATGATGCCGTTATGCCTGTGCTGTCGGGACGGTGTGTCTTCAGATATACCGTGGATGCCGATGCATACTCGCTTGCCGTCATCAGCATTTCGCTCTTGTTGGCATTGAACAGCGATACGGACTCGAGCGTGTTCAGTGAGTATTTGCCAAGGTCAACGGTGCCGTTCTGTGCATTCGTAATCCTTACCCCGTCGAGGTAGATGCCTACATGCTGTGAGCCCAGCGAACGCACGTTGACTGTTTTCTGACCGCCCAGCCCGCCATAGTCTTTTATCTGTACGCCGGCAAGATATTTCAGGGCGTCGGCAACCGAGCTTGAAGGAATGCCGTTAATCTGCTCTCTTGATATTGTCTGATGTGGGGTGGCGTCTTTCGTTCCGGTCACGACAACCTCGTCTATCCGGTAAAGCGAATCGGTGCGCAGCTTCTGTGCACAGGTTATACGTACGTTCATGCTCATTGCCACAATGGCACAAACAGGTGCAACGGGCATTAAGCCCTTTCTGCAACATATCATGATGACATAAGATTTGCATGCCCATAATCCCGCGGACACTTGTTATTACTGGCACGTGGCAGGTCTTCTGACTTCATCCTTACGGCAGCCGGCCTTCCCGGAACTTTGCAACGGTGTATTGTCATGACCGTTGGCTTTCCAGTGACCATCGTTGGCTGCCTCTGAAAAAAGGACTCACAGCATCGGGTAATGTCGCAGAATTTCACTGCGTTCCCATCTTAGCCCAGGCACATTCATATATGTACTGGGAACCAAATGCGGCGCAAAATTAAATAAAAATCCGGAATACGCAAAATAAAATCAAGGCAATGATGTGCAAAGGTGCCTGTTTAACAAAAAACGTGGGTACTGTTAAAAAGGCGTGGACATACAGTGAAGGCATCGTATATGGATATCCTGCATGCCTGATTATATAATAAAGGTATCTGTAAGTACCGTATTTCTTTTCCCGGTTTGGCTGTGTCTGTGCCGTGCAGTGTACAATTGCCTCTGTGCACGGCATCTCGCATTCATTTCAAAGTGTAAGCATACTTGCCGTAAGAGCGACATTGTGTAATACGGGAAAAGTCGCTCCGGACTTTCATTCTGCGTGTTAAGAAATGTAAAAGACGGCGCTCCGCGGCGATAAGTCTATGGACTGCGATGCGGAAAGCGGCACTTTGCGTTGCAAAACACGGCATTTATGCTGCCAATATGCGGCACTTTACACCCTGAAATGCCGCACAAAAGGGGTAAAAAAGGCATGTTTCAGTCCCCAAAGTGCCGTTTTTCATGGCAGGAAATGCCTTATATGATGCACACTTCACCGCTCCCGCTACATAACACCTTCATGGCATGGCGTTTGTGGATGCACACTCATACGTGACGTTTTTGTGCCCGTGGAATGATAAAATCAAAAGAACCGCACTCCTGAGAGGTTGCGGAAAAGCAGAAAGAAAGCAGACCGGGGCGCGGAAGAGCATTGTGACACAATGCACGCTGCCCAGCTCCGTGCCTTCTGCCGTGCCGGATATGCTGTGCCCACGCGTATCTCTGCACATTTATTTCTTTTGCGGCGGCATATAAAAATGCCGTTTTTCTTGCATATAAACATATTTTTAGCTAATTTTGCAACAGATATGCACTTGTTACACATAATACGATGATTAATAGAGAACTGATAAGAATAAAGATAGTCCAGTTAACCTACGCTTACTATCAGAACGGAAACAGAAACATAGACAATGCGGAAAAGGAGCTTTTCTTCAGCCTTTCGAAAGCATACGACCTCTACAACAATCTGCTTGCGCTTATATTGTCGATAACAAAAGAGGCGCGTCATCGTATTGAGATTGAGACTTCACGTGCCCTTCGTGAGGGCAGAGATGTGCCTTCGGAGAAATTTGTCAACAACAGGTTTGCACTTCAGCTGGAGGGCAACAGGCAGTTGTGCGAGTTCATGGAGAACCAGAAGTATACATGGGAGGACGAAATGGACTTTGTACGCCGTCTGTGCGACAACATAGAGCAGAGCGCGTTCTATGACGAATACATGCACGACGGTGAAGAGTCGTACGAGGCGGACCGCGAACTGTGGAGGAAGCTGTACAAGACGTTCATAATGGACAACGACGACCTTAACGCAATTCTTGAGGAACGCAGCCTTTACTGGAACGACGACAAGGACATCGTGGACACGTTTGTGCTGAAAACCATAAAGCGGTTTGATGAAAAGAACAAGTCGAAGCAGGAGCTTCTGCCCGAATATAAGGACGTAGAGGACAAGGACTTTGCGCGCAAGCTCTTCAGGGCAACTATACTTAACGCCGACCAGTATCAGAGATACATGAGCGAGGCTTCGCGTAACTGGGACTTCGGGCGCCTTGCATACATGGATGTTGTCATCATGCAGATTGCCATTGCGGAGATGCTGACGTTCTCGAACATACCCGTGAGCGTGACGATAAACGAGTATGTAGACCTTGCGAAGGTGTACAGCACGCCGAAGAGCGCCTCTTACATCAACGGTATGCTCGACTCCATTGCGCGTCATCTCGTGGATACGGGCAAGATGTTCAAGACAATGAACGACAACGGGGGAAAGAAAGCATAGTGGGATATTAAACATTAAACAATTAAATACAAATTATGAATACAACAATGTTACTTGCCGCGCAGCAGACAGGCGGCAGCAGTTATATGCCGTTATTGATGATGGTGGCAATTTTCGCCATTATGTGGTTCTTCATGATACGTCCCCAGCAGAAGAAACAGAAGGAGATACGCAACTTCCAGAACTCTCTGCAGGTGGGTACCAAGGTCATTACGGGCGGCGGCATCCATGGAACTGTCAAGGAAATTGACATTGCGGCAAACATCGTTGCGGTGGAAATTGCCAAGGGGGTCGTGGTGCGCATGGACAAAGGATATGTGTTTGCAGATGCCACGGCGGCTAATGCGACAGCACAGGCAAAATAATGAACGCTAAAGGGCTTTTGCATATATACGGTACTGTCAGGAACTTCTTTTTCAGACTGCTGAACAAGGAGTTTCTGATTTTTTTGTTCTTTCTTGTGCTCAGCGGCTCTTTCTGGCTGATAATGACGCTGAACGAGACGTATGAGCGGGAAGTGAGGATACCAGTAAGGCTTGTCGACGTGCCCGACAATGTGGTGATTACGAGTGATACCGAAGACACTCTGAGCGTTGTCCTGCGCGACAAGGGATACTCGCTGTGGGCATATATCTACGGGGAGAAGGTGCACGAGGTGAACATCAGCTACAAGGCGTATTCGAGAAAGAACGGTACTGGACTTGTATCTGCCGGAGAATTGCAGCGGTTGATATACCAGAAGGTGTTCAGCTCGTCGCATATAGTGAGCATCAAGCCCAACAAGTTTGAGTTTTTCTACAACCACGGACTGAAGAAACGCGTGCCCGTGAAGCTCTATGGCAGAGTGGAGGCGGCACGCAGCCATAACCTTGAGGCAGTAGAACTGTATCCGGCGCATGTCGACGTGTATGGCAGCGAGGAGGCTCTCGACACCATCAAATTTGCATATACGCAGCAGTTGAATGTGACAAACCTTAAGGATACGCTCGTCAGGACGGTGGAACTGCGGAAGATAAGGGGCGTTAAGTTCGTTCCGGACAAGGTCAGGCTGTCCGCATACTCGGATGTCCTGACCGAAGAGAGTGCCGAAATACCTGTCACGGCACTGAACATGCCGGAGGGAAAGGTGCTGCGCACGTTCCCCTCGCGCATAAAAGTGACGTTCACCGTAGGTGCAAGCATGTTCAGGAAGATACATACGGGAGGCTTCCGCATAACCGTGGACTATAACGAGATAATGGCAAATCCGTCGGACAAGTGCACGCTGCATCTCAGCGCAATGCCTGCGGGAGTGCACAGCGCGCGCATGGAAGTCAGTCGGGTGGACTATCTTTTGGAGGAGAAATAGGCAATGAAAGTGGCTGTTACCGGCGGCATAGGCTGCGGAAAGAGTTATGTGTGCGGGTTTCTGCGCAGGCGCGGACTGGATGTATACGACTGTGACAGTGCCGCCAAACGGCTTATGCGCACGTCGTCCTCCATGCAGGAAAGCATACGGAGGCTTGTCGGCGCGGGGGCTTATACCTCCGGCGGCGTTCTTGACAAGGCTGTTGTCTCGAGGTTTCTTCTTGCCTCGGCGGATAATGCCGCGCGGCTTAACGCCATTGTACATCCTGCCGTAGCTGCCGATTTCGAGGCTTCGGGTATGCAGTGGATGGAGTGTGCCATACTGTTTACAAGCTCGTTCGACAGGCTTGTGGACAGGGTCGTGTGCGTAACGGCACCGCTGGAGCTGCGCCTAAGCCGCATAATGGGGCGCGACGGCATATCGCGGGAGAAGGCATTGGAGTGGATAGAGTGCCAGATGCCGCAGGAAGAGGTGCTGGAAAGGAGCGACTTCGAGATTGTCAATGACGGCACGGCGGACATAGACGCGCAGATAGACCGTCTGTTAGAGAGATTATAAGGGAATATCATTACATTAATTATATTAATAACATAACTAAAGTAAAGAATAAGATGAAAACAACTATTTTGGCAATTTCAGGAAAACCGGGACTTTACAAATTAGTTTCAAGAGGAAAGATGAATCTTATTGTCGAGTCGATCGACGAAAACCACAGACGTTTTCCCGCGTTTGCAACGGACAGGGTGATAAGTCTGTCGGATATAGCAATGTATACTGATGCCGAGGACGTGCCTTTGATGAAGATACTTGCCACGCTTCGCGACAAGGAAGAGGGCAAGGTGGTGTCGATAGACTTCAAGAAGTGCGGCAGCAAGGAGCTAAGGGAATATTTTGCAACGATACTTCCCGACTTTGACCGCGACCGTGTGCACGACAGTGACATAAAGAAGCTGTTCCAGTGGTATAACATTCTTGTCAATAACGGCATAACAGACTTTGAAGAGCCTGAGACGGAAGAGTCTGCTGAATGACGGTGATGTGAGGGGAGGCGCGTGATGAGAAGAAAAGAACGCTATGCTTGCATAATGGACCACTTCCGTAAGGAGATGCCGCATGTCACTACCGAGCTTGAGTTCGGCAGTGTCTTCCAGCTTCTTGTTGCAACAATGTTGAGTGCACAGTGCACCGACAAGCGCATAAACCTTGTAACTCCGGCGCTGTTTGCGCGCTATCCCGATGCTGCGGCAATGGCTGAGGCTGATGCAGAGGATATATTTGAGTATATCCGCAGTGTGTCTTATCCCAATGCGAAGTCGAAGCATCTTGCCGGAATGGCGCGTATGCTTGTGAGTGAATTTAACGGTGAGGTGCCTGAAGCCATGGCAGACCTCGTGAAACTGCCCGGTGTGGGGCGCAAGACGGCAAACGTGATACAGGCAGTTGCATACGGACGGTCGGCAATGGCTGTGGATACGCATGTGTTCAGGGTAAGCCATCGCATGGGACTGGTGTCCGAAACGGCAGACAATCCGGTGAAGGTGGAGAAGGAACTTATGAGGAATATCCCGCCGGAAGATGTCGCCAATGCCCACCACTGGCTGCTGTTGCACGGGCGTTATGTGTGCACGAGCAGGTCGCCGCACTGCACCGCGTGTCCTTTCTGCGATATATGTCCGAAGAAAGGAGTCGGTAAAAAATAATGGTTTACAGCAGTATATATGGATATAAGGAGAATACTCGGCTTTCTGGAAGCCATACGTGAGAATAACAACCGTGAATGGTTCTTGGAAAACAAGAAGGAATATCAGGCGGTAAGGAAGATTTTCGAGAAGGATGTGGAGAAACTCATAGAGCGCATCTCGCTGTTCGATGCTTCAATATCGCACATAACGGTGAAGGACGCTACATACCGCTTTAACCGCGATACGCGTTTTTCACCGGACAAGTCGCCGTACAAGAGGCATTTCGGGGCATATATCGCAGCTCATGGCAAGAAGGCTTTTCACGGAGGGTATTACATACATGTTGAGCCTGGCAACTGTTTCGTGGCATGTGGCAACTATTATCTTCCGACAAATATCCTTACATCGTGCCGTAATGAGATAATGGCGAACATAGATGATTGGAGGAATGTTGTCGAGAGTGCTGCCTTTGTAAAGTTTTTCGGCAGGGCAGGGCAGAGCCGCTGGGGAGACAAGAAAGGATTTGGCGGTGAGTATCTTAAGAAATCTCCGTCGGGCTTTCCACGGGACTATGAGTTTATCGACTATCTGCGCATGAAAGACTATTGTTGCTGGAAGGCATTGCCGGACACGTTCTATGACGGTGAGGCATGGTTTGATGAAGTGGTGAAGATTTTCAAGGTGGCAAAGCCGATGATGGACTTTGTGAATTCTGTCATAGACGACTATGAGTAGATATACGGGCGACCATAACCGGATGTCTGATTAAAACAAATGCCGTGGACGATATCACTGAAGTCCCCGGCATTTGTCTTTGTATTTTTTTCCGTTCATTTCTTTCTTTATGGAACATCCCGGACAGTTGCGGCACGGATTGCCTTTGTCTGTCAGGGTGCGATATATGTGTATGCCCGCAAGTATCAGGCATACGGCTATTATTAATATGGTTATTATTGTCTGCATATAAACAATCAGCACCCCGTAATTATCTTTTCGGTATGTTACGGGGTGCTGCCTTATTATGTCATAGCGTTACGTTTTTATTTGAAATAGCGCTTGTAAAGACCCATGAAGCCTGCACAGTGGCGTGCCTCGTCCTTTGCCATTTCGTGAACAGTGTCGTGAACGGCGTCCATTCCTGCAGCCTTTGCGTTTCTTGCAATGCGGAACTTGTCTTCGCAAGCGCCGCGCTCTGCTGCGATACGTGCCTCGAGATTGCTCTTGGTGTCTTTGAGGACGTCGCCGAGAAGTTCTGCAAACTTTGCTGCGTGTTCTGCCTCTTCAAAAGCATAACGCTTGTAAGCCTCTGCTATTTCGGGGTATCCTTCACGGTCTGCCTGACGGCTCATTGCCAGATACATTCCCACTTCGCCGCACTCGCCGTTGAAGTGTGCATTGAGATCTTTTATCATCTCCTCGTTTGCATTTTCCTTTATTGCAGCACCAAGTTCATGGACTGTAGCGAAAGACTCTGTGTCGTTAACGTCCATTTCGTTGAACTTCTCTTTGCCTGCCTTACAAATAGGACACTTCTCTGGTGCCTCATCACCTTCGTGAACATATCCACAAACGGTGCAGATAAACTTTTTTTTCATAATGTTTTTATTTTATTGGTTATTTATTATCCTGCTGTCCGGAAAGACAACGGGAACATATTCCTTTATAATACAGCTGCATCTCATCGACGGAATTGCCGTCTATCATCATGTTCTTGACGGTTGTTGGTGCAGGTTCGTCAAAGAAGTCGATGACACGTCCGCACTTTTTACAGTAGAAGTGGACATGCGGGTTGGTGTTACCGTCGTAGCAGACCCTGTGCTCGTCTATCGTTATCATGCGTGCTGCATCGTGTTCAGACAGAAGCCTCAGCGTGTTGTACACTGTCGTACGGCTTAGCGTGGGCATTTTACTGCACAGTCCGGCATATACATCCTCCACGGTGGGGTGGGTATCGTTGTTCATCAGATACTCCATAATCTCCAGTCTTTGTACCGAAGGGCGTATATTGCATTGTGTCAGAATGTCGTATGCGCTTTTGTCTGCCATATTAATTGTTTTATTGTTATGCAACGATAATGTAAACCGGATGCAATGAAACTTGTTTCATATTGCTGAGGTGCAGCTTATCTTATGCAAAGATACAAATAAAAGATTATAATACAAATTTTATTTTTGTAAAAATTACAAATTATTTGATTGCTTGTTTACACCTTATTATATATAGGTGAGTTGGATTTAAGAACCTGGCATATACAAATATCAATATATGTATATATGAAATGGCGCATTGTCAGACAAAATGAAGAAAAGACGGTGTGTGAGCGGACGCATTATGGTGGGTATAATATAAAAACAGGAGTGTGCATAATTGCCGGTCCGTTTCATTGGTGGATGACTTGCATTATGCACACTCCCGTGTATTGTGACTTATAATGTCTTGTTGTCTTTTATCTTATTCTGTCTGCCGATCTTACAAGTGCCTCATCGGCAAGTATTGCCTTGCGTGCCATGAAGTTAAGGATAAGTGAAACGGCAGGGAATGCAGCCGTAAACGACATCCTGAACTCTGTATTGGCGTTGCTGTATGTTACAAAACCTATAAAGAAATATGCCGCATACCATGCAACAAGAAGCAATATGTTTAAAAGACACATCCGTCCCTGTCTTTTCCTGTTGCTGTATGTGAATATCGCAGCTATGGATATTGTGCATGTAAGCAGAAGAAGTGCAAAAAGTATGCAGCCTGAAAAGTCGAGTGAGCCGTCGGATGTTTTCATCCATAGGTTGTATAAACCGTGGTCGGGCATTATCGTAGACGATACAAACCTGCCTATGGGCAGGCACAGGCATATTATACTTATGATGACGGAGATAAGGAGATATAGTGTCTGTTTACGTTGTATCATCAGTCTTTGGATGCTTCTTTGGATGTTTCGCGCCAGTAAATATTAGAGTTAACAAATTCTTCTGTTGCCAAGAGTGTGGGCTTGGGCAACTTTTCATAGTACCGTGAGATTTCAATCTGCTCACGGTTTTCAAAAACTTCCTCCAAGCTGTCGTTATAAGAAGCAAACTCTGCAAGCTTCTTGCTAAGGTCCTGCTTTATTTCAACCGATATCTGATTGGCGCGTTTTGCAATAATAGATACGCTCTCATAGATGTTTCCGGTTTCATCGCATAGATCCATAATGTTGCGTGTAACTGTGTTTACAGGTGCTTTTGATTTCTTGTAATCCATTATTTTATACTTTAATATTTATTAATTCAAAGATGTTCTTATTTTAAGAAACGGCGTTGTCACTGGTTGTCGTGCAGTTTTCGCCGTGTTATTCCTTTGTGTATTTCTTGCAGGTGGCAATATATTTTTCTGCAAGACTGCGCTCTTTTGAGTCTGGATATTCGTTGATAAATCCATAACACTCATCTTCTGCGTCGCGATAACGGTCAAGGCGTTTTTCTTCCACGCTCTGTTCCGCAAGGCAGAATTTGCTTTTCATTATCAGAGATGCGAATTCTTCCCGGTGTTCCGTATACGGATAGTCCTTCATTGCGTTTTGTGCAGTGATGATACATGCCTCGTAGTTGCTTCCTCCGCTTGTGCAGTTTCCAAAGTAAGTGCCGAGGTTGTAATAAAGTTGTGCCGAATAGAGCTCTTTCTTTACAAGCTTGTCCTGAAGCTGGAAAAGACGTTGCTGTGCCGTACTTTTCATTGTTGCATCAGGAAACAGGTCCATATATTCCTGAAAAGCAGCGATTGCGTTTACGGTTTCCGTCTGGTCCAGACGTGGTTCGGGAGTGCTTTGGAAAAGACTTTCACCGATGTAGTATGATGCCATTTCGGCATAAATGCCTTTGGGATAGCTCTTGTAATACTTCTTGAAGCACTCCGCAGCACTCTCATAATCCTTGTTCCCATATTCGGACATGGCAAGCATGTAAAGAGATTCTTCTGCGTTTTCCGTTCCTTTCATCATTGTGAAAAGTTCTCTGAGCAGTGTTGAAGAGCGTGTGTACTTGCCGTTGGCGAAGCATTCTTTGGCATATTCGTATTTGAAATTATAATCCTGCGACTTGTACACCTGATTGAATTCATGGGCGCAACCGGTAAAAGACAGTGCCACACATGAATATATTGCAATAAGAATGTTATTCTTCATTATAATGATAATTTGAGTTGCAAAATTACACATAATTCTATTAATACCAAAAGCTTAAAAAGGCTTTTTAGTAAAAATAACATCCTTTTCATGTTTATTAGGCACTTAATTTGTATTTTTGCAGCCGTAAAACAGGTTAGGATAAAGGTATGTTTAAATAAGGCATTTGACTTGTAATGCCATTATTCGGCACAGTGTATGGGGAAATTCAAGATAACGTCTAAATACAGTCCCACCGGTGACCAGCCGGAGGCAATAAAAGAACTGGTAAACGGTATTCGCCGCGGTGACAAATCGCAGGTTTTGCTTGGCGTTACAGGTTCGGGAAAGACTTTTACCATTGCCAACGTCATTGCACAGGTGAACAAGCCGACCCTTATTCTAAGCCATAACAAGACCCTTGCGGCACAACTCTATGAGGAGATGAAAGGTTTCTTTCCCGAAAATGCCGTGGAATACTATGTTTCTTATTATGATTATTACCAGCCGGAGGCATATCTCCCGCAGACGGATACTTATATAGAGAAAGACCTTGCCATTAATGAGGAGATAGACCGTCTGCGTCTGTCTTCCGTATCCTCTCTCTTGTCCGGACGCAGTGACGTTGTTGTCGTCTCTTCCGTGTCGTGTATATATGGTATGGGCGGTCCTGCGGCGATGGCGGGCAGCGTGATACGTATAAAGAAGGGCATGGTGATAGACAGGAATGCCTTTCTCATGAAGTTGGTGGGTGCCCTTTACGTAAGAAACGACATCGAGTTGAAGCGCGGCAATTTCAGGGTCAAGGGTGAGACCGTGGACATATTCATGGCTTACAGCGACTATGTGCTGCGCGTTACTTTCTGGGATGACGAGATAGACACTATAGAGGAGGTGGATGCTGTGTCGTATCACAAGTTGGCATCCTTTGATGAATACCAGATATATCCGGCAAACCTCTTTGTTACATCAAAGGAACAGACAGAATATGCCGTAAGGCAGATACAGGAAGACTTGCAGGAACGTATCGACTTCTTTAATGAAATAGGAGACAGCATTAAGGCTCAGCGTATTAAAGAGCGCGTGGAATATGACCTTGAGATGATAAAAGAGCTTGGGCACTGTTCGGGTATAGAGAACTATTCACGGTATTTTGACGGCCGTGAAGAGGGGCAGAAGCCATATTGTCTTTTAGATTTCTTTCCAAAGGACTTTCTTCTTGTCATCGATGAGAGCCATGTAAGTGTGCCGCAGATAAGGGCTATGTATGGAGGAGACAGGGCAAGAAAGACCAATCTTGTTGAATTTGGCTTCCGTCTTCCTGCCGCTTTCGACAACCGCCCGCTTAAGTTTGAGGAGTTTCATGACATGATAAATCAGGTTATATATGTATCTGCCACTCCGGCAGACTATGAACTTGAGGAGTCTGAAGGCATTGTTGTCGAGCAGGTGATACGTCCTACCGGACTTCTTGATCCGGAAATAGAGGTGCGTCCGAGTGAAAATCAGATAGACGACCTTATGGATGAGATACTGATAAGATGTGAGAAAGACGAGCGTACGCTTGTTACAACACTTACAAAGCGTATGGCAGAAGAACTGACAGAGTATCTCTTAAACCATGAAGTGCGCGCAAACTATATCCACAGTGACGTCGCAACGCTTGACAGGGTCAAGATTATGAGTGACCTGCGTACCGGTCTGTTCGACGTATTGGTTGGTGTCAATCTTCTTCGCGAAGGTCTTGACCTGCCGGAGGTTTCTCTTGTAGCAATCCTTGATGCCGACAAGGAAGGCTTTCTGCGTTCTCACCGTTCGCTTACGCAGACAGCAGGGCGTGCGGCACGCAACATTAACGGAAAGGTTATAATGTATGCCGACAGTATAACGGCGAGCATGCAGATGACGATAGACGAGACATTGAGAAGACGTACCAAGCAGTTGAAGTATAATGAAGAGCACCATATAACCCCCAAGCAGGTATCGAAGGACATAAAGCAGAACATACTCGTGAAGAATGCGGGACCGTCAGGCGACGGGATACAACGGAAAAAAGAATACCGTCCCTATATTGAAGCGGACGAAGCGGCTTTTGCCGCCGACTGTATTATTGATAAAATGTCAAGAGAACAGCTGGAAAAGAGCATAGAACGGACCACGCAGCTTATGAAACAGTCTGCAAAGGAACTCGATTTCATACAGGCGGCGCAATACAGGGATGAAATTGTACAGCTCCGGAAAATACTTGAGACAAAGTAGCACGTGATGTTAAAATATGCTTAATGTACGTAAAATCACACATTATTTACTAATTTTGCGCTTATTAATATTCAAATTAAAGCTTGAAACGTTTATGAGACTTATCGCAACATCCATATTGGCAGTCTTTTCCATTGTAGGTTTTGCACAGAATGTATGGGAAAAACCTGTTCAGAATACCACTAAAACAGTAGAGGAAGTAGTTAAGCCCAATCCGGATGAGAAATATCTTGCCGGGGCTGTGGCTGAAGAAGACGGGAAAGTGCAGTGGACTCTTGACATCGATGTTCCGGGTAAAAGCGCAGAACAGATATATGACAAGATGTACAGGTGCCTTGATGACCTTACAAAACAGGAAAACCAGCTTGAGGGAAGTTGCGTGGCGCTGGTAAACAAGAAGGACCATATAATCGTGGCAACAATAAGAGAGTGGCTTGTTTTTAAAGACTCTTTCCTTTCGCTTGACCGTTCAAAGTTTAATTATACCCTTATTGCGGAGTGTAAGGACAATCATCTGACATTGAAGATGAACCGTATATATTATAAGTACGAGGAAGACCGAAAGCCGCAAGGTGGCGGAGTATATAAGGCTGAGGACTGGATTTCGGACGCAAAAGCCCTTAACAAGAAGCAGACGAAGCTTCTTCCCGGTTCGGCAAAGTTCCGTCGTAAGACCATTGACCGTAAGGATTTCCTTTTTGAGAATATTGAGCGAATTGTTAAGGAATAGGCTGCTTCTCAAGCCTTTGAGGTCTTTGCATAAAAGAAACTGATTATGGAGAGGAACTTGCATCATCGCAAACGGGAGGACAAACACGATAAATACTTCATGGTACGCAATATCATGAACCTTATATTTGTGGCTGGTGCCGTAATAGGATTATTGTTTTACTTCTTTTGGAGCAAAGAGACAGGAACATATATAATACTAATTTCAATGGCATTCAAGTTCTTTGAGTGTATATTCCGTTTTATAAAATGAGTAGACTTTTATTTGCATTGCTGTTGCTTGTCTTGTGCAACGGCACTGCATTGTCGCAAGATTTCAACCAGATAACAGATGATGGCGCCTATACACCTGCCGGACAAGACAGGCATAACAGACGCGATACGCTGAACAATAACAACAAGGAAATACCCAAGGGACTGAAGGTGTGGACCGTTGACGAACGGTTTGGCGACCGTGTTGCGGCTGTTCCCGACACGTTATCGCACATGTTCATGAACTCTATATTCACCTCTGGCATGAGAGGAGAGTACAATACCACCGGAAATCTTGGTGCCCCGCGCATAAACCGCATATTCATCGACCGTGATATACCGGGGCAATTCATCTTTACACAGCCGTATGACTATTTCATAACGCCTGTGGACAAGTTCTTGTTTACCAACACTTTGTCTCCCATAACAAACATCTCATATAATGAATGTGGTGACAAGACGAACGGAGAGGATCATCTTAAGGCTCTGTTTGGCGTCAATGCAGGCAAGGAACTTGGCATGGGATTTAAGTTTGATTATATCTATGGGCGTGGATATTATCAAAACCAAAGCACGTCACATTTCAACTATTCAATGTATGCCTCATATCTTGGGGAACGCTACAATGCGCATCTGCTCATGTCGACAAACCATGAGAAGGTGACTGAGAACGGAGGTATAACGGACGACAGGTATATCACTCATCCTGAAATGTTTGAAGATGACTTCAAGGAGAATGAAATTCCGGTTGTGCTTGAGCGTAACTGGAACAGAAATGACAACCAGCATATTTTCTTCTCCCACCGTTATAACGTCGGCTTCAGCCGCAAGGTCAAGATGACGGAAGACGAGATAAAGGCACGCAAGTTTGCAATAGAAGCAAAGAAAGAGAATGATGCAGAGAAAGAAAAGGAGAAGGCTCGGAAGAAGGCAAGACGTGACGGAAAGAAGTTTGATGAAGACGGTTTTGACAGTAACAGAACCTTTTCGGGGCGTCCGGACGATGCTGTGATAGCCGGCGATGAGCCTGCTGTGACTGAAGGAGATAAGGAAAACAGGATTTCTGTCGCCGATAAGACGATGTTGGACAGCCTTTCTGTTGCGGATAATAAGGCTGCAGAGGATACGGCATGGATGAAAAGCGAGTATGTACCGGTTACAAGTTTCATACATACACTTAAAGTTGACAACTACAGGCGTATATATCAGGCATACGATACTCCCGAGAACTATTATGCAAACAAATATTTCGACGGTATAGGCAGGGCTGCCGGAGACTCCATATACGACAAGACGCGCCACTATTCAATAAAGAACACCTTTGCCATTGCCCTGCTTGAAGGATTTAACAAGTGGGCAAAGGCTGGGCTGAAAGCCTTTGCAACGTCCGAACTCAGACATTTTACTCTTGCAGATGTTGATAACGGGCTGGCAAAATACAGCGAGCATAATGTAAGTGTGGGAGGTCAGCTGAGCAAAACACAGGGTTCTCTGCTGCATTACAATGTGACGGGAGAAACATGGGTTGCAGGTGAGGATGCCGGACAGATAAAGATTGATGCGGCGGCAGACCTGAATTTCAAGCTTTTCAGTGATACTGTCAGACTTGCGGCACGTGCTTATTTCTATCGTCTCAGCCCTACTTTCTATCACAGGCATTTTCATTCCAAGCATTATTGGTGGGATAATACCGGGCTTGACAACGAGATACGCTCGCACATAGAAGGCGTATTCTCATTGAAACGCACGCGTACGCGGCTCAGAGTGGCAATAGACGAATTGAAGAACTATACATATTTTGCACAGAGCTATAACATTACGGATGATTTCGGCCGTACAGGCAACAGTGTAACCGTAAATCAGTGTGGCGATAACATCAGCCTTATGACACTTCAGCTTGAACAGGACTTCAGGCTTGGACCGCTGAACTGGGAAAATCAGATAACTTATCAGAAGTCGAGCAAGGCAGAAGTGCTGCCCGTTCCAGACATCAATGTATACAGCAACCTGTATCTGCGCTTTAAAATAGCACGCGTGCTGAAGGTAGACTTAGGTGCAGACGTGAGATACTTCACCAAATATTACGCCCCCGACTACAGTCCCGCAATAGGTCAGTATACTGTACAGGACAACGGAGACAACAACATAAAGCTGGGAGGATATCCGATTGTAAATGTCTATGCAAACATGCATCTCAAGCAGACACGTTTCTTCGTAATGATGAGTCATGTCAACGCCGGTGACGGAGAGGCGTTTCTCACACCTCATTATCCGATTAATACAATGGTTTTGCGTTTTGGCTTGTCGTGGAACTTCTTTAATTAGGATGTCCAATATACGGTAACATTAATAGAAAAAGAAAAGGAAACTCTTATTATGCCACAAATATCTAACCGCGGAATAGAAATGCCGGAGTCGCCGATACGTAAGCTGGCTCCGCTTGCCGCTGCTGCAAAGAACAGGGGAATTAAGGTTTATCATCTTAACATTGGGCAGCCCGATCTGCCAACCCCGGAGGTTGCGATAGACGCAATACGGAATATAGACCGCAAAATACTTGAGTATTCACCTTCGCAAGGTTATCTCAGCTACCGCAGAAAGCTGACAGGATATTACAAAAAGTATGGTATAGACGTGTCGGCGGATGACATAATCATCACTTGCGGCGGCAGTGAGGCTGTTCTTTTTGCATTTCTCTCGTGCCTTAACCCCGGAGATGAAATCATTGTGCCCGAACCTGCATACGCCAACTATATGGCTTTTGCCATATCGGCGGGCGCAAGGATAAGGACGATTTCCACAACTATTGAAGAAGGATTTTCGCTTCCTAAGGTAGAGAAGTTTGAGGAACTGATAAACGAGAGGACACGCGCCATTCTTATATGTAATCCCAACAATCCTACAGGCTATCTGTATACACGGCGGGAGATGAACCAGATAAGGGATATGGTTAAGAAGTACGACCTGTATCTCTTCTCCGACGAAGTCTACAGGGAGTATATCTATACCGGTTCGCCCTACATAAGCGCATGTCACCTTGAGGGTATTGAGCAGAATGTTGTACTTATAGACTCCGTAAGCAAGAGATATAGCGAGTGCGGCATACGTATCGGTGCACTGATAACAAAGAACAGTGAGGTTCGCAAAGCCGTGATGAAGTTCTGTCAGGCACGTCTGTCTCCTCCCCTTATAGGTCAGATAGCCGCCGAGGCTTCGCTCGACGCTCCGGAAGAATATCATCGGGAGATTTACGATGAATATGTTGAGCGCCGCAAATGTCTTATCGACGGTCTTAACCGCATTCCCGGCGTGTACTCACCTATACCTATGGGGGCTTTCTATACGGTGGCAAAGCTTCCTGTCGACGACAGCGAGAAGTTCTGCCGCTGGTGTCTGGAAGAGTTTAACCATGAGGGCGAGACAGTAATGATGGCTCCGGCAAGCGGATTTTATACAACTCCCGGTGCCGGAATTAATCAGGTGCGCATTGCCTATGTGCTTAATAAAGAAGACTTGACACGTGCCCTTGTCGTGTTGCGCAAGGCTTTGGAGGCTTATCCGGGAAGGGTTGAAGAATGAGTTTTCCGCTTTTCATTGCCCGCCGCATATATTCTGATAAGGCAAAAGACCGCAAGGTCAGCCGCCCGGCAGTACAGATTGCCACTATCGGTGTGGCAGTAGGGCTTGCCGTGATGATTGTTTCCGTTTCGGTTGTCTTCGGTTTCAAGCATACGATACGCGACAAGGTCATTGGCTTCGGCAGCCATATAACGGTGGCAAACTTTAAGAGCCTGCATGGCAGCGAACAGTATCCGGTATGTATACCGGACAGTCTGTTTGGCAGCCTGGCAGGAATAGACGGCGTAAGTCATGTCCAGAGATATGCCCTTAAGCAAGGATTGCTCAAGACAGACCGCGATTTTCTCGGCGTATTGTTTAAAGGTATTGCATGCAGCGAATACGATACTACCTTTATACATCATAATATAGTAGAAGGCAGCATCCCTGATTTCAGCAGCCGTAAGGGCAGTAACAAGATTGTCATTTCCAAGATAATAGCCGATAAGCTGGGCATACATGCCGGCGACAGGATATATGCCTATTTTATGAACGATGCCGATGTCAGGGCAAGGCGCTTCAATGTGTCCGGCATATATGAGACAAACCTTGCCCAGTTTGACAATTCCGTATGTTTCGTTGATTTATATACAGCCGTGAGATTGAACGGCTGGGACTCCGGTCAGGTAAGCGGGGCAGAGCTTACGGTTGAGAATTTTGACAATCTTACGGCGGTTGAGGATGTCGTTATAGACAAGGTAAACAGGACGGAAGACAAGTATGGGGAGATATTCTCTTCATCTACGGTTCAGGACATGTACCCTCAGATATTCTCATGGCTTGACCTTCTTGACCTCAATGTATGGATTATCCTTGTCCTTATGTTGTGTGTCGCCGGATTTACAATGATTTCCGGACTGCTTATCATAATCCTTGAACGGACTAATATGATAGGAATACTCAAGTCTTTAGGATGCAGAAACAATACCATACGCCACATATTTATATGGTTTGCCGTATTTATAATTGGCAGGGGCATGCTTATCGGCAATGTTATCGGCGTTGGTCTGATAGCCTTGCAGCATTTTACGGGGCTTATAAAACTTGACCCTTCAACATATTATGTGAGTGTTGTTCCGGTAGAGTTTAATGCAATGTTCATCATCATACTTAATGTCGTGACGCTCATTGCCAGTGTCTTCGTACTTATAGCCCCAAGTTATATTGTTTCTAATATTCATCCTGCCAAGTCGATGAAATACGAGTGACGTTTCATAAAGCTATGCTTTACGATGTCTGACCCTATGCTTTACGTGTCGTAATCCATAGCTTTATGATGCGTAAAGCATAGCTTTATTTTCCACAATGTTTTATTTGGAGAACAGCTTTTACATGGATATATCCTTAATTGCCGTGGGTATATAGGCGCTACAGCTTAATTTACAGGCATTAAAGTGTCAGGATTGATATTTGCGGACTTATAGTGTCTTGATACTTCCACATATCATTTTTAATGATATAAAAACGGTCTGCCGGCAAGAAACTTCCGGCAGACCGTTGTCTGTAAATAATTTATTTATCTTCTTACAAGATTGTCTTAACAGCCTCGAGCATACCCTTCTCCTGTATAAGGTCAAGGTCTTTCTTAACGAGAGCGTTGAGACCGGCAATGCTGTTGAGGTCTTCACCCCAGATGCTTGTTGCACCGAGAACACCGTCTGTAACCTTCTGAGTGTCACCTGTTGCCCACAGTTCTTTCAGCAGGTCCATTATTTCCTGTGCGTCGTTGGGAACAATCTCTGCGCCGTCTTCGCGCTTGCCGCCCTTGTAGTATGTGATGATTGCAGCAAGACCGAATACAAGTCCCTGTGGCAGCTCACCCTTGCGCTCAAGATATGTCTTCACTCCTGGCAGGTCACGTGCACAGAACTTCGGGAAAGAGTTGAGCATGATAGATGTTACCTGATGATCTACAAACGGGTTGTTGAAGCGCTCGAGCACATCACCTGCAAACTTCTGAAGCTCGTCCATAGGCAGGTTGAGTGTCTGCATAAGCTCGTCGAACTGTACCTTGTGGATGTACTTGCCGATAACCTCATGGTTGCATGCGTCACGCACAATGTTTACGCCGCTGAGGAAAGCAACAGGCGAAAGAACCGTGTGGGGACCGTTGAGCAACGTTACCTTACGCTCGTGATAAGGCTTCTCGCTTTCAGCGATAAGCACGTGGAGACCAGCCTTTTCTGCGGGGAACTCGGCACGCAGTTCTTCGCATGTCATGTTCTCTGCCTTCTCTATAACCCAAAGGTGGAATATCTCTGCCTGTACAACGAGGTTGTCTGCATAGCATACTTTCTCCTGTATCTGTGCGATTTCCTTACGCGGGAAGCCCGGAACGATACGGTCTACGAGTGTTGCGCATACATAGCAGCTGTTTGTGAACCAGCTCTTGAATGCCTCATAGTCAGCACCGAGGTCTTCTTTCCACAGTTCGATATACTTGTAGATGCACTCCTTAAGGTGGTGTCCGTTAAGGAAGATAAGCTCACAAGGCATGATGATAAGACCTTTCTCGGGGTCTCCGTTGAATGTCTTGAAGCGGCGGTAGAGCAGCTGGACAAGCTTTCCGGGATATGAAGATGCGGGAGCGTCTGTGAATTTGCATGTGTCGTCAAATGCGATACCAGCCTCTGTGGTGTTTGAAATGACGAAACGTATCTCCGGCTGGTCTGCAAGAGCCATGAAAGCCTGGTTCTGTGAGTATGGGTTAAGTGCACGGCTGATAACGTCGATGCGCTCAAGTGTATTCACAGCCTGACCGTTTTCACGTCCCTGAAGGTTCACATGGTACAGACAGTCCTGACCGTTGAGCCAGTCTACCATACCGCGCTCGATGGGCTGTACAACCACTACGCTGCCGTTGAAGTCTGTCTTTTGGTTCATGTTCCAGATAATCCAGTCTACAAAAGCACGCAGGAAGTTTCCTTCACCAAACTGGATAATCTTTTCGGGCATAACGCTTTTGGGCGCTGTCCTTTTGTTCAAAGCTTGTAATTTTTTCATGATTTGTTATGTTTTTAACGTTGTTTTTCTCGTTGTATGCAAAGGTACTATTTTATTTAATAGGTGACATTGTATCTTTATGTTAAAATAACGTAAAGGTTTACGGACGGGTTACTACATGGTGAATGCGTTGAAGCCGCCGTCTACAATGGCAACGGTGCCCGTGACAAACTTGGCTGCATCGCTCATCAGATAGTGTATCGTGCCGCAAAGTTCCTCCGGGTCGCCCATCCTGCCGTAAGGTGTCTGTGTAACCACGTCGTTTCCGCGCTTGGTATATGTGCCGTCCGGATTGGTAAGCAGTGCCCTGTTCTGTTCCGTAATGAAGAAGCCGGGGGCAATGGCGTTGACCCTTATTCCCTCACCGAACTTCTTTGCACACTCCGTTGCCATAAACTCGGTAAAGTTGCTTATGCCTGCCTTTGCCGCAGCATATCCGCAGACACGTGTAAGCGGGCGGAAAGCTGCCATTGACGAGAAGTTGATTATCGACCCCTTGCCCTGCTTCACCATGGGCTTGAGGAATATCTGCGTCGGTATTACCGTTCCAGTAAGGTTTATGTCGAGCACTTTGCGGAACTGTTCCACGTCAAGGTCGAATATATTCTTGTCCGGAGATATCGTGGCACCGGGCATATTGCCGCCAGCAGCATTGAGAAGCGTGTCCACTCTGCCGTATTTTTCAATTATTGCATCGCAGTTTTCCTGTACGGCATTGCTGTCCATTACATCGGTTTTCATAAATTCCGCATGTCCGCCCGCCTTTATGATATCGTCTACAATCTTGTTCCCTATCTCTTCCTTGCGTCCGAGTATTATCACCTTGGCTCCGTTAAGGGCAAGATACTTGGCTATACATCTGCCGAGGACGCCCGTCCCGCCGGTAATGACAACCACATAATCCTTTATATTAAATAGCTCGTTCATATATTATTATATTATAATGTTATTCAAAAAATCCCGGTTGCTTGTATTCTATGCCGAGTTCACGGTCTACGGTGGCAAGTATTCCCTGCACCTGACCCAGTGCGAACATGCGTCCGAGGAACGAATATCCGGCATTGTAGTTGCGCTCTTCGTCGCCGAGCATCGTCATTCCGTGGTCTACGCGCATGGGAAGAGCCGGATTGACCTTCTCGAATATGCGTGCCAGCTCTATCAGGTCGGCACGTCCGCCGAGGTGTGATGCCTCCGTGAAGTCGCCGTTGGGGAAGATGTGGCATGAACGCAGGTGCACAAACCATGTGCGGTCAGCATATTTTCTTGCCAGTTCCACAACGTTGTTGTGTGCCCCCGCGGAGAGGGAGCCGGCACAGAAGGTAAGTCCGTTGTGCGGGTTGTCAACAGCTTTAAGGAACCAGTTGATGTCCTCGTCGCACGTAACGATGCGCGGAAGTCCCAATATGGGGAATGGAGGGTCGTCAGGATGAACGCACATGTACATGTCATACTCCTCGCATGTGGGCATTATCGCGTTCAGGAAGTACTTCATGTTCTCACGCAGCTGCTCTTTCGTTATCCCTTTGTACAGGTCTAACAGTTGGCGGAACAGTTCCACCGGGTGCTCATCGTCTTCCTTTATGTTTCCGCTTACAAAGCCCTGTGTCTTTACGATGATGTTCTCAACCAGCTTATGGTCGTCTTCAGGTGTCATGGTCTTCTTTAGTTCCTCCACCTCTTTCATTATTTCTTCGGACCAGTCGCTCTCTGCGCCCTCGCGTTTCAGTATGCAGCAGTCGAAATAGGCAAACTGCGCATGCGAGAAATACAGGTTTGTTGCCCCGTTGGGGTTAAGGTGGTCAAGGTCGGTACGTGCCCAGTCGAGTACGGGCATGAAGTTGTAACAAATTGTATGTATACCCTCCAATGACAGATTTTTAAGGCTTTCCTTGTATTTCTCTATCAGTTCGTCCCTGTCCGGACCTGCATATTTGATGCTTTCGCATACCGGCAGGCTCTCAACCACAGACCACCTCATGCCGTAACTTTCTATATATTCCCGGAGGTCTCTTATTTTCTCGCGTGTCCAGACTTCGCCGTTAGGCACGTCGTGCAAGGCTGTTACGATGCCTTCCACTCCGATTTGCTTGAGCATGGCAAGCGTTATCTTGTCGTTCTTGCCAAACCATCTCCATGTTCTTTCCATAGTTTTTTATTTCAATTTTAAAAGTGTTGTTTTCCTTATTCGTGGTGATATGGCTCACCTTTTATAATAGTACATGCCCTGTATATCTGCTCCGTAATTATAAGTCTCACCATCTGATGCGAGAAAGTCATCTTTGACAGCGACACTTTCTCATCTGCCCGTTTGTATACAGCGTCGGAAAAGCCGTACGGACCGCCGATTACCAGTGCCAGTCTCTTTGCCGTATGCTGCTTATGTTGCAGCCATGAGGCAAATTCCACGCTCCTGTATTCTTTGCCGTGTTCGTCGAGAAGCACCACAAAGTCCGCCTGCTGTATCTGCTTCAATATCAGTTCGCCTTCCCTTTCTTTCTGTTGTTCATGCGTAAGGCTCTTCGTATTTTTAAGTTCCGGTATTACCGTAAGCTCAAAAGGCATGTAGTGGCTTATGCGGCTTGTATAGTCGGCAATGCCTGCCGCAATGTTCTTGTCGGTTGTCTTACCGGTTAATATCAGCAGTGTTTTCATCCCGTATTAATCCTTGTATTCGTCCTTGCGTTTGGGATTCATCGGAAACCAGCCTTTTTTCACCCGCTGGCGCTGCTCGAACAGTTCCTGTACCGACCACAGGAATGAGGCTCCTACAATTCCGAGCACAGAGGATAGAACGGTATTCTCGATGAACAGTGCCGCCGCTATGCACGCTATTCCGGCAACAACGAATGCCCACCAATATCTTACACCTGTATAATATTCGGTTTTTATTACAATCGGGTGAAACAGTCCGATTGTGAGGAATGCCAGTATGGCTATTACAATTCCTGTGAAGTTCATGCTCTGTTTTTGGTTTATGTGTAATGCAAATATACTCTTTTTTCATGAAATGGCAAACAGTATTCCATTTTTACTATAAAATTAACGTGAGTTAGATATAAGCAAATTATATATCTATAGTTGTAAATTCATCCTTCGGTAGGGACTTTTTCTTGTAAATGTCCACAAAAACAACACATAAAAAAGCTTTAAACAGGATGAGACACGGACATTTAAAAGAAAAAGTCCCTACCTAAGGATGACGCTTGCGGATTGTCTTATGACGAACTTACATTAATTTTAATTCAGGTGAGCAGTTTCCGTCTATAATCTTTTCAGCCGCCGGTGGCGGTTGCCCGTCACACATCCTGCGGTCTTGCGGCGTTCTTTCCTGCCTCCTGCCGGACAGAGTCAGGATGATATACGGCTCATATTTCCATGCCTTGTATAATGTGTTGGTAATCAGTATGATACCTCTTGTCTTGCAAAAGGCGGCGTTTTAGGCTCCGAAACACGGTTTTTCAGGCTGCCGGAGACCGTCTCTTAGAGTGCAAAATGCCGCCTTTTGAAAAGAGACAGTAATTTAAGGGCTTTTTTATAAGCCGCAGAAAAGCGTCATGTTAATTTTTGTCATGTTTTATTTGGCTATCATTTTTAAATATATTAATTTTGGCATTGCTATGAAAAAGTATATAGACATATTTTTATTGCGTGCCCTGTTGCCGGCGTTTCTCATGGCGGCAGGCATTACCAGTGTCTGCGGAAAGGGGCAGAAACGTGAGTTCAGAGGCGCATGGATACAGTGTGTCAACGGGCAGTTTCTCGGAATGGGCACGGAAAAGATGCAGAAAACATTGGAACATCAGCTGGACGAACTTCAGAAAGACGGGCTTAATGCCATTATATTTCAGGTGCGTCCGGAGTGTGATGCACTTTATAAAAGCGACCTCGAGCCATGGAGCCGCTTCCTTACGGGCAGGCAGGGACAGGCTCCTGTCCCTTATTGGGATCCGCTGCAGTGGATGATAGAGCAATGTCATAAGCGCGGAATGGAACTGCATGCATGGATAAATCCGTATCGTGCAAAGACCAAAAACACACATGAACTGGCTGGTAACCATATAGCCATACGCCATCCGGAACTGGCTTTCGCATACGACGGACAGCTGATTCTTAATCCCGGAAAGCCTGAAAGCAGGGAATATATATGCCGTGTCGTATCGGATATCGTGAGCCGTTATGATATCGACGGACTGCATATCGATGACTATTTCTATCCTTATCCGGCTGCGGGGCAAACCATTCCTGATGAAAAAGAGTTTGCCGCATACAGCAATGGCATACGCGACAGGGGCGACTGGAGGCGTGACAATGTCAATGTCTTCATAAAACAGTTGTGCGATACGATACATAATATAAAGCCATGGGTGAAGTTTGGCATATCCCCGTTTGGCATTTACCGCAATAAGAAGAGTGCGCCGGAGACGGGCAGTGATACCAACGGGCTTCAGAACTACGACGACCTCTATGCCGATGTGCTGATGTGGGTCAACAATGGTTGGGTGGACTACTGTGTCCCGCAGCTGTATTGGGAGATAGGACACAAGGCTGCCGATTATGAAACTTTGATAAAATGGTGGAACCGGCATGCCGGAAACCGTCCTCTTTATATAGGTGAGGATGTTGAGCGTACGGTAAAGAAAGCAGATATAAACAATCCCGCCATAAACCAGATGTCTGCCAAACGTCAGCTGCATGGCATGATGAACAATGTGAAAGGCACTGTCCTGTGGTATGCAAAGGCTGTTACGGACAATGTGGGCAACTATGGTTCGGCTCTGCGCAATGTCTATTGGCGCACGCCGGCGTTGCAGCCGCTGATGCCGTTCATAGACGGCAAGGCTCCGGGAAAAGTGCGCAAGATGAAGGTCGTTGCCATGCAGAATGGTGACAATGTACTGTTTTGGACGGCTCCGAAGGGAAAGCGCTGGGATGACATTGCCGTGAAATATGTTGTCTACAGATTTGACGGAAATGAGAAAACGGATATTGAAAATCCGGAAAACATCGTGGCTGTTACGGCAGATACGTTTTACAAGATACCGCGCACCGATGTGTCTGCGGGCAAGAAAGTGTACGTGGTGACGGCTCTTGACAGGATGAGCAATGAGAGTAAGCCAAAGAAAAAAACATTGAAGAGGTAATATATGGAAGAGAGAATGTCTATATCAAGGCAGATTGAGCGTTTTGTGAACAAAGTTGCACAGAAGTTTCCAGTACAGGATGAAAGCAGTATAATGTCCGACATACATCTGTTTGTGTCGCCTGAGACAGGAGAACTCGTTGCGTCCGATGATGATGACAACGAGATAACGCGTTGTGTGATAGAGCAGTGGATAGAAACGAAGAATGAAAACTTTTATGACGCCGCTGCAAAAATATTGCGCGAAGAGCTGGAACGTCTTGACGGAGTTGTGTCCAATCTCGGGATATTGAAGCCTTACAGCTTTGTTCTTGAAGGGGATGAACACAGGCACATCGCCGAACTCTATCTTGCCGATGACGAGTTTAATATCATTGGCGGGGACTTGCTGGAAGACTGGGACAAGGACCTTGACGCTTTTTTCGATAAGTTGATGAGCGACGATGCCTGAATGTCTTGCGCCTGAATGTCGGCATGTTGCATGACAGACGGGTGTGTGGTAAATAAAAAGCAGATTTTTATTTGATGTTTTAAAACAAAGTGTTACTTTTGCATTTGCAAACTCGAGATTGCAAATGTGTAATGAAAAACATGAATACAACAATAAAGCATTCAGGTGTGGTAGAGTCGGTAGGGGGCGATTGTATAAAGGTACGTATCGTCCAGACGTCTGCATGTGTTTCGTGTAAGGTTGCCGGACATTGCCACGCTTCAGATAAAAAGGATAAGACTGTGGACGTGTACGGTGCCGGTATGTCTGGACTGAATGTCGGTGATGAGGTGCTGGTCGTTGCTTCTGAAAACACGGGATGGTTTGCAGTGGCACTCAGTTTTATATTACCTTTTATTATAGTGGTGACAGTTCTCTTTGCCGTTCTTGCCGTTTCGGGTAACGAGCTTGTGGCAGCATTGTCGTGCCTTTTTTCGCTTGTTCCTTATTTTGTGCTGCTTTATTTCCTGAGAGATAAGATACGCAAAAGAATATCTTTCACGATAGAGAGAAATATATGATATATAAAAACAATAACTAAAACAAATACAAATTATGGATTTTATTTTAAGTGCAGTAATCGTATTGGGAGGTATAGCACTGGTGGCAGCAGTGATACTATACGTATGCTCAAAGAAGTTTGCTGTTTATGAAGACCCGCGTCTGGGCGCTGTCCTTGAGGCTTTGCCTGGTGCAAATTGTGGTGGTTGCGGCTATCCCGGCTGTTCCGGTATGGCTGATGCCTTGGTAAAGGCTGCCGATAAAGGTTCGCTTGAAGGTCTTAACTGTCCGGTGGGCGGTGCAGAGACTATGGGAAAGGTTGCAGACCTGTTAGGCATGGCTATGGCAAATACCGAGCCAATGGTTGCGGTGGTGCGTTGTAACGGAACGTGCGAACTGCGTCCAAGGACAACCGAGTATGGCGGACTGCGTACATGTACGGCGATGAATGCCTGCGGTGCCGGTGAGACGGCATGCGGTTTCGGATGCCTTGGCTGCGGCGACTGTGTCAATGCATGTAAGTTTGATGCCATACACATGAACGAGGAGACGGGGCTGCCTGAGGTTGATGAAGACAAATGTACATCGTGTGGTGCATGTGTAAGTGCATGTCCGCGCCATATCATCGAGCTGCGCAAGAAAGGACCGAAGAACCGCCGTGTCTATGTAAGATGTGTAAACAAGGACAAGGGGGCTGTTGCCTTGAAGGCATGTAAGGCTGCTTGTATCGGTTGCGGCAAGTGTGCGAAAGAATGTCAGTTCGATGCAATTACAATAGTGAACAATCTATCTTATATAGATTTCAATAAATGTAGGCTCTGTCGCAAGTGCGAGGCCGTATGTCCTACCAATGCGATTGTAGCCGTTAACTTCCCTCCCCGCAAGCCGAAGGCTGATGCTCCGGTTGCCGGTGAGGAGGTAAAGACTGAGCCTGCAAAGGCAAGTGTTGAACCAAATAAAAAGGAGACAGAAGCATGAAACTAAGAACATTCAGAATAGGTGGTGTGCATCCGGAAGAGAACAAACTTACCGATGATGCCGTAACGCAAGTGGCTGCTTTGCCTAAGCAGGCTGTATTCCCGCTTTCACAACATATCGGTGCTCCGGCAAAACCCGTTGTCAAGAAAGGCGACAAGGTAAAGGTCGGGACGATGATTGCAGAGGCTGGGGGATTTGTTTCTGCTCCTGTATATTCTTCTGTTTCCGGTACGGTATTTAAAATAGACACCGTTTTTGACGCAACAGGATATCGCCAGCCCGCTATTATAATTAATGTGGAAGGTGATGAATGGGAAGAGACGATAGACCGTTCGGATAAGCTTGAAACACTTTCTGCACATCCGGAGCTTACGCCGGAGGAGATTGTGGAGCGTATAAAGATAGCAGGTGTTACGGGTATGGGTGGTGCCGGCTTCCCGACATTCATCAAGCTTTGCCCGCCGCCCACGGCAAAGGCAGAGTGTGTTATAATAAACGGTGTTGAGTGTGAGCCGTATATTACATCCGATTACAGGCTGATGCTTGAACATGCAGATGAAATACTTGTTGGTCTTGAACTGCTTATGAAGGCATCGAAGGTTACCAAGGGTTATATCGGCATTGAGGAAAACAAGCCTGCTGCGATAAAGCTCCTCACTGAAAAAACGGCAGGAAATCCTGATATAGAGATTGTCCCGCTGGCACAGAAGTATCCGCAGGGAGGTGAAAAGCAGCTTGTGGACGCTGTCATCAGGCGTCAGGTTCCTGCTCCTCCAGCCATACCTGTCAATGTTGGAGCGATTGTTCAGAATGTAGGTACAGCGTATGCTGTTTATCAGGCAGTTATGAAGCGCAAGCCTTTGTTTGAGCGTTATACCACTGTTACAGGAAAGAAGCTTAAGAACCCCGGTAACTATCTTGTACGTATGGGTACTCCGATGCGTGACCTGATAGATGTTTGCGGCGGTATGCCCGAGGGCGATAACAAGGTGCTTGCAGGCGGTCCGATGATGGGTAAGGCTCTTAATAATATAGATGTGCCTGTATGCAAGGGTACTAACAGCATCACTATTCTCACTGATGATGATGCCAAACGCAAGGCACCGCAGCCGTGTATACGCTGTGCCAAGTGTGTGAGCGCATGTCCTATGGGGCTTGAGCCATTCCTTTTGGCTACGGCTTCTTCTCTCCATGATTGGGAAAGAGTGGAAAAGGAAGACATTACATCATGTATAGAGTGCGGCTCATGCCAGTTTACATGTCCGGCACACCGTCCTATGCTTGACAACATACGTCTCGGAAAGAGCACGGTAATGGGTATAATAAGGGCACGCAATGCAAAGAAATAAGTGTGTGGCTTATAAAAGAAAATCAATAGATTAAAAGTAAAAAAATGAATAAGTTAATAGTATCATTATCTCCACATGCACATGGAAATGACAGCGTAGAACGCAATATGTACGGCGTAATAATTGCGCTGATACCTGCATTGCTTGTTTCTTTCTGGTATTTCGGACTCGGCTCTGTGGTTGTTTGTGCTTCGAGCATTGCTGCATGTGTGTTTTTTGAGTGGGCAATAACAAAGTATCTTATGGGTAAGGAACCTTCCATAACAGACGGTTCGGCTATTCTTACAGGATTGTTGCTTGGCTTTAATCTTCCGTCAAATCTTCCTGTGTGGATTATTCTCATCGGTGCATTGGTGGCAATAGGAGTAGGCAAGATGTCGTTTGGTGGTCTTGGATGCAATCCTTTCAACCCCGCGTTGGTGGGCCGTTGCTTCCTTTTGGTTTCTTTCCCGGTGCAGATGACGTCATGGCCTGTTACCGGACAGCTGACAAAGTATCTTGACGCAGAGACGGCAGCGACTCCTCTCAGTGTCATGAAAGAAGCAATAAAGAGTGGTGACGCTTCTGTCTTGGACAAGCTGCCTGATTCCATGTCATTGCTTCTTGGTAATCCGGGAATAAACAACGGTGCCGGTACGATAGGTGAGATTTGTGCCCTGGCGTTGCTTCTCGGTCTTGTTTATATGTTATGGAAGAAAATTATCACATGGCATATTCCAGTGAGCATCCTTGCTACTGTATTTGTTTTCAGTGGCTTGCTGAATGTTGCAAATCCGGTTTATTCTAATCCTGTATCGGTGTTGTTCAGCGGTGGTCTGATGCTTGGTGCCATATTCATGGCAACCGACTATGTTACGTCGCCTATGACCGGCAAGGGACAGATCATATATGGTGTATCAATAGGTGTGTTGACGGTTGTGATACGTAACTGGGGAGCATATCCCGAAGGCATGTCGTTTGCAATATTGATAATGAACGCGTTTACACCATTGATTAATACTTATGTTAAGCCAAAGCGTTTTGGTGAAGTTAAGAAGGAGGCAAAGAAATGAAGAAGTTAGAATCTACAATAACCAACATGGTACTTGTTCTTGTTGGCGTTGCTCTTATCACAGGAGGTATTCTTGCTTATGTAAACCACGTAACAGAAGGTCCGGTTAAGGCTCAGGCAGAGAAAGCGCTTTCAGACGGAATAAAGACCGTTATGGGCGGAGGCGAGCTTACGGTGACAAAGACAGATACAGTCAAGCAGGATATCAGCGGCAAGGAGGTTGTCTTTGTTCTCCACCATGCAGAGGACAGTCAGCATAACTATCTGGGTGCGGCGGTTGAAAGTACAACCGGCGGCTTTGGAGGAGATGTAAAGGTCTTGGTTGGTCTTAATGCGGAGGGAACCGTACTCGGATATACCATATTGCAGCATTCGGAAACACCAGGACTGGGTGCGAAGGCAGACCAGTGGTTCCAGAAAGGCGGCAAGGGCGATATTATTGGCAAGAATCCAGCAACCGATAATCTTACGGTAAGCAAGGACGGCGGCAGCGTGGACGCGATAACAGCCTCTACCATCACGAGCCGTGCATTCCTTCTTGCTGTCAATCAGGCATATAATGCCTATAAGAACACGCCTGCCGATGCCAATAGCGGTGCGACAAAACATGTAGAAAAATAATTAAACACTACAGATTATGAATTATATAAAGATATTATTTAACGGCATTGTAAAGGAGAACCCTACATTTGTTCTTCTTTTGGGTATGTGCCCTACGCTGGCGACGACAACTTCTGCCATGAACGGTATGTCCATGGGACTTGCCACCATGTTCGTTCTTATATGTTCAAACATTGTAATATCACTGATAAAGAATATCACACCTGACAAGGTGCGTATTCCTGTGTTCATCGTTGTCATTGCATCGTTTGTTACAATACTGCAAATGGTGATGCAGGCGTTTGTTCCAGAAGTATATGCAACGTTGGGATTGTTCATTCCTCTTATCGTTGTAAACTGTATTATCCTCGGACGCGCTGAGGCTTTTGCATGTAAGAACGGTCCTGTGGCAAGCCTTTTCGACGGTGTCGGTATAGGTCTTGGCTTTACCCTTGGTCTTACTCTGCTTGGCTCGGTGCGTGAACTTCTTGGTGCAGGCTCGCTCTTTGGCGTTGTGTTGTTGCCGGAAACATGCAACATGTTGCTGTTTGTTTTGCCTCCGGGAGCGTTTATAACGCTTGGTTATCTCATTGCAATAGTAAATAAATTTAAGAAAGCATAGTTATGGAATACATACTTATATTTATATCGGCAATATTTGTGAATAACATTGTGTTATCACAATTCCTTGGTATCTGTCCGTTTCTTGGTGTTTCGCAGAAAGTTTCAACATCGTTGGGCATGGGAGCGGCAGTTGCTTTTGTGCTTACTCTTGCTACAATTGTGACCTGGCTGGTACAGACATACGTCCTGAATGTTTTCGGTTTGGGATATCTTCAGACAATAACATTTATTCTTGTCATTGCCGCCCTTGTGCAGATGGTTGAGATTATTATGAAGAAGACATCGCCGGCGCTGTATCAGGCATTGGGTATTTTTCTGCCTCTTATAACAACAAACTGTGCCGTTCTCGGTGTTGCAATTCTTGTAATTCAGAAAGAGTTCTCCCTTGTACAGAGCGTTGTATATGCATTCTCAACGGCAATTGGCTTCGCGCTGGCGCTCACTGTCTTTGCCGGATTGCGCGAACAGTTGGCAATGGTGAAGGTTCCTAAGGGAATGAGCGGCGTGGCAATTGTCTTGGTGACTGCCGGTCTGCTCAGCCTTGCTTTCATGGGCTTCTCTGGTGTCGACGGCGGCTTGAAGCTTTTATTCGGTCTTGATTGATATCGGCTCAATAAGGGTGTGTTGAAGTATTTTGGCACACCCTTATTTTATTCAATTATTCATTTACAATTTGTTTCATTATGAAAAAGACTATATTGGTAAC
Organism: uncultured Prevotella sp.; assembly: GCA_900545525.1. Classification (GTDB taxonomy): domain Bacteria; phylum Bacteroidota; class Bacteroidia; order Bacteroidales; family Bacteroidaceae; genus Prevotella. The sequence continues at coordinate 65,791 of UQZX01000008.1, forward strand.
CGGAGGAACCGGCTTTATAGGTTCTCATACCACGGTCGAACTGCAGCAGGCGGGATACGAGGTGGTTATAGTAGACAACCTTTCAAACTCCAATATGCAGGTGCTTGACGGCATAGAACAGATTACCGGCATACGTCCGGTATTTGAGCATGTTGACTGTTGTGACTTTTCAGGTATGGAAAATGTATTTGCCAAATATCCTGGTATATGTGGAATAATACATTTTGCGGCAAGCAAGGCAGTAGGGGAGAGCGTGGAGAAACCGTTGTTGTATTACCGTAACAATATCACGAGCCTTCTTAATCTGCTTGAGCTTATGCCCAAATACAATGTCAAGGGTATAATTTTCTCTTCAAGCTGTACTGTCTACGGGCAGCCTACGGCAGAAAACCTTCCTGTCACCGAGAACTCTCCTATACAGAAGGCACTCAGTCCTTATGGCAATACAAAGCAGATAAATGAAGAGATAATAAGTGATTATATATATAGCGGTGCACCGGTGAAGTCAGTAATTCTTCGTTATTTCAATCCTATTGGCGCTCATCCCTCTGCACTTATCGGCGAGTTGCCTAACGGTGTTCCGATGAACCTCATACCTTTTGTAACCCAGACGGCAATGGGTATTCGTGAGCAACTGAAGATTTTCGGCAACGACTATGACACTCCTGACGGCACGTGCATGCGCGACTATATATATGTCGTCGACTTGGCAAAGGCACATGTGAAGGCAATGGAGCGCATACTTGACAACGAAGGTTCAGATGCGTTGGAGTATTTTAATATAGGTACGGGAAACGGAGTGAGTACGCTTGAAGTGGTTGAGAGTTTTGAGCGCGTTACTGGTGTAAAGCTCAACTGGACGTATGCACCACGCCGGGAAGGCGATATCGAGAAGATATGGGCAAATCCCGACCGTGCCAATAATGTGCTTGGCTGGAAAGCAGAAGCCGGTTTGGATGAAACATTGCTCACAGCGTGGAAGTGGCAGCAACGGCTGCGCGAGAAGGGCATACAGTAATATTGTGCCTGAAAACATACAGATGTTTATCTAATAATTATACGCAACTATATACTTGAATGTACAAGGAGTTGCGTATTTTTGTTCTGACAAATTGTATAGATCTAAGATATTAGTGCATGAATACAATGGCGAAGAATGTCTTGCAGTTCAAAAGGACCATACGGTTGGTGAAACTTTGGAAAAGCATATAGATTGATTTCGATGTTCTGTTTTCGGACAATATAAAATAAGGCAGTTGCGTATGACTTGGTTACGCAGCTGCCTTATACATTTTATTAGCAGTTTCTGTCCCGGATGTTAATTCATATCGAGTGCCTCTGCCGCCTCCTGCAACATCTCGTTAACGGTAGGGTGGGCATGTATCATGTCTTTTAGTTGGGCAACGGTGGTGTTGCGGCACATAAGCACGCTTATCTCCTGCACAATGTCGGCAGAATGGGCACCGAAGGCATGGCATCCTATTATTTTTCCGCTGTTGTCTGCTAACAGCTTCACCATTCCCTCCGGTTCGTTCATGGCGAGTGCCTTGCCGTTGGCACGATGATAAGCCTTATGACACTTATACTCCATGCCGGAAGACTTGCAACTGTCTTCACTCATACCGACTGAAGCAGCCTCCGGATTTGTAAATATGGCGGACGGCATGATGTCAAATCGTATGCCGTCTGCCTTTCCGAGAATTGTGTTTACGGCGCGTATGCCCTGCATCGTGGCAGCGTGGGCAAGCATGCAGCGGTTGTTTACGTCGCCGACAGCATATATTCCAGCCACGTTTGTCCTCATGTTTCCGTCGGTTATTATTCCTCCGGCATCATATTCCACACCGCTTGCATCAAGGTTTAGTCCACCTATGTTGGGACGGCGTCCCGTGGCAATGAGTATTGCGTCCGCCTCTATTGTCTGCGGCTTGCCTTTTTTCTCAAAAGTAACGCAGCCTCTGGATACAGATGTCACTGCTGACTGCATGTAGAATTTTATTCCTTTGCGTGTCAAAACTTTCCGCAGACGTGCAGCCACATCGCTGTCGAGCACGGGAAGACACTCTTTCATGTATTCTATTACGGTGACTTCGCTGCCGAAAGACGAGAATATTGATGCAAATTCCATTCCGATGACACCAGCTCCTATAATGCAAAGGCGTTGTGGGATGTGGTCCGTCAAAAGCAAATCATCCGACGTAATGACTGCATCGGCGTCAAACGAAGATATGTGCGGCATTTTTGGAACAGCCCCTGTGGCAATGATGATGTTGCGTGCCGTATATTCTTCGCTGCCGACAACCACAGTCCCGGCATCTTTAAAGCTGCCCCTGCCGTGCACAAATGTTATCCCCGGTTGGGACATAAGATATTCAACGCCGTTGCGAAGCTGTTCGATGACAGTTATTTGCCGTTCCTTTATGAGGCTGAAGTCAATGCCATAACTAAGGTTTCTCAGTCCGGATTTATCGGCATCCCGCAGTGTGTCTGTTATTTCCGCGTTACGACAGAGTGTCTTTGTCGGTATGCAACCTCGGTTGAGACAGGTCCCTCCCGCTTCGTTCTCTTCAATGATGAGCACTTGCAAGCCGTGCTTTGCAGCATATTCGGCTGCCCGGTATCCTCCAGGACCGCTGCCAATGATTATGAGGTCTGTCGCTTTCATGGTAATTGTTCCTGCTTGTCGTTGCACATCTGCCTGTATGTAACAATAGGGTGTTTGGCTGCCAGTACATCGTCCACACGTCCTATGGGTGTATTGTGCGGAGCATTTTTTACTGTGTCAGGCTCGGTCTTTGCCTCTTCTGCAATGCGCCGCATCACTTCAATGAAACCGTCCATTGTCTCCTTGCTCTCATTCTCGGCAGGTTCTATCATGAGACTTTCGTGAAATAAGAGCGGGAAATATATTGTCGGAGCGTGATATCCATAGTCGAGCAGACGTTTGGCAACATCCATGGTCGTTACCCCGGTGGATTTGTCTTTCAGTCCGTTGAAGACGAACTCATGTTTGCAAAGCCCGTCTATAGGCAGTTCATATATATCTTTCAACGCCTCTTTTATGTAGTTTGCGTTGAGTGTCGCAAGCGGACCGACCATTTTGATGTTTTCTTTTCCGAGGCTCAGGATGTAGGCGTATGCGCGCATTGCTACGGCAAAATTACCATGATAGGGGCTTACCGTCGGGAAAAACGGTTCAAGTCCCTTGCGTACTCCTACCGGACCGGCACCGGGACCGCCGCCGCCATGTGGCGTCGCGAATGTCTTGTGCAGGTTTATGTGCATAACGTCGAATCCCATATCGCCAGGACGGCATGCACCGAGCATGGGATTGAGGTTTGCGCCGTCGTAATACATCAATGCTCCATGGCTGTGTACAAGTTCGGCTATTTCAGGAATACTCTTTTCGAAAAGCCCAAGTGTGTTCGGGTTTGTCATCATCATTGCCGCCACGGTATCATCGAGAATGCCGCGCAGGTCATCGACATCCACGGTGCCGTCGGCACGGCTTTTCACTTCGACAACGCTCAGACCGCATACCGCTGCCGATGCAGGGTTGGTGCCGTGTGCCGAGTCGGGGACAATCACCTTTGTACGTTTTATGTCTCCGCGGCTTTCGTGATAAGCCTTGATTATCATCAGCCCGGTAAGTTCGCCGTGCGCTCCGGCGTATGGTTTGAGCGTGAAAGCCTCCATGCCAGTGATTTCCTGTAGGGATTTTGACAACAGGCTGCATACTGCCTCGGCACCGGCAACGGTGTGACGTGGCTGCAGGGGATGCAGGTTTGAGAACTCTGGCATGTCTGACATTTCCTCGTCAATAGCCGGATTGTATTTCATAGTACAGCTTCCAAGCGGATAGAAACCGTTGTTCACGCCGAAGTTGTTTGAACTGTGGTTGGTATAGTGTCTAACAACAGTCAGTTCATCACACTCCGGCAGCAGGGCTTCTTTCTTGCGCTGCAACTCTTTAGGAACAGAGTAGTTCCCGAAACGGTTTGCAGGCAGTGAGTATCCGCGGCGTCCTTCTTTTGAAAGCTCGAATATCAGATTTCCGTATAGTTTGTTGTTCATTTATTATAAGGTTAATATGTTATAAGTTTATAGTGTCTTGAGACTTATGTCCTCAGATTAAACTTACAAGTCTGTCGATTTCCTCTTTTGTCCGTTTTTCCGTTACGGCAAACATTATTGTGTCGTCCGCCACTTTTATGCCTCCGAAAAATCCTTCGTTGATGAGATGTTCTTGCAGGGCATCTGTGTCGCCGTTGTATTTTACGCAGAACTCATTGAAGAACGGTTGGTTGTATGCCGGAGTGAACTTGCCTGTTGAGATAAGTCTGTCATACATATAGTGTGCTCCCGCATAAGACAGTTCCGCCGCCTCGCGCAGTCCCTGCCTGCCCATGAGTGACATGTATACGGTTACGAACAAAGCCATGAGACTTTCGTTTGAGCAGATGTTCGATGTAGCCTTCTGCCGGCGTATGTGCTGTTCGCGTGCCTGAAGCGTGAGAACAAAAGCCCGTTGCCCGCGGTTGTCGCACGTCATTCCGACGATGCGTCCCGGCATTTTTCGTATAAGCTTTTCCCTGCAGCACATATATCCCACGTATGGACCGCCGAAAGCCATGGGTATGCCGAGGCTCTGTCCGTCGCCGACGGCTATGTCTGCACCCCATTCGCCGGGTGTTTTGAGCACGGCAAGGTCTGCCGCCACGCTGTTCATTATAAGAAGAGCCTTGTTGGCATGTGCCTTGTCGGCATATCCTTCATAGTCCTCGATTATACCGTAATAGTTTGGTTGTTGTACAACCACTCCGGCAATGCCCCCTTCGGCAATCTTTCTTTCAAAATCTTCCTTGTCCGTTGCACCGCCGACAGCATCTATCATCTTTATTTCAATGTCCTGAAAGTGTGCGTATGTGCGTACCACGTCAAGTATTTTCGGGTCTACGGTGGAAGACACAAGAACCGTTCTGCATTTTTTTGCCGCTGCCACCGTCATGAGCACAGCCTCAGCCGTAGCCGTGCTACCGTCGTAGAGCGAGGCGTTGGATATGTCCATGCCGGTAAGTTCTGCCATCATGGACTGATATTCGAATATGTAATGAAGCGTACCCTGAGAAATCTCCGCCTGATACGGGGTATATGATGTAAGGAATTCCGAACGGCGTACAACTTCCCGTACAACGGCTGGTGTGTAGTGGTCGTATACTCCTGCGCCGGCAAAGCATGTAAGCTGCCTGTTCTGCGAGCCGAGTTCGGAGAACATCCTGCGCACTTCCAGCTCGCTCATAGCCTCCGGCAGTTCATAGTCGCCTTTGAAGCGTATGCTGTCCGGCACTTCGGCATATAGGTCTTCAAGCGATTTCACACCAATCTTGTCAAACATTGCCTGAAGGTCAGACTTCGTATGTGGAAAATACTTATAATTCATAAGTTACAGTTTATAATTTATAATTCATAATTGTGCATGTCGATGATCAGCAGTTACGAATTATAGATTGCATACTATTATTCCTGTTCTTTGCAAAACTCCTCGTATGCCTTTGCATCCATGAGACTGCCGAGTTCAGACGCGTCGGACATCTCTACTTTTATAATCCAGTTTGCAAAAGCATCTTGGTTTATCAGTTCCGGATTGTCTTCAAGGGCTTCGTTTATTTCCGTTACGGTTCCGCTTACCGGAGAGTTAAGGTCGCTTGCAGCCTTTACGCTTTCCACAGCTCCGAATTCTTCGCCTGCCGTCACTTCATCGTCAGCCTCTGGCATGTCCACATAAACAACGTTGCCGAGCGCATGCTGGGCATAGTCCGTAATGCCGATATAACCGAAACCGTCTTCCACTCTCACATATTCGTGTGACTCCGAGTAATAGAGTCCTTCAATAACTTTTGCCATAGGTTTGCTTTTTAGTTTATAGATATTTAAGTTCTTTATTTTATTAAGGTAAATATGATATACAGTCATTCATATTATTAATACGGTGACTGTATCAGTCTGTGTATTTATCGGTAAATGCTCCAGCTGCTATTTTTTGTAGTGTTTTTCATAAAACCTTTTCTTCACCACCGTGCCTTTAAATGTTTTCTTGCGTATTTGTATCTCCACCGGTGTGCCGAGAGTGGCATGCGTTGCGTCTATCAGTGCCATGCACACGCTCTTGTCTGTCGAAATGGTATGATATCCAGTTGTCACTTCGCCTATCTTCCCGCCGTCTTTCAACACCGTATATCCGTGGCGCGGAATAGCCTTGTCTGTCAGTTCTATGCCTACAAGCTTGTGGCTAACACCTTCCGCCTTTTGTTTCAGCAGTGCCTCGCGCCCTATAAATTCGGGCTTGTCGAGTTTGCAGAACATCCCGAGTCCTGCCATTAGCGGAGATATTTCGGCGGACAGTTCATCGCCGTATAGTGGCAGTCCCACTTCGAAGCGCAGTGTGTCGCGGCATCCCAAACCGCATGGCTTGCACCGCCCGCTGTCCATGAGCTTGTCCCACAGTGTACGTATGGTGTCGTGCGAACCGTATATCTCAAAGCCGTCTTCGCCCGTATATCCGGTGCGGCTGATTATGATGTCTGATGAAGAACTGATAACTTTGCATGTATAAAAAGTCATTTCGGCACACGGCAGGGCGAGCACCTGTTCCGTCACGCTTTCTGCCTGCGGTCCCTGTACGGCTATTTGCCCGTATGCCTCGGATACGTTGCGCATGTCTATGTCGAAACCAGCTGACTGACGCTGCATCCATTCCCAGTCTTTGTTGATGTTGGCTGCATTTATCACAAGGAAGAAGTCGTTTTCTCCCATCTTGTATACAAGCAGGTCGTCCACCGTTCCGCCGTCTTCATACAACATCATGCCGTAAAGAATTTTTCCTGTCGGGAGACCTGTCACGTCATTGGTGAAAATGTGGTTTACATAACGTTCGGCATCGGTGCCCCGCACCGTCACTTCGCCCATGTGCGACACGTCGAACACGCCGCATGCTGTGCGCACTGCGTTGTGCTCGTCTTTTATGTCTGTATATTGTATCGGCATGTCAAATCCTCCGAAAGGACTTATCTGTGCTCCTTGCGCCACGTGCTTGTCGTAAAGGCATGTTCTTTTGTTTTCCATTGCTTTTTGTTTATTAAGGTTATGAAGCCGTTAACTTCGTTATTGTTTTCTTTCAGTCAGAAGTTTTATGAGGTCTTCGCGTCTGAGGTTCATTATTGTATTCTCCGTATGGAGGGGCAGGGCGGAAGCCAGTGCCTCGCGTGTCAGCGGCATACCTCTCAGCGGATTGATAATAGAACCGTCGATGTCGCCTGTGATAAAATAGTCGCCTACGATGTTCAGGCTTTTGATAACGTTGTTTTTCAGTTCCATGCGTATTTCCATATTACCGACATCGTCTATCCGTCCACGCCTTATCACGGTATATTTCGGATTGTTACCGTATATAAAGTCGGGCGAAAGATATTCCTTCTCAATTTCTTCAATGGCGGCAATGTCGCCGGCATTCAGGGTCCGTTCACTGTCGCAAAGGTTGTCGTGCACAAATAACTTGAAGCTCTCTATATCTATATTTATATAATCTTTCAGCAGGGCTATGCGCTGTCTTACGCTTTGTATCCCCTTGCTTGTCAGCTTCTCGCCGGTGGGAGTTATGCTTCCCACCATGTTTTCCATGTCGGTGTCGTAAAGCATTGTTCCGTGTACGATGCTGCGTCCCGGCAGTTTGTAGAACGCGTTGCCGGAAACCTTGCGGTCGCCGATCATGATGTCGTTTCTGCCGTTTGCCCTTGCATCTATGCCGAGACGGCGTAGCACGATGACAACCATGTTGATATATTTGTTGAATGTAAATCCTACGTTCTCATCGCTTGTGATATATGAGAACATTATGTTTTTCATGTCTGCATAAACACAGCCTCCTCCGCTTTTGCGCCGGTATGTCCGTATGTTGTGCTTATGGCAGAAATCGATGTTTACCTCATTTTCAATCAGCTGGTTGCGTCCGAAAATAACACTTGGCTCAACCTGCCACATAAAGAAGCAGTCGCGTTCTTCGATGTGACGTGCCACATACTCTTCCATGGCAAGATAGAAGGACAGGCGTCTTCCGGTATCATGAGGCAATGCTATGTAAAGCATGTTATTTCAGGTTAGTGTTCTTCTTTTGCAAATATACATATAATATATTTAAAAGCGGCAAATATAATTTAAATAAATATGCAGAAAACCATCTGCCCTTTAAAAGGCAGTTTTCAAGAGACGGCATTTCGCTTCCTGAAAGACGGTCTTTTGGCTTGTAAAAGGCGGCATTTTGGAGCGTGAAAAGCCACCTTCTATAATGTAATATGTAATGCGCTTATTATTAATATGTTATCGAGATTCATCTTTCCTTTGCCTTTCATGTGTGCCGGCGTATGTGGAAAGCAATATATATAATATGTGTTTTTATAAGTTTGTGTAATGTTTCAATATATCGCAGGTAAAAGATTGGGCTCATCCGAAATTTTGAGTGACATTCCGCCTTTACTTTCAGCCCGTAAAATAAGACGTAGAATTTCAATTAGTTTTATATCACTCCTAATTTCGGATGACCCAAAGATTTTTATGTGAAAAGTTTGGCAATGAAAGAAAAAATAGCTAATTTTGCAGGCGATTTGGAGGTTCCGTAGCTCAGTTGGATTAGAGCAACGCCCTTCTAAGGCGTGGGTCTAGGGTTCGAATCCCTACGGAATCACCTGTAAAGCAAAAGAAACGCTCTGTTTAAAGGGCGTTTCTTTTGCTTTACAGGTATGCCTTATGGGGATGTTTATCTCTATGATTACATATTTAATTTGTAGTCAGCAATATGTTCACCGTAAATGTGTCTGTCAATGTTTCTCAGAGTGAAGCCTGCCGTTGGAACTCGGCACACGTAATGGCAGTGGCTATTGCAACGTTGAGGCTCTCTGCTGTTGCCCTTCCTTTGGGATAGTTCGGTATGAAGAGCCGTCTGTTAATTTTTGCCGCAACTTTGTCGGATATGCCCTTGCCTTCGTTGCCCATGACGATAATGCCGTTGCGGGTCAGGGACTGTCCGTATATATTGCTGCCGTCAAGAAAGGTGCCGTAGACAGGTGTGTTGTCTGGTATGTTGTCGATGAATGTACACATATCCGTGTATGTGACATTGACTCTGGCTATGCTTCCCATCGTTGCCTGAACGACCTTTGGATTGTAAACGTCGGCTGTATCCTTGCTGCAGAATATGTTTGTGATGCCAAACCAGTCGGCTATCCTTATTATTGTGCCGAGGTTTCCGGGATCCTGCACCCCGTCGAGGGCAAGACAGAGATGCCGGGAGAAGTCAGCCGTTGCATTCTTGTTGTCTATAAAAGGGAATATTCCGAGAACCTTTTGGGGATTTTGCAGAAAGCTTATCTTTTTCAGTTCACTGTCGTTTACCACAATGTCATCCCGACATGCCGCATATCCGTTGCCTGCGAACCATTCTTCCGTGGCTATTATGCGCTTGGGCTTGCAGATATGCAGCAGGTCGCCTACAACCTTCGGACCTTCTGCCACAAACACCCTGTCGTTGTATCGGTTTTTCTTCAGTTCAAGTGAATGAATGTATTTAGCCAGATTTTTACTTATCATGTCGTTTTCGGTTCTTTTGTGAGCAAAAGTACAAAAAATATATTATTTTTGCAACACTAAAAATGAGGAGATAAGTGACAAGAGTGCTTCTGAACATCATACGCCGGACCGTCGTGGTATTTGCTGTTGTTGTTATGACAGCCTGTTCGGCATCCAAATTTATTCCCGAAGGCATGTATATGCTTGACAAGGTTGAGTTGGAAATCGACAATAAGGATGTCGATGTGTCGTTGCTTGAGCCGTATATACGCCAGAAAGAAAATTCAAAATGGTTCTCGGCATTGAAGGTTCCGCTCGGAACATACGCCCTTGCCGGTGCGGATACGACGAAATGGATAAACCGTACATTGCGTAAGATGGGTGAAAGACCTGTTGTCTACGATACATTGCAGGCACAGCTTACTTGTGAGGACCTGTCAACAGCCGTGGGCAACATGGGATATCTCAATGCAAAGGTGGATGTGAGGACGCGGCTTAAGGGCAGGAACAGGCTGTCGCTGATATATCATGTGACGGCAGGCAAGCCCTTTTTCGTACGCTCCATACACCATGACATTCAGGATGACAGCATCGCAGCGTTTTTGAAGAGCGCAGGAAACTATGGCAGCAAGCTCAGGGACGGGAAGCTTTTCAATGTAAATGAGCTTGACGATGAGCGTAAGCTGGTAACGTCGCTCCTCATGGACAACGGATATTATCATTTTAACAAAGACTTCATAACTTTCTCGGTCGACTCGGCAAGAGGCTCGCAGCTGCTCGATGTGACGATGCACATCCATAAATACCGTGAGGGCGGCAACTCTGACGAGACTTTGCATCCGCGCTATTCTATACGCAGCGTTAACTTCTCCGGCGGTGACGACGGTGGAACGCATCTGAGAAAGAGCGTGTTGCGGGAGAACACGTGGATAGAGGAGGGGAGGCTCTTCAGCTCGCGCGATCTGCAAAGGACATATAACAGTTTCGGAAAGTTGCCGGCAGTTAAATATACGAGTATAAGGTTTCAGGAAGTTCCCGATACGAATATGCTTGACTGTAACATACATGTAAGTACGAACAAGCCGAACAGCATAAGCTTTCAGCCGGAGGGCACAAATACCGCCGGCGATTTGGGGGCCGCCGTGTCTGTTACTTATGAGAACAGGAATGTGTTAAGGGGAGCCGAGACTTTCAGCATAAGGCTGCGCGGTGCTTTTGAGGCGATAACAGGTCTTGAGGGCTATCAAAATCAAGATTACGAAGAGTATAGCGTGGAGTCCAAGTTGTCTTTTCCGCGCTTTGTCGCCCCGTTTCTTCCTTCTTCTTTCCGCAAGAACTCTTCCGCCGTGTCTGAGCTTGCGGTGAGTTATAACATGCAGAACAGGCCCGAGTTCCACCGGCGCGTGTTCTCTTCGGCATGGCGTTATCGCTGGAGCAACCTTAAACGGACAAAAAGTTATAAGTTTGACCTGATAGACCTCAATTACATCTATATGCCGTGGATATCGCCAACCTTCAAGGAAGAGTATCTTGACAATGCCGGTAACCGCAATGCCATATTGAGATACAACTATGAGGACCTTTTCATAATGAAGATAGGCTTCGGATATTCTTACACGGGAGACGGAGAGGCATGCAGGATAAATGTGGAGACGGCGGGCAACGTGTTGAACGCATTGTCGCGCATGGCAGACTTCTCGCGCAACGGCGACGGACAGTATACCTTATTTAATATAGCGTATGCGCAGTATGTAAAGGCTGATTTTGACTATACAAAGGTTATTAAGACTGGTGCGCAGTCCGGGCTTGCGCTTCACATGGGGCTGGGCGTGGCATATCCTTATGGCAACAGTTCCGTCCTGCCTTTCGAGAAACGGTATTTTTCGGGAGGTGCAAACTCTGTGAGAGGCTGGAGCGTAAGGGGCTTGGGACCAGGACGGTTCCGTGGGGTTGACGGAGCCATTGATTTTATCAACCAGACAGGTGACGTAAAGCTCGACTTGAACATGGAATACCGCATGCCGCTGTTCTGGAAGATATACGGTGCAGCCTTTGTAGATGCCGGAAACATTTGGACCCTGCGCAAATATGAGGAGCAGCCGGGAGGAGAGTTTGATTTCGGCGAGTTCTATAAGCAGATAGCCGTGGCTTACGGTATAGGTTTAAGGCTTAACTTCGATTATTTCATATTGCGTTTCGACATGGGTATGAAAGCCATAAACCCCGCTTACGAAACGCGTGACGAACATTATGCCATAGTGCATCCTAAGTTTGGGCGCGACTCGGCTTTCCATTTTGCCGTGGGACTACCTTTTTAATGAGCCATTTGCCGTTGTCCTTTGCAAGTGTGATAATATATTCAGACCTGTTCTTTACTTGTCCCGGCTCACCTATAGCGTCCTTTGTATAATAGTCGTTCACTGTACATTCGGCTTCGGCGCAGCTGTCGTTCACTATCACAACGTCGCCCGTCTCGCATGTGGCAGCGGTCTCCTTGTTGCGCAGTGCCGTGATGTCTTCTTCCGTTATGTTGGTTGCGACATAGCCGATAGTCTTCTTCATGTCTGCCGTGCACAGCTTTGCCACATCATTGAAGCGATAGTTGAAATAGCCGTATGCAAAATCATCGGCAATGGAGCTGATGGTTTCGGTCTCATCGTTGCCGCCTGTCCTTATCTTGCTGCACGACAGCGTGGCTGTAAACGACAAGAGGCAAAGTGTAAAAATATGGTATCTGAATTTCATATTAAAACATAAAAAATCGCACAAAGATAACAAAAAACTTTGGTGTTGTTTTCTTTTATATTTACTTTTGCATCCAAAATCCGACAAAATGCTTAAATTTATATCTTTCGGAAGTGGAAGTTGCGGTAATTGTTATTACCTTTATACTGAAACAGAAGGACTCTTAATAGACTCAGGAATAGGTATCAGGACATTAAAGAAGTTTTTCCATGATTATGGTTGCAGTCTCGGCGATGTGAACAATATACTTGTCACACACGACCATGCCGACCATGTCAAGGCAGTGGGTTGTCTAAGTCAGGACTACAACATTCCGGTCTATGCCACGGACGAGGTTCATAAAGGCATAGCATGCAATTATTGTGTTCGCAAGAAGGTCAGTCCCGATAATATCAGATATATATGCAAGGGCGAGACGTTTGTTCTCGGCTCATTCTCCGTAACTCCGTTTGATGTTCCCCACGACAGCCGTGACAATGTTGGCTATAAGATTGTTTATGGCGGCACGACTTTCTGTCTTATAACCGATGTGGGGCATGTTACTCCGGATATAGAACGGTATATCGGCGAGGCGGACTATCTTGTGATAGAGGCAAATCATGATGAGGAGATGCTGCTCAACGGCACTTATCCGAGGCATCTTAAACTGCGCGTGAGTGGTCCCAGTGGGCATCTCAGCAACAAATCGTGTGCCGAGGCAATCGCGCGCAGTGCCACCGGCAGGCTCAAGCATGTGTGGCTCTGCCATTTGAGTCAGGAAAACAACCATCCCGAACTGGCACGCAAGACAGTTGAGATGGTGCTGGGTGAGAACGGCATAGTCGCAGGATGCGATTTCTCTCTTGATATATTGAAGAGAAAGACGCCGACGGGCGTTTTTGAACTGGAATAGTTTTGTTTAATAAAGTCACAATGAATACATTTACAAGAAAGATTCTTATATCGGCTGTATTTATGGTATGTGCCAGTGCAAACGCGCAGACAAGCTTAGGCGATATATTGAATAAGGTGAAAGAAGCGGCGGAAGCCGGAAGCAACACGGGCGGCAAGACGAAGGGAGACGTGCTGTCCACCCTTACAGGCGTGTTCTCCAAGAACAAGATAGCGACAAAAGAGCTTGTCATTGGCACGTGGGTATACGAAGAACCGGCAGTCGTGTTCAAGAGCGATAATATTCTCAAGAAATCCGGAGGCAAGCTGGCTGCCTCACTGATAGAAAAGAAGTTGCAGGAGAAGCTGGAGAAATATGGTTTCAAAAAGGGAATGGTAAGCATGAGCTTTGACAAGAACGGGAATTTCGAGCAGAAGCTGCGTGGAAAGTCATTGAAGGGGACGTATACCATAGAAGACAAGAACATAATATTGAAGTATGCCGGTAAGGTATCGCAGTTTGTCGGCACGACACAGGTTGACGGCGACTGTCTTCTTATTGTCATGGATGCATCGAAGCTTCTCAAATATGTCAATGCGCTGGGCAAGTATTCCAATGATTCGAGACTGAAGGCGGCAACGTCACTGCTCGGGAGCATGGACGGAATGGAATGCGGGCTGTTGTTGAAAAAACAACAGAGGTAAAGCTGGAAAGGCGGAAATGGAGAGTATGAGAAGCTTGTTTAGCACGTTATTTCTGCAAAAATAGGTTAAAAAACATGCAGTAATACCCTTTACGTATGTTAATGACGATAAAAATAACTACCTTTGCGCCGCTATTATGGATTAGTAGCACAATTCAAACCTAAAAAATAACAATTATTTAAAATGGCAACAAAAATCAGATTACAACGCGGCGGACGTAAAGGATATGCTTTCTACAGCATCGTAGTCGCTGACGTAAGGGCACCACGTGATGGTAAATTTACTGAAAAGATTGGTACATACAACCCCAACACCAATCCTGCCACAGTAGATTTGGATTTTGACAGAGCTCTTTATTGGGTAGAGACAGGCGCACAGCCTACTGACACAGCACGCAACATCCTCAAGAGCGAGGGTGTTTACATGATGAAGCACTTGCGTGGCGGTGTGAAGAAGGGCGCTTTTGACGAGGCTGCTGCACAGAGCAAGTTCGATGCATGGAAGGCTGACAAGGTGAAAGGTCTGGACGCTCTCCGTGAGAACGAGGCTAAGGCAAAGAAAGAAGCTTATGCAAAAAATCTTGAAGCAGAGAAGAAGATGAATGAGGCAATCGCAAAGAAGGTAGCTGAAAAGAAGGCTGCCGAGGCTGCCGCTGAGGCTCCTGCTGAAGAGGCTGCATCTGATGCGGCTGAAGAAGCAACGGCTGCTGAGGCTTAAGAGATTTTCCTGCTTGGAATAAAAAAGATGAAGTCCGATGGGCTTCATCTTTTTTTTGTGCCGTAAAACTTCTCATATTGCCGTGCCACCTTTATATAGTCGTGGTGCTTCCGGATATATTCCACGCTCTGCCTTTTCAGCGACGGAATAGCTTCGGGGCATGTCACGAGACGTTCCAAAGCTTTGAAAACGCTGTCATAACTTGGTTCCACGTTTATAATCGGGCGCAACTCCTTTTCATTCAAGATGTCGTAGTTCTCCTTTTCTCCGCCTCCGACCACGATGATTCCCTTCGACATGGCAAGCAACGCGTTCATCGCCGGAGTGTAGCTGTAAAGCTGGTCGAGGATTATATCGCTGCTGTCCATGAGCTTTCTGTATTCGTTGAATGGGACCGACTCAGCCTTTATCACCTCCACCTTGTCCGGATACTTGTCCTTTATGTCAATTGCGGCACGCAGCATGATGTCCGTACCCTTATATTCGCTGCGCGCCTTGTTTATTCCGATGAATATTCTGACGGGGTATGTGAAGCCGTCTGCCACTCTCGTGTGCACGGGCTTTATGGGAAACGGTATGAACATTGTCTTTTCCGGAAATGCCGGATTGTAGCATACCCAGTATTCATAGAGTCCCGTTATTATCCCGTCGCAGTCTTCTGCGATATAGCGGTTCAGCCTTTCCTTTGCCGTGCCCGTCCAGTCGGCACGCTCCTTCATGGCACTGACATCGCTGCGCAACTCGTTTCCGAAGTTGAAGTCGCTGTATCTCAATGGCTTGTCGTTCACACATGTGTTCACCCAATACCAGTCCATGCCGTATCCTCCGAGAAACACCTTCCCGTTGTGTTTGCGCAGATACCTGTATATGGCGAATATCCTTTCCGCCTTTATTTCGAGGAACATGGGATTTATGAGCTGGACCACGTCATATCCCCTCAGACGCGGCAGTATGGAATAGAGCTTTGCCATGTAGACAATGCCGCCGAGCTTCGAGGGATGCCTTACGAGCGATATGTCGCGGGGATAATTCTTCCAAAAATCTCCGTTTGAGACAACGGTCACGCTGTGTCCTATTGCTTTCAGACCTTCGGCAAGTGTGGCATGGACGTTGCTGTATTCTCCAATCAACAGTATTTTCATCACTCCTTGTTTATAGCCGGAAGCACTCTAAGCAGTACTCTGCGTCCTGCGCTGCTCCTGATAAGTCTTTTGAATATCCTGTATTTCATAGTATAGTTCTGCTCAGGAAGCGGGAACAGCCCGCGTCCGTACAGCCTGTCTATGCGCTTTTCAAGATGACTGTGCGACCGTGTCAGCATTATCACATTATATATATAGTCCATCGTAAGCTGTGCCACCCTGCGCCTCAGTGCCGTCCTGTTACTTATGGATACGGAGTTTGCGATGTCGTCAAGACGGAAGATTACGCTCTCTATGTCGTTCAGGCGCTTCGTTATGTCTCGTTTCTCCCTGCGGTGTATTGCCGATGTCTCCCGCTCGCGGTAGTAGTATGCCGTCACGTCAGTCTGGAAAACCCTTTCCGCCCGCATTATCAGCTGTGGCGTAAACTCCTCGTCTTCCCCGTAGGCAATGCCTTTTGTGAATTTCAGCCCTGTAAGGATGGAACTGCGGAAGACAAATCCCCACACGGCGGCGCGTATGTTGTTGTGTCTCATATATTCGCTTCCGTCCACCGGTCCCATGTCTTTTATAGGCTTTGCAGCCTTTCCGCCTTTTGTGAAGTTGAACAGCACCATGTCCGGACGTTCAAATCTCACTATGTCGAGACACCTTTCGTATGAGGCGGAAATAAGCCAGTCGTCGCCGTCGACAAACTGTATGAATTCTCCCGAGCACATTTTAATGCCGGTGTTGCGTGCTTCGCTCACGCCCCCGTTACTCTTTCTTATGTATATGATGTGCTCACGGTATTCGGAAAGTCCCTCGAGGACATTGTTCTCCGACCCGTCGTCAATTACGATTATCTCCCTTTCGTGTTCGGAAAGCGACAGTGCCGTGATGCTTCCGATACATTTTCCGACCATTTCTGCCGGCAGGTTGTAACATGTGATGATGAAACTTACAAGAGTTTTTTTATCGCTTTGTGTATTCTGCATAATGTTCTGACATCTGATATCTTTATTGTTAATCCCTTGAGGAACGCGGTTGGGCCGAGCCGGACAAGTTTCTTGAGACCTATGCCGCGGCGCGGCAGCAGCACCTTGCCCGTCATGCGGTACACGTCAAGCTGTATGTTGACCACGTGCATGTAGTATCTTTCGGAAAACATTCCCGGTCTTTCCAGTATTCCCAGATGCGCCTCGAGCAGCATCATCAGCTCCCTGCCGCCCGCGTTGGCGGTTATTCCTCCGGCGTTGGCATGATAAAAGTACATCCCGCGGCAGGTGGTAGCAATAGTCTCCGCCCTTTCGAGCAGCAGCGGTATTGTCCATACGTCCTCAAACACTTTGCCCTCGGGAAACATGATGCCGTCAAACAGATGCCTGCGGTATATCTTGTTCCATGCGTATGCGTGTGTGTATGCCTCGTTCCCGTGCCAGTAGCGCGGCATGTCGCCGTGGTATGTTCTCTCGCGGGGCATGAGGAGCCTTTCCTGCGGCGAGCCGTGGAATATCGCGGCGGGATATTCCAGTATGTCGTATTCGGGATGCTTTTCCAGTATGCTCATCAGCTCGCCCAGCGTTCCCGGCGCGATGGTGTCGTCGCTGTCGACAAAGGTTATGTATTTGCCGCGTGCCGCGTCCGTCCCTGTGTTCCTTGCCGCGCTTAGCCCGCCGTTTTCGCGGTGTATCACCCGTATCCGGTTGTCTTCTTCTGCCAGTTCGTCGCATATTTTGCCGCATCTGTCGGGTGAACCGTCGTCTACCAATATAATCTCATATCCTGTGTAAGATTGTGACGTGATGCTGTTTACACAGCGTCTCAGCGTCTTTTCCACTCTGAAAACGGGTATGATTATAGATAGTTCCATTATGCAAAAATAATAAAAACTTTTAAAATACGTTACTTTTAATAGTGGAAAAGAACGAAAAGAGCGGCAGTTACTCGCACATACTGAAATACATGGGCGTGTTTGGCGGCGTGCAGGGTCTTGGCATATTGATAGGTCTTGTGCGCAATAAACTCATAGCCATTATACTTGGACCCGACGGTGTCGGGCTTATTTCGCTGTTCAATTCAACCATAAAGCTTGTCTCAGACTCTACAAATCTGGGCATTCCTACAAGTGCCGTGCGCACCATTTCCGAACATTTCGATACAGGCAACGGGTATAAGATATCCCGTTCCATTGTGCTTATACGCTCGTGGAGCATGCTTACGGCACTTTTCGGCATGTTTGTCTGTGCGGTGTTCAGTCCGCTTCTTGACAGCTGGACGTTCAACTGGGGAGACCATACGCTTCATTTTATTCTTCTTGCCCCCACCGTCGCG
Organism: uncultured Prevotella sp.; assembly: GCA_900545525.1. GTDB lineage: Bacteria > Bacteroidota > Bacteroidia > Bacteroidales > Bacteroidaceae > Prevotella. The sequence goes on from UQZX01000008.1 coordinate 83,901, forward strand.
CTTATGGCTGTTACAGGCGGAGAGATTGCCATACTGAAGAGTACGAGGCAGTTACGCGGTCTTGCTGTTGTTTCTGTTTATCATTTTATAGGCGCGCTGTTGTTTTCTGTACCTGTTATATACTATTGGGGCGAAGCTGGTATTGTGCCTTCGATGTTCGTAACAGCATTTTGGCAGATGATAGTTGCAATACGTTTCTCGTGCCGGAGATATCCGTTTTCCGTGTCTTTTGCCATGCCCGTGCTGCGTGAGGGTTGTGGTATGATAAGGCTGGGCGTGGCTTTCGTGATTGCTGCCATAGTTGGAAGCGCATCCGACTTTGTAATACGTTCGTATCTTAACAACAACGGTTCACTGGGCGTTGTGGGGCTTTATAATGCCGGTTATATGATGACAATCGTCTATGGCGGCATGATTTTCTCTGCCATGGAGACCGATTATTTCCCGCGTCTTGCGGCGATAGGAACTATAGGCGATGCCCTTAACGACACGGTGAACAGGCAGATAGAAGTGTCACTCCTTATAATCGCCCCTATGCTTGCAGCTTTCATGATAGGGCTTCCGATAATAATCCCTTTGCTTTACAGCAATGCCTTCATGCCGGTGACAGGCATGATGCACGCCATGATACTGGCTCTTTACATGCGGTCAATAAAGCTTCCTCTGGCATATATGCCTCTTGCGCGCGGCGATTCTCTGCTTTATCTTGCCATGGAGAGTGTCTATGCTGTGGTTGTAGTTGTCCTTGTAGTGGCTTTCTATGACATATGGGGACTGACCGGTACCGGATATGCCATACTTCTTACTGCCGTTTTGGACTTTGTCATGCTTTCTTTTGCCATGCATCGCAAATATGGTTTTGTCTTTTCAGGAAGTGTTATGCGGTGTTCTTTGCTGCAAGTGTCGGCAGGAGTGCTGGCTTTTGCCGTCACGTTTATTGAAAATCCATGGATGTACTGGCTCTCAGGAGTGGTATCCATAGGTATAAGTGCAGCTCTGTCCGTTTACATTCTCCGCTCGAAGACAAACCTTGTGGAACTGATAAGGAAACGGTTCTTTTCACACTGAACTTACCTGTAGCTTTTTTAGAGTTGACCTTTTGACTTCTAAAAGCTATGCTTTAGCCCTCCAAAAGCATACCTTTAGCCTCCTAAAAGGTGCCCTTTTGAAATGCAAGAGGTATCATCTTGATTTTCAAAGTGTTACAGTCTCATTCGGAGAATGCCTTTTTTGTCCGTTGATGGCATGTATTGGTGTTTCCTGAACAATCTTTAAAAGGTGTGGATATGTGTATTTTATTTCTTGTTTTACTTGTCTTTTAAATTATATTTTGTAACTTTGCGGTTAATATATACTTTATTATGGCACTTGTAATCGTCGCGATACTGTTTATTGGATATGTACTGATAGCAACAGGGAGCATAACCAAGGTGAACAAAGCCGCTGTGGCAATGTTTGCAGGTACGGTGGGGTGGGTGCTGTATATATGCTATGGCACCGACTTTGTCATGGGGCAGCATCCGCGGGAATATGCCGACTTCCTTGCAGGAGCCGAGCCTACGAGTACCGCCGTGAAGCATTTTGTATCACAAAACATATTCTTGAAATATGTGGGAAAAGGTGCGGAGATTGTCCTTTTCCTGCTTTCAACAATGACGATAGTAGAAATTCTTGGCAACAACGGTTGCTTCGACTTCATTACCGAGTGTCTTCGCACTCGTCACAGCCGTAAGCTGCTGTGGATAATGTCGTCGATAACATTCCTCATATCAGCCAATCTCGATAATCTTACGACAACCACTATGATGCTGGTTATCATGCACGGCATTCTTCCAAACCGCCGCCAGCGCATGATTTACGGTTGCGCCATAGTGCTTGCCGCCAACTGCGGGGGTGCCCTTACGGTGATTGGCGACCCCATAGGGCTGGTGCTGTGGAATGCAGGTGCCGTTACGGCTTCCGATTTCTCGGCGTCGCTCGCCGTTCCGTGCCTCATGGCATGGGCTGTCCCTACGTTCGTGCTCTCGCGCATGCTGCCGCGGCGCGTTGTCGACAGGCAGTATCTTTCCATGCCCTACCGCGGCGACGACACTCGTCTTAACCGCTGGCAGCGCCTGATGATGCTGTTTGTGGGCATAGGCGGGCTGTGGTTCATACCAACGTTCCACAACATAACCAAGCTAAGTCCGTTTCTCGGAGCCCTGTGTGTGCTGTCGGTGCTGTGGATAGTCAACGAGGTGGTTAACCGCAAGCTTATGAATGTCGATGTGATGATACAGCGCCGCACGCCCCGTGTCCTGCAGTATGGCGTGATACAGCTGCTACTCTTCGTCATGGGAATAATACTTGCTGTGGGTGTGATGAAGGAGACGGGCATGGTATATACGCTGGCGCAGTGGTGCGACGACAATATTCACAATATATGGATAATGGGCGTGGCGGCAGGGTTGCTGAGCACGGTGGTGGACACTTTTGCCGCGTCATCCCTGTTTATGGCATTGCACGGCGTGATAGAGCCTTTCCGTCTCGGGCTGTGGGTGGATACGGACTATATGTCCCTGTTCCTTCAGAACGGGCTTTACTGGAAAGTTATTGCCTATAGCGCAGCCATGGGAGGCAACATTCTCCTGCTCGGGTCGGCAAGCGGACTGGCGCTGATGAAGATGGAGGGTGTCCGTGTGGGCTGGTACTTCCGCAATGTGGGCTATGTGGTGGCGCTCAGCTGGTTGTCGGGACTGGCAGTGATGTGGCTGATGAGCATTTGTTAATATAGGTATAATATAAATATATAAAGGTAGAGATTTATGGCAAGAATTAAGACAATCGGCGTGATGACTTCGGGCGGAGACGCGCCTGGCATGAACGCCGCAATACGTGCCGTGACGCGTGCCGGCATCTGTAAGGGATTTAGCATCAAGGGCATATACCGTGGATACGACGGTCTCATAAATGACGAGATACGCGACTTCACCACGGAAAATGTCAGCGGTATAATCATGTCGGGCGGCACGATACTGAAGACTGCCCGCAGCAAGGAATTCCAGACACCCGAAGGCAGGCAGAAGGCATACGACAACATGATGAAGCATGGCATCGATGCGCTTGTCGTAATCGGCGGAAACGGTTCGCTTACCGGTGCCAAGATATTTGCGGAAGAGTTCGATGTCTGCTGCATAGGGCTGCCAGGAACAGTGGACAACGACCTTTACGGCACAGATTCGACCATTGGTTACAACACTACGCTCAACACTATCATGGAGTGTGTTGACCGTATACGCGACACGGCGCAGAGCCACGAGCGCATCTTCTTCGTGGAGGTGATGGGCCGCGATGCCGGATTTCTTGCACAGAACAGTGCCATAGCATGTGGTGCAGAGGCGGCAATCATACCTGAAGACTCCACCGACGTGGACCAGCTTGCACGCTTCATGGAGCGCGGCATACGAAAAAGCAAGAAGAGCTGTATCGTAATCGTTTCGGAAAGTCCCAAATGCGGTGCTCTCTATTATGCAGAACGTGTGCGCAAGGAGTTCCCCGACTATGACGTGCGCGTTTCTATCCTCGGTCATCTGCAGCGCGGAGGACGTCCCACGGCACACGACCGCATACTGGCGAGCCGTACGGGCGTGGGTGCTATCGACGCCATAATGCAGGGGCAGCGCAACGTGATGATAGGTGTGCGCAACAACGAGATTGTTTACGTGCCTTTCAGTGATGCCATACGCTCGGACAAGCCGTTTGACAAGAAGCTCATAACGGTCCTCGACGAGCTGAGCATATAAATAACATGGCTTTGCGGGTGTGCTTCTGTTGCAGAGGCGCATCCGCAATTCGTCATGACTGCCCACCCGCATGTTGCATGGTGGAGGCAGACGGCAGGGATTGACAATGAATTTGACGATAAAAAAGCGGTGGCGGACATATTTTTTTGTCAAAGTTTGCTCCTGATAAAATAAATCGTTAATTTTGCAACAATTGGAATAACATTAAAAAATAATAACTATGACACAAACAACAGGCCATATTTCTCAGATAATCGGTCCGGTTATTGACGTTTACTTTGAAACGCAGGGACAGAAAGCGGAGGAAGTGCTGCCTAAAATACACGATGCTTTGAAGATAGTACGTCCTGACGGGCGCGAGCTTATTATCGAGGTGCAGCAGCATATCGGCGAGGACACTGTACGTTGTGTGGCTATGGACAACACCGACGGACTGCAGCGCGGTCTTGAGGTGACGGCTACGGGAAGCCCTATAGTCATGCCCGCAGGCGAGCAGATAAAGGGACGTATGATGAATGTGATAGGACAGCCTATCGACGGTATGGAAAAGCTCGACATGAAGGGTGCATATCCCATTCACCGCGAGCCGCCTAAGTTTGAGGATTTGTCTACACACAAGGAGATGCTCGCCACGGGCATCAAGGTCATCGACCTGCTCGAGCCTTACATGAAGGGCGGTAAGATTGGTCTGTTCGGAGGAGCTGGCGTAGGAAAGACCGTGCTTATCATGGAGCTTATCAATAATATAGCAAAAGGACATAACGGATATTCGGTGTTTGCCGGTGTTGGCGAGCGCACCCGTGAGGGCAACGACCTTATAAGGGATATGATAGAGTCCGGCGTAATACGTTACGGCGACAAGTTCAGGAAAGCTATGGAAGAGGGCAAATGGGATCTCTCGTTGGTTGACCCTGAAGAGCTGCGCAAGTCACAGGCAACGCTTGTATACGGACAGATGAACGAACCGCCGGGAGCACGTGCGTCGGTGGCATTGTCAGGACTTACCGTTGCTGAAGAGTTCCGCGACCATGGCGGAAAAGACGGAGAGGCTGCCGACATCATGTTCTTCATCGATAACATCTTCCGTTTTACGCAGGCGGGTTCTGAGGTGTCTGCCCTTTTGGGACGTATGCCCTCTGCCGTTGGATATCAGCCTACTCTTGCCAGTGAAATGGGAACCATGCAGGAGCGTATTACATCAACTAAAAAAGGTTCTATCACATCCGTACAGGCTGTATATGTGCCTGCCGATGACTTGACAGACCCTGCTCCGGCAACAACATTTACGCATCTTGACGCCACAACGGAACTTAGCCGTAAGATAACCGAGCTTGGTATATATCCTGCCGTTGACCCGCTGGGCTCCACATCGCGCATCCTCGACCCGCTTATCGTTGGCAAGGAGCACTATGACTGTGCGCAGCGCGTAAAGCAGATACTGCAACGCTACAAGGAACTTCAGGACATCATTGCAATTCTTGGTATGGATGAGCTGTCGGATGAAGACAAGCTTACCGTGAACCGTGCACGCCGCGTGCAGCGTTTCCTGTCCCAGCCGTTCACCGTGGCTGAGCAGTTTACAGGCATTCCCGGTGTGATGGTGTCCATTGAAGACTGTATCAAAGGCTTCAATATGATTCTTGACGGTGAAGTTGACGACCTGCCGGAGCAGGCATTCCTTAACGTGGGTACCATAGAAGATGCCATAGCGAAGGGCAAGCGGCTCATCGAGGAGGCAAAGGGATAATCTTTAAAATCGTTTACAGTTATGAGTTTAAGGCTGAGGATAGTTTCCCCCGAGAAGGTTGTCTTTGACGGCGATGTGGAAAGCGTCACCGTTCCGGGCACCTTGGGTGAGTTTCAGATATTGCACGACCATGCTCCGCTGATATCGTCACTCGGTGACGGCAGGCTGGTGTATGTCGACGGCAATGGAGAGCATGACCTTACCATATCGGGAGGCTTCGTTGAAGTGCAGAAGAACACGGTAAGTGCATGTGTGGAGTTTTGAACTATATATAATAATGGTGTAAAGTTATTACATGACTGGTGTATGCAAGCATAGCAGGCGGTATATCGTACAGGCGGCAGGGCTGATTGCAGCCTTGTCTGCGGCAGTATGGGGCTTGGGACTCGTGCTCGGAGCGGACGGAATAGTGACACCGCTTGTTGTAAGTGCCGTCTTTTCGCTTGTAATCGAATGTGCTGACGCGCTTATATGGCGCCGTGTTGCAGGAACTTCGCCCGAGAGCCTGCCGTCGTTCTATACGGCAGTATCGGGATTTCGCATGCTTTTGGCACTGGCGGTGATGTTTGTCTACTGGCTTGTGGAGGGGCAGGAGAGCATGAAGATGTTTTTCTTTGTCTTTGCCGCCTATTATATAATGCTTCTGGCACACCACTCCATATTCTTTGCCGGAGTTTCCGGCTCCATTGATAAACTCAATGATGTAAAGTAACGTTATCTTACTAAGAAATGAAACAATTACGAACAATAATCCTCATGTTGCTGGCAGTATTGCTCCCGGCGAATATCCATGCCTCCGAAGGCGGAAACGGGGAAAGGGAGCTTGACATTCCGGAGATTGTCATGGAACACCTTGCCGACTCTTACGAGTGGCATATCGCAACATACGAGGGCAGGCATCTGAGCATTCCCCTGCCGGTGATACTGCGCAGCGAGTCAACGGGAGAGTGGCATGTATGCACGGCACACAGCCTTCCTGAAGGATTTTTCTTTGATGAGACACATCATGGAAAAATATATGAGAGGCTTGCCGACGGTACGTCAGTGCGCCCGGTAGACCTTAGCATTACAAAATCCGTGGCACAGATATGGATTGTCGTGGCGGTGCTGGTATGTGTATTCCTTTCATGTGCAAGATGGTACCGTAAGCGTGACAAGAAGAGCAATGCGCCCGGAGGTTTTGTCGGAATGATGGAGATGCTTGTGATGACCATTCACGATGATCTCATAAAGCCGGCAGTAGGGGAGAAGCATTACAAGTCTTATGCCCCATATCTTCTCACTGTCTTCTTCTTTATATTCACCACCAACCTTATAGGTCTTATTCCTATATTTCCCGGTGGCGCAAACGTTACGGGAAACATAAATATAACTCTTTTCCTTGCCGTCTGCACAATGCTGGCGATAAACCTTTTTGGAAACAAGGAGTATTGGAAAGAGATATTCTGGCCCGAGGTTCCGCTGTTCCTTAAGGCTTATCCCGTTCCGGTGATGCCGGTTATAGAGCTGTTTGGAGTGTTCACAAAGCCTTTTGCGCTGATGATACGTCTTTTTGCCAACATGATGGCAGGTCATGCGGTGATACTCAGTTTTACCTGTGTGATTTTCCTTGGCTGGTCCATGGGGACGGGCTTCGGTCTCGGACTGAATATCTTCAGTGTCATAATGCTTCTTTTCATGAACTGTCTTGAGGTGCTTGTGGCTTTCGTTCAGGCTTATGTCTTTACGATGCTGAGTGCGGTGTTCATCGGGCTGGCACATAAGGAGCACGAGGCGTGATGCCAAATGAATTTAAAACAAACAAAGAATTACAATAAAAATTAGTAACAATTTAAATTTATAGAACTATGATTATTTCAACACTTTTGGCTGCTGAAGGTCTGGCACAGCTGGGCTGCGGTCTTGGAGCAGGTATTGCAACTATTGGAGCAGGTTTGGGTATAGGTAAGATTGGCGGTAGTGCAATGGATGCCATTGCCCGTCAGCCTGAAGCAACCGGCAAGATACAGACGAACATGATTTTAACATCAGCCTTTGTCGAGGGTTGTGCACTTTTCGCCATTGCTGCTTGTGCGTTCCTTATCAAATAATGAATATAGTTAGAACAAACTAATTATACAATGGAAAATTTGCCATCAATACTAACTCCTGATCTCGGACTCTTGTTCTGGATGCTGCTTGCATTTTTGGTGGTATTCTTCGTTCTTGCAAAGTACGGCTTCCCCGCCATTATAGGAATGGTTGAGGAACGTAAGAACTACATAGACGAAAGCCTAAGAAAAGCGCACGAAGCGTCGGAACGCCTCGGCAATATACAAATGGAGGGCGAAAGCATTCTGCAGGAAGCCCGCCGTAAGCAGGCACAGGTGCTCAAGGAAGCAGCTGATATCCGCGATGCCATTATAGCAAAGGCACAGGAGAAAGCTCGTGAAGAGGGCAGCCGCCTGATTGCAGAGGCGAAGGCTGAGATAGAGAACGAGAAGCAGGCAGCCATCAGCGACATACGTGCGCAGGTTGCCGGGCTGTCTGTAAAGGTGGCTGAGAAGATTCTCCGTAAGGAACTCGCTTCAGACGCCGCACAGATGGAGACCATAGACAGGCTGTTGGATGAGGTTGTTGTAAAAGAAAAATAATTATGGACATAGGAGTAATATCGGTTAGGTATGCCCGTGCCTTGCTTAAGGCTGCTGCCGGTGCAGGGCAGGAGGACAAGGTATATCATGAGATGCAGACTTTGACAAAGAGTTTTATCGAAGTGTCCGGTCTGAGGTTCACGATAGATAATCCCATGCTCTCCAAGGACAAGAAGAAAGAACTGATCATCACGGCATGTGGTGGCAGTGTCTCCGAAATTGTTGCTTCATTCATTGCTTTGGTATTGAAGGGAGACCGTGAGAACGTCTTGCAGTTTATTGCAAACTCGTATATCACTCTTTACAGACAACATAAGAATATCATCCGTGGTAAACTTACTACCGCCGTGCCCGTGTCTGATGCCACAGAGCAGAAGATGCGTTCTATGGTGGAACGTAGAGCTAAAGGAACTGTGGAGTTTGAAACCGAGGTCAATCCTGATATAATCGGGGGCTTTGTGCTTGAATATGATACGTACAGGCTGGATGCCAGTGTGCATAGCCGGTTGCGTGGAATACTTTCACAGTTGGGAAGGTAGAATGCCGTTGTTTATGCAGGCGTTCTGCTAAATGTAACTAAAAATAAATTTAATCATGTCAGATAAAATTAAACCAAGCGAAGTGTCCCAAGTGCTTCTTGAACAACTTCAGGGCTTGAACGACAGTCAGCAGTTTGACGAGGTGGGTACCGTGCTCGAAGTGAGCGACGGCGTTGCACGCATCTACGGACTGCGCAATGCTGAGGCAAACGAGCTTTTGGAATTTGAGAACGGCACAATGGCAATCGTCATGAACCTTGAGGAGGATAACGTCGGTTGTGTGCTCCTTGGCTCGACCGAGGGCATCAAGGAAGGCATGGTGGTTAAGCGTACAAAGCGTATTGCATCTATCTTGGTGAACGATAATATGCTTGGACGTGTCATCAACCCGCTGGGACAGGCAATCGACGGCAAGGGAGACATTGACCTTAGCGGTGCATTTGAGATGCCGCTTGACCGTAAGGCTCCAGGAGTTATATACCGCCAGCCGGTGAAAGAACCGCTTCAGACCGGTATAAAGTCGGTAGACTCGATGATTCCAATCGGTCGTGGACAACGAGAGCTTATCATCGGTGACCGTCAGACGGGTAAGACGGCAATCGCCGTTGATACCATTATAAATCAGAAGAGTTTTTATGAGGCAGGTAAGCCTGTATATTGTATTTATGTTGCAATAGGGCAGAAGGCTTCAACTGTGGCAGCGCTTGTCGAAAACCTTAAGCAGCACGGTGCCATGCCATATACGGTCGTTGTTGCCGCAACGGCAGCCGATCCGGCAGCCATGCAGTATTATGCACCGTTTGCGGGGGCAGCCATAGGTGAATATTTCCGTGACCGCGGATATTCTGCAATGGTTGTATATGATGACCTGTCGAAGCAGGCTGTTGCTTACCGTGAAGTTTCCTTGATATTGCGCCGCCCTTCAGGTCGTGAGGCTTATCCGGGTGATGTGTTCTACCTGCACAGCCGTCTGCTTGAGCGTGCTGCGCGTATCAATGACCAGCAGGAAGTTGCCGAGCAGATGAACGACCTTCCCGAGTGCATGAAGGGGCATGTCAAAGGCGGTGGTTCGCTTACGGCTCTTCCGATTATTGAAACACAGGCTGGCGACGTTTCCGCTTATATCCCGACAAACGTAATATCCATTACCGACGGGCAGATATATTTGGAGAGTGACCTGTTCAACCAGGGTTTCCGTCCGGCTGTAAATGTCGGTATATCCGTAAGTCGTGTGGGCGGTTCTGCACAAATCAAGAGTATGAAGAAGGTTGCCGGAACCTTGAAGATAGATATGGCCCAGTATCGTGAGCTTGAAGCTTTCTCAAAGTTCTCAAGCGACATGGATGCCGTTACGGCAATGACCCTTGACCGAGGACGTAAGAACAATCAGCTGCTGATACAGCCCCAGTATAGTCCTATGGCTGTGGGAGAGCAGATTGCAATACTCTATTGCGGTACCCATGGATTGATGTCAAATGTTCCTGTAGAGAATATACGTGAGTGTCAGGATGCCTTCCTTGACAAGTTGCGTTCTGCTCATCAGGATACCATTGACACTCTTTCTTCGGGCAAGATAGACGATGACGTTACGGCAGTGATAGAATCTGTAATGGCAGATATTGCAGGGCAGTACAAAAATAATTAATAGCCTATGCCGTCGCTTAAAGAGATAAAAAACCGTATAGCTTCCGTCAACAGCACACGTAAGATTACGAGTGCCATGAAGATGGTCGCATCATCAAAGCTTCATCATGCTCAGGTGATGATAGAGAATATGCTTCCGTACGAAAAGATGCTGGAGCATATTCTTAAGACATTTTTGGCATCTGAGGCAGATGCGCAGACTATTTTCGATAAGGAACGGACGGTAAGGAGGGTTGCTCTGATTGTATATTCGAGCAACAGCAGTCTTTGTGGAGGATTTAACGCCAATGTCATCAAGATGATGCAGCATGCCATTGACGAGTATGCGCATTTGGGAAAGGATAATATTGTTATATATCCGATAGGAAGAAAGGTTGCGGAGAAAGTTGTAAAACTTGGGCTGACGGTTGCCGGAGACTTTATGGAGCTTGCTGACAAGCCTAACGCAAAGGAGTGTACGGAGATTGCCTGTGAGCTTGGACGTAAGTTTGCTGATGGTGAGATTGACCGTGTGGAGATGATTTATCACCACTTCAAGAGTGCCGGCTCGCAGATATTGACACGTAAGACGTTTTTGCCGATAGATGTGGAGACGGAGCTTAGCGGGGATAAGGAACGCGATTTGAAGACAAGAACAGTTACTCGCGAGGTGCAGGACTATCTTCAGAACAATCAGAAGACAAAGAACCAAAAGGTGGAAGCAGCCAAGCCCCTAAACGACAATTTTATTGTAGAGCCGGATATGAACAGTGTTTTGGGCAGTCTTATACCCAAACTTCTTCATCTCATGGTTTATACAGCTCTTCTTGACAGCAATGCGAGTGAGCATGCCGCGAGAATGGTGGCAATGCAGACAGCTACGGACAATGCTGATGAATTGTTGCGTGAACTCAATCTTCAGTACAACAAGAGCAGGCAGCAGGCTATTACCAATGAGCTGCTTGATATTGTCGGAGGTACAGTCAATAATTGATGCAGACTTTCAAGGTCTTGATAAAAAGAACCCCGGATGCAATGAAGCAGCCGGGGTTCTTTATTACACAGACATTTGCGCGTGAGTATGTTTTTGGGCATTGATCTATATTCCGAAACACATCCATTTGTAGGGACATTTTCTTGTAAATGTCCGTGTCCTTATCCTGTTTAAGGCAGTTTTTATGTGGCTGTTTCACGGACATTTACAAGAAAATGTCCCTACAAATGGATGTGATACTTGCGGACTGTATTATGTCGATCTGACGTTAAATAGAGCCAGCCAAAGGAGAAGGCTGTGTGTATGTCCTTGCACCAAGCTCCTTGTCAAGCATATATATGCCGTAGCCGTTGTCTTTTATCATCTTTATATTGTCGATGATAGTCTGTGCATTTTCCTCTTCCTCCACCTGCTCGTCGATAAACCACTTGAGCATGCTCTGTGTTGCATAGTCATTTTCCTGTGTTGTGAGGGCAAACAGGTCGTTAATCATTGCCGTAACTTTCTGCTCATGAGCCAATGTACTTTCAAATACGTCAAGTATAGAATTCCATTCCGTCGGCACTGCGTCTATTGCCTTAAGAGTTACATTGCCGTTCCTTGATATCACGTAGTTGAAAAGAATTTTTGCATGATCCTGTTCTTCCTTAAACTGAACCTCAAACCATTTTGCCATTCCTGGCTGCCCTATTGCATGGCAGTGTGCAGCCATAGACAGGTACAAATAAGCAGACCACATCTCTGCATTAATCTGGGCGTTTATAGCCTCTTCAATCTTTTTGTTAAGCATACTATTATTCTGTTTTTGATATTAATAATAATTATGATACCGACAAAGTTAGTTATTTTTTTTGAGAACTGCTTATTTTTAGCCTAATATAACATGAGTTCAACGAATTTATCTTTCTTGTCTTTATTGTTATATTACAAACCGCCCCAACTATTCTTTTTTCCTGAAAAGTGACTTACTCACTTTACTCTTTAAAGTGCCTTAATGTCTTTAAAGTCATAGGGGTAAAGAACCTAATGTCACTCAACTCTTTATTTCCTTCTTGCATGGTCTGTGGTGATAACCTCGGAATAAAGACATGCTGTTATTAGTCAAAAATGTTGCCCCACGGATAGCTGCCCGGTTTCAGTATTATATCAGTATCCTCATAAGTAAGGCATACCACTCCGGGTGCAAGCTCTTTTTTTACATTGAACATGTTCCACTGCAGTGCCTTCAGTACGGCAAATGCCGTGGCACCGCCTTCAATGACAAGTAATCGTGGCTTTTCTCTTTCCAACAGACCGGCTGCTGCTGCCGACATTAAGTTTCTAAGACGTATGGCATATTCTTTGCCGCCGGTTGCCTCATGCCCTATTTTTATAATTAGAGCCTGATGTCTGGCGTATGACCGATATAATGTGTCAAGCCATATATCTGCCGGATTGCCGTGGAATACATCAAGGGGCATGCCCTCTTCAGCGGAGCTGCAACGTTTGAAGAATGGCATTGTAATAAGAGATTTGCTTTGTGTGCTTCCACATATTACCAGTGTCTTGCCACTGTTAATACCGACAGCTGTGCCTGCATGTTTTTTTCTTTTTATGTCAGGTCTGTTTATAAAAAGATTGAAAGTATCGGCACCTCCTGCAACAAGACAATTCTTGTCGACCTTACCGACTTGTATACGCAGTTCATTCAAATCAGAGGCATCTCCGATGTTGACTCTTGCCTGTTGTGGACGCCCGTTTACAGACATTGAGACACTGCCTTCTGCGATGTCCTCCACATCCGGTGTCGTTGCTGGAAATTCAGGATCGTAACAGAAAGATGTTTCTTGCAGGGGAGTGCCGTCGATATAATACTTTCCCTTACTTATAATCCTTCCTTTCGAGGGGTTCTGCGGCAACAGTATGGTTAAACCGTATCCCATACATGCAGCAAGTTCTTCAAGTTCTGCCATTACATGACCACGCAACACCGAGTCGGTCTTTTTGAATACCGTGATGTCGTTTCTTTCATTCAGATAGCCGGCGATGTGCCTGACGGTGTCCACTGCCTCCTGTCTGCCGGACGAGCGTGTGTCTGTTGCTATCACCAGTACGTCGGTATCAGGCAGACCGCTGTTTATCTCTGTTATAAACTGTACGTCCAGGCTATTACGCAATGCTACACCCGCCAATTCGGCAGCTCCGGTCACATCGTCGGCTATTACTGCAATCATTGTCTGTTGTTCTTTTCAATTCTACTTATCGCCATACGTGTGGCATAGTCTATAGAAAGGAGCATGGCATCAGGACTTGCAATGCCCTTGCCTGCCACATCGAATGCGGTGCCGTGGTCAACGGAAACCCTTATAATGGGCAGCCCCAATGTTATGTTCACGCCTTTCGCGCTGTCCATCTTTCCTGTCTTCTTGTCCCAGTTGAAGCCTACAACCTTAAACGGTATGTGCCCCTGGTCGTGATACATTGCCACGCAACCGTCGTACTTGCCGCATTTAGCCTTGGCAAAGAGTGTGTCGGGCGGCACCGGTCCGTCTACCTCGAAGCCACGTTCGCGCAGTTCGTTGACGGCCGGTATTATCTCTTTCTCTTCTTCCCAGCCGAACAGACCGTTGTCGCTTGCATGCGGATTAAGTCCGGCAATGCCTATGCGTGGGTTCTCCATGCCGAATTGCTTGCAGGCATCAGATATCAGTTCGGTTACTTCTATTATGCGGTCTTTCTTTACACGGTCGCAAGCCTCGCGCAAAGATACGTGTGTAGACACGTGGATTACGCGCAGGAACTCATCGGCAAGAAGCATGGCATACTTCTTTGTTCCCGTATAGTGTGCATATATCTCGGTGTGCCCGTCAAAGTTGTGTCCGCCTTTGTGCAACGCTTCTTTGTTGAGCGGAGCAGTCACGGTGCCGTCCACCTCGTTCGCCATTGCCAGCTCTATGGCTTTGACAATCGACACGAAGGCTGCGTTTCCGCACTGTGGAGCAACCTTACCAGGCTCGAATGTGTCCATGTCAACGCATTTGAGGTCGATTACATCTATCGTTCCAAGTTCAAACTTTGCTTCACTTACGTTCTCAATCGCATTGATTTTCTGTGCTGTCCCCATCTGCCTGACAGCCCATTCCATTACTTGGGCATCTCCTGTCACTATCGGGCGGCACTTCTCGTAAGTCTCTTTAAGGTTAAGAGCTTTCACAACAATCTCCGGACCGATGCCGGCGGGGTCGCCCATAGTTATTGCCAATATTGGCTTTATTGTTTTTTTCATAGCGGTAATTTTGTTAATACAAGCTTTCGTATATGGCTTTTGCGTCAGCCTCTGTCACTTCTCTCGGGTTGTTTTTCAGCAGTCGCTGCACGTTCATTGCTGCCTTTGCCATGCCGTCTACAGCCGTCTCGGGTATGCCCAGCTCTGTAAGCGTGGTGGGTATGCCGCAATCTTTAGACAACTGTGTAATGAACTCAACGCCCTTCATTGCCGTCTCCTCGTCGGTCGCTCCCGGTTCCACACCGCATGCAATGGCAACCTGTGCATATTTCTTCACGTTGGCGCAGCAGTTGAAGCGCATTACCGATGGCAGGAGGATGGCATTAGACAGTCCGTGAGAGATGTGGAACTCGCCGCCGATGGGATAGGAGAGTGCATGAACGGCCGCCGTGTTTACCGGACCGAGGCACAGTCCGCCATACATACTGCCAAGTGACAGGGCCTCGCGTGCCTCAACGTCCTTGCCGTCTTTCACAGCTCTCAAAAGGTTGTGGGCAATAAGGCGTATGCCTTCAAGCGCATATACGTCTATTACCGGATGTGCAAATTTGTTTGTATATGCCTCAATACAATGTGTTATGGCGTCCATACCCGTTTCTGCCGTAATCTTTGCAGGCACGGTCCATGTAAGTTTGGGATCTATGTATGCTGCATCTGCCATAAGGTACGGGCTTACAACACCTTTCTTCAGTGCGTCACGCTCATCAAGCAGTATGGCATTAGGCGACACCTCGCTTCCTGTGCCGGAAGTTGTAGGCATGCATGCAAACCATTTTCCGCGCCTGTTTATAAAACCGATGCCGAAAAGGTCTTCTATCTGCTGCTCACTGTCAATAAGTGCCGCAACAAGCTTGCAGACGTCGAGCACGCTTCCGCCGCCAACGCCTATTACACTGTCGGCATCAAACTTGCGTGCAATATCAAGAATGGCCTTGAAGTCGCTTACAGACGGCTCCTGCCTTATGTTGTCATATATTTCTGTTTCAACTCCGGCAGCGTTCAATGTGCCTGCCATGTCTGCAATCATGGGGCGTATTACCGGCGCCGTCAATATAAACAGGCGCTTAAAGCCCATAGATATGTAGTCTTTGCAGAACTGTTCGGTACATCCTGTACCGAAAACAATCTTTGCCGGTTGCAAAAGTGTTATTTCTTTCATTGTTTTTCTTTTTTATTGTTTGCTTTAACCATAAAGTCCTGCCGCATGACGAAATAAAAACTTATTGCGATGCGTCAGGCACTTAGCGGGTAATCTTGTTATTTCTTTTGTTTCCTTTTTTCCTCCAGATATCCGTATATCGTCAGTTCCTTGTCTGCAAGTGGGGTCTTGAAACAAAGACTTGCCACGTATCCCACTATCAATACGATGAGGTGGCTGTATACACCGAGCATGTATGTGGAGTGTGTGAAGTTATACTTGCCGAGGTCTATCAGCAGTTCTTTCTCACCGTTTCCCATATCGAACGGTGTCGACGTAAGTACGGCGTATGCCGTGAAGAGTATGGCGCATGCAATGCCGACATACAGTCCCTGCCAGTTAGCACGGCGGCTGAACAGACCGAGAAGGAATATGCCCACGATGCCGGCAGAAATAATGGCATACAGACCGAACAGCGAGCCGAGCACGCCCTGTCCGCCCCACGACACGTAGAGAAGAGCTACGAGAATGCTGCCGATGCCTACTACCAGCACCGATACTTTGCCAACCCACAGTTTGGACTTGTCGCTTGCATTGGGGCGCAGCCTTGAGTAATAGTCCTCCACTACGCATGCGGATATACAGTTTATGCTGCTGTCGATGCTCGATATGGCTCCAGCCGCGAGTGCCGCAACAATCAGTCCTATGATGCCCACAGGCATTTCCGTGGCAATGAAGAACGGGAATACAGCATCGTCTTTGATGCCTTCAGGCAGTATGCCCGGGTTTATGTGGTAATACACAAACAGGCAGGTGCCCACGAACATGAACAGTGCCCATGCCGGAACGCTCATCAGAACGCCGAGGTAAGACGCCTTCTTTGCACTCTTGTCGTCGCGTGCCGTGAGGTAGCGCTGTACGATACTTTGGTCTGTGCCATATTTTTGCACGGCATAGAACATACCGTTAAGCACCATTACGAGGAATGTAGTCTGCGTAAGATCCATTGCATACGGTCCGAAATCAATTTTGTCGTACTCGGCTGCAACGCTGAATATTGTTGCCGGACCGCCGTCCGTAAGGCAGAAAAGCATGATAATGGTTATCAGACCGCCGCCTATGAGCAGGAAGCCCTGTACGACGTCCATCCATATTATGGCCTCCATACCGCCGAGATAGGTCAGGATGATGATAACCACGCCAACTGCTATTATGATTGTGTTTATGTCCATGCCTCCCGTAAACATAGCCATTGCAAGTCCCATGAGGTAAAGCACGGCTCCCATCTTTGAGAAGTTCTCAAGGATGAAAGCCACCGAGCTGTAGAAGCGCGCGAATATTCCAAACCTGCGTTCAAAATATTCGTATGTGCTGAGCTTGATAACCTTTCTGTACAAAGGTACAATGGTTCCGATAAGTCCAACGAGGATAATCGGAACCATAAGACCTTGTACAAGCAATATCCAGTTCCCGCCGTATGCGGCACCGGGGTAGGCGAGGAATGTCACACTGCTTATGATTGTTGCAAACATTGACATTCCAACTGCCCATGCCGGCACGTTGCCGCTTGCGGCAAAATAGGCATCTGTTGATTTCTGTTTCTTAGAGAAGTATATTCCCACTACTACGGCAATAAGTATTGACACTGCCAGTATAGTTGCGTCGATCCAGTGTAAGGATGTATGTATCATGGTATTATGAGTGTTATATTAATTGTATTGTTCAATCACAGGACGTGCCTCTCTGCGTATACGCTCCTCTGTCTCAGCGTTGAGTTTTGTAAGCGGTGGAAGCATGTTTGTTTCGCAAAGTCCAGCCTCATTCATTATTATTTTAAGACCGGCGAGTGACTCTCCAAGAGTAAGTCCCGCAGTGTTGATTTTTCCTATTTCTATTGTCTTTTGCTGCAGTTCTTCCGCTTTTTCCATGTCGCCTCTTACACCTGCCTCATACAGGTCCTGATATATTTTTGGCAGATAGTTGCCAACACTGGGCACTATGCCGTCGGCACCGTTCTTCAGCGCAACGGCAGAGTTTGCTGCGCATCCGCAGAAGTATGCAAAGTCTTCGCGGTCGGCAAATAGCTTGAGAGCCTCTTCAAGACGCGGAACGTTGTTTTCAGAGTCTTTCAGACCCACGATGTTGGGATGGTGGCTGAGCCTCTCAATTATATCCATCGGTATACTCATGTGTGTGGTGATTGTGATGTTGTACAGCATGAGGGGAACCGTGAGCGTGTCAGCCATGTCCTTATAGTAGTCGTACATCTGTTCCGGAGTGAGCGCATAATAGCATGGCAGTGTTGCGGCAATGACATCCGCACCTGCCTCAATAAACTTTGCGGCAGCCTCTTTCTGCTCGCTGATGCAGTTGCCCGCAAGTCCGGCATATATCACCATGTCTTTATTTGCGGCACGCTTTGCCGCACTTATCATCTCAACGCCGTTTTTTACCGACACCGAATTGCCTTCGCCCGTTGTGCCCATAATGAGCGGCGACACTCCGTATTTTGCAAAATTGGATACAATCCTTTCAACGGCGGCTGTGTCTATGCTACCGTCTTTCATTACTGGTGTAACCATCGGCACCACTACGCCGTGGTATTTCTTTTCTGTTTTCATTTGTGTAATAATAATTAGTTTTATTTCGTTTTAAACAAATACATACATGCTGTGTAAAGGACGTGTTTTCCCCTTAAATGTACTATCTTTAAGTAAACGTATTAATGCATGATTTATTGTTAATAAAACAGCTGGAAATGACAGAAAAATAAAATATTTTTATATTTTTGCATCATATAAGCGATAAACAATGAAGACAGTAAGACCGAAAAAGCATTTGGGGCAGCATTTCCTGACAGATCTGAATATAGCAAAGGCCATAGCCGACACGGTTGATGCATGTCCTGGAGTGCCCGTTCTCGAAGTAGGACCAGGCATGGGCGTGCTGACGCAGTATCTTGTCACGAAGAACCGCGATGTCAGGGTGGTGGAGATAGACAAGGAGTCTGTGGCGTATCTTAATGAGAACTATCCTCTTCTGCGCGACAATATCATAAGTGACGATTTCCTCCGCATGGATCTTAGGGCGTTGTTCGGCGGGGGCAGTTTCGTGCTTACGGGAAATTATCCTTACGACATATCGTCGCAGATATTTTTCAAGATGCTCGACAACAAGGATCTTATCCCTTGTTGCACGGGTATGATACAGCGCGAGGTGGCACAGCGCATTGCCTCGCAGCCGGGCAACAAGGCTTACGGTATATTGAGCGTGCTGATACAGGCGTGGTATGATGTGGAATATCTGTTCACTGTGGATGAAAACGTGTTCAATCCTCCACCTAAGGTTAAGAGTGCCGTGATACGTATGACGAGGAATGGTGTTGTGGACCTTGGTTGTGACGAGAAGTTTTTCAAGCGTATAGTGAAGGCTGTTTTCAATCAAAGACGCAAGATGCTCAGGGTGTCGTTGCGTCAGGTACTTGACGGAATAGTTCCTTCTGCTGCATTTTGGGAGAATGAGCTTATGACCAAACGTCCCGAACAGCTGACCATACGTCAGTTTGTAGAACTGACAAACGCTGTTGCCGCCGAGCTGTGACAGGTGGTGCGGTGCTGGAGGTTAATGCTTTTAAGTGGTGTTTGGCTTGTATGTCATGTGTATTGTTCTAATGTTAAATCAGATGTTTGCTTTATTTTTTTGGGGGGGTATCCGAAATTCGGGAAGATGTAAAACTAATTGAAATTTTGTGCATTATTTTACGGGCTGCTTCCTATGGAAAAAACCAAACATAATCATAAGAAAATGTAGTTATGT